>NZ_CADEFR010000064.1 GCF_902826655.1 uncultured Methylibium sp. | reverse complement strand
CCTTGGCCTCGATCTGGCGGATGCGCTCGCGCGTGACGTCGAACTGCTTGCCGACTTCTTCCAGCGTGTGGTCGGTCGACATCTCGATGCCGAAGCGCATGCGCAGCACCTTGGCCTCGCGCGGCGTCAGGGAGTCGAGGATGTCCTTCACCACGTCGCGCAGGCCCGCCTGCATCGCGGCCTCGATCGGCGCGGTGTTGTTGGTGTCCTCGATGAAGTCGCCCAGGTGCGAGTCGTCGTCGTCGCCGATCGGCGTCTCCATGGAGATCGGCTCCTTGGCGATCTTCATGATCTTGCGGATCTTGTCCTCGGGCATCTCCATCTTCTCGGCCAGCGTCGGGGCGTCCGGCTCGAAGCCGAACTCCTGCAGGTGCTGGCGCGACAGGCGGTTCATCTTGTTGATCGTCTCGATCATGTGCACCGGGATGCGGATGGTGCGCGCCTGGTCGGCGATCGAGCGGGTGATGGCCTGGCGGATCCACCAGGTCGCGTAGGTCGAGAACTTGTAGCCGCGGCGGTACTCGAACTTGTCCACCGCCTTCATCAGGCCGATGTTGCCTTCCTGGATCAGGTCGAGGAACTGCAGGCCGCGGTTGGTGTACTTCTTCGCGATCGAGATCACGAGGCGCAGGTTGGCCTCGATCATTTCCTTCTTCGCGTCGCGCGAGGCCTTCTCGCCCTGGTTCATCTTCTTGTTGATCTGCTTCAGGTCCTCGATCGGCACGACCGCCTTGGACTGGATGTCGATCAGCTTCTGCTGCAGGTCCTGGATCGGCGGCAGGTGGCGGGCCATCACGACGCTGTAGGACTTGCCGGCCGCCGCCTCGCGCTCGGCCCACTTCAGGTTCAGCGCGTTGGGCGGGAAGGTCTTGATGAAGTGGTCCTGCGGCATGCCGCACTTGTCGACCACGATCTTGCGCAGCTCGCGCTCGTAGCGGCGGATGTCGTCGACCTGCGAGCGCAGGATCTGGCACAGCCGCTCGATCGTCTTGACCGTGAAGCGCAGGCTCATGATCTCGGAGCTGACGCCCATCTGCGCGCGGTTGTAGGCCGGCGACTTGTAGCCGTCCTTCTCGTAGGCCTTGCGCATGCGCTCGAAATGCGTGCGCAGCTCGCCGAAGCGGATCAGCGCGGCGGCCTTCAGCTCCTCGAGCTTCTTGGTCAGCGCCTTGGAGCCGCCGTTGCCGTCGTCGTCGTCTTCCTCGTCGAACTCGTCGAAGTCTTCCTCGGCCACGTAGTCGTCGGCTTCCTCGTTCGAGACGAAGCCGTCGACCACGTCGGAGATCTGCATCTCGCCGGCGGCGATCTTGTCGGCCAGCACCAGGATCTCGGCGATCGTGGTCGGGCTCTCGCTGATCGCCAGCATCATGGCCTGCAGGCCGCCTTCGATGCGCTTGGCGATCTCGATCTCGCCCTCGCGCGTCAGCAGCTCGACCGTGCCCATCTCGCGCATGTACATGCGCACCGGGTCGGTGGTGCGGCCGAACTCGGAGTCGACGGTCGACAGCGCCGCCTCGGCCTCTTCCTCGGCCTCCTCGTCGGTCGATGTCGCGGTCGAACCGCCGGCGATCAGCAGCGTGGCCGCATCGGGTGCCTGCTCGTAGACGGCGATGCCCATGTCGTTGAGCATCGAGACGATGGCTTCGAGGATCTCGGCCTCGACGAGCTTCTCGGGCAGGTGGTCGTTGATCTCCTGGTGCGTCAGGAAACCACGGGTCTTGCCCATCTTGATGAGCGTCTTCAGCTCCTGGCGGCGCTTGGCGACCTCGTCCTCGGTCAGCTGCGTCTCGTCCAGGCCGAACTCGCGCATCAGCGCGCGTTCCTTGGCGCGCGAGACCTTCATCCGCAGCGGCTTGGCCTTGGCGGTCTCCTCGGTGCTGGTCTCGACCTCGCCTTCGAGGTCGGCCTCGATGTCGCTCAGGTCTTCCTCGATCTCCGGCGCGGCCGGCTTGGCGCCTGCCTTGGGCTTGCGGCCCGGCTTGCCCTTCTGGGCCTCGACGACCGCGGTCTTCGCCGGCGGCTTGGCAGCGGGCTTGGCCGGCGCCTTCGCGGCGGCACCCTTGGCCGGCGCAGCGGCGGCCTTGGCCTTCTTCAGCTCGACGTCAGCAGGCTTGCCTGCCGGCTTCTTGGCGGTGGCGGCCGGCTTGGCGGACTTGCTCGCCGGGGCGGGAGCGCTCTTCTTCGCGGTCATGCGATTCCTCGGAGGATGGGTGTCTCGGGGGCCGAAGGCCGAACGCGTTCAACCGACCCGCGACCCCACGGATCCGGCGGGATCCCGTGGAAATGCAGGTCGGGCCGTTGCCGTCCCGTACAAGGGGAGGGCCGCGGTGGCGTCGGCGGGCAAGCTCGCGTGAGGGTCCGGAAGGTGCAGCCCTGGCGGGTAAGGGTGGCCTGTGAACCCTTTTCTAGGGTGGCCGGGGCCCGGAGGTGCTGCGCTCACTCTTGCCGATCTGACGAACACGAGATTATCTGCGAAGAGGCCCCGCAGGTCAAAGTCGCGGCTAGAGACGACCCAGGACGCGCTCGGCCGCCTGCCGCGGGTCGGCGGCGCCGACCTGCGTGACCGCCGAACGCAGGTCCTCGAGCAGCGGTTCGACCTCCAGGTCCATCGTCTCGACCAGTTGGACGGCCAGCGGTCCCCATTCCTGCGAACCGACGGGCTCGCGCCAGGCCGACCAGGGCTGCGGGCCGAGGTCGTGCAGCTGGCTGTCCAGCCAGCGGAACAGCTCGCCATGCCAGCCCGGGCGCTCGCACAGCAGCGTGTGCTCGGCATCGCTGAGCTGGCTCCACCAGACGCTGTTCAGCAGCAGCAGCCGGGCCACGTGGTCCTCGGGCCGGCGCATCACCACCCTCGGGGGCCGCCGTGATGGTGCCGCCCTCGACGGCGGCGGCGCGCCGCGCGCCGGGGCTGGCGTGCCCCACAGCGTGGCCAGCTCGGGTGTCGGCAGGTGTCCTTCGCTCGCCAGGTCGACCAGCAGCTGCCGCTTCAGGGCGCCATCGGGCAAGGCCTGCCAGAGCGGTCTGGCGTTGGCCAGCAGCCGGGCGCGGCCTTCGGCGCTGTCCAGTTCGCAACCCTCGCGTGCCGCCTCGACGAGCTGCCGCGACAGCGGCACCGCCTGCTCGACGCAGGTCTCGAAGGCGGCGGCGCCACGTTCGCGGACGTAGGAGTCCGGATCGTGCTCGGTCGGCAGGAACAGGAACTTGATGCTGCGGGTGTCGGTGGCATGGGGCAGCGCGGCCTCCAGCGCCCGCCCGGCCGCGCGACGACCGGCGGCGTCGCCGTCGAAGCTGAAGACGATGCGGTCGGTGAAGCGCAGCAGCTTGTGCACGTGCTCGGCGGTGCAGGCCGTGCCGAGCGTGGCCACGGCGTTGGGGAAGCCCAGCTGGGCCAGCGCCACCACGTCCATGTAGCCCTCGACCACCAGGGCGTAACCGCGCTCGCGCAGCGCGTGCCGTGCCTCGTGCAGGCCGTAGAGCTCGCGGCCCTTGACGAACACCGGCGTCTCCGGCGAATTCAGGTACTTGGGCTCGCCCTGGTCGAGCACCCGGCCACCGAAACCGATGACGTCGCCCTGCACCGAGCGGATCGGGAACATGATGCGGTCGCGGAAGCGGTCGTAGCGCTTCTGCTCCGGGCCCTCGTCGCCCTGGACGATGACCAGCCCGGCCTCGGTCAGCAGCGGATCGTCGTAGCGCGGGAACACGCTCGCCAGGCCGCGCCAGCCCTCGGGCGCGTAGCCGAGCCCGAAGCGGGCGGCGATCTCGCCGGTCAGGCCTCGCCCCTTGAGATAGGCGACGGCCCGGTCGTTGCCCTTGAGCTGCTTGCGCCAGTGGTCGCCGGCCTTGGCCAGCACGTCGGTCAGCGTCGCCTGGCGCTCCTTGGCGACACGGGCCTGCTCGCGTTCCTCGGGGCTGCGGTCGTCCTCGGGAACCGTCAGGCCGGCCTGCTGGGCCAGGTCGCGCACGGCGTCCATGAAGCCGAGGCCGCCGTGCTCCATCAGGAAGCCGATGGCATTGCCGTGGACCCCGCAGCCGAAGCAGTGGTAGGTCTGGCGCGAGGGGCTGACGATGAAGCTCGGCGACTTCTCGCCGTGGAAGGGGCACAGGCCCTTGTAGTTGATGCCGGCCTTCTTCAGCTGGACGTGGCGGCCGACGATCTCGGCCACGTCGGTGCGCGCCAGCAGGTCCTGGATGAAGGCGGGAGGGATCACGCGCCGAGTCTATAGAAGGCGCGCCGGCCGCCCGACGTGCAGGCCGTCACGAAAGCCCGTTGCCGCCCGTCACGCCGGGTGCGGCACGCCTCGTGCTCACGCTGCGGATCGCTAGACTTTTGGTGGTTGCAGCACATCGCGACCCAGGCCGGCCGAATCCGCCCCACCGGGCGGATCGCGGTCCAGTCGACGGGCCACCGATCGGTGGCCTGCCAGTGTCGGGGAAGGAAGCATGGATCGAGATGTGTTCGACCGCCGGGTGGCGCGCGATGCGGCACGGCGGCTGCTGGTCGTCCTGGGCGGCGGGGTGTGTGCCGCGGCGGCCTGGGGCCAGGCGCCGGCGCCGGCCGAACCGGCCAGCGCACCCAGCGAGCGCGTGAAGCGCGACGCCGAGAAGCCCTTCCAGTGGATCCTTCTGCAGAGCGACAAGCCGCGCAGGGCCCGCGATGGAACAGGCTCGGCCGGGGCGGCTCCGGCCGCCGCAGCCGCGCGCCCATCCCGGCCGGCGCCGGGTTCACCCAAGCCGGCCGTAGCTGCCGAAGCGCCGGTGCCGACCGCGACGCTGCCCGTTCCGGTGGCCGAGCCGACGCCTGCGGCGCCGGCACCGGCGGCGGTCGCCGCCCTGCAACCGGCGCCCGGTGCGATCCCGCTGCCTCTGCCGGAGCCAGCGCCGGCCGACACCGAGGCCGAGGCCGACGAGGCGCTCGAACTGCTGCAGCAGATCCCGCCCTCGTTTCCGCGCGCGGTGATGCTGGACATGCGCAAGGGCAGCGTGCAGGTGAGATTCAAGGTGCAGGCCGACGGCACGGTCGCCGAGCCGTCGGTCCTCAGGTCGACGCACCCGCGCCTGAACAAGCCGGTGCTGGCCGCGGTCGGGCAGTGGCGGTTCAAGCCGGTGCGCGAGCCGCGCGAAGCGGCGGTCGAGCTCGGCTTCGACCTCGACTGAGGCGCGTCAGCGTCCGGCCGCCGCGCCGTCGCGCCGCGGATCGGCGCCGGCCTGCCAGCCGCTGCCGTCCCACCAGAGCACGTGGCTGCCACTGGTCAGCGGCGCATCGCGCAGCACGTGGCCACGCGCCTCCAGGGCGGCGCGGGTCGCGGCGCCGAAGCGGCCGGACTCGAGCAGCGTGGGTCCGTTGACGGAGCCGAAGTTGGGCAGCGTGACGGCGCCCTGCGGGTCGAAGCCCCGGTCCAGCACGGCCCACGCGGTCTTGGCGACGTAGAGCGGGATCGGCGCGCCGCCCGGCGAACCGGCCACCATCACCAGGCGCCCGCCGGCACGCTCGAAGACCAGCGTCGGGGCCATGCTCGAGCGCGGTCGCTTGCCGGGCTGGACGCGATTGGCGATCGGCGCGCCACCGGCGGTCCGTGGTGCGAAGCTGAAGTCGGTCAGCTGGTTGTTCAGCAGGAAGCCGCCGGCGACGCCCGCACCCAGGTTGACCATCACGCGCGCGCCGAACTGCGCCTCGATGCTGCTGGTCAGCGCCACGGCGCGGCCCTCGGCGTCGACGATCGACAGGTGGGTCGTGGCGGGAAGCTCGGGACTCTCGGCAACGGCTGCGGCACGGCCGGCGGCGGCTGCCGCGGCAGGATCGCCGGGCGCGGCCTGGCCCATCGAGCGCTGGGCGATCAGTCGGCCGCGGGCGTCGAGGTAGTCGGGCGCCAGCAGGCGCTCCCAGCGCCCGCCTGGCGCTGCGACGAAGGCCGGGTCGGCGATGTGCTGGTTGCGATCGGCGTAGGCCAGCCGGGCGGCCTCGCTGTAGCGGTGCAGGAAGTCGGCGCTCGGCAGGCCGGCCTCGACCGGGGGGCCGTCGGCGGTCGTGCGGTCGAGCAGGGCCAGCACCTGGGCGAGCACCAGCGCGCCCGAAGAGGGCGGCGGCATCCCGCACAGCCGCCAGCGGCGCCATTCGTGACACAGCGGCTCGCGCTCGAGCGCCCGGTAGCCGGCCAGGTCGGCCGCCGCCAGTCGCCCGGGGTTGCCGGCGTGCCCGCGCGCCGCAGCCACGATCGCATCGGCCAGCGGTCCGGACCGCAGCGCCTGCGCGCCTCGCGTGGCGATCAGACGCAAGGCGGCCGCATAGTCCGGGTTGCGCAGCAGGCTGCCGCTTGGCACGGGACTGCCGTCGTCACGGTAGTAGAAGCGCCGCGCGACCGGGTCGCGCTGCAGGCTCGCTTCGGACTGCAGCAGGGCGTGCAATCGGGCGCCGACGGGGAAGCCGCTCTCGGCCAGCGCGATCGCCGGCTCGAACAGGCGAGCCCAGGGCAGGCGGCCGTGCCTGGCGTGGGCGAGTTCGAGCATCGCGACCAGTCCCGGCACGCCGACCGCGCGCCCGCCCGTGGCCGCGGCCTCGAAGGGCAGCGGCGTGCCGGCCGCGTCGAGCAGCAGCTGCTCGTCGGCTGCCGCGGGCGCCGTCTCGCGGCCGTCGTAGGCCTGGACGCGCTGCCCGTCCCAGTGCAGCAGGAAGCCGCCGCCGCCGATGCCGCTGGACTGCGGCTCGACGAGACCCAGCACCCATTGCGCGGCGATCGCCGCGTCGAGCGCCGAGCCGCCCTCTCGCAGCATCTGCGCGCCCGCCTCGGCGGCCAGCGGATGGGCAGCAACGACCGCCTCGCGGGCGAAGCGCTGCAGTGGCTTGTCGCGGCTCGTGGTCGCGAGTTCGGGTTGCAGCGCCGGGTCACGCAGAGACTCGTGCGGCGGCGTCGATGCGCACGCCGCCAGCAGCGCCAGCGCGAGGCCGCTCCAGGCGACCCGGGACCGCGGCTTCATCTCCTGCGGCTCCTCCGGCGTGCCGCGGCGGTGGCGCTCAGCGCGGCGCCAGCCGGATCGCGCCGTCCAGGCGGATCACCTCGCCGTTGAGCATGTCGTTGGTGACGATCTGGTGCACGAGCTTGGCGTAGTCGGCCGGCGTGCCCAGGCGCGACGGGAAGGGCACGCTCGCGGCCAGCGCGTCCTGCACCTCCTGCGGCATGCCGAAGAGCATCGGCGTGCCGAAGATGCCCGGCGCGATCGTCATGTTGCGGATGCCGTTGCGCGCCAGGTCGCGCGCGATCGGCAAGGTCATGCCGACCACGCCGCCCTTGCTGGCCGCGTAGGCGGCCTGGCCGATCTGGCCGTCGTAGGCGGCGACCGAGGCGGTCGAGATCATCACGCCGCGCTCGCCGGTGGGCTCGGGATCGTTCTTGGTCATCGCCTCGGCGGCGAGACGGATCATGTTGAAGCTGCCGACGAGGTTGACGGTGATGGTCTTCGCGAACACCGCCAGCGGATGCGCACCTTCCTTGCCGACGGTCTTGACGGCCGGTGCGATGCCCGCGCAGTTGACCAGGCCCATCAGCTTGCCCAGCGACACGGCCCGGGCGACCGCGGCCTGGCCGTCGGCCTCGGCCGACACGTCGCAGCGCACGAAGGCGCCACCGATCTCCCTGGCGACCTGCTCGCCCTTGTCGGCCTGCAGGTCGGCGACGACGACCTTGCCGCCCTCGCGCGCCAGCATGCGCGCCGTGCCTTCGCCCAGGCCCGAGGCGCCGCCGGTGACGATGAAGACCTTGCCTGCGATGTCCATGGAGCGCTCCTTCGGTGATTCGGTGGGATCGAATGAAGAGCGGCCGCCGCAGCGGCCGCACTCGGTGCGCGCGGGCTCAGCCCAGGGCAGCCAGCGCGCGCGCGGTGATCTCGTCGACGCTGCCGGTGCCGGCGATCTTGCGATAGCGCGGCGCGCCGGCATCGCCGGTCGCGGCCCAGGCGGCGTAGTAGTCGACCAGCGGACGCGTCTGGCTCTGGTAGACCTGCAGGCGCTTGAGCACGGTCGCCTCCTTGTCGTCGTCGCGCTGGATCAGCGGCTCGCCGGTGACGTCGTCCAGGCCTTCGGCCTTGGGCGGATTGAACTTGACGTGGTAGGTGCGGCCCGAGGCGACGTGCACGCGCCGGCCGCTCATGCGCTCGACGATGGCCGCGTCGGGGACGTCGATCTCGAGCACGACGTCGAGCTTGACGCCGGCCGCCTTCATGGCGTCGGCCTGCGGGAGGGTGCGCGGGAAGCCGTCGAACAGGAAGCCCTGGGCGCAGTCGGGCTGCGCGAGTCGTTCCTTGACCAGCCCGATGATGATGTCGTCGCTGACGAGACCGCCGCTGTCCATCACCTTCTTGGCTTCGATGCCGAGCGGCGTCCCGGCCTTCACGGCGGCGCGCAGCATGTCCCCGGTCGAGATCTGCGGGATGCCGAACTTCTTGCAGATGAAGGCGGCCTGGGTTCCCTTGCCGGCGCCGGGCGCGCCCAACAGGATCAGTCTCATTGCGGGTCCTCGTGCAGTGCTCTTCGCGCGGGTCCGCACGGGGCAGGACGCGGCTTGTCTCGCGGTCTTGGGGCGCGGCGAGCCGCGCGTCTTCTGGGGTCGAATCGAGAATAACACGCAGCCTTGCTGCAGCCTGACTGCCGCAGTGCCGCGGCCGCGCTTCAGGCGGCTGCGAACAGCGCGCGCACGCGCTCCAGATCCTGCGGCGTGTCGACGCCGGGTCCGGGGCGCAGCGCACTGACGTGCACCGCGATGCGTTCGCCGTGCCACAGCACGCGCAACTGCTCCAGGGATTCGATCGCCTCGATCGGGCTGGGTGGCAGCGTCGGGTAGCGGCGCAGGAAACCGGCGCGGTAGGCGTACAGGCCGATGTGGCGCAGCGGCGGCGGCTCGCTCAGCCGGTCGACGCCGCCGGCGTAGCCGTCGCGCCACCAGGGGATCGGCGCGCGCGAGAAGCTCAGTGCACGCCCCTGGCCGTCGCAGACCACCTTGACGACGTTCGGGCTGACGAACTCGGCCGCGTCGTCGATCGCATGGGCCGCCGTGCTCATCACGCACTCCGGTCGCTCGGCCAGCAACGCGGCGCAGGCGTCGATCAGCGCGGGCTCGATCAGCGGTTCGTCGCCCTGCACGTTGACGACGATCTCGTCGTCGGCCAGACCGAGCAGCGTGCAGGCCTCGGCCAGCCGGTCGCTGCCGGTCGCGTGGTCGCTGCGCGTCAGCAGGGCGCGCACGCCATGCTGGCGGCAGGCTTCGACGGTGCGCGCGTGGTCGGCCGCGACGACCACCGCCCGCGCGGTGCTGGCGGCCGCGCGATGCGCGACGCGCACCACCATCGGCAGCCCGGCGATGTCGGCGAGCGGCTTGTCCGGCAGGCGCGTCGACGCCAGCCGGGCCGGCACCAGCACGGTGAAGCTCATTCGGCGAGCGGCGGCGGTTGCGACGCCGGATCCTCGATCGCCCGGGCCTCGGCCTCCAGCATCACGGCGATGCCGTCGTGGATCGGAAACGCCAGCCGGTCGGCGGCGCAATGGAGCTCGTGCGCCTCGTGGTCGTGCGTCAGCGGGCCCTTGCAGATCGGGCACACCAGCAAGGCCATCAATCGGGTGTCCATCGTGCTCATGGCGTGGTGGGGGCTGCGGTGCGGGGCGTCAGGGTCGCGAGGGCTTCGTCGAGTGCATCGAAGAAGCCCGGCTCGGGTCCGAAGTCTAGCGGCGCGACCCAGACGCGCGTGCCGGGACGCTCGCGTGCCATACGCTGCGGCTGCAGCTTGACGGCGTCTTTCTCGGTGATGACGACGTCGGGGGCCTGCGTGGGCCAGGGCAGGTCGGCGTAGGGCTCGTGATCGGGGAGTGCCAGCTCGCTGATCGTCAGGCCGTGCGCACGCAGCTGCTCGAAGAAGCGCTGCGGCTGCGCAATGCCGGCACAGGCCACCACCGGGCGATGCCGCAGCGACGACCACGTCGCGGCGTCTGCCGCTTCGCCACGCCACCAGGCCGACAACTCGACCGCACCGGCCAGTTCACGCCGCGCGGTGAAGCCGGACAGCGGCGTGCTCGGCGCCGCGGCGTTGTAGAGGACGATCCGGCGGCCCGCCGCCGGTGCGTCGACCGGCTCGCGCAGCGGCCCGGCCGGCAGCAGCCAGCCGTTGCCCGCGCCCCGGGCGTCGAACACCAGTACTTCGATGTCGCGTGCCAGACGCAGGTGCTGCAAGCCGTCGTCGGCGAGCAGCACGTCGACCTCGGGGTGCGCGGCGAGCAGGCTGCGGGCGGCCGCGATGCGATCGCGGCCCACGACCACCGGCACGCCGGTGCGCAGGCGCAGCAGCAGGGGCTCGTCGCCGACGGCCAGGGCCGCCGCCCCGGCGTCGACGTGCTGCACCTGGCGGGCCGAGCGGCCGTGTCCGCGCGAGACCACGCCGGGGCGCCAGCCGCGCGACTGCAGGTGCAGCGCCAGCGCGACCACCGTCGGCGTCTTGCCGGCCCCGCCCGCGATGCGGTTGCCGATCACCACGACCGGGCGACCGACGCGCTCGGTGCGCAGCCATCCCGAGCGGTAGGCCAGGCGACGCAGACCGATCACGGTGCCGTAGACGACGGACAGCGGCCACAGCAGGCACGCCAGCGCGCCGCGTGCCAGCCAGGCCCGGGTCAGCAGTGCTTCGAGCCTGGCGCGAGCCGGCATGCCGGGCCGGGCGCGCTCAACGCGTCTCGCCGTCGGCGCCGCCGCTGCGACTGGCCTGGGTGGCGAAGCTGATCTGCGCCAGGCCGGCGCGCCGCGCCGCGTCCATCACGTTGATCACGCTCTGGTGGGCGGCGTTGGCATCGGCCGAGATGATCAGCATCCGCTCGGTGTCGCCGCCGGCGGCGGTGCGCAGTGCGGCCGTCAGTGTCGTCAGGTCGCGGCCCGCCAGGGGCTGGCGGTTCACGGTGTAGCGGCCGTCGCCGGCCACGCCGATGACGATCTCCTTCGGGTAGTCGCGGGCGCGCTGTGCATCGGCGATGGGGAGCGTCAGCTTGAGCTCCGTGAACTTCGAGTACGTCGTCGACAGCATCAGGAAGATCAGGATCACCAGCAGCACGTCGATGAAGGGGATCAGGTTGATCTCCGGCTCCTCGCTGCGGCGATGGTGGAAGTTCATCGTCATGGCGCGATCCCGTGCGTGGTCGGTGACGTCAGGACTGCCGCACGGCGAAGCGCAGCAGGTGCGGCATCATCCGTTCGGAGGCTTGCTCCAGGTCGATCGTGTACTCGTCGATGCGGCCGCGGAAGTAGCGGTAGAACATCAACGACGGGATGGCGACGATCAGCCCGAACGCGGTGTTGTAGAGCGCGATGGAGATGCCGTGGGCCAGTTGCTCCGGATTGCCGCCGACGCCGGCGGTGGTCGTCGGGGCCTGCGAGCCGAAGATCTCGATCATGCCGATCACCGTGCCCAGCAGGCCGAGCAGCGGCGCGGCGGCGGCGATCGTGCCGAGCGCGTTCAGGTAGCGCTCCAGGCGATGGACCGCCGCGCGGCCCGCGGTCTCGAAGGCGATTCGCAGGCCTTCCTCGGTGATGCGCGGGTCAGCGATGACCGCGCGCAATCCGCTGGCGAGCACGTGGCCGAGCACCGAGTTCGCGGACAGCTTGTTGACGACCTCGGGCGCCGGCAGGCTCTTGCTGCTGACCGAGATCACCTCGTCGAGCAGCCGGGGTGGCACCACGCGGGCGGCCCGCAGGCTGCTGAAGCGCTCGATCACCAGTGCCATCGCGACGATGGAGCACAGGATCAGCGGCCAGATCGGCCAGCCGGCCGCTTGTATGATCGAAAGCAACGACGTTCTCCAGATTCGGGTCGCGGCGATTATGGCTCCGGGCTCACGGCCGCCACGCCGGACGTCGGTGACGGCGTGAGAGAGGATGCCGCCGGCAATCGTCCACCGTTGTTGTGGACAACTTTGTGGGCAACTGCGCTGTGCACCTGCCGCAAAGCCCGCCAATCAAGGCCGCGAACAGATTGCTCAAACAATGAGCATAAAAAAATCTTTGCATATCAATGGCTTGCATGACTTTGACAGGCCGATGACACCGGCATGGGCTCGCCAGGCCTTATCTGGCGCGGTTGTGGAGTTCCGGGCCCGCATATCGAGGGGCCTGGGGCGCGATCGGCGGGTCGATGAGCGACGCTGAAGCGATGCGCGCCGGTGGCTCCGGCGGGCCGCGCGTGTGGGAGGTCGCGGGCCTCGTGAACGCGGTGGCCGACGCGCTGGCGGCGCGCTTCGGCGCTGTCGCGGTGCGTGGCGAAGTGGCCGGTTTCACGCGGGCCGCCAGCGGGCACTGCTACTTCACGCTGAAGGACGCCACGGGCAGCGCTGCACTGCGTTGCGCGATGTTCCGTCGCGCTGCCGGCCTGCTGGCGTTCGCGCCGGGCGAGGGCGATCTCGTCGAGCTGCGCGGCCGCCTGGCCGTCTACGAGCCGCGCGGCGAGCTGCAGTTCATCGTCGAGAGCATGCAGCGGGCCGGTGCCGGTGCCCTGTACGAGCGCTTCCTGCGGCTCAAGGCCCAGCTCGAGGCGGAGGGGTTGTTCGACGCGGACCGCAAGCGGGCGATCGTCCGGCAGCCGCGCTGCGTCGGCGTCGTGACTTCGCTGGCTGGCGCGGCCTTGCACGACGTGCTGACGGCCCTGCAACGGCGCGCACCGCAGGTCCGCGTGATCGTCTACCCGAGTCCGGTCCAGGGCGCCGACGCGCCGTCGGCGCTGGCGCAGGCGATCGAGGTGGCCGGCCGCCATGCGCAGGCCGACACGCTGCTGCTGTGCCGCGGCGGTGGCTCCCTCGAGGACCTCTGGGCCTTCAACGAAGCCGTGGTGGTGCGCGCCGTCGCGGCCAGCACCATCGCGGTGATCGCCGGCATCGGGCACGAGACCGACGTGACGCTGGTGGACTTCGCGGCGGACCTGCGCGCACCGACGCCGACGGCCGCCGCCGAGCTGGCGGCCGCGTCACGCGAAGACCTGCTCAAGGGGCTGGCGCAGTTGGCCGGGGCGATGCGCGCGCGCGTCGAGCGCAGCCTGCAGTCACAGGCCCAGCGCCTGGACCGCCTGGGGCTGGGCCTGGGGCGGCCGGCCGAGCGCCTGATGCGGCAACGCAGCCGGATCGAGTCGCTGGCGCAGCGCCTGGCGCATGGCGCCCGGGCCAGCGTGCGGCTCGGGCGCACGTCGGAGCAGCGTGCCGGCCTGGCGCTGGCCCATGCGGTGCGCCTGCGGCGCGAGCGGCTCGGGCATGCGCTGCAGACGCTCCAGACGCGGCTGGAGGCCCTGGACCCGGCGCGGGTCGTCGGCCGAGGCTATGCGCTGGTCGAGACCGAGCAGGGCGATCTGGTCGTCGAGCCCGGACAACTGCAGCCCGGCCAGGACCTGCGGCTCACGCTGGCACGCGGCCGGGCCGCGCTGCGCATCGACCGGCTGCTGCCGGAATGAAGAAACCGGGTGCGAAGCCCGGTTCGTTCGGCCGATCGCGGCAGCTCAGAGCCCGGCGTTCTGCTGCGCCACCATGCAGTACAGCATCGGCAGCGACAGCATCGTGTTGGCGCGCGAGGTCAGCATCGCCAGCCGGCCGGCCTTGGCCTTCTCCTCGGGCGTCACGGTGACGATGCCGAGCGCCTTCTTCTGGTTCGGCCAGATGATGAACCAGACGTTGAAGGCCATGATCAGCGCCAGCCACATGCCGATGCCGATCGCGACGAAGGGCTTCTGCACCGCCAGCGCGCTGGCGATGTAGCCGTTCATCCAGGCCAGCAGCAAGCCGGTGACGACCGTCGCCAGCGCGCCGTAGCGGAACCAGAACAAGGCCGTCGGCGCGATCACCTTGCTGATCGCCGGCTTCTGCTCGTCGGGAATCTTCGGCATCGAGGGGATCTGCACGAAGTTGAAGTACCACAGCAGCCCGATCCACATCACGCCCGAGATCACGTGCAGCCAGCGCATCACGAACGCGCCCCAGGCATGACTGAACTGCACGTTGCCGGCCAGCAGGACGATGACCACCAGCAGCACCAGACCTGCCGCCAGCGTGCGCCCGAGTGATTGAAATATCGCGCCCATGCCTCGTCCCTCCGGGGTTGTTCGATGTCCCATAGACTATATCGAACACCCCCTGGCGAGCTTGCTCGCCATCATCCTCAGGAAGCCCGCGCCACCCATGGAACACCAGCTGCCCGCCTTGCCCTATGCGACCGATGCCCTCGCGCCCGCCATGTCGAAGGAGACCTTCGAGTTCCACTACGGCAAGCACCATCAGGCCTACGTCACCAACCTGAACAACCTGATCAAGGGCACGGAGTTCGAGCCGCTCTCGCTCGAGGAGATCGTCCGCAAGTCCAGCGGCGCGATCTTCAACAACGCCGCGCAGATCTGGAACCACACCTTCTTCTGGCACAGCTTGAAGCCCTCGGGCGGCGGCAAGCCGGCCGGCGCCCTGGCCCAGGCGATCGACGCGAAGTGGGGCAGCTACGCGGCCTTCCGCGAAGCCTTCACCAAGAGCGCCATCGGCAACTTCGGATCCGGCTGGACCTGGCTGGTGAAGAAGGCCGACGGCAGCCTCGACATCGTCAACACCGCCAACGCCGCGACGCCGCTCACCGGCAGCGACCGGCCGCTGCTGACGATCGACGTCTGGGAGCACGCCTACTACATCGACTACCGCAACGCGCGACCGAAGTTCGTCGAAGCCTACTTCGACACGCTGGTCAACTGGGACTTCGCGACCGCCAACTTCGGCTGACCGGCCGGCCGCGCCTCAGGGGCGGAACGGCGAGCCGCTCAGCTTGCTGCCGGCCTTGAGGTTGCGCTGAGCGAACCAGCCCTTGTTCATCTCGAGGACCAGGCGCACCGGCCGGGTCGAGCAGGTCGACTCGAGCGTCTGGGGCGGCATGTCGGCGATCTGGAGGATCGTGCCGTCGTCGGCGACGAAGGCGATCGACAGCGGGATGAGCGTGTTCTTCATCCAGAAGCATTGCGGCGCCGGCTCGTCGAAGACGAACAGCATGCCTTCGTTGCTCCCCAGGGCCGGCCGGCTCATCAGGCCGATCGCCCGCTGCTCCGGGGTGCGTGCGACCTCGGCCTGGATCTGGTGGATGCCGGCGCTCAGGCGCAGCGCCGGCAGCTTCTGGGGCCCGGACTGGGCGAGGCCGGGCAGGGCGCTCAGGAGCAGGAGGCCGGCGACGAGCCACGACGACGACTTGCGATGCATGCGTGATCCAGCAGTGGAGCCGTCAATTTAACGCAGCCTCCCAGGCGCCCGCTGACCGCACGGCGTCGTGTCGACAGGCCCCTGCCGATTGCAGGCGTCGCCTAGAATTCCCGACGCTTCGCTTCCATCCTCGTCCCGCCTTCCTCGCACGGAGACACGACCCCATGTACCAGCACATCAAGGTGCCCGCCGGTGGCCAGAAGATCACCGTCAATGCCGACTATTCGCTCAACGTCCCCGACGAGCCGATCATTCCGTACATCGAGGGCGACGGCACCGGCTTCGACATCACGCCGGTGATGATCAAGGTCGTCGACGCAGCGGTCGAGAAGAGCTACGGCGGCAAGAAGAAGATCCACTGGATGGAGATCTACGCCGGAGAGAAGTCGACGCAGGTCTACGGCCCGGACGTCTGGCTGCCCGAGGAGACGCTGAAGGTCCTGAAGGACTACGTCGTGTCGATCAAGGGCCCGCTGACGACGCCGGTCGGTGGCGGCATCCGCTCGCTGAACGTGGCACTGCGCCAGGAACTCGACCTCTACGTCTGCCTGCGCCCGGTGCGCTACTTCAAGGGCGTGCCCAGCCCCGTCAAGGAGCCCGAGAAGACCGACATGGTCATCTTCCGCGAGAACTCCGAGGACATCTACGCCGGCATCGAGTTCGAGGCCGAGAGCGAGAAGGCCAAGAGGCTGATCAAGATCCTTCAGGACGACTTCGGCGTCAAGAAGATCCGCTTCCCCAACACCTCGGGCATCGGTGTCAAGCCGGTCAGCCGCGAGGGCACCGAGCGCCTGGTGCGCAAGGCCATCCAGTACGCGATCGACAACGACAAGCCCAGCGTGACCATCGTTCACAAGGGCAACATCATGAAGTTCACCGAAGGGGGCTTCCGCGACTGGGCGTATGCGCTGGCGCAGAAGGAATTCGGCGCCCAGCCGATCGACGGCGGCCCGTGGTGCAAGTTCAAGAACCCGAAGACCGGCAAGGAGATCACGGTCAAGGATTCGATCGCCGACGCCTTCCTGCAGCAGATCCTGCTGCGCCCGGCCGAGTACTCGGTGATCGCGACGCTCAACCTGAACGGTGACTACGTGTCCGACGCCCTCGCGGCCCAGGTGGGCGGCATCGGCATCGCGCCGGGCGCGAACCTGTCGGACTCGGTGGCGATGTTCGAAGCCACCCACGGCACGGCGCCCAAGTACGCCGGCAAGGACTACGTCAACCCGGGCTCGGAGATCCTGTCGGCCGAGATGATGCTGCGCCACATGGGCTGGACCGACGCCGCCGACCTGGTCATCAGCTCGATGGAGAAGGCGATCCTGTCGAAGAAGGTCACCTACGACTTCGCCCGCCTGCTCGAGGGCGCCACCCAGGTCAGCTGCTCGGGCTTCGGGCAGGTGATGATCGAGCACATGTGAGCCCGTCCCAAGACGTCGCATGACGTCCCGCAAGGCCCTGATTTCATTGGAGAAATCGGGGCCTTGTCGTTTCAGAGCGTCTCAAGCCTGACCGCGAAATCCTCCGTGGAATTGGGATATAGCAAGGAAACGGCGCCCCCGTTTTCCTGCAAATTTCCCACAAACGGGGAACGGCCAGAGACCCTGAAACGAGGACCTCATGAGACACCTGAACTACACGCTCACACCCACCCGAATCAACAACGCCAAGGGCAAGGCGCGGCCCTACAAGCTCACCGACGGCGGTGGGCTGTACGTGCAGGTGATGCCCAGCGGCATCAAGACCTGGCGCTTCCGCTACATGTTGGGCGGCGCGGCCGGAGACGTGCGCATCGGGCGCTACCCCGAGATCGGCGTTGCTGATGCTCGAGACCGGCACTTCGAACTGCGGCAACTCGTCGAGCGGGGACAAGATCCGGCCGTGAAGGTCGCGCAAGAACGCGAGGAACTGGAAGCACGGGTCCAGCCGAAACGCTCCGGCGACGATGTCGAGGCCTTCTCGAAGCGCTGGGTCACGGAGCGCCTGAGCACCCGCACCGAGGGCTATCGGGCCCAGATCCTGTCGCGCCTTGAACGCTTCGTCTGGCCCGCCATCGGCCACAAGACGCTCGAGGAAGTTAAGCCACGCCACGTGCTGGAAATCCTCGAAGCTCGCCGCAGTACGCCGAACACTGCGGAAGGCGTGCGGATCATCATCCAGCAGCTCTACAACTACGCCATCCAGAAGCTGATCGTCGAGACCAACCCCGCATTGCCTCTGCGTGGCGTGATCGACGTGCCGCGAGCGCAGCATCACCGGCACCTCAACGAAGAGGAGTTGGGTGCATTCTGGAACTCCGTCGCCCGACAAGGCGCGCACTTCGTGACGATCGCGGCGACGCAGTTCCTCATGTACACGATGTGTCGGAAGTCGGAAGTGATCCGCGCCCGCTGGACGGAGTTCGACCTCGCCAAGGCTCAGTGGGACATCCCTGCAGCGCGGATGAAGAGCCGCCGACCCCATCGGGTCTACCTGGCCACCCAGGCGATCGAGTTGCTGAAGCTGTTGCGTGCGAAGACAGGAGAAGGGTCCTACGTGTTCCCGTCGACGCAGAGAGCCACGGTGCCCCTCGTCGACTGCACGCTCAACCACTTCTTCAAGCGGCTCGACTTCGGCGTCGAAGAGTTCAGCCCCCATGGCACGCGAGGCACTGCGGCGACGTTGCTGCGCGAGCATGGTTTTGGTCGGGACGTGGTCGAGTTGTTGCTTGCCCACACCGAGAAAAGCCAGACGGCAGCGGCCTACCACCACCACGAGCTCGAGTCAGAGAGGCGCAGGGCGCTGCAATACCTGGCCGACCAGATCGACCAGCTCGCCTTGGCTGACCGTCGGCGTCGTGAGGCGGCGCGCGACGCCTCCTTGATGCGCGACGGAGCACTGGCTATGGCCGAGTAGGTAAAGGCCCTGCTGTTGATGCGTGCTGGCGTCAAGCAGGCAGCACGACGACTTGGTACTTGGAGAGAAAGCTCGGCCAGTCGACGTGGTCGCGCAACGCGATGTCGTCGACGAGGAAGAGCTTCGCGTCTGCACGGTCGAACAGGGCGGCGCACGGGGCCGGGTGGTTGTTGCGGGAAGGGTAGAGCACGCCGTCGAACCGAGGCGCGCCATCCGGCTCGGCAAGCGCGTGTACCAGCGCAGCGATGCGCTGCGTGTGAACGTAGCGACGGCTGGCCAGCTGGGACAGGTTCAATCCGAACTGCGATGCCATCACGCCGGGCGCAGTGAGGTC
>NZ_CADEFR010000063.1 GCF_902826655.1 uncultured Methylibium sp. | reverse complement strand
GGTGCCGCCGGTGCCGCGCTTGAAGCCGATCACGCGCTCGACCGTGGTCACGTGCCGGAAGCGCCACAGGCGGAAGGCGTCCTCGAGGTCGGTCAGTTCCTCGGCGAACTGGTAGAGATCCCAGTGGGCCTGCGGGTCGCGATAGACCACGAGCCAGGCGGCCTCGACCTCGGGCCGGGCGACGTGGGCCTGCGTCCAGTCGCGCTCCAGCACGTCGGCCGGCAGCGCCAGGCCGCGGCGCGCCAGCAGGCGCAGGGCCTCGTCGTAGAGCGACGGGGCGCGCCACGCGGCCTCGACCTCGGCCAGCCGCTGCGGCGCGTGCGAGTGCGGCTTCAGCATCGCGGCGTTCTTGTTGCCGAGCGCGAACTCGATGCAGCGGTACTGCCAGCTCTGGAAGCCGCTGCTCGCGCCGAGGTAGGGCCGCACGGCCGAATACTCGGGCGGCGTCATCGTCGCCAGCACGTCCCAGGCGTGGACCAGCTGCTCCATGATCTTGCTGACGCGCGCCAGCATCTTGAAGGCCGGCTGCAGCTCATCGCGCGCCACCGCGGCAACGGCGGCGTGCAGCTCGTGCAGCATGAGCTTCATCCACAGCTCGCTGGTCTGGTGCTGGACGATGAAGAGCAGCTCGTCGTGCGCCGGCGACAGCGGCTTCTGCGCGGAGAGCAGAGCGTCCAGCTGCAGGTAGTCGCCGTAGCTCATGCTGCGCGAGAAGTCGAGCTGCGCCTTCTCGTCGCGGACGATGTCTTCCGGCTTGGTCATGTGACGGTATTCCGCCGGTTGAACTCGGGCCTGCGCCACTCGCCGGCCTCCAGCACCTGCCGCAGGTGCTCGACCGCGTCCCACACGTCGACGAAGCGCGTGTAGAGCGGCGTGAAGCCGAAGCGCAGGATGTCCGGGGCGCGGAAGTCGCCGACCACGCCGCGTGCGATCAAGGCCTGCACCGCGGCGTAGCCGATCTCCGGATGGCTGAAGCAGACCTGGCTGCCGCGCTGCGTCGCGTCGCGCGGCGAGGCGAGAGTCAGGCCGTGGCCGGCGCAGCGCGACTCGACCAGCGCCGCGAACAGCTCGCACAGCGCCACTGACTTGGCGCGCAGCGTGGCCATGCCGCCCAGCGGCTCGGCCGCCAGCAGCGTGTCGACGCCGCACTCCAGCGCGGTCAGCGCCAGGATCGCCGGCGTGCCGCAGAGGTAGCGCTGCACGCCGGCGGCGGGACGGTAGCCGGGGGTGAACTCGAACGGGGCCGCATGCCCCATCCAGCCCGACAGCGGCTGGCGCAGGCCCTCGCGGTCCATGCGTGCCGCGTGCCGCGCGTGCATCCAGACGAAGGCCGGCGCGCCGGGGCCGCCGTTCAGGTACTTGTAGCCGCAGCCGACGGCGAAGTCCGCGTCGCTGCCGTTCAGGTCCACCGGCAGTGCGCCGGCCGAATGCGCCAGGTCCCAGACTGTCAGTGCGCCGGCGGCGTGCGCCGCGGCGCTGAGCGCGGCCATGTCGTGCAGCTGCCCGCTGCGGTAGTTGACTTGCGTCAGCATCAGCACGGCGAGATCGCCGTTCAGCTGGAGCGCGATCTCGTCGGGCTCGACCAGCCGCAGCTCGAGGCCGCGTTCCTGCGCCAGCGTCTCGGCGATGTAGAGGTCGGTCGGGAAGTTGCTGCGCTCGGAGACGATCACGCGGCGCTGCGGCGCATCCGCGGCCTGCAGGGCGAGCGCCGCGCTCAGCACCTTGAACAGGTTGACCGAGGTCGAGTCGGCCGCGACCAGCTCGCCCGGCGCCGCACCGACAAGGCGCGCGATCTTGTCGCCGACACGTTGCGGCAGGGCGATCCAGCCGGCGCGGTTCCAGCTCTCGATCAGGCCATGCCCCCATTCCTCGCGGACCGCCCGCGCGACGCGGTCTGCCGTCGAGCGCGGCAGCGCGCCGAGCGAGTTGCCGTCCAGGTAGATGCGGCCGTCGGGCAGCTCGAACTGCTCGCGCAGCGGCGCCAGCGCGTCGGCGCGGTCGAGCGCGAGGCAGGCGTGGCGGTCGAGCGCCGTACTCATAGCTCCAGCGGCCGGCTGTTCTCGAACGGCGTGTCGGCGAAGGCCGGATCCTCGGGCGCGGGCAGCGCGAGCGCGGGCCGCTGTACGGGCGGCAGTTCGCGCAGCACGGCACGCACCGGCGAGGCGTCGGCCGTCACCAGCTTCAGCGGCAGGGCGATCAGTTCGTAGTCGCCTTCGGCGACCTCGTCGAGCACCAGGTTCTCGAGCACGCGCAGCCCGCGGCGCCGCACGGCCTGGTGGCTGTCGAGCGTCTTGCTGGCGGCGGGGTCGATGCTGGCGGTGTCGATGCCGACCAGCTGCACGCCCAGGTCGGCGAGGCGCTCGATGGTCTCGGGCGCGAAGGCCGCCAGCGCGTTGTCGAAGCGGTCGATCGGCGCGCGCTCGTAGGTGCGCACCAGCACGCGCGGCGGCAGCGTCTCGTCGATCGCGTGCGACAGGTGCGGCCAGCGGATCAGGCGGTCGCTGTGTCGCGCGCCGGGGCCCTGGAAGCCCCAGGCATGGATCACGCGGCAGCGGCCGAGGTAGGGCTCGAGGGGCAGGTGCCCGACGGTCGCGCCCTGGGGGTCGTAGTGCAGCGGAGCGTCAGCGTGGGCACCGACGTGCGGGCTGAGCGTGATCGCACTGACGTTCACCGGGCCGCCCGGCCCGATCTGCGCCGTCCAGGCCTGCGAGTAGGGCGTGTCGCCCGGGAAGACCGGCGCCTCCGGGTTGACCGGCGGAGAGATGTCCCAGAGCTTCGGCGGTGTCGTCGTCACGATGGCGCGCACGGTAGCACCGACCTGCGCCGAGGGTCATCCCGACGGCAGGGGGTGGGTCTATGTACTTGACACCTAAACAATACACTCCTAAATTCAATCCGGCAAGTGCGGCCGTCCCGGGCCGCGAAAGGACGACACCATGCGCATCGCCTGCATCGGCGGTGGCCCGGCCGGGCTGTATTTCGCGCTGCTGATGAAGAAGGCCGACCCGGCGCGCGAGGTCGTCGTGATCGAGCGCAACCGGCCCTTCGACACCTTCGGCTGGGGCGTGGTGTTCTCCGACCAGACGCTGGGCGCACTGCAGCGCGCCGACGCCCCGACGGCGCAGAAGATCCTCGACGCCTTCAACCACTGGGACGACATCGAGGTGCGCTTCCAGGGCCGGCGCATCCGCTCGGGCGGCCACGGCTTCTGCGGCATCGGCCGCAAGCGCCTGCTCAACATCCTGCAGGAGCGCTGCCTCGAGCTCGGCGTCGAGCTGCGCTTCGAGACGGACTGCGACGATGCGGCCGTCGACGCCGACCTGATCATCGCCAGCGACGGCCTGAACAGCCGCATCCGCCAGAAGTACGCGCAGGCCTTCGAGCCCGACGTGGACCTGCGGCGCTGCCGCTTCGTCTGGCTGGGCACGGAGCGGCTGTTCGAGGCCTTCACCTTCGACTTCCAGCGCACCGCGCACGGCTGGTTCCAGGCGCATGCCTACCGCTTCGACGCGACGCACTCGACCTTCATCGTCGAGACGCCCGAGCCGGTGTGGCGCGCCTCGGGGCTGGAGCAGATGGAGAAGGAGGAAGGCATCGCCTTTTGCGAGCGCCTGTTCGCCGAGGTGCTGCAAGGCCACAAGCTCATCTCCAACGCAACGCACCTGCGCGGCTCGGCCTCGTGGATCCGCTTTCCGCGCGTGGTCTGCAAGCGCTGGGTGCACGCATCGGGAGGCGCCGGCGGCAACCGACCGGTGGTGCTGATGGGCGACGCGGCGCACACCGCGCACTTCTCGATCGGCTCGGGCACCAAGCTCGCGCTCGAGGACGCCATCGCGCTGGCCGCCGACATCGAGGCCCGGCCCGGCGACCTGACCGGCGCGCTGGCTGCCTACGAGGCCGCCCGCAGCATCGAGGTGCTGAAGATCCAGAACGCCGCGCGCAACTCGACCGAGTGGTTCGAGAACGTCGAGCGCCACGCGCGGCTGGCGCCGGAGCAGTTCGCGTACTCGCTGCTGACGCGCTCGCAGCGCATCTCGCACGAGAACCTGCGGCTGCGCGATGCCGGCTACGTCGGTGGCGTCGAGGGCTGGCTGGCGGGCGAGGCCGCGAGGCAGGCCGACGTACCGACGGCGGACGCCGCCGCGACGGTCCCGCCGATGTTCACGCCCTTCCGCCTGCGCGGCCTGACGCTGGCCAACCGCGTGGTCGTCTCGCCGATGGCGCAGTACGCGGCCGAAGGCGGCCTGCCGACCGATCATCACCTGGTGCACCTGGGCGCGCGCGCGATGGGCGGTGCCGGCCTGGTGTTCACCGAGATGACCTGTCCCTCGCCCGACGCGCGCATCACGCCGGCCTGCACCGGGCTGTGGAACGACGCGCAGCAGGCGGCGTGGCAGCGCATCGTCGACTTCGTGCACGGCAGCAGCGGCGCGAAGATCGCACTGCAGCTGGGCCATGCCGGGCCCAAGGGTTCGACGCGCGTGCCGTGGGAAGGCGAAGACCAGCCCTTGAGCCAAGGCAACTGGCCGCTGCTGGCCGCGTCGCCGCAGCAGTACCTGGACGGCGTCAGCGACTGGGCGCGCGCGATGACGCGCGCCGACATGGACCGCGTGACCGCCGAGTTCGTCGCCGCCACGCGCCGCGCTTGCGCGGCCGGCTTCGACTGGCTGGAGCTGCACTGCGCGCACGGCTACCTGCTGTCGGCCTTCCTGTCGCCACTGACCAACCAGCGCAGCGACGACTACGGCGGCACGCTCGCCCACCGCCTGCGCTGGCCGCTGGAGGTGTTTGCCGCGATGCGCGTCGCCTGGCCGGCCGAGCGGCCGATGTCGGTGCGGCTGTCGGCCCACGACTGGGTGCCGGGCGGCACCACACCCGAGGATGCGATCGAGATGGCGCGTGCCTTCAAGGCCGCGGGCTGCGACCTGATCGACGTCTCCAGCGGCCAGGTCAGCAAGGCGCAGCGGCCGGTCTACGGGCGGCTGTTCCAGACGCCGTTCGCCGAGGCGATCCGCAACGAGGTCGGCATCGCGACGATGGCGGTCGGCGCGATCACCGAGGGCGATCAGGTCAACGGCATCGTCGCCGCCGGCCGCGCCGACCTGTGTGCGGTGGCGCGCCCGCACCTCGCCAACCCGGCGTGGACGCTGAGCGAGGCGGCACGGCTGGGCGTCACCGGCGGTGCGGGCCTGATGTGGCCGGTGCGCTACCTGTCGGGCAAGGCGCAGCTCGAGCGCAACCTCGAGCGCGAGCGTCAGCTCGCTGCACAGACGGCCGGACTCGGCGCGCTGGAGCAGGCCAACCTGGCGCTGGGCGTATGAGCGCTGCTACGCTGGCTTTGCAAGGCCGCCACGCCGTCGTCACCGGCGGCGGCAGCGGCATCGGCGCGGCCATTGCGCGCGTGCTCGTCGACGCCGGCGCGCGCGTGAGCTTGATGGGGCGCCGACTCGATGCGCTGCAGGCGGTCGCCGCCGAACTCGGCGATGCCGCCGTCTGCGTGAGCTGCGACGTGGCCGACGAAGCCTCGGTGGCGCACGCCTTCGCGGCGGCGCGCGAGCGAGCGGCCGTCGATCTGCTCGTCAACAACGCCGGCGCCGTGCAGAGCACGCCGCTCGCGAAGACCGGCCTCGCGCAGTGGCAGCGCACGCTCGATGTCAACCTGACCGGCGCCTTCCTGTGCCAGCAGCAGGTGCTGCCGGCGATGGTGGAGCGCGGCTACGGTCGCATCGTCAACGTCGCCAGCACGGCGGGGCTCAAGGGCTATGCCTACGTCGCCGCCTACGTCGCCGCGAAGCACGGCCTGGTCGGATTGACGCGCGCCGCGGCGCTGGAGCTGGCCAAGACCGGCGTGACGGTCAACGCGGTCTGCCCCGGCTACACCGACACCGAGATCGTGAAGGAAGCCGTCGCGACCATCGTGCGCAAGACCGGCCGCGACGAAGCCGGTGCCCGCGCCGCGCTGGCTGCCGGCAACCCGCAGGGCCGCCTGGTGCAGCCCGAGGAGGTGGCGCAGGCGGTGCTGTGGCTGCTGCGGCCCGACAGCGCAGCCATCACCGGCCAGGCGATCGCGGTGGCCGGCGGCGAGGTGATGTGACGATGGCTGCCGACGAGACCCTGCCCGACACCGACCTCGAGTCGCGCGTCATCGACGAGCACCACCAGGCGCTCAAGCTCTGGTTGCGCTGGCTGTCGTGCACCACGCGCATCGAGGACGCGATCCGCAAGCGCCTGGCGGCCGAGTTCGGCACCACGCTGCCGCGCTTCGACCTGATGGCCCAGCTGGAGCGCCAACCCGAGGGCCTGACGATGCGCGAGCTGTCCCAGCGCCTGATGGTCACCGGTGGCAACGTCACCGGCATCACCGATCAGCTCGAGTCCGAAGGCCTGGTGGTGCGCGCCCCGCACCCCACCGACCGGCGCGCGTTCTCGGTGCAGCTGACACCCACCGGCCGCAAGCTGTTCCGCCGCATGGCGACGACGCACGAGCGCTGGGTGGTCGAGCTGTTCGCCGGCTGGACCCCCGAGCAGAAGGCCGCGATGCATGAGCAGCTGGCCGTGCTGAAGCAACACCTCGCCCAAGGAAGCCCGACATGACCCGACCCATCGCCGAACCCCTGGCCGCCGGCAACCGGCGCGCGCTGGCCGAGCGCCGTACGGTGCACTTCGGCTGGCGCGTCGGCGCCGACAGCGTCGGCGTCGTCACGCTCGACCGCCCCGAGCGCAAGAACCCGCTGACCTTCGACTCCTACGCCGAGCTGCGCGAACTGTTCCGCGACCTCGCCTATGCCGACGACGTGAAGGCGGTGGTGGTGCAGGGCGCCGGCGGCAACTTCTGCTCGGGCGGCGACGTGCACGAGATCATCGGCCCGCTGACGCAGATGACGATGCCCGATCTGCTGGCCTTCACGCGCATGACCGGCGACGTGGTGAAGGCGATGCGCGCCTGCCCGCAGCCGGTCGTCGCGGCGATCGACGGCGTGTGCGCCGGCGCCGGCGCGATCCTCGCGATGGCTTCGGATCTGCGCATCGGCACGGCGCGCAGCAAGACGGCCTTCCTGTTCACGCGTGTCGGCCTGGCGGGCTGCGACATGGGCGCCTGCGCCATCCTGCCGCGGCTCATCGGCCAGGGCCGCGCGAGCGAGCTGCTGTTCACGGGTCGCTCGCTGGGTGGCGACGAGGCGCTGGCCTGGGGCTTCATGAACCGCCTGGTCGAGCCCGAGGCGCTGGAGGCCGCCGCGCTGGCCTGGGCCGGCGAGCTGGCCGCAGGCCCGACCTTCGGCCATGCGATGACCAAGCGCATGCTGCATCAGGAGTGGGCCATGGGCGTGGACGAGGCGATCGAGGCCGAGGCGCAGGCGCAGGCCATCTGCATGATGACGCAGGACTTCCATCGCGCCTACGAGGCCTTCGCCGCCAAGCGCAAGCCGACTTTCGAAGGAGATTGAGATGACGCCGCTCGATCATCTCGACTGGCCCTTCTTCGAGGCGCGGCACCGCAGCTTTGCGGCGGAGCTGGAGGCCTGGGCCTTCAGCGCGCTGAAGGACATGCCGCACGACGGTGACGTCGATACCACCTGCCGACGGCTCGTGCGCGCGCTCGGCGACGCCGGCTGGCTGCGCCACGCCGTCGCCGGCACGGCGCACGGCGGTGCGGCCGAGGCCATCGACACGCGCACGATCTGCCTGGCCCGCGAGACGCTGGCTCGTCACCACGGCCTGGCCGACTTCGCGTTCGCGATGCAGGGCCTGGGCTCGGGCGCGATCTCGCTCGACGGCACGCCGGAGCAGCGGGCGCGCTGGCTGGCACCGGTCGCCGCCGGGCGCGCCATCGCCGCCTTCGCGCTGAGCGAGCCGCAGGCCGGCTCGGACGTCGCCGCGTTGCAGTGCCGGGCTCGTGAAGACGGCAACGCCTGGGTGCTGGACGGCGAGAAGACCTGGATCAGCAACGGCGGCATCGCCGACTTCTACGTCGTCTTCGCGCGCACCGGCGATGCGGAACGCGGTACCGGCGACATCGGCGCCTTCGTCGTCGAGGCCGGCACGCCGGGCCTCGAGATCGCCGAGCGCATGGCCGTGATCGCGCCGCATCCGCTGGCGCGGCTGCGCTTCGACGGCTGCCGCGTGCCGAAGGCACACCAGCTCGGCGGCGCCAGCCAGGGCTTCAAGCTGGCGATGCGCACGCTCGACATCTTCCGCACCTCGGTGGCTGCGGCGGCGCTCGGCTTCGGCCGTCGCGCGCTCGGCGAGGCGCTGGCGCGCAGCCGTACGCGGCCGATGTTCGGCGCGCGGCTGGCCGACCTGCCGATCGCGCAGGCCAAGCTGGCCGACATGGCGACCACGATCGAGTCCGCAGCGCTGTTGACCTACCGCGCCGCCTGGCAGCGCGACCAGGGCCGGCGCGTCACCCGCGAGGCGGCGATGGCCAAGCTGGCCGCGACCGAAGGCGCGCAGCAGGTCATCGACGCCGCGGTACAGCTCTTCGGCGGCGAGGGCGTGCGCCATGGCAGCGTCGTCGAGTCGCTGTACCGCGAGATCCGCGCGCTGCGCATCTACGAGGGCGCCAGCGAGGTGCAGCAGCTGATCATCGGCCGCGAGTTGCTGAAGGAAGCGGAGGCCGACGCGCCATGAGCGCTCACGTCGACCGCTTCGCGCGCGATCGCCTGCCGCCGGCCGCGCAGTGGCCCGAGCTGCGCTTCGACCGGCCGGAGCTGCAGTTCCCGGCGCAGATCAACTGCGTGAGCGAGCTGCTGGATCGTCGTGTCCAGCAGGGCGACGGCGAGCGCCCGGCGGTCATCGGCCCCGGCGTGAGCTGGAGCTACGCCGAGCTGCAGGCGCAGGCGAACCGCATTGCGCGCGTGCTGGTCGACGACCTGAAGCTCGTTCCGGGCAACCGCGTGCTGCTGCGCGGCGCCAACACGCCGATGCTCGCGGCCTGCTGGCTGGCGGTGGTGAAGGCCGGCGGCATCGCGGTGGGCAGCATGCCGCTGCTGCGCGCCAAGGAGCTGACCGCCATCATCGACAAGGCCGAGATCACGCATGCGCTGTGCGACGCGCGGCTGGCCGGGGAGCTGTCGCTTGCGCAGGCAGGGTGTCCGGGCCTCGACCACGTGCTGCACTTCCTGGGCGATGGCAGCGGGCTCGAAGCGCGTGCCGCGGACAAGTCGCCGCAGTTCGATGCCGTGCCGACGGCCGCCGACGACGTCGCGCTGATCGCCTTCACCTCCGGCACGACCGGCGTGCCCAAGGGCACGATGCACTTTCACCGCGACGTGATGGCCGCCTGCGCCTGCTGGCCGCGCCATGTGCTGAAGCCGACGCGCGACGATCGCTTCATCGGCAGCCCGCCGCTGGCCTTCACCTTCGGACTGGGCGGGCTGCTGCTGTTCCCGATGTCGGTGGGCGCGTCGACGGTGTTGATCGAGAAGGCCACGCCCGATACGCTGCCCGCTGCGATCGCCGCGCACCGCGCGACCGTGTGCTTCACCGCACCGACCTCCTACCGTGCGATCGCGATCGCGATGAAGGCCGGCGGCGCGGTGCACGACCTGTCGTCACTGCGCAAGTGCGTGTCGGCCGGCGAGGCGCTGCCGGCCGCGACGCGCGCGCTGTGGAAGGACGCGACCGGCCTCGAGATCATCGACGGCATCGGCTCGACCGAGCTGCTGCACATCTTCATCTCGCACGACGAGGCGCACGCCCGGCCGGGCGCCACCGGCACGGTCGTGCCCGGCTACGTCGCCTGCGTCGTCGACGACGCGCTGCGTCCGCTGCCGCCGGGGCAGGTGGGCCGCCTGGCCGTGAAGGGGCCGACCGGCTGCCGCTACCTCGCCGACGCGCGCCAGTCGCAGTACGTGCAGGGCGGCTGGAACCTGACCGGCGACGCCTACCTGATGGACGCCGACGGCTACTTCTTCTACCAGGCACGCACCGACGACATGATCATCAGCGGCGGCTACAACATCGCCGGACCCGAAGTGGAGTCTGCGTTGATGACTCACGCGGCCGTGGCCGAATGCGCGGTGGTCGGCGTCGCCGACGAGGAGCGGGGCCAGATCGTCAAGGCCTATGTCGTGCTGAAGCCGGGCGTGACGGACGATGCGGCGATGGTCAAGACGCTGCAGGACCACGTGAAGCAGACCGTGGCCCCGTACAAGTACCCGCGCGCGATCGAGTTCCGATCGAGCCTGCCTCGCACCGAGACGGGCAAGCTGCAGCGCTTTCGACTCAGGCAGGAGACGACCCGATGACGACGAACAAGCAGGTGCTGCAGCCGACCGGCTGGACCGCGCCGCGCGGCTACGCCAACGGCGTGGTCGCACAGGGCACCAGCATCCACGTGGCCGGCCAGATCGGCTGGAACGCACGCTGCGAGTTCGAGAGCGACGACTTCGTCGCGCAGGTGCGCCAGGCGCTGGCCAACATCGTCGCCGTGCTGGCCGAAGCCGGTGCCGGACCCGAGCACATCGTCCGCATGACCTGGTACGTGACCGACAAGCGCGAGTACCTGGCCCGCGGCCGCGAGGTCGGCCAGGCCTTCCGCGAGCTGGTCGGCCGCTACGACATCGCGATGACCGCGGTGCAGGTGACGGCGCTGATGGAGGACCGGGCGAAGGTGGAGATCGAGGTGACGGCGGTGCGCTAGGGCGTACCGCTGACGGAGGCCGCGCGAGCGGCGAGGTGCAGATTCACCAGACGGAGACGCCTGATCTAACTAGTCTTGCTTCCATTGGCGCTGTGCAGTGTCAAGTGGAGGAAGAACGATGCTGGACTTGATTGATTCCCGAGTCATGGTGGCTCTCACCGAACGCGCCATCGTGGCAACGCCGCGCGCCGAGTGCGATGGGCGAGATCGTGAGAACGGCTGGCTCCACAACACCCTGGACAGCATCGACTACCCGATGCTGTGCGTGGCACCCGACCTGTCGGTCCGGCTGATGAATCGGGCCGCACGGCGCGAACTGGCTGCCCCGGGTCATCCGCTGCGGCTGCAAGGGGACGTGCTGCAGGTGCGCGACTCCGTCGCCGCTCAGTCGCTCAGGCGGGCGCTGCGCGAAGCGTTCACACTGGGTTTGAGGCGCCTGGTACTGCTCGGTGACGCGTCGGCCCAACTGTCGGTAGCAGTCGTCCCACTGGAGGTCGATGATGGCGCGGTGCTGCTGCTGGGGCGTCGCCACCTTTGCGAGAGGCTATCGGCTGACTGGTACGCGCGTGAGCGTGGGCTGACGGGCGCCGAAACACGCATCTTGCAGGCCTTGAGCAATGGCATGGGACCGAAGGAGATCGCACGCAGACAGGGTGTGTCCCTGAGCACGGTACGCACTCATGTACGCAGTGTCCGCTCCAAGACCGGCTCTCCCAGCATTCGCGATCTGATTCGTCAAGTGTCGAGCCTGCCACCTGTTCTGGCGCGCCTGATCTGAGAAAGGTCTAGCGCACCAACGGGTTCTCGGGATGGCCACCTGCAGGCTAGGCCAGCTACTGTCGAGCATCTATCCAGGCGGCACCAGATCACTTCACACAAGCAATGGAGGTCCCATGAAACTGCTCGCACTACCTGCCCTGAGCGCTGCGCTGCTGCTGAGCGCCTGTGCTGGCGTCGATGTCACACCGATCAGTTCGACAGCCCGGGAGGATTTGCACAAAGCCGACCCGCAGGATGCCTACAAGCACGCGCGGCGCGGCTATGTCGTGTACGAGCCCATGCTCCTGGTCAGCGTCGCGCCTGGCAGGAAGTGCCTCGGCGAGCTGAAGGAAGGGAAGTGCAACGGAAGCTGGCAAGACGTTTGCGAAGTGAGCGAGCCCAAGCTCTTCCCGAACTACAACCGGCCGTATCTCGTCAAGGCGCGAAGCGGATTTGGCAAGGCCGGCACCGAGATCACCATCAGCAATGGCTGGCAACTCGGTAGCATCAAGGACCATTCGGACAATACCGCGGTCCTGGCGGCGCTGCGTGGCAAGGAGAGCAGTACGAGTAGCTTCATCCCAGACAATAGCAAGAGCCCCAACTTGGCGGGCTGCACAGCTGGTGTCTACATGGTGCCGAGCAGTTGCGAGTCGGGCCGGGCGGGCAGCTGCCAGTGGCAGCCGTGGAAGCTGAATTTTTGATTGCAGGCGTGCTCGTCTTCCTCTGTCGGCGAGGGCGAAGCGACTCCATGCATGTTGATTCTCCTGGTCAATTCAATGTGAAAGGGCAATGGTCATGAGCAATTTCGTCGTCGTGGCGATCGACTGGTCGGACAAGAGCATGAACGTGGCGTTCAGCGGCAGCCAGCCAGGTTCGCCGATCGAGATCAAGAAGTGCAATCCGCCGTGCACATCTTCCGTTGTGCCGCAATTGGTGCTGTCGATCGAAGGCGTGGCCGGCAATAAGGTCCTGACGACGGTCGGAATGCCGAACTCGCCCGTCGTCCACGTGAACGGCTTCAACACCAAGGCCGATGCAGATGCTTGGGCGGCTGCACACAGTGGCCACTTCGACCTGATTCACGTTCTTGGCCCCTGATTCGCGGTCCAGTGAGCACGCGACCCGTCTGTGCCGCGCGATGATCGGTGATGGTCTGCGCAGCGTGACTGCCATTGCGCTGGTGGTCACGGCTGCGTGCCTTGTCGGGCTGACGGCTTGCCGCGACGGGGGTGCGGGCCAAGGTACTGAGCGGGACGCCGAGAGCCAGCGGCAGGGGAGCGTGGCAACAGTCCTGGTGCTCTTGCCGGACTGGTTACCCGCCATGGAGAACGACGCGAACCTGGCAGTTGTTCGCGCCAGCTTCCAGGCGGCCGGCTATGGCGCCGACCGACTCCGTATCCAGGCCGAGGTCGTACCTGCGATGCCCGGCGAGGGGACGGCGCCGATCCGTGCCGCAGTCAAGAGATGGAGCCCCGACGTCGTGATCGCAGCGACCATGGGGTCGGCCATGGACCTGCAGCAGCTGGGTCTGGCGGTGCCTGTCGTCTTCGCCGGTGGAGCCGATCCGCTCGATCTCTGTCTGGTCGATTCGATGCAGCGGCCGGGCCGCAACGCAACGGGTCATACGAGCAGTCTGCCCATCGAGGCGAAGATGGTGGAACTGCTGGTTGACGCCTTCCCACGGGTTCGCCGTCTGACTGTGCTTGTTGATGGCAATGTCATGCCCAGCGGCTATCGGTGCGGCCCGGCTGCGGCTCAGCTCGCGCTGGCAGAACGTGTGCATGCGGCCGGCTGCCAGCCAGGACCGCCGCGTGATCGTGTGGAAGTCGAACTGACTGTCGACAGAGCCGGGCTCGAAGGTGCGGCATCCGGCCGTGGCCTGCCGATCGAGTTCGAGGTGATCTGCCAGTGGGAGGATGTCGAAGCGACCGTGCAAAGACTGGCAGGCCTGGGGGACGCCGCAGGTGTTGCCGTTCCCGAGCAGTTTCTGTTTCAGAAGCTTGCTGGACGTCTGCCGCAGTTGCTGAACCAACATCGTGTCGTCGCGGTCTTTGGCAGCGGCCGCTACGCAGAGGCGGGCGCGTTGCTGGCCGTTGGGGCGCGACGGCAACCACCGGGAGTTCAGGAGGCTGCCGAGATGGCGCGCCTGGTCATCGAAGGCGCACGCCCTGCTGACATGCCGGTCCGGACTCCCCGCGCCGTTGCTGTGTGGGTGAACCTGGTTGCGGCGCGCACCTCGGGGCGATTTCCGTCGGCCGAGGTTGTCCGTGCCGCCGACGTCCTGATTCGATGAGCTCGTGATTCGCTCATGAAATCTCGCTCGTCGGCGACTCGATCTCTGTGGTCGAACCTCCATCGATCATGGAGAAGCATCGGCTTCAAGGTTGCCGCGACCATGTCGCTGTTGCTGAGTGTCGGCCTGCTGGCTTTCGCGGCTCTGGAACTGGTCGCGACGCGACGTCAGGCGGTCGAACAGGTCGCGCTGACGCAGGAAGCCCAGGTTCTCGAGGTCAGCGGAGCCGTGCGCGGCGCTCTTGAGTCCATCAAGTTGAACTTGACTACAGTGACCACATTGCCATGGGAAATCGAGGGCTGGCTGACGCTGCAGGATCGGCGGCATGAGTATCGACGACTGCTCAAGCTGCTGCCAGCCGTCGACTCGGTGCGGTGGGTGGGTGCCGACGGCAAGGAGCAACTGTTCGTTTCGCGTCGCGAAGTCGATCGGATCGCTGCGGAGCCGAAAACCGAAGGGGCCGTGCGGCTACATGGTGGCGTCTCGGGAACGACGGCGCTGCACTACGTCCAGGGCTTCGACCCGACTTTGTCTGTGGCATTAGAAGGGCGAGAGTCTGGATCCGATTCGACGTTCGTCGACATCAACCTCCGAAGTCTTTCATCGGGGTTGGCTGCTTCCCTGACTCTGGCGGGCAGGACGGTGTACGTGGCCGATGGCGAAGGCCGCATCATGCTCCACAAGGACCCCGGTGTGATGGTCCGTCGCACGGCCATTGCGGACCGATCGCACTTCCGATCCGACGATCCAGCCGCGGCTCGCGTTGTGCCCAGTCGCGGGCTCGATGGAGGCGAGGTCCTGGTTTCGTCCATGGGTGTGGGCATGCTTGGTTGGCGCGTGTATGTCGAGCAGCCGACAGGAGAAGCGCTGCAGCCGGTGGATGAAGCCGTTGCCAGAACCGCCGTGCTCGCGTTGATCTGGTTGGCGGTGGTTGTCTCGGTGGGCCTATATCTCTCGCGTCGCCTGACGCGGCCGATCGCAGCCCTCGCCCGTGGTGCGGCGGCATTGGCCAGCGGCGATCTGCGCACGCGGATCGAAGTGGACAGTCAGGATGAGCTCCAGGACCTCGCAATGCAGTTCAACGCCATGGCCGACTCGCTGCAGCAGACCATCAGCCAGCAGGAACAACGCATCGCCGAGAAGACCCAGGCTCTCGAAGTCGCCAACCGCCACAAGTCCGAGTTCCTGACCAACATGTCGCACGAGCTGCGCACGCCGCTCAATGCCGTCATCGGCATGTCGGAGGTGCTGGCCGAGCAGGAGATGTGCGGGCCGCTGACGGCCAAGCAGCTGGAGTACATGACCGACATCCACAACTCCGGGACGCACCTGCTGGCGCTGATCAACGAGATCCTCGACATGTCCAAGGTCGAGTCGGGCCGGATGGAACTGGACCGGGTGGTGGTCGACGTCGGCTCCCAGGTCACGCAGGCGGTGGCGCTGGTGCGCGACCGCGCCGACCGGCAAGGCGTGCAGCTGGTGACCACCGTCGCGCCGGACCCTTGCGAGTGGCGGGTCGATCCGCAGCGCTTCCGGCAGATCCTGCTGAACCTTCTGTCGAACGCCGTCAAGTTCACCGCATGCGGCGGGCGCGTGAGTCTGGACGCGCGGATCGAGGCGCGTGGCCTGGTGGTCGAGGTCGGCGACACGGGCCGCGGCATCGCGCGCGAGCATCTGCCGCTGGTCTTCGAGCCCTTCCGGCAGTTCGGCGCGCAGCCCGGTCTGCCGGTCGAGGGCACCGGACTGGGTCTCGCGCTGGTGAAACGCCTGGTCGAACTGCACGGCGGCTCGATCACGCTGGACAGTGAACCCGGCCGCGGCAGCCGCTTCACGCTGGTGTTCCCGCAGGACGAGGCGTGAGGGCACACCCATGAACACGACGGTCCTGCTGGTCGACGATCACGCGCAGACGCTCAAGCTGGCGGGTGACGTGCTGGCGCATGCCGGGCACCACGTGCATCGCGCCGCGTCGGGCGAGGAGGCGCTGGTGCAGGCGGCGAACGACTGGCCGGCGCTGGTACTGCTGGACATCCAGCTGCCGGGCATCGACGGTCTCGAGACGCTGGCCCGGCTGCGTGCCCAGGCGCAGGACCGCGCGCTGAAGGTCATCGCGATGACCGCTTCGGTGACGCTGGCCGACCGGGCGCGGCTCGAGCAGGCCGGCTTCGACGCTTTCCTGGCCAAGCCGTTCTCGGTCAAGACGCTGCGCGAGCTGGTGCGGCGCGAGCTGGGGGAGGCGCCTGCATGAGCGATGCGCCCGTGGATCGACTCGTCGTGGCGCGCCAGTGCCGGCTGCTCGTCGTCGACGACACACCGGCCGATCGTCGCGTGCTCACGGATCGCCTGCTGGCTCTGCAGCAGGGTTACGAGGTCGAACAGGCGTCGAGCGGCGTCGAGGCGCTGGCGGCAGCGCGTCGCGCGGTGCCCGACCTGATCCTGCTGGACGTGATGATGCCGGACCTCAACGGCTTCGAGGTCTGCCGCCTGCTGCGCGCCGACTCGGCGTTCGCGGCGGTGCCGATCGTGCTGGTGACCTCGCTCGATGCCAGTGCCGACCGCGTGCGCGGCCTCGAGGCCGGTGCCGACGACTTCGTCTCCAAGCCCTACAAGACCGAGGAGCTGCGCGCGCGCATCCGCTCGCTGCTGCGCGTGAAGGCGCTCTACGACCAGGTGGCGGCGCAGCGCGAGGAGCTCGCCCGCTGGTCGGCCACGCTGAGCGAGCGGGTGGCTGAGCAGCTCGGGCAGATCGAACGGCTGGCGCGGCTCAAGCGCTTCTTCTCGCCGGCGCTCGCCGAGCGCCTGGTGCAGGACGGTGATACCAACCCGATGCGCAGCCACCGGCAGGACATCAGCGTGCTGTTCGCCGACCTGCGTGGTTTCACGGCCTTTGCCGAGGCGGTGGGGCCGGATGTCCTGATGGGTGTGCTGGGCGAGTTTCACGCTTCGATGGGCGAGGCCATCCATCGGCACGAGGGCACACTCGAGCGGTTCACCGGCGACGGGCTGATGGTGTTCTTCAACGATCCGGTGCCGCAGGCCGATCACGTGGAGCGGGCACTGTCGCTGGCGCTGGAGATGCAGGCGCGCGGGGCGCTGCTGCGCGAGCGCTGGCTGGCACGGGGTACCGAACTCGGCCTCGGCCTCGGCCTGAGCTGCGGCACGGCGACGCTGGGCGCGATCGGCTTCGACGCGCGGCAGGACTATGCGGCGATCGGCAGCGTCACCAACCGCGCCGCGCGACTGTGCGCGCAGGCGCGTGCCGGTGAACTGCTGGTGTGCGACGGTCTGTGGCAGCGCCTGCCGGTCACCGCCCGTCCGCTCGATGCGCGCGGGCCGGAGCAGCTGGTGCTGGGCGGCATCGCCGGGGCGGTGCCGGTCTACCGCGTCGGGTCTACCAGCGCGCCGGCAGCGGCTTGAGCAGCGCGATCACGCGGCCCTCGCTGCGCACGTAGCCGCCACGCTCCAGGTCCTTCATCAGCCGGCTGATCATCTCGCGCGAGGCGCCGACGCGCGCGGCCAGCGCCTGGTGGGTCATCGGCTCGGGCAGTTGCTTCAGGCCGTCGTCGCCGGCAGTGCACAGCTCCTCGAGCAAGGTGCGCAGGCGACCGTAGACGTCCAGCTGGGCCAGGCGGCGCGCGCGTTCGGTGGCTTCGCGGGCGCGGCGGATCACGCGCATCAGCAGCTCGGTAGCGAGCGCGCCGTCCTCGGCCAGGCGGCGGAAGGCGGTGATGCGGGTCACGAAGCTGCAGACCGAGGGCTCGAGTGCCTCGACCGTGGCCGACCGCGGCCCGCCGTCGAGCGCCATCTCGCCGAAGCAGTCGCCGGCGGTGTCGATGCAGTAGGTGATCTCGCGCTCGGCCTCGTCGCTGGAATAGGCCCTCACCTTGCCGCTGAGCAACACGTACAGCGCATCGCCCGGCGCACCTTCCTCGACGATCACTTCGCCACTGCGGTAGTGGCGCAACTCGCCGGCTGCGGCCAGCGAGCGCATCGGCTCGGGCAGCCGCTCGATCAGCGCGCGGGCGTCGACGGGCGGCGGGGCGGCCATCGCGCGGCTCAACCGATGCGACCGATCAGCAGGTACTCCATCAGCGCCTTCTGGACGTGCATGCGGTTCTCCGCCTCGTCCCAGACCACCGACTGCGGGCCGTCGATGACCTCGGCCTCGACTTCCTCGCCGCGGTGCGCCGGCAGGCAGTGCATGAAGAGCGCGTCCTTGCGCGCCGAGGCCATCATCTCGCGGTCGACGCACCAGTCGCCGAAGGCCTTCAGGCGTGCGTCGTTCTCGGCCTCGTAACCCATGCTGGTCCACACGTCGGTGGTCACCAGGTGGGCGCCACGGCAGGCCTCGAGCGGGTCCTTGAAGACCTTGCAGCAGCCGGCGTCGGGGTCGATGCCGGCCACCGCCGGATCGACCTCGTAGCCGCCCGGCGTGCTGACGTGCACCGTGAAGCCGAGGATCTCGGCCGCCTGCAGCCAGGTGTTGGCCATGTTGTTGCCGTCGCCGACCCAGGCGACGACCTTGCCCTGGATCGCGCCGCGGTGCTCGATGAAGGTGAAGATGTCCGCGAGGATCTGGCAAGGATGGAACTCGTTGGTCAGTCCGTTGATGACCGGCACGCGCGAGTGCGCCGCGAAGCGGTCCAGGCGCGCCTGCTCGTAGGTGCGGATCATCACCACGTCGACCATGCGGCTGATGACGCGGGCCGTGTCCTCGACCGGTTCGGCGCGACCGAGCTGGGTGTCGCCGGTCGTCAGGTTCACGACCATGCCGCCCATCTGGTACATGCCGGCCTCGAAGCTCACGCGCGTGCGCGTGCTGGCC
>NZ_CADEFR010000062.1 GCF_902826655.1 uncultured Methylibium sp. | reverse complement strand
GGCGACCGCGCGCCGCGCATGCTGAGCCGCCAGGCGCTGGCCGGCGTGATCGAGCCGCGCGTCGAGGAGATCTATTCGCTGGTGCACCAGGTCATCCGCGAGAGCGGCTACGAGGAGCTGCTGTCCAGCGGCGTCGTCATCACCGGCGGCAGCGCGGTGATGCCCGGCATGGTCGAGCTGGGCGAGGACATCTTCCTGAAGCCGGTGCGCAAGGGCCTGCCCCTGTACGCCGGCGCACTGAACGACATGGTGGCCAACCCGCGGTCGGCCACCGTCATGGGCTTGCTCGAAGAAGCGAGGCTCGCGCGCACGCGCGGCATGAAGGCAGCGCAGCTGTCAGGGTCGGTCCAGACCCTGTTCGGCCGCGTCAAGGATTGGTTCATCGGCAATTTCTAGGGCGTCATCCAGCCCACGTTTTTCAACCGGCAACTGCAGACGAAGGAGCTTCACCATGGCCATCGAGATGATCGAGGAGTTCGAACTGGGCACGAGGATCAAGGTGATCGGCGTGGGCGGCGGCGGCGGCAACGCGGTCGAGCACATGATCAGCGAAGGCGTGCAGGGGGTGGAGTTCATCTGCGCCAACACCGACGCGCAATCGCTGCACCGCAGCCAGGCCGACATGCTGATCCAGCTGGGCACGACCGGCCTGGGCGCGGGCTCCAAGCCGGCGGCCGGCAAGGCCGCGGCCGAGGAGGCCGAGGGCCGCATCCGCGACGCCATCGTCGGCGCCAACATGATCTTCCTGACGGCCGGCATGGGCGGCGGCACCGGCACCGGCGCCGCGCCGGTGATCGCGCGCATCGCCAAGGAGATGGGCATCCTGACTGTCGGCGTGGTCACCAAGCCCTTCGAGTTCGAGGGCGGCCGCCGCATGAAGCAGGCCGAGGCCGGCCTGCAGGAGCTGGAGGCCAACGTCGACAGCCTGATCGTGATCCTGAACGAGAAGCTGCTCGAGGTGCTGGGCGACGACGTCTCGCAGGACCAGGCCTTCAAGCAGGCCAACGACGTGCTGAAGAACGCCGTGGGCGGCATCGCCGACATCATCCACATCGACGCGTCGATCAACGTCGACTTCGAGGACGTGAAGACGGTGATGAGCGAGCCCGGCAAGGCGATGATGGGCACCGCCATCGCGACCGGCCCGGACCGCGCCAACAAGGCGGCCGAGTCGGCGGTGGCCTGCCCGCTGCTGGAAGGCATCGACCTGTCGGGCGCGCGCGGCGTGCTGGTGCTGATCGCGGCGAGCCGCACGAGCCTCAAGCTCAGCGAGAGCAAGAACGCGATGAACACCATCCGCCGCTATGCCGCGGAGGATGCGCACGTGATCTTCGGCGCGGCCTACGACGAGAGCCTGGGCGATCAGCTGCGCGTCACCGTCATCGCCACCGGCCTGGCGCCGGCGCGCCGGGTGCAGGCGCCGATCGCGGTGGTGCACAGCCAGCCGGTCCAGCGCACCGGCACCGACAACCTGCCGGTGCTGAACCAGTCGCTGCAGCCGCAGCAGGCCGGCACGCCCGCCGCCGCGACGCCGACCGACTACGGCAGCATGCAGCTGCCCAGCGTCTGGCGCACCGGCCGCACCCAGGCCGCCGCCAAGGTCGACGCGCTGGCGAGCAACGGCATGGACGAGATCGAGATCCCGGCTTTCCTTCGGAAACAAGCCGACTGATCAACATCCTGCCGATCGTGGTGATAGCGCGGCCCTGCCTGCCGGTCGGGGCTGCGCTTTCTACAATCGCGGCATGCTCAAGCAACGCACGCTGAAGTCGATCACCCGCGCCGTCGGCGTGGGGGTGCACAGCGGCCAGCGGGTCGAGATGACGCTGCGGCCGGCCGCGCCCGACAGCGGCATCGTGTTCCGCCGCGTCGACCTGCCGGTGCCGGTGGAGATCCCGGCGCGCGCGGCCTCGGTCAGCGACACCCGCATGGCCTCGACGCTGTCGCCGGGCGGCGACCCGGGTGCGCCCAAGGTCGCGACGGTCGAGCACCTGATGTCGGCCTGCGCCGGACTGGGCCTGGACAACCTGGTCGTCGACATCACCGCCGAGGAGGTGCCGATCCTCGACGGCTCGGCCGCGAGCTTCGTGTTCCTGCTGCAGAGCGCGGGCATCGAACTGCAGGACGCGCCCCGGCGTTTCATCCGCGTGACGCGGCCGGTCGAGGTGCGCCACGGCGAGGGGGCCAAGGCCATCTGGGCGCGGCTCGAGCCCTACCACGGCTACAAGCTCAGCTTCGAGATCGCCTTCGACAACGCCGCCGTCGCGCAGACCGGGCAGCGCGTCGAGTACGACTTCTCGGACAACCAGTACAAGCGCGACATCGCGCGTGCCCGCACCTTCGGTTTCACGAAGGACGTCGACGCCGCGCGGGCCCGCGGCCTGACGCTGGGCGGCAGCATGGACAACGCCATCGTCGTCGACGAGCAGCGCGTGCTCAACAGCGACGGGCTGCGCTACGACGACGAGTTCGTCAAGCACAAGCTGCTCGACGCCATCGGCGACATGTACCTGGCCGGCCATCCGCTGCTGGCGGCCTACAGCGCCTACAAGTCGGGCCATGCGCTCAACAACGTGCTGCTGCGCAAGCTGCTCGACGACCCGTCCGCCTACGAGGTGGTCACCTTCGCCCGCGAGGCCGACGCGCCGCGCGGCTTCGCGGAGCTGGCGCCGGCCTGGTGAGTGCAGGCCCGGCGGTCGCTTAGACTGCCCGCATGCTGGTCTTCCGCTGGATCGTGCTGCTGCTGCTGGTGGCCGGCATCCTGTGCTTCGCGATGTACATCGGGACCGGCGATGTCCGCTGGCGCGGGCGCGGGCTGGTCATCGTCAAGTGGACGGTGCTCGCCGGGCTCGCCTTCTTCGCGGTGCTGATCCTCGAGCGCCTGGCCATCATGATCTAGAGGCGAACGGAGTGCGATGACTATCTTCTGGTGGATCGTGGGGATCCTGCTGCTGATCACCGGCGGCACGGCGGCCGTCGGTTTCGCGCTCTACATCACGAGCGGCAACGACCGCTTCCAGAACATCGCCAAGGCCGCCTGGCACTGGACGCTGGTGTTCGGGCTGGGCGCGTTCAACCTCTTCATCTTCAAGCACGTGTTCGGCACGCTGTGGGAGATGTGGCGCCACTGAGCGCCACCCTTCCTCAGCTTCCCGCCTCCTCGACCTTCGCGCGCGTGATCGCGCCGTCGGAGCGGCCCTTCAGGTAGGCATAGAGCTGCTTGAGGTTGTCCTTGACCTGCGGGCTGCTGCCGAAGCTCGGCATGCCCTTCTCGAGCCGGCCGTCGATCACCGTCTTCTCGAACTCGGCCTGCGTCAGCGTCTTCAGGCTGTTGACCAGCGAGGGGCCGACCAGGCCTTCCTGGTTGGGCCCGTGGCAGCGATCGCAGGCGGCTGCCCGCCAGGTGCGAAATCCCTTCATCGTCTCGGCGTCGACCTTGTAGCCGTCGACGACCTTGTAGAGCGCGCCGCCGGCGGCCGGAGCGGCAGCCGGCGCCGCAGGCTGCGCCTGGGCGACGGCGGTGGCCGGTGCGGGGGCCGGCGTCGGTGCCGGGGTGGCTGCCGGAGCCGGCGCCGGCGTCGCCGGGGCCTCCGCGGCCTTGTCGCAGGCCGGCAGGGCCAGGGCCATCAGCAGTCCAAGGGCATGCAGCGCAGTCGTCCTCATCGTCGGTTCTCGTCAGGCGCCCCACAGCGGGCCGCGCGATGTTCGGCGAAGGACCGGCATCGATCAACTGCCACGGGCTTGCGTCCGCACGGCGTCAGTCGGCCGCAAGTCCGCGGTCAATGTGTCGCTCAGCAGACAGAACCGCGATTTCGCGGGGCAGCCCGGCATCAACCCTCGGTGGCCGCTGCGCAAAACCGGATTAGCGTGCGCGCGGGGGGTCGTCGAAGGGTGCGGGCGGGAAGCCGCGCCGGTCGCCGGCAACAGTGGTCAGGGTATGCAGGACGGAAAGAGGACGATGCGTTCGTCGACAGCTCGCAGCGGGCCGGACGAGAGCTATCGACAGTTGGCGCGGGCGCAGCTCGCACGTGTGGCGGGACTGGACCGTTGCGATCCGGCGGTTCTGGAGGGATGGGTTTCAGCGGCCGGACTGGTCGAGCTGCCGCGCGGCGCCGTGGTCTGGCGTCGCGGACAGCCGGCGGCCGGCCTGCTGCTGGTCGTCGACGGCGTCGTCGCGATCGGCCGCCACCTGATGCAGAAGGGCGGGCACCTGTTCACCTACCTCGGGCCTGGTGACCTGTTCGGCTTCGTGTCGCTGCTCGACGGCGGGCCGCTGCTGCACGACGTGATGGCCCACCAACCGAGCGTGCTGCTGCTGGTGCCGCCGGCCGTGGTGGCGGCCAGCCAGGTCGAGCATCCGGCGGTGCGCGAGGCCTTCGCGATGCAGATGGCGCACCGCAGCCGCATCATCTACGACCGGCTGTTCGATGTCGTGAGCCAGCCGCTGTCGTATCGCCTGGCGCGCCATCTCGACTTCCTGGGCAAGTCCTTCGGCGCCGACCGGCCGCAGGGCGTGCAGGTGACGATCCGCATCTCGCAGGCCGATCTGGCGCAGGCGCTGGGAGCCAGCCGCCAGCAGGTCAACACCGAGCTGAAGAAGTTCGAGGAGCGCGGCCTGGTCGCGCTGTCGCGCGCGGCCATCGTGCTGCGCGACCCCGAGGCGCTGGAGTCCTCGAGCTACAGCAACCTGCCGGTGACGCTGCGTCGCCGGGGTCGGGGCGTGCCGGCGGCGCGGCCGCGCCGGCGCACGCCGGCCGAACCGGCGCTCGCCGGCGAGCTCAAGGGCCTGCGCGTGCTGCTGGTCGAGGACGACGCGATCTACCGGCTGGTGGTGGTGGCGCAACTGCATCACGCCGGTGCCGAGGTCGAGGACGGCGAGGCCGCGGTCGCCAAGGTGCTGAAGCAGCCGCGCTACGACGCGATCGTGATGGACGAGCACATGCCGCTGCTGTCCGGCAGCGAGGCCACGCGCCGCATCCGCGACCACGAGCTGCGCCAGGGCCAGAAGCCGACGCCCATCCTCGGCGTCTCTTCCGACGCCGGGCGCGACCACACCAAGCGCTTCCTGGCCGCCGGCATGGACGCCCACCTGGCCAAGCCCTTCCTGCGCGTGGAACTCATCGAGGCCCTGAAGCGTCTGCTCGACTGAACCCGGCGCGGTGGCCCGCGATTTGCCTCCCGCGTCGGATGGAGGTTCCGATGCTCCCTGGTGCAACACCCCTGCAACGCCGTCGACTGCTGCTGCTCGCCCTCGGCCCCCTCGCCGCACGGGCCGGCGCAGCCGAGGACCCGACCGGCGGCGATCCTTTCCGCTCGATCCAGTGGCCCGGGCTGCAGCGCGAGTTCTTCGGCGCCGATGCGCGCATCGAGTTCGACCCGCGCGTGCAGGTGCGCGGCCCGGCGCTGGCCGAGAACCCGGTCGTCGTGCCGATCAGCGTCGCGGTCGAGGGCCTGCCGGACGTGCAGCGCATCGTCGTCATCGTCGACCGCAACCCGATCCGCAAGGTCCTGGAGTTCGAGCCGCTGCCGGGCCGCGCGCTGCCGGCGATCTCGTTCCGCTTCCGCCTGGAGCAGGCCAGCCCAGTGCGCGCCGCGGCGCAGACGCGCGACGGCGTCTGGCATGTCGGCGGCACGCTGGTCGATTCCTCGGGCGGCGGCTGCACGGTGTCCGGCGTGACGCGCCAGGACGGCAGCTGGGCCCAGACCCTGGGACAGGTCAGCGGCCGGGTTTTCCCCGAGCTCGACGGCCGCGGCGCGCGCCTGCGCGTGCGCGTGATGCATCCGATGGACACCGGCCTGGTCGGTGGCATCCCGGCGTTCTACCTGAAGCGCATCGCCGTCCAGGACGCCGGCGGCGCCGAGCTGCTGCGCCTCGCCACCTTCGAGCCGGTCAGCGAGAACCCGGTGTTCTCCTTCGACTTGGCCAGCCGGCCGGCGGGGCCGCTGCGCGTCTCGGGTGTCGACAACAACGGCAACCGCATCGAGGGAACGGTGTGAGCGCGTGCTCGCGGAGCTTCGCCGCGCTCGCGGCCTGGGCGGCCGGGGCTGCGCTGGCCGCGCCCGATGCGGCGACGCTCGACTACCGCCTGAGCGCCCGCGCCGTGGCACCGGGCGTCTACGTGGTCGAAGGCGCGAACGAGGACTTCAGCCGTGCCAACGGCTGCAACATCATCAACACCGGTTTCATCGTCGGCGACGACGGCGTGCTGGTGGTCAACACCGGCCCGAGCCGGCGCTACGGCGAGCAGCTGCGCGCACTGGTCGCGAAGACGACGCCAAAGCCGGTGAAGCAGGTGCTGCACCTCAACCTGCACCCGGACTACTTCCTCGGTAACCAGGCCTTCGCCGACGTGCCGCGGTTCGCGACCGCCGCCACGCAGCGCGGCATGCAGGCCGAGGCCAGGGCCTACGAGGACAACCTCTACCGCCTGTGCGGCGACTGGATGAAGGGCACCGAGGCGCTGCTCCCCGACCGCGAGACCGCCGCGGGTCCCGTCGCGCTGGCCGGCCGCCGGCTCGAGTTGCGTGAACTCGGGGGCCACACCGCGTCGGACCTGGTGCTGGTCGACCGCGACAGCGGCGTCGTGTTCGCCGGGGGGCTGGTGTTCGTCGACCGCATCCCGACGACGCCGCACGCCCGGCTGGCCGACTGGCAGCGCAGCCTCGACGCGCTGGCCGGCCAGCCCTACCAGGTGCTGGTGCCGAGCCACGGGCCGGTGATCCGCGACGCCCGCGGCATCGATCAGACACGCCGCTACCTGCAGTGGCTGGACCGCAGCTTCTCCGCGGCGGCACAGCGCGGCCTGGACCTGGTCGAGGTGATGGCGCTGCCGGTGCCGCCGGAGTTCCGGGCCTGGGCCGCCTTCGCGACCGAGTACCCGCGCAACGTCGTGCACCTCTACCCGGGCTACGAGGCGCGGACGCTCCAGCGGCCCTGAAGCACGGGCTGCTCCACGCGGAAGCAGCCCCGGGGACACGATGCGGTGAAACCCGCGGAAAACCGCCCGGGAATCCCTCCTGCCCGGGTGGCACGGCGCTTGCCCCTCGGGCCTGCAGAACGCGGTTCGCGGCCATGTCGTGCTGCACGCGTCACCCTCGAGGAGACCCATTCCATGCGTCCGCAACTGCTGTCCCTGCTGGTCGCCGCGGCCTGCGCCAGTCTTGGCGCCCAAGCCGCCGGCGTCACCGACGCGATGATCGCCAACGACGCCGCCACCACCGGCGACGTCCTGAGTGCCGGCCTCGGCACGCAGGGCCAGCGCTACTCGCCGCTGAAGTCGATCAACTCCGGCAACGCCAACCGCCTGGTGCCGGTGTGGTCGATGTCCTTCGGCGGCGAGAAGCAGCGCGGCCAGGAATCGCAGCCGCTGATCCACGACGGCCGCATGTTCGTCACGGCGTCGTACTCGCGCATCTTCGCGATCGACAGCAAGACCGGCGCCAAGCTCTGGAAGTACGAGCACCGCCTGCCCGACGGCATCCTGCCCTGCTGCGACGTCGTCAACCGCGGCGCTGCGCTGTACGACAACCTGGTGATCTTCGGCACCCTCGACGCCCAGCTGGTCGCGCTCGACCAGAAGACCGGCGACGTGGTCTGGAAGGAGAAGATCGACGACTTCGCCGCCGGCTACAGCTACACCGCCGCGCCGCTGATCGCCGGGGGCCTGCTGATGACCGGCGTGTCCGGCGGCGAGTTCGGCATCGTCGGCCGCGTCGATGCGCGCGACCCCAAGACCGGCAAGATGGTCTGGAGCCGCCCGACCGTCGAGGGCCACATGGGCTCGAAGTACGACGCCGCCGGCAACCGCAGCGACAACGGCGTCTCGGGCAAGGTCAACGCGACCTGGCCGGGCGACATGTGGAAGGCCGGCGGCGCCGCCACCTGGCTGGGCGGCACCTACGATCCGAAGACCGGCCTGGCCTACTTCGGCACCGGCAACCCGGGCCCCTGGAACAGCCACCTGCGCAAGGGCGACAACCTCTACTCGTGCTCGACCGTCGCGATCGACATCAAGACCGGCCAGATCGCCTGGAGCTACCAGAACACGCCGAACGACGGCTGGGACTTCGACGGCGTCAACGAGTTCGTCACTTTCGACATGGACGGCCAGCGCGTCGGCGGCAAGGCCGACCGCAACGGCTTCTTCTACGTCAACGACGCCAAGACCGGCAAGCTGATCAGCGCCACGCCCTTCGTCAAGAAGCTGACCTGGGCCACCGGCATCGACCTGAAGACCGGCCGTCCGAACTACGTGCCCGAGAACCGCCCGGGCGACCCGACCGCCGGCGCCGACGGCAAGAAGGGCAACACCGTGTTCGCGGCGCCCAGCTTCCTGGGCGGCAAGAACCAGATGCCGATGGCCTACTCGCCCGACACCAAGCTGTTCTACGTGCCGGCCAACGAGTGGGGCATGGACATCTGGAACGAGCCGGTGACCTACAAGAAGGGCGCGGCCTACCTGGGCGCCGGCTTCACCATCAAGACCGTCAACGACGACTACATCGGCGCGCTGCGCGCGATCGACCCGAAGACCGGCAAGATCGTCTGGGAAGCCAAGAACAACGCCCCGCTGTGGGGTGGTGTGCTGACGACCGGCGGCAACCTGGTGTTCTGGGGCACGCCGGAAGGCTACCTGCAGGCGGCCGACGCCAAGACCGGCAAGATCGTCTGGAAGTTCCAGACCGGCTCGGGCGTCGTCGCGCCGCCGGTGACCTGGCAGGAGGGCGGCGAGCAGTACGTCGCCGTGGTCTCCGGCTGGGGCGGTGCGGTGCCGCTGTGGGGTGGCGACGTGGCCAAGAAGGTCAACTACCTCGAGCAGGGCGGCAGCGTGTGGGTCTTCAAGCTGGCCAACTTCGGCAACAGCGCGTCGGCCGGTGGCGCCGACAAGAAGCTCGCCGCCACGGCGAAGTAAGCGGGGGAGTGGAGGAGAGCGTCCGGTCGGCACCGCAAGGGCCGGCCCGGACGGCAAGGACGGCGCCTGCGGGCGCCGTCTTCGCTGGCGGCATCACGCGCTCAGGGCGCGTCCCAGCGGCTCAGTTCCAGCGTCAGCTTGCCGCCCGTGAGATAGGCCATGCGCGTGGCGGGCTCGTCGCGCTCGAGCTTCACCAGGCCGGGTCCGCGGCAGTACCACTCGGTCGTCGTCAGCGGCATGTCGCGCCAGCCGACCACCGGATCGGCATAGAGCCGCATCGTGGCGTGGCCGCGCAGGCGCAGGCAGCCTTCGTAGCGGCCGGCCGGCACGCTGACGGTCTCGTTCAGCGCCTCGATCTCGTAGCGCATCATCACCGGCTTGCCCTCGTGCCGGATCTCGGGCGGGAAGCCCTGACGGCGCTTGAGCAGGTAGGCCACCGTCGAGGACTGCCACTCGGTGCCGACCGCCAGCGGCTCCTTCAGCACGAAGCGCGGCGCCGGATCCCTGGCCGGCTCGGCGTCGAGCTCGTGGCGCATCGCCACGCGGTAGACGCCGCCGGCGTCGCGCCGCAGCCAGTAGTGCACGCCGTCGTCGCTGCGGCGGTGGAAGGCCGGCTTGCCCTCGAAGTCCTCGGGGCCGAGCGCGTGCAGCACCAGCGAGCCGACGTCGCGCGTGTTGTCCTCCATCTCGACGACCTGGCGGTAGGTCCAGCGGTGGCCGGTCTCGAGCGGGAACAGGTCGGCCGACGGCGGCTTGGGCGTGCAGGCGCTCGCCACCGCGGTCGCGGCCAGCAGGCGCAGCGTCGTGGCGGCGGTCCTCATTTCTCGGGCAATTGAGGGACCGGCAGGTCGCGGATCTTGATGGCCTGCTCGTCGCTGCCGGGACGCAGCCACGAGAAACCCTTGGGACCCTGCTTCGGCTCGGCGGTGCCGACCTGGCTGACGCCCTGGCGGACCTTCTTCATGCCCTCGCTCAGCAGCGTGTGCAGGTCCTTGGTGTAGGGCAGGCGGTAGGCGCGCGGCTGCGCGGCGGGGCGGCCGTTCTCGATCGCCGAGACCCAGATGTACAGGCCGCCGGCCGACTTGGCCGTCGGCTCGTCGATCACCGCCGCCAGCAGCGAGAAGCGCTCCGGCAGCGGGTCCGGGCTGGGCCAGCCCCAGATGCCGTGCACGGCCTCGTCGGCGTAGAAGTAGAAGACGCTCACGCCGACCACCAGCAGGCCCTTCATCCAGACCGGCCAGCGCGACCACAGCAGCGCCAGCGCACACAGCAGCAGCAGCGCACAGAAGCTCAGGACGATGGGCAGGCTCATGGAAGGGGGCTCACTGCGGGATGACCAGCGACTTGGCCAGCGTGTTGACGTTGGTGACGCTGCCGTCGGGCAGCACGGTGAAGCGCGCGGCGGTGGCCTCGTCGCCCTTGCGGGGCAGGACCACCTGGCCGTAGAACACGACCTCGGCGCGCGGGTTGACCTTGATGATGGAGATCGTGGCCTCGACCGGCTCGCCGTTCCTGGTCTCGTAGTACTGCAGGTTGACGGTGAACTCGCCGGGCTCGATGCCGCGGATCGTCACGACCTCCTGGTTCAGAGGGTTCACGATCTCGCGGCCGTTGACGACGATCACGTCGCCCTGCAGGCCGCGGTCGTCGCGGTCCAGGTGCATGAGCCCGGCCTCGCGGGCGCGGAACCACACCAGGTTGCCGCCCGGGTCCTGCACCCAGGTGTCGATGTCGTTCGGGTTCAGGTCGGGCCAGGAGACGTTGACGATGAACTCGGCCTTCGACGGGATGTCGCCGGCCTTCATCGCCTTCGGGTTCATCGCCAGCAGCGCGACGATGAAGCAGAACACGAAGGCGATCAGCATGTTGAACAACATGTCGTAGAACGGATCGACCTCCGGCTCGCGGGTGGTGCGGCGGGAGCGCATGTCTCGTCAGGCCTTCGGGGGGTCGGAGCGCGACTCCAGCCCGAGCCGCTGCGCCTCGGCGACCAGCTGGTCCGCGTAGCGGTCCAGCCGCGTCAGCTGCAGGCCCAGCAGGATGTTGCCGACCAGCCCCACCATCGTCGTGAGCAGCGCGACGCCCAGGCCGGTGGTCAGGTTCTTCAGCAGCTCCTGCGACTGCGAGGGATCGAAGTTCTGCGTGTGGCCGATCTGCAGCGCCAGGATCGAGAAGCCGATCACCTTGCCCAGCAGGCCGAGCTTGAGCTGGATGCCGTTGACCCACCAGGCGGTGCCGTGCGGGCCGTGCGTCTGCTCGAGCAGCAGGTCCAGCGGCGCGCCGGCATCGCGCGGCGCGGCGGCCAGCGCGCGGCGGTAGTCGGCGACCCAGGAGCCGGTCGCGTTGATCGTGCCGGTCATGCCGCGCTGGCGTTGCAGCTCGCGCGCACGCGCGCCGCACCACAGCGTCGAGCCCGAGAACACGACGATGATGACCAGCGTGATGCCGGTCGGGTCGGCATTGAGCAGCAGTGCCCACACGCCGCGCACGCCGAGCAGCCAGGTCGCGAAGGCCAGCAGGCCGCCGAGCGCGAGCCACTCGAACCAGATCGGCTCGACGGGGGGCGTCGGGCTGGAGGCGCTGCCGTGCCGTGCGGCAGGGAGCGACCAGGACGGGCGGTTCATGCGCCGGCGCGGTCCTTCATCGACCGGCGCCAGGCGGCCAGTACAGCTTGCGGTAGATCGTGTTGCGGCTGATGCCCAGTCGCCGCGCCGCCACCGAGATGTTGCCGCCGGCTTCGGCCAGCGCGCGGCGCACGGTGTCGTGCTCGAGCTGCTGCAGCGTGCTGCGGCCGGGCACCGGCACCGCCTCGGCCGGCGCCTCGCCGGTGGCGGCCGGGGCCGCCGGCGTATCGCCGGTCGCGCGGCGCGCGTCCTGCAGGAAATCCTCGGACAGGTGGTCGGTGGTGATCACCGCATCGTCGCCGGCCATCGCGACGGCGGTGCGCAGCACCGTGGCCAGCTGGCGGATGTTGCCGGGCCAGCGGAAGCCCTGCATCAGGCGCAGCACCTCGTCGTCGAGGCGCAGCATGCGGCCGCGGCATTCCTGCTTCAGCAGCTTCTCGGCCAGCGCCAGCAGGTCGCTGCGCTCGCGCAGCGGCGGCAGCTGCACCACCAGGCCGTTGAGGCGGTAGTAGAGGTCCTCGCGGAACTGCTTGCGGTCGATCATCTCGCGCAGCGGCTGGTGCGTGGCGCTGATGACGCTGACGTCCACCGGCACCGCGCGGCTGCCACCGAGCGGGATCACCTCGCGCTCCTGCAGCACGCGCAGCAGGCGCGCCTGCAGCGCCAGCGGCATGTCGCCGATCTCGTCGAGGAAGAGCGTGCCGCCGTGGGCCTGCAGCACCTTGCCGGTCGCACCCTTGCGGCGCGCACCGGTGAAGGCGCCTTCCTCGTAGCCGAACAGCTCGGACTCGATCAGGGTCTCGGGGATCGAGGCGCAGTTGACCGCGACGAAGGGCTGCGACGCGCGCTTGCTGGCCTGGTGGATGGCACGTGCCAGCACCTCCTTGCCGCTGCCGGTCTCGCCCTGGATCAGCACGGGGATCTCGCGGTCGATCACGCGCTTCACGCGCGTGACGATGTCGTCCATGCGCGCGTCGCCGGTCTGCAGCTGGCGCAGGCTGGGCGAGGGCGGCGGGGCCGACGCGGCACCGGCCTCGCGCGCCGGTTCGCGGACCGCCTCGGGCGGCGGGTCGTTGGCCGACTCGCGCGCCGGCGGCGACATGTCGACGCTGCCGAACTGCATCCAGCCGTGGCCGCTGAAGCGCGCGTGCACGTGCACCGGCCGGCCGTCGGGCAGTGCCAGCACCATCGGCGGCGCCAGCGCCGACGAGAAGTGGTCGATCAGCGCGCCGACCGACACGCCGAACAGCCCCGTGACCGTGTTCATGCGCAACGCCGCGCCCGACAGCCGCAGCAGGTCCAGCGCGGCGCGGTTGGCGCCCAGCAGCTTGCCGTCCTGGCCGACCGAGACGATGCCTTCCATCAGCGTGCCGAGGTACTCGTTGCGCAGGTGGAAGTGCAGGCGCAGGGTCTGGCGGCTGTCGTCGATGAGCCAGTGGTTCTGGATCATGCGCGCCGACATCTTGACCAGCCCCATCGTGTGGGCGTGGAAGGAGTGGTGGTCGCCGGTGACGTCGAGCACGCCGACCAGGTTGCCGCGCGGGTCGAAGATCGGCGAGGCCGAGCAGGTGAGGAAGTGGTTCGCGTGGACGAAGTGCTCGTCGGCGTGGACGATGGTCGGCGTCTCGGTGACCAGCGCCGTGCCGATCGCGTTGGTGCCCTTGTTCGACTCGCTCCAGTTCACGCCCGGGGCCAGCGCCACCTTCGAGGCCTTGGCCAGGAAGTCGTCGTGGCCGATCGAGTGCAGCACCGTGCCCTGCACGTCGGTCAGCAGCACCATGCTCTGCGTCGCGAGGATCTGCTCGAGCAGCATCTCCATCACCGGCACGGCGTGCTGCGACAGGCGGCTGTTGCGGTCGCGCGCGACGCTGAGGTCGGCCCGCACCATCGGCGCGTGGTCGGGCGCGCGGATCGGGCTGAGGCGCAGCGAGGCGCAGCGCTCGTGCGACTGCATGATGGTGTCGACATGCCCCGGGTCGGGGGGCAGCCACGCGCTGGTCGCCGTGTGGCCGAAGCTCAGCGCGCGTCGCGCATCGCGCGGCACCGGCTTCGTGTTGGCTCCAGAACTCATGCGTGTCTCCTCGGGATGCCGGCTCCGCGACGCCCGCCCGGCCAGCCGCCGGACGGCCGCTGGCTGGCCGGCCTGTGATCCCCTGGCGCAATGGTAAGGACGGCACCCGGCGCCGGGCCATGCCTCGCTTGCCCGGGGGTAACAGCCCGGCGGGAGCGCCAGTTTGCTCCCATGTGGAGCAAACCGGGGGTGTGAACCCCCGCGCCGCGGGGTCGTTTCAGGCATTCGGGCTGGTGGCACATCGATTGCACTTCGGCCTCGAGTCTTTCCTTCCAGAAACCGGAGCCACCTCGATGAAGTCCCGCCTTTCCTGCTCGCGCCTGCTGCTGGCGCTGGGCCTGTCCGCCCTGGCTGCTGCCGCCCAGGCCCACGGCGATGTCACGCCGCAAGCCGTCGACACCAAGGGCCTGCCCACGCTGGGCGACACCTGGCGGGCCGAGAACCCGTACCGCAAGAACGAGGCGGCCGCCAAGCTCGGCGGGTCGGCCTACAACCAGAACTGCGCGCGCTGCCACGGCCTGGAAGCCATCTCCGGCGGCATCGCACCCGACCTGCGCAAGCTCGACAACGAGTGCGTCTCGCTGAAGGACGACAAGAAGAAGGCCGGCTGCGTCAAAGAAATGGACGAGTACTACGCCACCACCGTCCGCAAGGGCCGCGTGCGCAACGGCGCCGTCTACATGCCGCCCTTCGAGGGCACGCTGAACCAGGAAGCGGTGTGGGCCATCAAGGCCTACCTCGAGACCCGCCGCGAGAAGCCGCTGTGATCGATCGCCGCCGCCTGCTGGCCGCCGGCACGCTGGCCGGGCTGGGCGCCGCGGTGGGCGCGCAGGAGGCCGGGGCGCTCGAGCGCGTGAAGCGCGCCGGGCGCCTGGTCGTCGCGGTCTACCAGGACTTCCCGCCCTTCAACGTGCAGGGCAAGGGCATCGACGTCGACCTGGCCGGCCAGCTGGCCGACGCGGTCGGCGTGCCGCTGTCGCTGCTGCCGTTCACGGCCGGCGAGAACATCTCCGACGACTTGCGCGCCGCGGTGTGGCGCGGCCATTTCCTCGGCTGGGGCCCGGCCGACGTGATGCTGCACGTGCCGATGGAGCGGCCGCTGATCGAGGCCCATCCGCAGGTCGAGGTCTTCGGCCCCTACTACCGCGAGCGCGTGATGCTGGCCTGGGACCGCGAGCGCGGCCCGGCGCCGCAGGACGCCGCCGGCCTGCGCGGCCTGACGATCGCGGTGGCCGGTGCCACGATGGCCGGCTGGGTGCTGGCCGGCGCCGAGGGCGGGGCGCTGCGCGAAGGGCTGCGCACCGGGCACGCCGACGGCGTGCGGGCGGCGCGCAGCCTGCTGGCCGGCGAGGCGCAGGCCGCGGCCGGCCTGGCGTCGGAACTCGAGTCGACGCTGGCCGGCCAGCCGCGCTACGAGGTCGTGGCGCTGCCGGTGGCGCGCGCGCCGCGCAACGGCTGGGTGCTGGGCTGCGCGGTCAAGCGCGGCGCCACCGACCTGGCGCGCGTCATCAACCAGCGCCTCGCCGACCTGTCGGGCGGACCGGCGCTGCGCGAGATCTTCCAGCGCCACGGCGTGACCTGGCGCGGCTGAAGGCCGCCCCGGCTAGTACCCGCGGCCTCTTCGGTATTGCGCGTGCGCGCGCCGCGCCAGCGGCGTGACTGCGGCGATCGCCGCCAGCGAGGCGCCCGCGTGCGCCTGGCACACGGCGATGCCCAGCGCGTCGGCCGCGTCCTTGCCCGGCTCGCCGGGCAGCGCCAGCAGGCGCGCCACCATGGCCTGCACCTGCTCCTTGCGCGCCTGGCCGTGGCCGACCACGGCCTTCTTCATCTGCAGCGCCGTGTACTCCGACACCGGCAGGCCGGCTGACACCAGCGCCGCCAGCGCCGCGCCGCGCGCCTGGCCCAGCAGCAGCGTCGACTGCGGGTTGACGTTGACGAACACGATCTCCACCGCCGCGCACTGCGGCTGGTAGCGCGCCGCGACCTCGCGCACGCCCTCGAAGATGATCTTCAGCCGCCCCGGCAGGTCGCCGTTGGGCAGCGCGTCGGTGCGGATGGTGCCGCTGGCGATGTAGTGCAGCTTCGCGCCGGCCGACTCGATGACGCCGAAGCCCGTGGTGCGCAGGCCGGGGTCGATGCCGAGGATCCTCATTCGCCCGATTCTCCAACAGCACCGGACGCGCTAGAGTGGGCCGAGAGGAGACCCGCGCGATGCTGCGAACGCTGGCTGGCCTGCTGTCCCTGTGCGCGCTGCTCGGCGCTTGCGCCACCGCGCCGCCGGTGCCCGGCGCGCCGCCCGACCTCTTTGCCGACGCGCGTTTCGCGCCGCCGTCCACGCGCATCGCCCGCGCCGACGTCTTTGCCCTCAGCGACGACATGAAGCGCTACGTGCGCGAGGACATGGCGCCGCTGCTGCACCGCCAGGGCCGGCTGCGCGGCCTGCTCGAGGCCCTGGGCAGCCGCGCCCGGCTCAGGCTCGACTACGACGCCGCGTCGACGCGCAACGCGGCCGAGGCCTTCGAGGCGCGCTCGGGCAACTGCCTGGCGCTGGTCGTCATGACGGCGGCCTTCGCCAAGGAGCTGGGCCTGCCGGTCGTCTACCAGAGCGCCTACGTCGACGAGACCTGGAGCCGCGCCGGCGACCTCTACCTCCGCAGCGGCCACGTCAACGTCACGCTGGGCCGGCATCTCTTCGAGGCCGTCGGCCGCCGCGATCGCGACGGCGCCACCGTCGACTTCCTGCCGCCCGACCGCGTGCAGGGCCTGCGCACGCGCCGCATCGACGAGTCCACCGTGGTCGCGATGTTCATGAACAACCGCGCCGTCGAGGCGCTGGTGCAGGGCCAGGTCGACGATGCCTACTGGTGGGCGCGCGAGGCGCTGCAGGCCGATCCCGCCCACGGCGCCAGCTACAACACGCTGGGCGTGGTCTACCTGCGCCACGGCGACCTCGCGCACGCCGAGCGCAGCTTCGCGCGGCTGCTGCAGCGCGAACCCGACAACGTGCAGGCCCTGGCCAACCTGGCGCAGGTGATGGACCGCGCCGGCCGCGCCGCCGAGGCCGCCGGCCTGCGGCGCACGCTGGCGACGCTGGAGCCGCACGCGCCCTTCCACTTCTTCCAGCTCGGCCAGGCGGCGATGGCGCGCGGCGACTTCGGCCAGGCGCGCGAGCTGTTCGCCCGCGAGGTGGCGCGCGACCCGCACTATCACGAGTTCCACTTCTGGCTGGCGGTCGCGCACTTCCGCCTGGGTGACGAGCCGCAGGCGCGCAGGCACCTGGCGCTGGCCGCCGAGTACAGCCCGACGCGCGGCGATCGCGATCTGTACACCGCCAAGCTGGCGTGGCTGCGCGCGGCGCACCACTGAGTCGTTCAGAAGCTCAGCTTGAAGTACCAGCGCACCGAGTGGAAGAACACCGGTGCCGCGAAGCACAGCGGTGCCACGCGGTCCAGCAGGCCCACCGCGCCGGTCACCGAGGCCTGGTTGCCCCACCAGCGCACGCCGGCGTCGCGCTTGAGCGCCTTCATCACGAACTCGCCCATCGTCCCGCAGGCGCTGGCGATGAAGGCCATCACGAAGGCCTGGCCGGCCTTGAACGGCGTGATCCAGTACAGCAGGGCGCCGACGAAGGCCGCGACCAGCGCGCCGATCAGCCAGGCGCGGTAGCTGAAGCTGCGGCTGATCTGCCGCGCCACCGGCCGGCGGCGCAGGCGGCGGCTGGCGAGCTCCTGCACGATCTGCGCGACCGCCACCACGAAGACCAGGAAGAACACCAGGAAGGCGCCGCGGTCGGCGTAGTTCGGGAAGTTGAGCAGCAGCAGCGCCGGCGTGTGGCTCATGCCGTAGACGCAGACCATCACGCCCCACTGGATCTTGGCGTTGCGCTCCAGGAAGCGCTCGGGGTCGCCGGCCAGCGCGCTGACGACCGGGATCGCCAGGAAGATGTAGACCGGGATGAAGACCGAGAACAGGTCGAAGTTGCGGTTGGCCACCAGCACGTACTGCAGCGGCAGCACGATGAAGAAGGCCAGGATCAGGCTGCGGTGGTCGCTGCGGCGCGTGTGCATCAGCGTGATGTACTCGCGCAGCGCGAGGAAGCTGACCACGCCGAACAGCAGCGTCGCGCCCGGCGCGCCCGAGACCCAGGCCAGCCAGAACAGCGTCGCGAAGATCCACACCGCGCGCAGGTCGTGCTGGAAGCGCGCCAGGCCGTCCTGCTGCTCGGGGGTGCGCTCGCGCAGCGACGTGAGGAAGGTCAGCGCGGTGACCAGCAGCAGCACGCCGAAGAGGATCAGGAACAGCAGGCCGACCTGCTCGCTGACACTCAACTGCCTCAGGGAACTCATGACGACACCCCGCTCGCCGGATACGGCGAGCACCCCTCCGCAAGGGATGCGCCTTGCTTGGGGCGGCCCGGCGCTGCGGCGCTCATGCCGCCACGGCCTCGAGTTGCACCACCGCCTCGCGCGCCCGGTCGAGGAAGGCGCGCTTGTCCTCGCCCGGCTGCGGCGGTGCGATCGGCGCGCCGAAGGTCACCGAGCACAGGATGGGCACCGGCACGACCTCGCCCTTGGGCATGACACGCTGCACGTTGTCGATCCAGGCGGGGATCAGCGTGACGTTCGGGAACTGCTCGGCCAGGTGGAAGAGGCCGCTCTTGAAGGCCTGCGGCACGCCCTGGTTGTTGCGCGTGCCCTCGGGAAAGATCACCAGCGAGTCGCCGCGCCGCAGCGCCTCGACCAGTGGCTCCAGCGGGTCCTGGTCGTCGGTGCGCTGCCGCGCGACGTAGACCGCGTTGAAGACCTCGCGCGTGATCCAGTGCTTGAACCGGCCCGAGGTCCAGTAGTCCTTCGCTGCGATCGGCCGCGTCATCGCGCGCAGGTCGCGCGGCAGCGAGGCCCAGATCAGCACCCAGTCGAGGTGGCTCTGGTGGTTGGCGAAGTAGATGCGCTGCTCGGC
>NZ_CADEFR010000061.1 GCF_902826655.1 uncultured Methylibium sp. | reverse complement strand
TCGATGTAGTTGCGCACCACCGTCGCCTCGGCGCTCATCGGCGACATCAGCTTGAGCTTCTTCAGCTCGGCCTCGGCCTTCTTGCGCGCCTCCTTGGGCATCTTGGCGGCCACGATCTTCTTCTCGAGCTCCTCGAGGTCGGCGCCCTCCTCGCCCTCGCCGAGCTCCTTCTGGATCGCCTTGACCTGCTCGTTCAGGTAGTACTCGCGCTGGCTCTTCTCCATCTGGCGCTTGACGCGGCCACGGATGCGCTTCTCGACCTGCAGGATGTCGACCTCGTGCTCCAGCTGCTCGAGCAGCTTCTCGAGCCGCTCGTTGACCGAGTCGAGATCCAGGATGGACTGCTTGTTCTCGAGCTTCAGCGGCAGGTGGGCGGCGATGGTGTCGGCCAGCCGGCCGGCGTCGTCGATGCCGGCGATCGACGTCAGGATCTCCGGCGGAATCTTCTTGTTGAGCTTGACGTACTGGTCGAACTGCTGAGTCACCGCACGGCGCAGGGCCTCGACCTCGGGCGAGACGCCGGCCTCGGGCGGCATCGGCACGACCTCGGCGGTGAAGAACTCACCGCTGTCGTCGATGCGCTTCGTGGTAGCGCGCTGCATACCCTCGACCAGCACCTTCACCGTGCCGTCGGGCAGCTTGAGCATCTGCAGGATGCTGGAGACGCAGCCGATGTCGAACATGTCATCGGACTTCGGCTCGTCCTTGCCGGCAGCCTTCTGGGCGACCAGCATGATCTGGCGCCCCGCTTCCATCGCGGCCTCGAGGGCCTTGATCGACTTCGGCCGCCCGACGAACAGCGGGATGACCATGTGCGGGAACACGACGACGTCGCGCAGCGGCAGCAGCGGCAGCGTGATCGGCTCGGCGGGAAGAACGGGGTGTCCGGACATGGTGGGCTCTCTTTCTCGGGCTCAGATGGAGCTCGAGCGGGGGATTGCAAGACTGGGGCCGGGCTGAAGGCCCCCAGGGGATGCGGCTCGCTGATCGGACCGCATCGACAAGGTCCCGGATCTCAGGCGCTGGCCTTCTGCTCCCGGTAGACCAGCAGCGGCTTCGAATGCTCTTCGATCGTGTGCTCGTCCAGCACGACCTTCTGCACGCCTTCCATCGTCGGCAGCTCGAACATCGTGTCCATCAACGATTGCTCCATGATGGAGCGCAGGCCGCGAGCGCCCGTCTTGCGCGCCAGGGCCTTCCTGGCGATCGCGGTCAGCGCCGAGGGGCGGATCTCCAGGTCCACGCCATCCATCGAGAACAGCTTCTGGTATTGCTTGACCAGCGCGTTCTTCGGCTCGGTGAGGATCTGCACCAGCGCGTCTTCGGTCAGCTCGCCCAGGGTCGCGACCACCGGCAGGCGGCCGACCAGTTCGGGGATCAGGCCGAACTTGATCAGATCCTCGGGCTCCACGTCGCGGAACACTTCGCTGACCTTGCGCTCGGACTTGGTCTTCACCGTCGCACCGAAGCCGATGCCCGACTTCTCGGAGCGGTTCTGGATCACCTTCTCCAGGCCGTCGAAGGCGCCGCCGCAGATGAACAGGATGTTGGTCGTGTCGATCTGCAGGAAGTCCTGGTTCGGATGCTTGCGGCCGCCCTGCGGCGGCACGCTGGCCATCGTGCCTTCCACCAGCTTCAGCAGCGCCTGCTGCACACCCTCGCCCGACACGTCGCGGGTGATGCTGGGGTTGTCGGCCTTGCGCGAGATCTTGTCGATCTCGTCGATGTAGACGATGCCGCGCTGGGCCCGGTCGACGTCGTAGTTGCAGTTCTGCAGCAGCTTCTGGATGATGTTCTCGACGTCCTCGCCCACGTAGCCGGCCTCGGTCAGCGTCGTCGCGTCGGCGATCACGAAGGGCACGTTCAGCAGCCGCGCCAGCGTCTGGGCCAGCAGCGTCTTGCCTGACCCGGTCGGGCCGATCAGCAGGATGTTGCTCTTGGCGAGCTCGACGTCCTCGCGCTTGCCGCCGGCCTGCATGTGCTTGAGCCGCTTGTAGTGGTTGTAGACCGCCACCGCCAGCGTGCGCTTCGCCGGCTCCTGGCCGATCACGTACTGATCGAGGCTGGACTTGATCTCGCCAGGCACCGGCAGATCGCTCTTGGCCGCCTTGGCCTCCGGGCCTTCGGCGGGCACCTCGTCGCGGATGATGTCGTTGCACAGCTCGATGCATTCATCGCAGATGAAGACCGAGGGGCCGGCGATCAGCTTCTTGACCTCGTGCTGACTCTTCCCGCAGAACGAGCAGTACAGGACCTTTTCGCTGGAGGAGCCTTTTTTCTCTGGCATGGGGCAAGGCCGTCGGGTACGTCACACCCATGATAAGTGAAAAGAAAACGGGGCCTTGTCCGTGAAAAAGGCCCCGTTCTCCACCCAGTTACCCGGGCAACTAGCTGCGCTTGTCGATCACCTTGTCGATCAGGCCGTAGGTCTGAGCCTCGGCGGCCGACATGAAGTAATCGCGCTCGGAATCGGCGCGGATCTTCTCCAGCGTCTGACCGGTGCGGTCGGCCAGGATGCCGTTAAGACTCTCGCGCAGCTTGAGGATCTCGCGCGCCTGGATCTCGATGTCGGTCGCCTGGCCCTGGGCGCCGCCCGAAGGCTGGTGGATCATCACGCGCGAGTTCGGCAGCGCGAAACGCTTGCCCTTGGCGCCGGCGGCCAGCAGGAAGGCGCCCATGCTCGCCGCGATGCCCATGCACAGGGTCGACACGTCCGGCTTGATGAACTGCATGGTGTCGAAGATCGACAGCCCCGCGCTCACCGACCCACCCGGCGAGTTGATGTACAGCGAGATGTCCTTGTCCGGGTTCTCGCTCTCCAGGAACAGCAACTGGGCCACCACCAGGTTGGCGGTCTGGTCGTTGACCGGACCGACCAGGAAGATGACCCGCTCGCGCAGCAGGCGCGAATAGATGTCGTAGGCACGCTCGCCGCGGCCCGACTGTTCGATGACGATGGGCACCATGCCCAGGCTTTGTGTGTCCAGCGCGCTCATGGATGTCCTTGGCGAAGAAGAAGTCTGGTAGATGCGGATCGATTATGTCGCCTCAAGAGGGGCGATCCCGGACAGCAAAAAGGCGCCGGCCTCGCGGCGCGGCGCCCTCAGGGCAGCGGCGAAACCGCTCAGGTCATCAGCTCGTCGAAGGGCACCTGCTTGTCGACCACCTTCGCCTTGCCGAGCACGAAATCCGTGACATTGGTCTCGATCACCACCGCCTCGACCTCGGCCAGCCGCTGGGTGTCGCCGAAGTACCAGCGCTTCACCTCGTCGGGCTTCTCGTAGCTCTGCGCCATCTCCTCGATGTGGGCGGTGATCTGGTCGGGACGGGCCTGCAGCTGGTTGCTGCGCACCAGCTCGGCCACGACCAGCCCCAGGCGCACGCGGCGCTCGGCCTGCTCGGTGAACATCTCGGCCGGAATCGGCGCGTTGTCGGCGTCCTTGATCCCACGCTGCTTCAGGTCGGCGCGGGCGTTGGCGACCATGCGCTCGACTTCGTTCTGCACCAGCGCCTTCGGCAGATCCAGCTCGGCCACCTTGACCAGCGCGTCCATCACGCCGCCCTTGTTGCGCGCGATGATGCGGAACTTGACCTCGCGCTCGAGGTTCTTGCGGATGTCGGCGCGCAGTCCCTCGACGGTCGGCTCCTTGATGCCGAGCGACTTGGCGAAGGCCTCGTTGACCTCGGGCAGGTGCTGGGCCTCGACCTTCTTCAGCGTCACCAGGAAGTCGGCTTCCTTGCCCGCGACATCCTTGCCCTGGTAGTCCTCGGGGAACTGCAGCGGGAAGGTCTTGGATTCGCCGGCCTTCATGCCGCGGACCGCCTTCTCGAAGGCTTCGAGCATGCGGCCTTCGCCCAGGATGAACTGGAAGCCTTCCGCCTTGCCGCCCTCGAAGGGCACACCGTCGATCTTGCCCTCGAAGTCGATCGTCACGCGATCCTCGTCGACGGCGCCTTCGGCCGCCGGCCGCTGCTGGAAGGTGCGGCGCTGCTTGCGCAGGATGTCCACGGTCTTGTCGATCGCCGCGTCGGTGACCTCGGTCGTGACGCGCTCGATCTCGGCACCGGACAGGTCGCCAATCTTGACTTCGGGATAGACCTCGAAGGTCGCGTCGAACGCCAGCTCGCCCTCGGGCGCGCCGTCCTTCTCGCTGATGCGCGGAGCGCCGGCGACGCGCAGCTGGGCCTCGTTGGCCGCCTTGCTGAAGGCTTCGCCAACCTTGTCGTTCATCACCTCGTACTGCACCGAGTAGCCATAGCGCTGCGCGACCACGCTCATCGGCACCTTGCCGGGCCGGAAGCCGTCGGCCTTGACCGTCTTGGCCAGGCGCTTCAGGCGCGACTCGATCTCGTTCTTGATCGTGTCCGCCGACAGCGTGAGGGTGATGCGGCGCTCGAGCTTCTCGAGGGTTTCGACGGTGACAGCCATGATCGTTGCTCTCTTGCTGGACTGAAAGGTGCTTGCCGTGGTGCGCGGGGCGGGACTCGAACCCGCACACCCTTGCGGGCGTCAGGACCTAAACCTGGTGCGTCTACCAATTTCGCCACCCGCGCGCAAAGCGACGAAGGGGCACGCTGCCCCTTCGTCGCCTCGACCGGTTCGGTAGGGGCGAGATTTTAGCCCGCGATCGCGGCCGGCCTTTCCTGGTCGGCCGGCTTGACCCGGAACCAGGCCGCATACATGGCCGGCAGCGCCAGCAGGGTCAGGGCCGTCGCGACGATGAGCCCGCCCATGATCGCCACCGCCATCGGCCCCCAGAACACGCTGCGCGACAGCGGGATCATCGCCAGCACCGCCGCCGCCGCCGTCAGCACGATGGGCCGGAAGCGCCGCACCGCCGACTCGACGATCGCGGTCCAGGTCGGCACGCCGCGGGCGCGGTCCTGCTCGATCTGGTCGATCAGGATCACCGAGTTGCGCATGATCATGCCGATCAGGGCGATCACACCCAGCAGCGCGACGAAGCCGAACGGCCGGTTCAGCAGCAGCAGCGCCCCGGCAACGCCGGCGATGCCCAGCGGCCCGGTCAGGAACACCAGCACCGCGCGGCTGAAGCTGTGCAGCTGCAGCATCAACAGCGTGAACATGATGAAGAGCATCAGCGGCGCGCCGGCCGCGATCGACCCCTGACCCTTGCTGCTCTCCTCGACGGCACCGGCGATCTCGATCGTGTACCCGGCCGGCATGCGCTTCATCAGCGCCTGCAGTTCCGGCCAGACCTGCGCGGTCACCGTGGCGCCCTGCAGGCCCTCGACCACGTCGCCCTGCACCGTCACCGCATAGTGGCGGCCCTCGCGCCACAGCACGCCCGGTTCCCACGAAAAGCCGACCTTCGCGATCTGGGTCAGCGGCACCGACCGGCCGCTGGCCGTGGGGACGTAGCCGTTGCCCAGGTCCGTCAGCGTGTCGCGCTCCTCGATCGGCTGGCGCAGCACGATGTCGATCAGCCGGTCGCCCTCCCGGTACTGCCCGACGGTCGTGCCCGACAGGATGGTGCGCGAGGCCTGCGCGACGGCCTGGCTGCTCACGCCGAGTGCGCGCGCCTTGTCCTGGTCGATCTCGAGCCGCAGCACCTTGACCTGCTCGTTCCAGTTGTCGTTGACGCCGCGCATGTTGGGATTGGCGCGCAGGATGGCCTTGGCCTCGTCGGCCCAGGCGCGCACCGCCTTCACGTCCTCGCCGACCACGCGGAACTGCACCGGATACGGCACCGGCGGCCCGTTGGGCAGCAGCTTGACGCGGCCGCGCGCCTCCGGGAACTCCTCGGCCAGCAGCGCCGGCAGCTTCTTGCGCAGACTCTCGCGCGTGGCCAGGTCCTTGGGCAGCACGATGGACTGCGTCACGTTCGACTGCGGGAAGATCTGGTCCAGCGGCAGATAGAAGCGCGGCACGCCGGTGCCGACCCAGGTGGAGACGGCCTCGATGCCCGGCTCCTTCAGCATGCGCGCCTCGAAGCGCCGGGCCACCGCCTCGGTCGCCTCGAAGGCCGACCCCTCCGGCAGCCAGAGGTCGACCATGATCTCGGGCCGGCTCGAGTCCGGGAAGAACTGCTGCTGCACCTTGCCCATGCCGACGATGCCGAGCGCGAAGCTCGCCACCGTGGCGCCGATCGTGATCCAGCGGTGCGCGACGCACCAGTTCACCAGCCGGCGAAAGCGCGCGTAGAAGGGCGTGTCGAACAGCTCGTGCGGCTGCTCGCTCTCGCCTTCACGCGTCTCGTGCGGCTTGACCTTCAGCAGCAGCGTGCCGAGATAGGGCACGAAGTAGACCGACACGAACCACGAGATCAGCAGCGCCGCGATCGTCACCGCGAAGATCGCGAACGTGTACTCGCCGGTCACCGACTGGGCCAGGCCGATCGGCAGGAAGCCGGCCGCCGTGATCAGCGTGCCGGTCAGCATCGGCATCGCCGTCAGTTCGTAGGCGAAGGTGGCGGCACGCGCCTTGTCGTAGCCCTCCTCCATCTTGCGCACCATCATCTCGACCGCGATGATCGCGTCGTCGACCAGCAGGCCCAGCGCGATGATCAGCGCGCCGAGCGAGATCTTGTGCAGGCCGACGCCCCAGTAGTACATCGTGACGAAGGTGATCGCCAGCACCAGCGGGATGGTGATCGCGACGACCAGCCCCGGCCGCACGTCCAGGCGCAGCGGCCGCGTGTGCAGGCCCAGCGCGACGAAGCTGACCGCCAGCACCACGACGATCGCCTCGATCAGCACCCGCACGAACTCGCCGACCGAGCGCGACACCGCCTTCGGCTGGTCCTGCACGCGGCTCAGCTCGATGCCGACCGGCAGGCCGGCCTGGGCCTCGGCCGCGGCCGCGCCGAGGCGCCGGCCGAGCTCGATGATGTCGCCGCCCCGGGCCATCGAGATGCCGAGCGCGATCACGGGCTTGCCCTGGTGACGCACCTTGACGCTCGGCGGATCGATGTAGGCGCGGCGGATGTCGGCGATGTCGCCCAGGCGCAGGCTGCTCGCGGCTCCGGTGCCCGTGTTCACGGCACGGATCGGGAACATCTTCAGCTCGTCGATCGAGTTGAACTGGCCGCCGATGCGGATCTGCACGGTCTGCCCGGCGGTCGTCATCGTGCCGGCGCCCTCGACCGCGTTCTGCGCCGACAGCTGCGCCAGCACCGCGTTCAGGTCGATGCCCAGCTGCGCCAGGCGCTTCTGCGAGATCTCGACGAAGACCTTCTCGGTCTGCACGCCGAACAGCTCGACCTTGGCCACGTCCGGCACGTGCAGGAAGCGCGAGCGCAGCTTCTCGGCCTGCTGGCGCAGCTCCTCGTCGGAGAAGCCGTCGGCGGTCAGCGCGTAGATCGAGCCGTAGACGTCGCCGAACTCGTCGTTGTAGAACGGCCCCTGCACGCCCGGCGGCAGGCTGCCGCGGATATCGCCGATCTTCTTGCGCACCTGGTACCAGACACCGGAAACCTCCTTCGGCGGCGCACTGTCCTTGATCTGGAAGATCGTCAGCGACTCGCCGGGCTTGGTGTAGCTGCGGATCTTGTCGGTGTAGGGCACCTCCTGCAGCGCCCGTTCGATCTTGTCGGTCACCTGCTCGGCCATCTGCTGCGCGGTCGCGCCGGGCCAGAAGGCCTGCACGACCATCGCGCGGAAGGTGAACGGCGGGTCCTCGTCCTGCCCGAGCTGGAAGTAGGCCGCGAAGCCCAGCACCATCAACACCACCATCAGGTAGCGGGTCAGTTCCGGGTGCTCCAGGGCCCAGCGGGAGACGTTGAAGCCCTTCGACGGTTCGGCGCGTGTGTTCATGCCCGGCCCCACCCGTTCAGCGCGACGCCTGCGAGGCGCCCGCCTCGACATAGCGACGCACCTTCTGGCCGGGCGTCAGCACGTGGACGCCCGCCGTCACCACCTCCTGCCCGGGCGCAAGACCCGCGGCGACGATCGCCTGGTTGCCCTCGGCACCCGCCAGTTGCACCGGCTGGGTCTTCACCGTCATCGACGCGGCATCGAGCAGCCACACCGACGTCTTGCCGTCGGCCTCGACCAGCGCGGACAAGGGCAGCTTGATGACGCCGTCGCTGCGCGGCAGGTCGACGAGGGCGGTCGCGGTCTGCCCGAGCTTGAACGGCGCGCGACCGACGTCGGCTTTCACGAGGAAGGTGCGCGTCACCGCATCGGTCGCGGCGGCCACCTCGCGCACGGTGGCCGGCAGCGTCTCGGTCGACCCCCACAGGCGCACGCGCAGCGCGCCGGGCCGGCCTTCGAGTGCGCGCACCATCGCTTCACGGTCTTCCGGCACCGAGAACACCACATCGCGCGGGCCGTCGTGGGCCAGCCGCAGCACCGGCGCACCGGCCGCCACGACCTGGCCCGGCTCGGCGTCGACGGCGGTGATCACGCCGCTGGCATCGGCCACGAGCGTCGCATAGCCGGTCTGGTTGCCCTGCACGGCGGCCTGCGCACGGGCCTGCTCCAGGCTGGCGCGTGCCGCCTTCAACGTGGTGTCGCGCCGCTCCAGTTCGGCCGCGCTGATGAAGCCCTGCGCCAGCAGCTCCTGGTAGCGCTTGTAGTCGGCCTCGGCCAGCGCGTGGCTGGCCTGCGCCGAGGCCAGCGCGGCGCGTGCGCTGTCCTGGCCGAGTCGCAGATCCTGCGGATCCAGCTGCGCGAGGACCTGACCGGCCTTGACCGTGTCGCCCAGGTCGGCCTGACGCCGCACGAGCTTGCCGCCGACGCGGAAGCCCAGCCGCGATTCGATGCGCGCCCGCACCTCGCCCGCGTACTCGTGGGCGCCGCCGGCCGAGCCGGCCGCGACCGTGAGCGTGCGCACGGCACGCACCGGCTCCCCGGCGGGCTCGGTCTTCGAGCAGGCGGCCAGCAGCGGCAGGATCAGGCTGATGGCGATCAAACGGCGGACCGGCAGGCTCATGGCTCACCCTTGCAGGAGGAAGCGGGAGGTCGATCGAAGCTGGCGGGCGGCACGCCGCACCGGCAGGACGATCGTCGTTAATGACTGACTGGTCAGTAATATAGATTCGCATCGGGGCGGCTGTCAATGGCTGCAGCGCCGGCGCTCGACGCGCCTGCATGGACAATCGGCCGCGCCGATGAGCGTCGACCATTACGAGAACTTTCCCGTCGCCTCGCTGCTGTGCCCCCCGGCGCTGCGGCCCGCGATCGCGGCGATCTACCACTACGCACGCACCGCCGACGACATTGCCGACGAGGGCAGCGCCTCGCCCGCCGAGCGACTGTCAGACCTGGCGGCCTACCGCACCGAACTGCGCTGGGTGGCCCAGGGCGGCGGGCCCGCGCCGCGCTGGGCCGGCGTGTTCGCGCCACTGGCGGCGGCGATCGCTTCCCATGGCCTGCCGCTGAATCTGCTCGAGGACCTGCTCAGCGCCTTCGAGCAGGACGTCGTGAAGACGCGCTATGCGGACCGCGCCGACCTGCTGGACTACTGCAGCCGCTCGGCCAACCCCGTCGGTCGCCTGCTGCTGCACCTGTACGGCATCGACGAACCGCAGGCCGGACTGCAGTCCGACGCCGTCTGCACGGCGCTGCAGCTGATCAACTTCTGGCAGGACCCGAGCGTGGACCTGCCGCGCGGCCGCCTCTACATCCCGCTCGACCAGTGCGCGGCGCACGGCGTCGGCGAGGACGATCTGTTCTCGCAGGCCGACACGCCGGCGACCCGTGCGCTGCTGCAGTCCCAATGCGAATGGGCCCGCTCGCTGATGCTGCGTGGCGCACCGCTGGTGCACCGCGTGCCCGGGCGCGCCGGCTGGGAGCTGCGCGGGGTCGTGCAGGGCGGCCTGCGTCTGCTCGACCGGATCGCGGCGCTGCAGTACGCCACCCTGCGACGGCGCCCACGCCTCGGTCCGCTGGACGTGCCGCGCATCGCCTGGCGCGCGCTGTGGATGCGCCCGCCGCCGCAGCGGCGCGCGTGGGAGTGACAATCATCCGCGCCGCCGCCCGACCGCACACGATCCACGCCTCCGCCATGACGCTGCCATGACGCCGCAACAGTACGTGCAGGACAAGGCCGCCGCGAGTGGCTCCAGCTTCTACTACGCCTTCCTCTTCCTGCCACCGACGCGCCGTGCGGCGATCACGGCCTTCTATGCCTTCTGCCGCGAGGTCGACGACGTCGTCGACGAGGTGTCGGATCCCGGCGTCGCCGCCACCAAGCTGGCGTGGTGGCGCAAGGCCGTGGCCGAGGCCTGGGACGGCCGCCCGCACCACCCGGTGCTGCAGGCGCTGATGCCGCTGGCCGCCGACCACGGCATCCGCGCCGAGCACCTGTCGCAGGTGATCGACGGCTGCGAGATGGACCTCACGCAGACGCGCTACCTCGACGAGACCGCGCTGCTGCGCTACTGCCACCTCGTCGCCGGGGTGGTCGGCGAGGTCGCGGCCGGCATCTTCGGCAACGCGCCAGGCACGACGCTGTCACCGGCCACGCTGCGCTACGCGCACACGCTGGGCCGCGCCTTCCAGTTGACCAACATCATCCGCGACGTCGGCGACGATGCACGACGTGGCCGCATCTACCTGCCGGTCGCCGAGCTGCAGCGCTTCGAGGTGAAGGCGTCCGAGCTGCTCCAGCGCGAGGCGCCCTGGGGCTACAGCGAGCGCTTCACCGCACTGATGAAGTTCCAGGCGGCACGCGCGCACCGCTATTACGACGAGGCGCTGGCCGCCCTGCCCGCCGAGGAACGGCGTGCGCAACGCCCCGGGTTGATGATGGCGGAGATCTACCGCACGCTGCTGCGCGAGATCGAGGCCGGCGGCTTCCAGGTGCTGCACCAGCGCGTGAGCCTGACACCGCTGCGCAAGCTGTGGCTGGCGTGGCAGACGAACTGGCGCGAGCGGTGAGTCCGGCGCGGCTGCGCGTCGCGGTCGTCGGTGGCGGCTGGGCCGGCCTGGCGGCCGCGGTCGAGGCCTGCTCGCTCGGCCACAGCGTCACGCTGTACGAGATGGCGGCCATTCCCGGCGGGCGCGCGCGTTGCGTGCCGATCGACGACCTCGGCTTCCCGGTCGACAACGGCCAGCACATCCTGATCGGCGCCTACACGCAGACGCTGCGCCTGATGCGGCAGGTCGGCGTCGATCCCGAGCAGGTGCTGCAGCGCCTGCCGCTGACGCTGCTGGACGCGCAGGGCCGCGGCCTGCGGCTGCCGACCGGAGCCGCGCTGCCCGCCTTCGTGCGCGGCGTGCTGGCCGCGCATGGCTGGTCGATCGGCGAGCGCCTGGCGCTGCTGCGCGCCGCCGGTGGCTGGCTGGCACGGCGCTTTCGCTGTGCGCCGCAGCTGACCGTCGCAGAGCTGTGCGCCGGCCTGCCGCCGACCGTGCGCCGCCAACTGATCGACCCGCTGTGCGTGGCGGCGCTCAACACGCCGGCCGACCAGGCCAGCGCCGGCGTCTTCCTGCGCGTGCTGCGCGATGCGCTGTTCGCGGGGCCGGGCGCCTCGGACCTGCTGCTGCCGCGCGTCGATCTCGGCACACTCTGGCCCGAGCCGGCCTGGCGCTGGCTCGAAGCCCGCGGCGCCGCGCTGCTGCGCGGCCGGCGCGTCGAGTCGATCGAACGCGGCCACAGCGAGTGGGACGTGGACGGCGTCGCGCACGACCGCGTCGTGCTGGCCTGCCCCGCCGGTGAAGCCGCACGACTGGCGAGCCCGCACGCGCCCGACTGGGCCACGCGCGCCGGCCGGATCCGCCACGAACCCATCGTCACCGTGCTGCTGCGCACGGAGGGCCTGCGCCTGCCGGCACCGATGCTCGCGCTCGACCCGGACGACGCCGCACCGGCGCAGTACGTGTTCGACCTGGCGCAACTGCGCGACCGCGAGCCCGGCGCGGCCGGCGTCTTCGCCTTCGTCATCAGCGGCGCCGCGCGCGCCGTCGAGCGCGGGCTCGACGCGACCACGACGGCGGTGCTGGCCCAGGCCCGGACCCAGCTCGCCACGCTGCACCCCGGCGCGCACTGGCGGCCCTTGCGGAGCCTCGCCGAGAAGCGCGCCACCTTCCTGTGCATCCCCCGCCTGCGCCGACCTTCGGCCGCGGTGGCACCGGGCCTGCTGGCGGCCGGCGACTACATCGACGGCCCCTACCCGGCCACGCTGGAGGGGGCGGTGCGTTCCGGCATCGCGGCCGCCCACCTGCTCTAGCCGTCAGAGCTCGATGAGCTCACCGGCGCCGGTGATGAAGGCCGCCCGCACGGCCTCGCCGGGCTGCAAGGCCTGCACCGCATCGCGATAACCGGCCAGCTGCGCGCGATGGGCCTCGATGGCCTGCGGCGCGTGCTGCAGCTTGTAGTCGAGCACCCACCAGGTCGGCCCCTGCGACCCGCGCAAGGCCACCAGGCGATCGATGCGCAGCGACGCCCCCTGCCACACGAGCGGGACCTCGTTGCCGGCCCACTGCAGCGCGGTGCGGTCGTAGAAGCGGCGGCACGCGGCGCTGCCCAGCACCGTGCGCGCCAGCGCCGCGACGCGCGCGGCCGCTTCGGCGGGCAGCGCGAACTGCAGCGCGGCGGCCCGCGCCGCCTCGTCGACCGCCGCCGGCTCGGGCAACCACTCCAGCACGCGATGGACTGCGCGACCCAGGCGCGCGACTTCGTCGTCGTCGGCCGGCGCCGACACCGGGGGCAGCGCGCGACGCGGCAGCGCCGGCAGTTCGGCCAGCGTGAAGCTCGCTTCGGCACCACCCGGCGCTGCGCTGGCCTCGGCGTCCTCGTGATGCGGCGCCACCCCCGCGTCGGCTGCACGCTGCCAGGGGCCAGGCTGCGGGTCGGGGCGATGCGGCTGCGTAGCGCTGACGACCCAGCGCGCCTTCGCCCGCGTCATCGCGACGTACAAACCGTTGAGCTCCTCGCGCGCCCGCCCGACCTGCTCCTCGGCCATCAGGTCCCGCAGCGATGGCGGGCAGCGGGTCTCGCTGGCGACGAAGGCACAGCGCCGCGGCTGCGGCTCGTCGGCCGGCCAGTCGATCAGCAGCGTGGCGGTACCGGCCTTCGGCGCCTCGGGCAGGCCGTCGACCAGGAACACCGCCTCGGCCTCCAGGCCCTTGGCGCCATGGATGGTCAGCAGTTGCACGGCCTGCGGCGCGGCACCGGGCGGCAGCGTCAGCGGCCGGCGCTTGAGCGCGCGCACGAAGCGGTAGGGCGTGGCGTAGCGCCCGCCGTCGAGGTCCAGCGCCTGGGCCAGCAAGGCATCCAGCGTCGCCAGGGCGAGGCCGCGCTGCGCGGCCGGCACGGCGGCCGCCACGCGGGCCGGCAGTTCGCCCTCGTGGACGATCCGGTCGAGCAGGTCGTGCGGCGGCAAGGCGCGGGCCGCAGCGGCCCAGGCCGGCAGCAGCGCGCGGGCATGGTCGAGCGCCGGGCTGCCGCTGCCGGCGCCCGACATCAACGCCTCCCACCACGACGCGGCCGGCTGCCGCTGCCGGGCGGCCATGGCGATCGCCTGCAGGTCGGCGTCGTCGGCACCGAACGCCGGGCTCCTGAGCGCATGCGCCAGCGACAGGTCGTGACGCGGCGACACCAGCGCATCCAGCAGCGCGATCACGTCGCGCGCCACCGGCAGGTCCGCCAGCGCGTGCTCGGCCGGCGCGTTGCACGGGATGCCACGCTCCTGCAGTGCCTGGGCCACCCATTGCAGCGGCGCGCGCTTGCGCGCCAGCACCATCACCTGGCCCGGGTTCAGCGGCGGCAGGCCATCGGCGCCGGCAAGGCAGCGCGCGATCGCGTCGGCCACGCGGCGCGCCTCGACGAGCTTCAGCGCCTCCTCGACCACGACGCGGGGGGTCTGCAGGCTGTCGCGCCAGACGGTCGACGGAGCGAGCTTCTCGGCCTTCGTGCGTTCCACGGCCGGCAGGCGTCGAACGATGCCGGCCGCATCGCTGGCCGTGCTGTGCGGGCGGAATCCGGTGTAGTCGCCATCGGCCGTGAGGCGTCCGAACACTGCGTTCAGTGCCTCGACGACCGCCGGCGCATTGCGCCGCGTGTGGTCGCAACTGAGATGGACGCCGGCCAGCGCCTCGCGCACGAACGCGCGGGCTTCGCCGAAGACCCGCGGGTCGGCGCGACGGAAGCGGTAGATGCTCTGCTTCGGATCGCCGACCAGGAAGACCGCGAGCGGCCGCTGCCCGCTCGCGCCGCCGCCCGCGCCGGCGTAGCCGGCCAGCCAGGCGTGCAGGGCCCGCCACTGGGTCGGGTTGGTGTCCTGGAACTCGTCGATCAGCAGGTGCGAGAGTCGCGCATCGAGCCGCTCCTGCACCCAGCCCGACAGCTCGGCGTCGGCCAGCAGGCGCTCGGCACAGGCTTCGAGGTCGGCCATGTCGGCGATACCTTCGTCGCGCTTGAGCGCGCGGTAGGCCGCCAGCAGCGCGCGCGACAGGCGCACCAGGCGCAGGTGTTCCTCGTGGGCGGCCTGCTGCTCGATCGCGTCGCGCACGGCCACGAGCGCGTCGAAAGCCGCCGCCATCGCATCGGCATGCTCGTCGCCCAGCTTGCGCGGCGTGCCCTGGACGGTCACCAGCGCCGACCAGGCCGCATCGAAGTCCGCTGTCTGGAGCGCACGCTCGAGCGCCGTCGCGGTATCGCGCGCCCTCTTGCCACCGGCAGCGCCCAGGCGGCGTGCGAGGTCGGCGAGGGGTCCGTTCAAGGGGTCGGCGCGCAGGGCTTCGCCCGGCTGGACCCAGGCCGCGAAGGCCGGGGCCCAGTCGGCCGCACGCGGCACGCTGCGCTCGAAGGTCCCGGCCGCATCGGCGCGCTCGATCTCGGCGCGCTGCATCAGAGCAGCGCGCAGCCAGTCGCGCGCGACGCTGCGGCCGCGCTGCCGCACCAGCGTCGCGTGGTCCGCGCGCAGCCCCGCGTCGCCGGCGACGAGCTGCAGGAAGCGGCGCCACAGGCGCGGCTCGATTTCCTCGGTGTCCTCGAGCAGCGCGACCTCGGCCGTGAGTCCCTGCGCTTCGAGCAAGGCCGCGGGCGCGGCGCGCAGCAGTTGCCCGAACCAGCCGTGGAAGGTACGGATCTCGACGCCGCGCCCGCCATCGAGCAGCCGCTCTGCCAGCATCGCGAGTCGCGGCTCGGCGACCCGCGCCTGCGCTTCATCGAGACCCCGCGCGCGCAGCGCCTCGACACGCTGCGCCGGCGTGGCGAGCGCCATCTCCTGCAGCAGCGCGCCCAGGCGCTCGCGCATCTCGCCGGCGGCCTTGCGCGTGAAGGTGATCGCGAGGATCTGCTGCGGCTCGGCGCCGTCGAGCAGTGCGCGCAGGATGCGCGACACCAGCATCCAGGTCTTGCCGGCGCCGGCGCAGGCCTCGACGACGACGCTGCGGCGCGGGTCGCAGGCGACGCGGTAGAAGGCGCCATCGTCGACCGGCGCGCCGTCGATGCGATAGGCCGGCGTCACCGCGACGGCTCCCAGAAGTCGCGCCGGCACAGGCCGCGCGCCGCGCAGTGGTCGCAGGCCGCGCCTTCGCCCAGGGCCGGCAGCGGCGCACCGGCGCGCAGCCGCGCGATGTCGCTACCCAGGCCGTCGACCAGGGCCTGCGCGCTGTCGGCCACGTCCGGGTGGGCGACCCAGGCAACGCCGTCGCGGCCGTCGAGTGCCAGGTAGCCGGCCTCCAGACCGCCGTCCGGCCAGCCTTCGGCAGCGCCGAGCAGCGCCGCGTAGAAGGCGAGCTGCGTATCCTCGAGAGGCACGCGGACCTGCGTCTGCAGCGCGCCCTTGCCGCGCAGCTTGTAGTCGATGAGGCGCCGGTGCGAGCCGGCTTCGTCGCCGCCGACGACCCGGCGGCCATCGACGCGATCGAGGCGGCTCTGCAGCGTCAGCGGCTCACGGTCTCCGATCGCGAGCGGTGCGCGCAGGTCGAGCTCGCTGGCCTGCACGGCCCAGCCTTCGGCCTCGGCGGCGTGCAGCCAGTCGATGTAGGCCGGCGCGAGGCCTTCGAACCAGGCCGCGTAGGGCAGGAAGTCGGCCGCGGCCGGGCCGCTGCCGAAGTGGCGCTGCGCGTCCTCGGCCGCGATCACGAGCAGTCGTTCGACGTCGGCCTCGGTGTCCGCGGTGGCCGACCGCTCGGCATGGAAGCGCTGCAGCACCGCATGCAGCCAGGTCCCGGCATCGCGTTTCTCCAGCTCGTCGTCGAGCTCCTCGACCTCTTCAAGACGGAGCATCGCGGCGGCATAGAAGCGATAGGGGCAGGCACGCAGGTGCTCGTAGCGGCTGGCGCTGAGGCGGTCCGGCAGCAACGCCGGCGCCGCGGGCCGAGGCCGCGGCGTGGGTCGCGGCTGGAGCCTGCGCTGGACCCGCGGGTCTGCGGCCGTCGCCAGGGGCCGCCCTGCGCGTGCGGCGGCGAGCTGCCAGCGGCGCAGCAGCGGGCTGGCGGTCATCGGCTCGCGGCCGTCGCCTCGACGGTGCAGCAGGGTCAGCCTGGGCTCGCGGGCGAGCTGGGCGAACGCGAAACGTTCTGCGTCACGCTGCGTCGCCACGCCGGGCAGGCCCAGCGCGATGGCCAGCGCATCGCCCAGCAGGGGCTCGGGTGCCGCCCCGGCGCCCAGATGGCCCGCGTCGGTGCCCGGGCAGACGATCGCTCCGAAGGGGCGCAGCGCGGCTCGTGCCAGCGGCATGACGACCACCTGCGCCGCCGCATCCTCGGGCGGCCGGAACGGCGCCTGCTCCAGCACGCCATCCACCCAGGCGACGAAGGCGCCGGCCTGGAAGCGTGTCGCCGACGCGATCGCGAGGAAGCCGACGTCCTGTCGGCCCAGGTCGCAGCGCAGGGCTGCGAGCACCTGCACGCCGGCCGCGTCGGCCGACAGTTCGTCGATCAGGCCACCCCGCCGCAGTGCCTCGGCCAGCCGGGCCAGCCAGCCGGCCAGCGTATCGCGGCCCGCGGCGCGCAGGGGGTCGGACATCGCGAGCCAGCGCTGCCACGCCGGGTGCGCCGCGTCGGGCAGGCGTTCGGCGTCGATTTCGACGACCAGCGCCCGACCCGCGGCGCGCAGGGCCGACTCGAGCGCGTCGACACCGGTCGTGTCCGGCAGCGATTTCAGCAGGTCGACGACTTCGTCGACCTCGGCCCGCGGACCGGCCGAACGCAGCAGCGCCAGCACGCGCGCCGCGGCGCGCGTGGTGGAGAGCTTCCAGCCGGTCTCGTCGGCCAGCGGCACGCCAGCACGCGCCAGCAGCGCACGCACGCGACGCACCAGCACGCGATCCAGCGCGATCAGGGCGACCGGCGCGGCCTCGGCGTCGCCGCGCCGCAGGTGCTCGAGCACCGTCGCAGCGGTGCGCTGGGCCTCGTCCTCGAAGTCGTCACAGGCAGCGACCGTCACCCGGCCATCGGGCGACGACGCCAGAGGCAAATCCGCGTCCAGCCACAGGGCCGGCACCCCGGACGCGCACAGCAGCGCCTCGGTCAGCGCTTCGCGCGCCCCGACGCGCAGCGCGACCCAGGCGGCCGGGCGGTACGCGAACAAGGCGTCGGCGGCATCGGTCGCTGCCGCCAGGGACCACTCGAGCGCCAGCCGCGCGAGGGATCGCTCGGCCTGCGCCGGACCGCCGGTTCCCGCCAGTCGCTCGCGCGCCGCCGCCGTCCAGGCGCTGCGCTCGGCGGGCGGCCGGGCCGCGCGGGCGCGGGCCAGCGCGTGGCTCAGGTCGACGACGCGTCGCACCGCGAGGTCGAAGCCGCGTGCATCGCGCTGCGGCCAATCGGGCGCACTGCCCCCCAGCATCCGGGCGACGAGCAAGCGGTCGGTCGCCGCGTCGAAGGTCGGGGCCCCGTCGTCGGGCGCGCGAGGCGGCGCCAGCGACTCCGCCAGCGTCCGCGTGGTCTCGAAGCGCGGCATCCACTGCGCCGCGGCGCGCGCCGACCAGGCGGCACGCGCCAGCGGCAAGTGCTGGGCAAAGGGCAGCAGCACCACGAGGTCGCGCGTGGCGACGCCCTCGCGCTGCGCGAAGGCCGCGACCTCGTCGGCGATCCGCGCCCAGCAGCCCGCCACGTCGAGGCCCGCCTCGAGCTGGCACTGCGACGGGCCGGTGTTCGACGGACGGTTCAGGGGTGCGATCCTTCCTTGGTTGCCGCGATGGACAAGCCCTTGGCGCCGCCGCGCCTGTGAAGGCCTTGTGTCAAAATCATTGTGCCGCGTCGCCTGGGCACAGCGCTCAGGGACGAGACCCCGTCAAAGGACCGAAGATGGCCAGCGAACTCATCAAGCATGTATCCGACGCGTCGTTCGAGGACGATGTGCTGAAGTCCGGCACGCCGGTGCTCGTGGACTACTGGGCCGAATGGTGCGGTCCGTGCAAGATGATCGCGCCCATCCTCGACGAGGTGGCCAAGGACTACGGCGCCAAGCTGCAGATCGCCAAGATGAACGTCGACGAGAACCGCGACGTCCCGGCCAAGTTCGGCATCCGCGGCATCCCGACGTTGATGCTCTTCAAGGGCGGTCAACTGGCGGCCACCAAGGTCGGCGCGCTGTCCAAGTCGCAGTTGACGGCCTTCCTCGACGGCCACCTATAATCCAGTCAATCGTGTCGCAGGGCGAGGCCACCCGCCTGCCCTCGACACCAGCGAGATTGCCGCCACGCCGCACCCCGGCGCGTGGAGTCGGCACCCCCTCCCAGAATCCAGAATGAACCGGCTCCGCAAGGAGCGGGCTCGCATCGACCCGGCGACGGGCCGATCCCGGTGATGGCCGCTCCCGAGGCCGACACGACTGCACCCAGGGTGCTCACGATGCATCTATCCGAACTGAAGACCCAGCACATCAGCGAACTGGTCAAGATGGCCGAGACGCTGGAGATCGAGAACACCGGCCGCATGCGCAAGCAGGAGCTGATGTTCGCGATCATGAAGAAGCGCGCCAAGGGCGGCGAGCAGGTGTTCGGCGACGGCGTGCTCGAGGTGCTGCCCGACGGCTTCGGCTTCCTGCGCTCGCCCGACGCCAGCTACCTGGCCTCGACCGACGACATCTACCTGAGCCCCAGCCAGATCCGCCGCTTCAACCTGCACACCGGCGACATGATCGAAGGCGAGGTCCGCGTCCCCAAGGACGGCGAGCGCTACTTCGCGCTGGTCAAGGTGGACATCGTCAACGGCATCACGCCCGAGGAGAACAAGCAGAAGATCATGTTCGAGAACTTGACGCCCTTGTTCCCCAAGGAGCAGTTCAAGCTCGAGCGTGACATCAAGAGCGACGAGAACATCACCTGCCGCATCATCGATCTGGTCGCGCCCATCGGGAAGGGCCAGCGCGCCCTGCTCGTCTCGCAGCCCAAGAGCGGCAAGACGATGATGATGCAGCACCTGGCGCATGCCATCGTCGCCAACCACCCCGACGCGCACCTGATCGTGTTGCTGGTCGACGAGCGGCCCGAGGAAGTGACCGAGATGCAGCGCACCGTGCGCGGCGAGGTCATCAGTTCCACCTTCGACGAGCCGGCCGCACGCCACGTGCAGGTCGCCGAGATGGTGATCGAGCGCGCCAAGCGCCTGGTCGAGCTGAAGAAGGACGTGGTGATCCTGCTCGA
>NZ_CADEFR010000060.1 GCF_902826655.1 uncultured Methylibium sp. | reverse complement strand
ATCCTGAACCTGCCGCTGATCGGCATCTGGATCAAGCTGCTGACCGTGCCCTACCGCTACCTGTTCCCGGCCATCCTGACCTTCTGCTGCATCGGCCTGTACACGCTCAACAACAACAACTTCGACGTGTTCATGGCGGCCGGCTTCGGCATCGTCGGCTACCTGTTCTACAAGCTGCACTGCGAGCCGGCGCCGCTGCTGCTGGGCTTCATCCTCGGGCCGATGATGGAAGAGAACCTGCGCCGCTCGCTGCTGCTGAGTCGCGGCGACTGGAGCACCTTCATCACGCGGCCGCTGTCGGCCGGGTTGCTGTTGGCGGCGGTCGCGCTGATCGTGATCGTGATGCTGCCGTCGATCAAGAACAAGCGCGAGGAAGCGTTCCACGAAGCGGACGATTGAGCGGCGCCGATCGGCGCGCACGTCGCGCCGATCGGTCATCATCCGTTCCATGAGTTCCTTCGACTACCGCTCGGGCTACCCGAGCACCCGCTTGCCGGTCTTCGCCCGCAACCTCGTCGCCACCTCCCACCCGCTGGCCGTGCAGGCCGGGCTGAAGATGTTGCAGGCCGGCGGCAACGCGGTCGACGCGGCCGTCGCCGCGGCGGCGGTGATGACCATCGTCGAGCCCTGCAGCAACGGCCTGGGCTCGGACGCCTTCTGCATCCTGTGGGACGGCCGGCGGCTCGTGGGGCTGAACGCCTCCGGGCGCGCGCCCGCCGCGTGGACGCCCGACTACTTCCGCCGCCAGCACGGGGTCGATGCCACGCGGCCGCCGCAGCGCGGCTGGGACAGCGTCACCGTGCCGGGGGCCGTCGCCGGCTGGATGGGCTTAAGCGAGCGCTACGGCAAGCTGCCCTTCGGCGACCTGCTGGCGCCGGCCATCGACATCGCCGAGCGCGGTTATGCCGTGCCGGTCGTCGTGCAGCAGAAGTGGGCCGCGGCATCCCGCGTCGAGGCGCTCGCCTCGCAGCCCGGCTTTGCGCCGACCTTCTTGCCGCGCGGCCGAGCGCCGGCCGTCGGCGAGCTGTTCAGGATGCCCGGCGCGGCGCGAACGCTGCGTGCCATCGCAGCCACCCGGGGCGAGGCCTACTACCGCGGCGAGATCGCCGCGGCGCTGGCGCGCCAGGCGCGCGAGCAGGGCGGCGCCATCACCGCTGACGACCTCGCGGCTTATCGCCCCGAGTGGGTCGACCCCATCGCCCGGCGCTACCGCGGCCACGTGCTGCACGAGATCCCGCCCAACGGGCAGGGCATCGCGGCGCTGATCGCCGCCGGCATCCTGGCGCACTTCGACGTCGCGGCGCTGCCGGTCGATGGCGTGGCCTCGCAGCACCTGCAGATCGAGGCGATGAAGCTTGCCTTCGCCGACACCTACCGCTACGTGGCCGAGCCGGCCAGCATGGAGGTGACCGCCGAACAGCTGCTCGACGACGCCTACCTCGCCGGCCGCGCCCGGCTGATCGACCCGAAGCGCGCCCAGGACTTCGGGGCCGGCAACCCCGCGAAGGGCGGCACCATCTACCTCAGCACGGCCGACGAGTCCGGGATGATGGTCAGCTTCATCCAGAGCAACTACATGGGTTTCGGGTCGGGCGTGGTCGTGCCCGACTACGGGCTGTCGCTGCAGAACCGCGGGCACGGCTTCAGCCTGCGCGCCGGCAGCGCCAACCTCGTCGCGCCGGGCAAGCGGCCCTTCCACACCATCATCCCGGCCTTCCTGAGCGACGCCGACGGTGCGCCGCGCATGAGCTTCGGCGTGATGGGGGCGAACATGCAGCCGCAGGGCCACCTGCAGACCCTCGTGCGCATGGTCGACTACGGCCAGCAGCCGCAGGCCGCCTGCGACGCACCGCGCTGGCGCTACAACGCGGGGCTCGAGATCAACGTCGAGGCCGGCATGGCCCCGGCGACGGTGCAGGGCCTGGCCGCGCTGGGCCATCGGATGGAAGTGATCCAGGACAGCTACCAGGACTTCGGCGCCGGCCAGTTCATCTGGCGTCTCGGCGACCCGGGCAGCGAAGGCTATGTCGCCGCCAGCGATCCGCGGCGCGACGGGCAGGCGGCGGGGTTTTGAATCCGACCGGCCTGCCCTGGGCGGGCCTCGCGCTCGCCGTCGCCGGCGCGGTCGCGTTCTCCGGCAAGGCCATCGTCGCCAAGCTGTTGTACCGCCATGGCGTCGATGCGGTGACGGTGCTGTTCTTCCGCATGCTGTTCGCGCTGCCCTTCTTCCTGGCGATGGCCTGGTGGGCAAGCCGCGGCAAGGCGCCGCTGACCTCGCAGGACCGGCGCATGGTCCTGCTGCTGGGCGTGACCGGCTACTACCTGGCGAGCTTCCTCGACTTCCTGGGGCTGCAGTACATCAGTGCCAGCCTCGAGCGGCTCATCCTCTACCTGAACCCGACGCTGGTGCTGGCGATCAGCGTCGTGATGTTCGGCCAGCGCGTCGGCGCGCGGCAGCTCGCGGCGATCGGCGTCAGCTACACCGGCGTGCTGCTGGTGTTCGGGCACGAGGTCGGCTCGCAGGGGCCGCACGCGGTGCTCGGCACGCTGCTGGTGTTCGGCAGCGCCGTCAGCTATGCGGTCTACCTGGCCTACAGCGGTGCGGTCGTGCAACGGCTGGGATCGCTGCGTCTGGTCGGCCTGGCCAGCACGGTGGCCTGTGCCTTGTGCATCGGCCAGTTCTTCGTGCTGCGCTCGGTGGACGTCGCCCTCGCGGTGCCGTCGCCGGTGATCTGGCTGTCGGTGCTGAACGCGACCGCGTGCACCGTGGCGCCGGTGCTGATGGTCATGATGGCGATCGAGCGCATCGGCCCCACGCTGGCCGCGCAGACCGGCATGGTCGGCCCGATGAGCACGCTGCTGATGGGCGTGGCGATCCTCGGCGAGCCCTTCACGCCGTGGATCGCCGCGGGCACGCTGCTGGTGCTGGCGGGCATCTGGTTGCTGGCAAAGTACCGCTAGGAGACGACACATGGACCTCGGCATCGCAGGCAAGTGGGCGCTGGTGTGCGCCGCGAGCAAGGGCCTTGGCAAGGGCTGCGCGCAGGCGCTGGCCGGCGAGGGCGTGAACCTGGTGGTCACGGCGCGCGGCGCCGACGCGCTGGAGGCGACGGCGCGCGAACTGCGCGCGATCCGCGCCGGCATCGAGGTGCGTGCAGTCGCCGGCGACATCGCCACCCCCGAGGGCCGCGCGGCGGCGCTGGGTGCCTGCCCGCAGGTCGACATCCTGGTCAACAACGCCGGCGGTCCGCCGCCCGGTGACTTCCGCGACTGGGACCGCGACGCCTGGATCCGTGCGCTCGACGCGAACATGCTCGCGCCGATCGAGCTGATGAAGGCAGTGGTCGACCCGATGATGGCGCGGGGCTTCGGGCGCATCGTCAACATCACCTCGGCCGCCGTGAAGGCGCCGATCGACATCCTCGGCCTGTCGAACGGCGCTCGCTCGGGGCTGACCGGCTTCGTGGCGGGACTCTCGCGCAAGACCGTGGCGCGCAACGTCACGATCAACAACCTGCTGCCCGGGCCGTTCGACACCGATCGCCTGAAGGCGACGATGGCCGGCGCCGCGCAGGCCGCCGGCAAGCCGATCGAGGAGGTGATGGCGCAACGCGCGCTGCAGAACCCGGCGCGGCGCTTCGGCACGGCCGCCGAGTTCGGCGCGGCCTGCGCCTTCCTGTGCAGCGCCCAGGCCGGGTTCATCACCGGGCAGAACCTGCTGATGGATGGGGGCGCCTACCCGGGAACGTTCTGATGGGCGCGAGCTACACGCTCTACGGCTCCGACGGCTCGGGGTCGGCGGCCGTGGAAGTGGCACTCGACTGGACCGGCGTGCGCTGGGCGCGCATCGACGCCGCGTCCTGGGAGCCCGGGCCGGGGCTGGAAGCGCTGAAGGGCGTCAATCCGCTGGGGCAGATCCCGACGCTGCTGCTGCCCGACGGCAGCGTGATGACCGAGAGCGCCGCGATCCTGATCCACCTGGGCCTGGTGCATCCGCGCAGCGGCTTGCTGCCGGCCGATGCCGCGGCCCGTGCGCGGGCGCTGCGCGGTCTCGTGTACGTGGCCGCCAACTGCTATGCGGCGATCGGTGTGGTCGACTTCCCCGGGCGCTGGCTCGCCGGCAGGCCGCGGCAGGCGACGCGCGATCGCCTGCATCAGGGCAGCCGCGAGCGGCTGCACGCGCTGTGGGATGCGTTCGCCGACCAGTTCGTCGGCGGCGATCCCTTCCTCGGCGGCGCGGCGCCGGATGCGCTCGACCTGCTGGCCGCGGTGGTCTCCAAGTGGTCGGGCACACGCCAGCACCTGGCGACGTCGCGGCCGGCCTTCTCGAAGTTGCTGAAGCGGGTGGAAGCGCACCCGCGCGTGGCACCGGTGCTCGACCGGCACTGGCCGCGCCGGCGCTGAGTCGCGCCGCTGCGCGTCAGCGGCGGGCGGCGACCCAGGCTTCGAAGGCGGGCGCCGGCAGCGGCTCGCCGACCAGCAGGCCCTGCAGCTCGTCGCAGCCGAGCTGGCGCAGGAAGTCGCGTTGCGCCTCGGTCTCCACGCCTTCGGCGATCACCGCCAGTTCGAGGCTGTGGCCGAGCTGCACGATGGCGCGCACGATCGCGCAGGCGTCGGCCCGCTGCGGGACGTCGCGCACGAAGGAGCCGTCGATCTTGACCTTGTCGATCGGCAGTTCCTTCAGGTGACCGAGCGAGGAGTAGCCGGTCCCGAAGTCGTCGACGGCCAGGCGAATGCCCAGGGCCTTGAGCCGGGCGAGCGAGGCCTTCACGTCGTCGAGGTCGTCCATCAGCATGCGTTCGGTGAGCTCGAGCTCGAGCCAGTCGCCGCGGGCCTGCTCCTCGTCGAGCAGGCGCGCCAGCCCGTCGACGAAACCGTGCTGCTGGAACTGCACGTTCGACAGGTTGACCGACACCGGCATCGTCAGACCCAGCTCCGCACGCCAGCGCTTCACGCAGCGCAACGCCTCGCGCAGCACCCACTGACCGATCGGCAGCATCAGGCGGCGTTCCTCCGCCACCGGCACGAAGTGCTCGGGCAGCAGCAGCCCGCGGCCCGGGTGGCGCCAGCGGATCAGCGCCTCGATGCCGACGAGCCGGCCGGTCGTCGCGTTCAGCTGCGGCTGGTAGTGCAGCTCGAAGGCCTGCGCTTCGAGCGCCTGGGCCAGCTCGCTCTCGACGACCAGCGCGTCGTAGGCGGCAGTGGCGAGTGTGCGGTCGAAGAACTGCACGTTGGCGCGGCCGCGCGACTTGGCGAGGTACATCGCGGCGTCGGCATGCTGGATCAGCTCGTCGGGCGTGCGGCCGTGCTCCGGGAAGAGCGCAACGCCGATCGACGGCGAGACCGAGATCGGCCGGCCGGCGACGTCGAGCGGCGCCTCGATGGCGGTCAGCAGCTTGCCGGCCACCTGCTCGATCACCGCGCGATCGGTGACGCCGGCGATCATCACCATGAACTCGTCGCCGCCGAAGCGTGCCACGAGGTCGTCGCCGCGCAGGCAGGACAGGATGCGCGCCGTGACGGTCTTGAGCAGCAGGTCGCCGGCCAGGTGGCCGAGCGAGTCGTTGACGCGCTTGAAGTGGTCGAGGTCGATGAACAGCAGCGCGATCTGCGCGTCGCCGGCGCGGTGCGAGGCGGTGCGCTGCTCGAGCTGCTGCACGAAGGACAGGCGGTTCGGCAGGCCGGTCAGCGCGTCGTGGTGGGCCAGGTGGTGGATGCGTGCCTGCGCGGCGACGCGCTCGCGGATGTCGCGCACGACCACCAGGCGCAGCTTCTCGCCGCCGCGCTCGATCGAGCGCGTGATCAGCTCGACGGGAATACGCTGTCCCTGCTTGCCCAGCGCCATGCTCTCGAAGCTGGTCTCGGCGCCGGCGGCCAGCACGCGCTGGGCCTTGTCGATGTGGTCGGGAGCGAGGAACTCCGAGGTGCGTCGGCCGATGACTTCCTTCGGCGCGTAGCCGGTCAGCTCGCAGATCGGTCCGTTGACGTCGAGCACGGTGCCGTCGCGATGGAACAGGATGCCCTCGGCGCTGGCCTCCATGAACTTGGCGAGTCGCTCCTCGGACTCGCGCACCGCGCGCTCGACCAGGCGATGCTTGGTGATGTCGGTGACGCGCACGAAGGCGCCGTAGAGCTCACCCTGCTCGCCCAGGTTGGGCAGCACGTCGACCTCGAGCCATTGCAGGCGGCCGGCGGCGTCGGCCAGCTCGCGCTCGTACGAGACCTGGCGGCGCGTCGCGACCACGGCCTCGATGTAGGGGCGGATCTGCTGCCAGCCTTTCTCGCCGACGATCTCGGCGGCCGTGCGGCCGAGGATGTTCTCGGTGGTCCAGCCCAGCGCCTGCGCGTAGTGGCGGTTCGCGAAGGTGCAGCGGAAGTCCTTCAGCTCGTAGTAGGCGATCAGCGCCGGCACGTTGTCGGCCAGCACGCGCAGCTGCGTCGTCTGCTCCAGCAGCGCCAGCTCGACCTGCTTGCCGGCGCTGATGTCGTGCAGCGAGCACAGGCACAGGTCGCTGGCGTCGCCGCCGCCCCAGCGGCCCTGGCAGTCCAGCCACAGGATGCTGCCGTCGTTCAGCAGCGCGTCGAGCTCGAGACGGAAGCGCGCCGGCGCCCCGGGGTTGGCCAGCGCGGCACGCAACTCCTCGCGGGCCACCGGCCCCAGCCGGTCGAGCCAGGCCGAGGAGCCGCGCTTCCAGCCCGTGGCCTGGGCGAGTGCGTCGTTCAGACCCAGCAGGCGCGCGTCGCGGCCGATGGCCATCATCATCCCGGGCAGCTGTTCCCAGTCGTGCTCGAAAGGAATGGCGATGGCGGCAGGCGTGTTCATCGTGCGGCGGGGTGTGGACTCATCATAGCCAGCGATGCTGCTAGCGCTGCTTCGATATCGCGGCTTCCCCCAAGAGGACGTGGGCTCGGGGGTGCATTCGGGGATGTTTTCCCCCAAACGGACTGCGGCCGACGCGCCACGGCACGCGGCTCAGCGCCGCGCTGCCGAGACGACGATGCCTGCGACGATCAGCCCGAAGGCCACGCCGTGGTACCACTGCGGCCACTCGCCGAGCAGCGCCGCAGACAGCAGCGCCGCGAACACCGGCGTCAGGTTGCTGAAGAACGCGGCGAGTGCCGGCCCGCCGAGCGACACGCCCAGGCCCCAGCAGCGGTAGGCGATGAGGGCCGGTCCGATCGCCACGTAGGCGAGCGCCGCGACGACCGCAGCGCTCCAGCGGATGTCCGCCGCGCCGGATGCCTGCTCCAGGCCACTGGCGCCGAGCGCGAAGACCAGCCCGAACATCACCTGGATCAGCAGGGTCTCGGACCAGTCCCAGGGTCGCGAGGCCGTGCCGTCCTGCACGCGCGGCTGGCCGTCGCCCTGGAGGTGCGCGGGCGGCCGCGCGAGCATCCAGCTGTAGAACGACCAAGCGATGATCGCGATCACGATGTAGAGGTCGCCGGCGACGAACTGCACGCGGGCCAGTGCCGCGGGGTCGCCACGCGCGATCACCAGCGCCACGCCGGCGAGCGACAACGCCGCCCCTGCGATCTGCCGGCGCTGCGGCTGCACCCCGTAGAACAGGGCGCCGACCGCGAGCATCCACACCGGCATGCTGGCTGCGATCAGCGTCACGTTGATCGGCGTCGAACTGACCAGCGCGAGGTACTGGAAGGCGTTGTACATGCCCACCCCCAGCGTGCCCAGCAGCAGCAGGTGGCGCCAGCGAGTCTTCAAGGCCCGCGGCTCGCGCAGCACGCGCCAGCCCAGCGGCAGCAGCAGGAGGAAGGCGAGGCTCCAGCGCAGCGCGTTCAGCGTCAGCGGCGGCACCTGGCCGACCATCAGGCGGCCGACCACCGCATTGCCGGCCCACAGCAGGGGCGGCACGGTCATCAGCAGGGCGATCCTTGCGCTGGGCAGCGACATCGGGACGGCGTCAGGGGTCCGACGCAGGCATGGCATGCCCGCAGTTCCAGCACTGCTCGAAGGGACCATCGATCCGCTCGGCGCAGCCGGGGCAGGTCCACAGGCGCTGCGGGCAGCGTTGCGCGTCGGCCAGCAGGGTCTCGGCGCGGTCGAACTGCTCGTCGTGCTGCACCCAGACTTCGGGCAGCGCCTGGTCAGGCGGGATCAGGCCGGTGCTGCCGCTCGCGAACGCACGCTGCACGCTGGCGGCGATGCCGGCTTCGCGCAGCAGGTCGGTCCACAGCGTCGCGATGGCGAGGTTGGGAGCGAGGCAAAGGCGGCGCATGTGCAAGGGTCGGGCAACGCTGGCACGATACCGGAGAATCCTCTCTCGACTCGGAGCGTCCATGTCAAAAGTCAAAGCGATCCAGGTGCAGCAGGCCGGCGGGGCCGACGCGATGCAGCTCGTGCAGGTCGACGTCGGCGAGCCCGGCCCCGGCGAGATCCGCATCCGCCACCAGGCCTGCGGCCTGAACTACATCGACGTGTACCAGCGTGCCGGCGTGTACCCGCTGCCGATGCCGCTGACGCTGGGCATGGAAGGCGCCGGCATCGTCGAAGCCGTCGGCGAGGGCGTGACGCACCTGAAGGCCGGCGACCGTGCGGCCTACGCCAGCCAGCCGCCGGGCGCCTACTGCGAAGCCCGCGTGATGCCGGCCAAGTGTGTGGTGAAGCTCCCCGACGGCATCGACTTCGAGACCGGTGCGGCGATGATGCTCAAGGGCCTGACCGCGCAGTACCTGCTGAAGAAGACGCTGCCGCAGGGCGGTCTGCAGCACGGCGACTTCGTGCTGTTCCAGGCAGCGGCCGGCGGCGTGGGGCTGATCGCCTGCCAGTGGGCGCGGGCCCTCGGTCTGCAGCTGATCGGCACCGCCGGCAGCGACGAGAAGTGCGCGCTGGCCCGCGAGTACGGTGCGACGCACGCGATCAACTACAAGCGCGAGGACTTCGCCGCGCGCGTGAAGGACATCACCGGCGGGCGCGGCGTGAAGGTCGTCTACGACTCGGTCGGCAAGGACACCTTCGAGAAGTCGCTCGACTGCCTCTCGCCGTTCGGGCTGATGGTCAGCTACGGCAACGCCTCCGGCAAGGTGCCGCCCGTCGAGACCGGCACGCTGGCGGCGAAGGGTTCGCTCTACCTGACGCGCCCGACGATCTTCACGCACCTCGCGACGCGGGAGAGCACGCAGGCCATGGCCGACGATCTGTTCGCGACCGTGTTGCGCGGCGACGTGAAGATCCCGGTCGAGCGCCGCTACGCGCTGGCCGACGTCGCCCAGGCCCACCGCGACCTCGAAGCGCGACTCACGGTCGGCTGCAGCGTGCTGATTCCCTGAGCGCGGCTCAGGCCGGCAGGCCCAGCTCGCGCATCGCGCGGCGCACGCCGGCGTGGATCAGTTCGGTGCGCGGGGCCGCGGCCAGGGTGTTGGCGAGCGTGGACTCTCCAGCCAATGGCAGGCGGCGCCGCAGGCCCTCGCGTCCGCGGTGCAGTGCCAGCGCGACGCGATGCATGACCTCGTCGGGCAGCGTGGCGCGGCCCAGCACCAGGCTCCACGAGCCCAGCGTGACGATGTCGCGATCCTGGCCGCGGTAGCTGCCGGCCGGTAGCGTCGTGCGGCGGATGAAGGGGTGCTTGTCGATGACGCGCTGCAGGCTCGCGTCGTCGGGCGCGATGAAGCGCGCACCGGCCGGGCCGTCGGCCACGGCGGTGAAGCCGGGCCAGGCCGAGCCGCCGCCCCACAGCGCGTCGATGCGGCCGTCGAGCAGCATCGCCGGGCCGTCGGCAGCCCGATCGAGGTAGGTCGACGCGAAGTCGCGCTCCAGGTCCAGCCCCAGACCGTCGGCCAGGTAGCGCGCCAGCACGACGAAGCCGGAGCCGCGCGCGCCCCAGGCGATGCGCCGCCCGCGCAGGTCGGCCAGCGTGCGCAGCGTGCCGTCGGCGCGCACGGCGAAGAGGCCCGAGTTCGGGTACATCGCGTTGACGATGCGCAGGCCGGTCGCCGCGGGGCGGCCGATGCCGGCGAAGGCCTCGTGCGCAACCTCGCCGGTGACGAGGCCCAGGTCCAGTGCGCCCGCTTCGAGCAGGGGCAGGTTCTCGGTGCTGCCGCGCGTGGCGCGCGGCTCGATGGCGAGCGTCGGGTCCGTCTCGTCGAGCGCGTCGGCGTAGGCCTGGCCGTAGACCTGGAAGCCGCCGCCTGGCGTGGCGGTACCGAGCGCCAGCCGTGTCGGACCGGCTGCCGCTGCGCGCGGCGGCAGCAGCGCAGCGACACCGGCACCGGCCAGCGCCAGCGCGAGTCGACGGCGTTGCATGCCGGGCCGCCTCAACCGCGGCGCACGCGGCGGATCTCGTCGAAGATCAGCAGCGCGGCACCGACGCTGATGGCGCTGTCGGCGACGTTGAAGGCCGGGAAGTGACTGCCGCCCCAGTGGAAGTCGAGGAAGTCGACGACGTAGCCGTGCAGCAGGCGATCGACCACGTTGCCGACGGCGCCGCCGAGGATCAGCGACAGCGCGGTCGCGAACAGCTTCTGGTGACCCTGGGTGCGCAGCATCCACAGGATGAAGACCGAGGCCACGACGCCCAGGCCGACGAAGAACCAGCGCTGCCAGCCGGACGCGCCGGCCAGGAAGCTGAAGGCCGCGCCGGTGTTGTGCACTCGCACGATGTTGAAGAAGTCGGTGACGTGGCGCGAGTCGCCGTACTGGAAGGCGCCGAGGATCAGCGTCTTGGTGACCTGGTCCAGCACCACCACCAGCATCGCGATGCCGAGCCAGACGAGCAGGCTGTTGCCGCGGCCCATCGATGTGTCGCCCATGCTCGGCCTCAGGCGACGCGGCGAACTTCGCCTGCGCCGTACAGGTTGCTGGTGCAGCGGCCGCAGATCGTCGGGTGGGCCGGGTCGTGGCCGACATCGTCGCGGTAGTGCCAGCAGCGTTCGCACTTGGGCGCGGTGCTGGGCGTGACGCTGACCGACAGGGCCTCTGCCTCGTCCACGGTGGCCGCGGAGGTGATGAAGACGAACTTCAGGTCCTCGCCCAGGCCGGCCAGCAGGGTCGCATCAGCAGCGGGTGCCCCGACCGCGACCGTCGCCTGCAGCGACGAGCCGACGCTGCCACTCCCGCGCACCGCCTCGATCTCCTTGTTGACCGCCTCCCGGATATCGCGGAGGCGCGACCACTTCGTGAGCAGCGCTGCGTCCGGTGCCGCGAAGCTCGCATAGGTCTGCTCGAAGATCGACGGCGACGCACCTGGCGCGAAGATCGCCCACGCCTCCTCGGCCGTGAAGCTGAGGAAGGGCGCCATCCAGCGCAGCATCGCGTGCGTGATCCGGTGCAGCGCCGTCTGCGCGCTGCGGCGCGCCGGCGACTTGGGTGCGGTCGTGTAGAGGCGGTCCTTCAGCACGTCGAGATAGAACGCGCCCAGGTCCTCGCTGCAGTAGACCTGCAGCTTGGCGACCACCGGGTGGAACTCGTAGACCTCGTAGTGCGCCAGGATCTCGGTCTGCAGCTGCGCGGCGCGCGCCAGCGCGTAGCGGTCGATCTCCAGCAGCTGGTCGTCGGGCACCGCGTCCTTCGCCGGGTCGAAGTCGCTGGTGTTGGCCAGCAGGAAGCGCAGCGTGTTGCGGATGCGACGGTAGGCATCGACCACGCGCGCGAGGATCTTGTCGTCGATGTTGAGGTCGCCCGAGTAGTCGGTGCTGGCGACCCACAGGCGGATGATCTCGGCGCCGAGCTTTTCGCTCACCGTCTGCGGCGCGACGGTGTTGCCCAGCGACTTGCTCATCTTGCGGCCCTGGCCGTCGGTCGCGAAGCCGTGGGTCAGCAGGCCGCGGTAGGGCGCCCGACCCTCGATCGCGCAGGCGATCAGCAGCGAACTGTGGAACCAGCCGCGGTGCTGGTCGTGGCCTTCGAGGTAGAGGTCGGCCTCGGGGCCGGTCTCGTGGCTGCCGCCGGGATGACTGCCGCGCAGCACGTGGAAGAAGGTCGAACCGGAGTCGAACCAGACGTCGAGGATGTCGCTGCTCTTGGCGTAGTCGTCGGCCTGCGCCCCCAGCCAGTCCGCCGCATCCAGGCGCGACCAGGCTTCGACGCCACCCTGCTCGACGAGGGCCACCGCACGGTCCATCAGCGCCAGCGTGTCGGGGTGCAGCTCGCCCGTCACCTTGTGCAGGAAGAAGGGCAGCGGCACGCCCCAGTTGCGCTGGCGGCTGATGCACCAGTCGGGCCGGTTGGCGATCATGTCGCGCAGGCGGGCGCGGCCGTTCTCGGGGTAGAAGGCCGTCGCGTCGATCGCCTCGAGCGCCGTCCGGCGCAGCGTCTGCGGCGCCTTGTCGACGGTGAACACGCCCTCGCCCTCGTCCATGCGCACGAACCACTGCGCGGCGGCGCGGTAGATCACCGGCGTCTTGTGGCGCCAGCAGTGTGGGTAGCTGTGGTCGAGCTTCGCGGTCGCCATCAGGCGGCCGGCGTCCTTCAGCGCCTCGACGATCACCGGGTTGGCCTTCCAGATGAACTGGCCGCCGAACAGCGGCAGCTCGGCCGCGTAGACGCCGTTGCCCTGCACCGGGTTCTGGATCTCGTCGTGCTTCATGCCGTGGGCGATGCACGAGTTGAAGTCGTCCACGCCGTAGGCCGGCGAGGAGTGGACGATGCCGGTGCCGTCCTCGGCCGTCGCGTAGTCGGCCAGGTAGACGGGACTCAGTCGGTCGTAGCCGGGATGCACGTGCGCCAGCGGGTGGTGGAAGTTCAGGCCCTCGAGCTTCTTGCCGGGCGTCGTCCCGACGACCTGGCCCGCGAGGCCGTAGCGCGCCAGGCACTTCTCGACCAGGGCGCTGGCGAGCAGCAGCAGGCCACGTTCGGTGTCGACCAGCGCGTACTCGAGCTCGGGGTTGAGGTTGAGCGCCTGGTTGGCGGGGATCGTCCACGGTGTCGTGGTCCAGATGACTGCAAAGGCGTCCTTGGCCAGCGACGGCAGGCCGAAGGCCGCGGCCAGCTTCGCCGGCTCGGCGGCGAGGAAGGCCACGTCCACCGTCGGCGAGGACTTGTCGGCGTACTCGATCTCGAACTCGGCCAGCGAGCTGCCGCAGTCGAAGCACCAGTACACGGGCTTCAGTCCGCGGTAGACGAAGCCGCGCTCCATCACGCGCTTCAGGGCACGGATCTCGCCGGCCTCGTTGCCGAAGTCCATCGTGCGGTAGGGGTGGTCCCAGTCGCCCAGCACGCCCAGGCGCTTGAAGTCGGCGCGCTGCTGATCGATCTGCTCGGTGGCGTAGGCGCGGCTCCGGGCCTGCACCTCGTCGCGGCTCAGCTTGCGGCCGTGCAGCTTCTCGATCTGGTTCTCGATCGGCAGGCCGTGGCAGTCCCAACCGGGCACATAGAGCGCGTCGTAGCCCGCCAGCTGGCGCGCCTTGACGATCATGTCCTTGAGCACCTTGTTCAGCGCGTGGCCGATGTGGAGCTGGCCGTTGGCGTAGGGCGGGCCGTCGTGCAGCACGAACCTGGGCCGGCCGACGCGGGCGTCGCGCAGGCGCTGGTAGGTGCCCTGCTGGTCCCACTGCTTGACCCAGCCCGGCTCGCGCTTCGGCAGGTCGCCGCGCATCGGGAAAGGCGTGTCCGGCAGGTTCAGCGTGGCGCGGTAGTCGGTGACGGTGGTCGGAGTGTCGGTGCTCATGGCGATCTCGGCGCGGCCGCGCGTCGGGACGGGCGCGGCGTGGAACTCGGGGGTCGGCGCAAGGCGGCGCGCCGCAAGGACGGGTCAGCCGCCCTGAATTCGATCGCGCGTGGTCTGGCGGCGCTCGGCCGCGTGCGCCCGCGGGGCGTGGGCGCTGAACCACGCACGCGCATCCTGCGTGTCCCGCGCGATCGCGGTGCTCAGTGCGTCGAGTCCGTCGTAGCGGGCTTCGTCGCGCAGTTTGTGCAGCAGTTCCACGCGCACGAGTTTACCGTAGCCCCCCTCGGGGCCGAGGCTCTCGGGCCAGTCGAGGCAGTGCACTTCCAGCAGCACGCGGCCGCTGTCGTCGACGGTGGGGCGCACGCCCAGGCTGGCCACGCCGTCCAGCGGCTCCGCGCCGAGGCCGTGCGTGCGCACGACGAAGATGCCGTGAGCGGCCGGGCGCGGGTGGGGGAAGCGCAGGTTCAGCGTGCGGAAGCCGCCGCGGCCGTCGGCCGCGACGCCGAGCGTGCGGCCCAGCTTGCGCCCATGCAGCACGTGGCCGCTGATGCTGTAGGCACGGCCCAGAAGGCGCGCCGCGAGGCCCATGTCCCCGGCCGCCAGCGCCTCGCGCACGGCCGAGCTGCTGACGCGCAGGCCGTGCACCTCGTAGCTCAGCATGCGGGCGACGTCGAAGCCGGCGGCCTCGCCGGCGGCGTCGAGCATCGCGTAGTCGCCGGCGCGTCGGGCGCCGAAGCGGAAGTCGTCGCCGACCAGCACGTAGCGCGCCTTCAGGCCCCGCAGCAGCACCTCGTCGATGAAGGCCTGCGGGCTCTGGCCGGCCAGGCGCTCGTCGAAGGGCAGGATCACGACCCGCTCGATGCCGCAACGCTCCAGCTCGCCGAGCTTGTCGCGCAGCGTCGCGATGCGCGCCGGCGCCTTGTCGGGCTGCCCGGCCCTGGCGGCGAAGAAGTCGCGCGGGTGGGGCTCGAAGCTCAGGACGGTGCTGACGAGGCCGCGGTGCAGCGCCTCGCTGCGCAGCAGCGCCAGCATCGCCTGGTGACCGCGGTGCACGCCGTCGAAGTTGCCGACCGTGACGGCGGCGGCGGCGGACTCGACGAGCAGGCTGTGGTGCAGACCGCGGAAGACTTGCATCGGGCGATTATCGCGACCGTGATTCCTTCGGGGCTGTCGGGTGCGCGAGCCGCGGTGCCAACGACAAAAAAGCCCGCCGAGGCGGGCTTTCCTGACCGGAGCGGCCTGGGCCGCGCCGGAACCGCTGGATCAGCGGTTCGAGATGTACATCGTGATCTCGAAGCCGTAACGCAGGTCGGTCGCTTGGGGCTTTTGCCATTGCATGGTGAGTCTCCTTCCAGAACGTTGCACAGGCCCGGTGGCACTGCGGAGTGGTGGGGCGTGATCAGAACCCGTCAACTCATGGCGCATCGTGCGCCTGGCGAGCCCGGCGCGGCAGGCCTCGCGCCATGAATCCCTCCTCATGATTTTCTGGATTCGCGCCGTCCGGCCGGCCGCGGGGGGCCGATACCATCGCCGCATGAGCCTGCGCCTGAAGATCCACCTGATCGTCGGCAGCCTGGTCACGCTGTTCGTGCTGGCGGTGATCGCGCTGCAGCTGCAGGCCACGCGCGACTCGGTGCGCGAGGAAGTCGTGGCCGCCAACCGGGTGGCCTCGCAGCTGCTGAACCGCACCGTGTGGCTGCAGGCGGCCCAGGGCAATGCCGCGATGCTGAGCTACCTGCACGGCCTGGGTCGCGTGCGGGCCAACGACATCATCCTCTTCGACGGTGCCGGCCAGCAGCTCTACCGCTCGCCGCCGTCGCCCTACAAGGCCGGTCGCGACGCGCCGGCCTGGTTCGCGTCGCTGATCGCGCCGCCGCACTCGGAACAGTCCATCGCCTTCCCCGACGGCCGGCTGGTGATCCGGGCCGACGCGTCGCGGGCCGCGGTCGACGCCTGGGATCAGTTCATCGTGCTGGCCGCCTCCGGCCTGGGCTTGCTGGTGGCAGTGAACCTCGTCGTCTACTGGGTCGTCGGGCGCACCGTCAAGCCATTCGGGCAGATCGTCGAGGCGCTGGGCCGCATCGAAGCCGGCCAGATGGACGTCAAGCTGCCGTCGCTGCCGGGGACCGAAGCGGCCGCGATCGGTGGCGCCTTCAACCGCATGGTCGACGGCGTCGCCGTCCGCATCGAGGCCGAGCGACGCGCGGCCCAGGCCGAGCGCGAGCTGTCCGACCGGCGCGACCTGGCGCGCTGGATCGACCGCCACCTCGAGCAGGAGCGCAAGCTGATCGCCCGCGAGCTGCACGACGAACTGGGCCAGTCGGTCACCGGCATGCGCAGCCTGGCGCTGTCGGTGGCGCAGCGCGTCGAGGCGCGGGACCCGGATGCCGCGAAGGCGGCGCGCGTGATCGCCGACGAGAGCTCGCGCCTGTACGACGCGATGCACGGCCTGATCCCGCGCCTGGCGCCGCTGGTGCTGGATGCCTTCGGCCTGGCCGATGCCTTGCGCGACCTGGCCGAGCGCACCCGCGTGAGCCAGCCCCAGGCGCGCATCGATTTGCAGCTGTCGCTCGGCGACGTGCAGCTGGGCAGCGAGGCCGCGCTGGCGCTCTACCGCGCCGCCCAGGAGGGCATGACCAATGCGCTGCGTCACGGCCAGGCGCAGCACCTGGAGGTCAGCCTCCGGGCCGACGGCGGCGGCGCGCAGCTCGAGGTGCAGGACGACGGCGCCGGTCTGGCGCCCGACTGGAAGGACAAGGCCCGGCAGGACGGCGGTCACTACGGTCTGCGCTGGCTGGCCGAGCGGGTCGAGGCGCTCGGCGGCCGCCTCGCCATCGCCAACCGCGCGGTGCGCGGGACGCAGCTGCAGGTGTGGTTGCCGTTCACCACGGCCGAGGAAGGAAGCTCGTGATCAAGGTGATGCTGGTCGACGACCATGCGCTGGTGCGCATGGGTTTCCGCATGCTGCTGGCCAACGCCGACATCGAGGTCGTCGCCGAGGCCGAAACCGGCGAGGAGGCCTGCCAGCAGGTTCCCAAGGTGAAGCCCGACGTGGTCGTGATGGACCTGTCGATGCCGGGCATGGGCGGGCTCGAAGCGGTGCGCCGCCTGCTGGCCCAGGACGCCAGGCTGAAGCTGCTGGTGCTGTCGGCCCACGAGGACACCGCCCACCCGCAGCGCGTGCTGCGCGCCGGCGCCCTGGGCTACCTGGCCAAGCGCAGCGCCCCCGACGCGCTGATCGCCGCGGTGACGGCGGTGTCGCGCGGCGAGCGCTATGTCGACGCGCAGACCGCCCAGCGCCTGGCCGTGGCCCAGATCGACGGCGAGTCCAGCCCGGCCGAGACGCTGAGCGAACGCGAGTTCTCGGTCTTCATCCAGCTCGCGCGCGGCGCCACGGTCGCGCAGATCGCCGAGACCCTGAAGCTGTCGCCCAGCACCGTGGGCACGCACCTGTACCACATCAAGCAGAAGCTGGGCGCCAGCAACCAGAGCGAGATCACGCTGGTGGCGTTGCGCTGGGGGCTGATCCAGGCCTGAGCCCGAGCCGGTCCCGCCCGGCCTCGTCGACCCAGCGCCACTGGCCGGGTGGCAGATCGGCGGGCAGCGCCAGCGCGCCGATCGCGCTGCGGTGCAGGGCCTCGCAGCGGTTGCCGACGGCCGCCAGCATGCGCTTGACCTGGTGGTACTTGCCCTCGGTCAGCGTGAGCCGCAGCGCCGACTCCCCGGTGCGTTCGGCCGCGGCGGCGCGCACCGGTGTCGGGTCGTCGCGCGGCTCGCCTCGCAGTACCACGCCGGCCAGCAGCTGCGCCACCTGCGCGTCGCTGACCGGGTGCTTGGCGCTCACCTCGTAGACCTTGGGTACGTGATGCTTCGGCGAGGTGAGGCGGTGCAGCAGCGGGCCGTCGTCGGTCAGCAGCAGCAGGCCGGTGGTGTCGACGTCGAGCCGGCCGACCGACTGCACGCCGCGCCGCCGCAGCGGTGGCGGCAGCAGCGTCATCACGCCCGGCGACGCACCCGGCCGCTGCGAGCATTCGTAGCCGGCCGGCTTGTGCAGCAGGATCAGCGCGCTCTCGGCGTAGGGCCAGGGACGGCCTTCGACCTCGAACTCGAGCCCGCGGGTGTCGACGTCTTCGTCGGGGTCGTCGATCAGGCGGTCGGCGTGCCGCACGCGGCCCGCCAGCAGCAGGGCCTCGCACTCGCGGCGCGTGCCGAAGCCCTGGCTGAACAGCACCTGCGACCAGCGCACCGCGCAGGCCGCGTCAGGCGAAGACGCCGGCCGTGTCCTGCATGCGGCGGCTCACCTCGCCCAGATGGTGCAGCGTGTCGCCGAAGCTCATCTCCAGCATCGTCAGGCGCTTGAAGTAGTGACTGCCGATGTACTCGTCGGTGACGCCGATGCCGCCGTGCAGCTGCACGCACTGCTGGCCGACGAAGCGCATGCTGTGGCCCAGCTGCACCTTCGCCTGCGACAGCGCGCGGCGCCGCGCCGCTGCCGCCTCGCCGAGCTTGAGTGTCGCGAAGTAGCTCATCGACCGCGCCAGCTCCAGCTGCATCTTCACGTCGGCGATGCGGTGGCGCAGCGCCTGGAAGCTGGCGATGGCCACGCCGAACTGCTTGCGCGTGTTCATGTACTCGACGGTGACCGCGAGCAGCTTGTCCATCAGGCCCACGGCCTCGGCACAGGCCGCGGCGATGCCGATGTCGACCGCATGCTCCAGCACCGCATGGCCGTCGGTGGTGATCAGCGTGGCGGGCGTGGACGCCAGCGTCAGCTCCGCGGCGCGCGCGCCGTCCTGCGTCGGATAGCCGCGCACGGCAGCGCCGGCGGCGCCCTTCTCGACCAGGAAGAGCGCGATGCCCTTCGCGTCGCTGTCGGCGCCCGCCGTGCGGGCCGGCACGATGAACGCATCGGCTTCGTCGCCGGCCGGCACCACGGCCTTGGCGCCGGTCAGCGTCCAGCCCCCATGGGCCTGCACGGCCTTCGTCGTCACCTGATCGAGGCGATAGCGCGCACCGCGCTCCTGGTGCGCCAGCACGACCAGCGCGGACGCGTCGGCGATCTTCGGCAGCCAGGCGGCCTGCAGCGCGTCCGGCGCGGTGCCGAGGACGGCCGGTGCGATCAGCGCGCCCTGCGCATAGGGTGCGTTGACGAGGCCGCGGCCCAGTTCCTCCTGCACCACCATCGCCTCGACCGGGCCGAAGCCCATGCCGCCGTGCGCGTCGGGCACGGCCAGCGCGGTCAGGCCCAGCTCGGCGAGTTCGCCGTAGACCTCGCGCGTCTTGCCGCCGGCCTTGGCGATGCCGTGGCGGCGTTCGAACGAGAAGCCCTTCTCGACCCAGCGCTGGACCGCGTCGCGCAGGGAGTTCTGGTCGTCGGTGAAGTCGAAGTCCATGTCAGCTCCCGAGCACGGTCTGAGCCACGATGTTCCTTTGAACTTCGTTGCTGCCGCCGTAGATCGTCGTCTTGCGCACGTTGAAGTAGGTCCCGGCCAGCGGCGCGAGGTGGGCCGCGCCGACGTGGTCGCCCTGCCAGCCGGCCTCCATCGCCTCGTGGATGAAGGGCAGGGTGCCGGGCCCGCCGGCCAGCATCATCAGCTCGGTGTAGCGCTGCTGGATCTCGGAGCCGCGGATCTTCAGCAGGCCGGCGACGTCGAGGGACTGCTTGCCGGATTTCTCGGCGCTCAGCACGCGCAGCACCATCATCTCGAGCGCGACGAGGTCGACCTCGAGCAGCGCGACCTGGTCGCGGAAGCGCTGGTCGTCGTAGACCCCTTCGGCCTTGGCGACGCGCTTCAGCCGCTCCAGCTCGCGCTTGCCGCGGTTCACGTCGGCGATGTTGGTGCGCTCGTGGGCCAGCAGGTACTTGGCGTAGGTCCAGCCCTTGTTCTCTTCGCCCACCAGCTGGTCGGCCGGCACCTCGACGTTGTCGAACCAGACCTCGTTGACCTCGTGTTCGCCGTCGAGCGTGATGATCGGTCGCACCGTGATGCCGGGCGACTTCATGTCGATCAGCAGGAAGCTGATGCCGGTCTGCGGCTTGCCTTCGTTGCTGGTGCGCACCAGGCAGAAGATCCA
>NZ_CADEFR010000059.1 GCF_902826655.1 uncultured Methylibium sp. | reverse complement strand
AACGACGTGCTGGTGCGCGCGATGGACCGCATCTTCATCCTGCACGCCGACCACGAGCAGAACGCCTCGACCTCGACGGTGCGCCTGTGCGGCAGCTCGGGCACCAACCCCTTCGCCGCGATCGCCGCCGGTGTGGCCTGCCTGTGGGGCCCGGCCCACGGCGGCGCCAACGAGGCGGCGCTGACCATGCTGGAGGACATCCAGAAGATGGGCGGCGTGGCGAAGATCGGCGAGTTCATCAGCCAGGTCAAGGACAAGAACTCCGGCATCAAGCTGATGGGCTTCGGGCATCGCGTCTACAAGAACTACGACCCGCGTGCCAAGCTGATGCGCGAGACCTGCCACGAGGTGCTGAGCGAACTGGGCCTGCAGAACGACCCGCTGTTCAAGCTGGCGATGGCACTGGAGAAGATCGCGCTCGAGGACGACTACTTCGTGTCGCGCAAGCTCTACCCGAACGTCGATTTCTATTCGGGCATCGTCCAGCGCGCGATCGGCATCCCGGTCAGCCTGTTCACCGCGATCTTCGCGCTGGCTCGCACGGTCGGCTGGATCGCCCAGCTCAACGAGATGATCGGCGACCCCGAGTACAAGATCGGCCGTCCGCGCCAGCTCTTCATCGGTGCCGAGAAACGGACCGTGACGCCGATTGCATCGCGCGCCTGAAGCCGGGTTTCCTCTTCGCCCCTGACCCCGGCCTGCGAGCCGGGGTTTTTGTTGTTGCTGCCGCCTAAAATCGAGCCATGGGACAGACGCTCTACGACAAGCTGTGGAACGAGCATGTCGTCCACACCGAGGACGACGGCACGGCCGTGCTCTACATCGACCGCCACCTGGTGCACGAGGTCACCAGCCCGCAGGCCTTCGAGGGCCTGCGCCTGGCCGGCCGCAAGGTCTGGCGCGTCAGCTCGATCGTCGCGACCGCCGACCACAACACGCCGACGACCGGCTGGCAGTCCGGCTACGACGGCATCCTGGACCCGATCTCGCGCCAGCAGGTGACGACGCTCGACGCCAACATCAAGGCTTTCGGCGCCGCGGCGTACTTCCCCTTCCTCGACGGCCGCCAGGGCATCGTCCACGTGATCGGCCCGGAGCAGGGCGCCACGCTGCCGGGCATGACCGTCGTGTGCGGCGACTCGCACACGTCCACGCACGGGGCCTTCGGGGCGCTGGCGCACGGCATCGGCACCAGCGAGGTCGAGCATGTGCTGGCGACGCAGACCCTGCTGGCGAAGAAGGCGAAGAACCTGCTCATCAAGGTCGAGGGGACCCTGCCGCGTGGTTGCGGCGCCAAGGACATCGTCCTGGCCATCATCGGCCGCATCGGCACCGCCGGCGGCAACGGCCACACGATCGAGTTCGCCGGCTCGGCGATCCGCGCGCTCAGCATGGAAGGCCGCATGACGGTGTGCAACATGGCCATCGAGGCCGGCGCGCGCGCCGGTCTGGTGGCGGTCGACGAGACCACCATCGCCTACGTGAAGGGCCGACCGTTCGCGCCGTCGGGTGTCGAGTGGGACCAGGCCGTCGCTTACTGGCGCACCCTGCAGTCGGACCCGGACGCGCACTGGGATCGCGTGGTCGAACTCGACGCTGCGCAGATCCGCCCGCAGGTCACCTGGGGCACCTCGCCCGAGATGGTGCTGTCGATCGAGGACCGCGTGCCCGATCCCGATCGCGAGAAGGACGCCGGCAAGCGCGGCGCGATCGAGCGCGCGCTGGCCTACATGGCGCTCGAGCCCAACAAGCCGATCGCCGACATCCGCGTCGACAAGGTATTCATCGGCTCGTGCACCAACTCGCGCATCGAAGACCTGCGCGAGGCCGCGGCGGTGGTCCGCAAGGTCGGCGGGCGCGTGGCCGGCAACGTGAAGCTGGCGATGGTGGTGCCCGGCTCCGGCCTGGTGAAGGCGCAGGCCGAGCGCGAAGGGCTAGACCTGGTCTTCAAGGCCGCCGGCTTCGAGTGGCGCGAGCCGGGTTGCTCGATGTGCCTGGCCATGAACGCCGACCGGCTGGAGCCCGGTGAACGCTGCGCCTCGACCAGCAACCGCAACTTCGAGGGTCGACAGGGCGCCGGCGGGCGTACCCACCTGGTCAGCCCCGCGATGGCGGCGGCGGCGGCGCTGGAAGGGCACTTCGTCGACGTGCGGCGCCTGTCCTGAACCGAGAGCACGAAGCCATGCAAGCCTTCCGCATCCACCAGGGCCTGGTCGCACCGATCGACCGCGAGAACGTCGACACCGACGCCATCATCCCCAAGCAGTTCCTCAAGTCGATCAAGCGCAGCGGCTTCGGCCCGAACCTGTTCGACGAGTGGCGTTACCTCGACCACGGCGAGCCGGGGCAGGACCCGGCTGCGCGCAAGCCCAATCCCGACTTCGTGCTGAACCAGCCGCGCTACGCCGGTGCGTCCGTCCTGCTGGCGCGCAAGAATTTCGGCTGCGGCTCGAGCCGCGAGCACGCCCCCTGGGCGATCGACCAGTACGGCTTCCGCGCGCTGATCGCGCCGAGCTACGCCGACATCTTCTTCAACAACTGCTACAAGAACGGCCTGCTGCCGATCGTGCTGCCGGAGTCGCAGGTGGCACGCCTGTTCGACGAGGTCGCGGCCTTCCCCGGCTACGGCCTGACGATCGACCTGGAGCGCCAGGTCGTGGTCAAGCCCGACGGCAGCGAACTCGGCTTCGAGATCGAGCCCTTCCGCAAGCACTGCCTGCTGGGCGGGCTGGACGACATCGGCCTGACCCTGGGCCACGCCGACAAGATCCGCGCCTACGAGGCCGAGCGGCTGCTGCGCAAGCCCTGGCTGGCCCACACGCTGTCGAGCCGACCATGAGTTCGGAGACGCCCCTCTTCAAGCTGTTGCTGCGCCGCTGGTGGCTGGCATTGCTGCTGATGGGCGCGTGCTTCGTGGCTTTCGGCTTCGCGTCGCTGAACCTGCTGGCACTGCTGCAGGCCAACCTGCGGTTCCTGGCCGAGTACGGTGTCGACGCGGTGCGCGAAGGCGCCCTGGAGCAGTTGTTCGAACTGGTGGTCTACGGCTACGCCGCCGCGGGCTTCTACGTGGTGTTCAAGGTCTGCGAGAAGGCATTGGTGTGGCGCATCACGCACCACGACGAGGACAGGATTCCATGAAGATTGCCGTGTTGCCGGGGGACGGCATCGGCCCCGAGATCGTCGCCGAGGCCGTGCGGGTGCTGCAGGCGCTCGACCTGCGTCTCGAGCTGGAGACCGCGCCCGTCGGCGGGGCCGCGTACGAGGCTTCGGGTCATCCGCTGCCCACGGCGACGCTCGAGCTCGCGCAGGCAGCCGATGCCGTGCTGTTCGGCGCCGTCGGCGACTGGAAGTACGACAAGCTCGACCGCCCATTGCGGCCCGAGCAGGCGATCCTGGGCCTGCGCAAGCACCTCGGCCTGTTCGCCAACTTCCGCCCGGCGATCTGCTATCCGCAGCTCACGCACGCGTCGAGCCTCAAGCCCGAGCTGGTGGCCGGCCTGGACATCCTGATCATCCGCGAGCTGACCGGCGACATCTACTTCGGTCAGCCGCGCGGCCGCCGCACGGCGGTCGACGGGCACTTCCCCGGCGCCGAGGAAGCCTACGACACGATGCGCTACAGCCGGCCCGAGATCGAGCGCATCGCGCACGTCGCGTTCCAGGCGGCACGCAAGCGCGGTGGCAAGCTCACCAGCGTCGACAAGGCCAACGTGCTGGAGACCTTCCAGTTCTGGAAGGACGTGGTGACCGAGGTGCACGCGCAGTATCCCGACGTGAAACTCGACCACCTCTACGTCGACAACGCGGCGATGCAGCTCGTCAAGGCGCCCAAGAGCTTCGACGTCATCGTCACCGGCAACATGTTCGGCGACATCCTCTCGGACGAGGCGGCGATGCTGACCGGCTCGATCGGCATGCTGCCGAGCGCCTCGCTGAACGCGAAGAACCAGGGCCTGTACGAACCCAGTCACGGCAGTGCGCCGGACATCGCCGGTCAGGGCGTCGCCAATCCGTTGGCCACGATCCTGAGCGCGGCGATGATGCTGCGCTTCAGCCTCGGCCAGTCGGAGGCGGCGGGGCGCATCGAGGCGGCGGTGCAGGGTGTGCTGGAGGACGGTTGGCGAACCGCGGACATCGCGGGAGCCGGTGGCCGCAAGGTCGGAACCAGGGAGATGGGCGACGCCGTGGTCGCCCGTCTCAAAGCCCAGGGCTGACGAGACCCGGGGCCGTGGCGCATCGCCGCGGCAAGCTGACTTCACGAGCACGACGAACGAGAGAACGACATGGGAACGACGGTAGTGGGCCTGGTGGGATGGCGCGGCATGGTGGGTTCCGTGCTGATGGACCGCATGCAGGCCGAGAACGACTTCGCGCTGATCGAGCCGCTGTTCTTCAGCACGAGCAACGCCGGCGGCAAGGCGCCGGCGCAGGCGAAGAACGAGACGGCGCTTCGCGACGCGAACGACATCGAGGCCCTGAAGCGCTGCGACGTGATCATCACCTGCCAGGGCGGTGAGTACACCAAGGCGGTCTACCCGCAACTGCGCGCCTCCGGCTGGAAGGGCTACTGGATCGACGCGGCCAAGACCCTGCGCATGCAGGACGACGCCGTGATCGTGCTCGACCCGGTCAATCTGCCGGTGGTCAAGAACGCGCTGGCGCGCGGCGTGCGCGACTACATCGGCGGCAACTGCACGGTGAGCTGCATGCTGATGGGCGTCGGCGCGCTGTTCAAGGCCGACCTCGTCGAGTGGATGACCTGCACCACCTACCAGGCGGCCAGCGGCGGCGGCGCGCAGCACATGCGCGAACTGCTGACGCAGTACGGCACGCTGAACGCGTCGGTGAAGTCGCTGCTCGACGACCCGGCCAGCGCGATCCTGGAGATCGACCGTCAAGTGGCTGCCACGCAGCGTGGACTCACGGCCGAGGAGACCCGCAACTTCATGGTGCCGCTGGGCGGCAGCCTCATCCCGTGGATCGACGTCGACCGCGGCGACGGCACGAGCCTGGAGGAATGGAAGGGCGGTGCCGAGACCAACAAGATCCTCGGCCGCGGGCCTGGCTTCGGCAGTGTGGCGACGCCGATCGACTCGATCTGCGTGCGTGTGGGTGCCATGCGCTGCCACAGCCAGGCACTGACGATGAAGCTGAAGAAGGACGTGCCGCTGGCCGACATCGAGGCGATGATCTCCGGCGACAACGAGTGGGTGAAGCTCGTCCCCAATACGCGCGAGGCGACGGTGCGCGAGCTGACGCCGGTGGCCGTGACGGGCACGATGAGCATCCCCGTCGGTCGCGTGCGCAAGCTCGCGATGGGCCCGGAGTACGTCGGCGCGTTCACCATCGGCGATCAGTTGCTGTGGGGTGCGGCCGAGCCCCTGCGTCGCATGCTGCGACTGCTGCTCGAGGCCTGATCGGAGCGGCTCGCGTATCCAGACGTTGCACAGCGGCAACGAAGCGGGCCGCCTAGCGTCAGTCAGCACACCCGGACCAATATCACGCGGAGCATGAGCTTGTCAGCGTATCTGCCTGATGTTATTGTGATTTCAGTTCAAATGCCCCTGCGCCGCGTGGTCGGCGGCTTGCCTGTTTTCCGGGCAGACGGGGCGTCGCCGGACGCTCGGAAGAAGCATTGGGAGATGCCTTGAAACACCGTACCTATCGCAAAGCCTCCGCTCCTTGGGCCCTGAACGCCGTGGCCACCGCCGCGCTGGCCGTGGCCGCTTGGATGCCGCTCGATGCAGCGGCCCTGGGGCTGGGGCGCCTCTCGGTGCAATCGGCTCTGGGCGAAGGCCTGAAGGCCGAGATCGACGTGACGGCCCTGACGCCGGAAGAGGCCTCGAGCCTGCGGGTCAAGGTGGCCGGGCCCGAGGCCTATCGCGCCGCGGGTGTCGAGTTCAATCCCGCCCTGACCAACGCCACGGTGACGCTGCAGCGTCGCAGCGATGGCCGGCCCTACCTGCGCCTGGTCAGCGACCGGCCCGTGCAGGAGCCCTTCGTCGACGTGATCCTCGACCTCACCTGGTCCTCGGGCCGACTGGTGCGTGAGTTCACGATGCTGTTCGATCCGCCGACCACGCGCCTGGCTTCGCCGCCGGCGTCGGCCCCGGCGGTGATCGCGCCCCTGCCCACGCCAGCCCCGGCACCGACGCCCGCTCAGGCCCCGACCGTCAGCCCGCCGCGGGCGACGGCGCCGGCTCCCGCGCCGCGGGTGGCACCCGCGCCGAGCGAGACCCGCGCGTCGGCTCCCGCCACCGGCGCCAACGAATACCGCGTGCGGCAGGGCGACACCCTGTATCGCATCGCGAGCCGTACGCAGCGCCCCGGCGTGTCGCTCGACCAGATGCTGGTGTCGCTGTATCGCAGCAATGCCGACGCCTTCATCGGCAACAACATGAACCGCCTCAAGGCCGGCGCGGTGCTCACCGTGCCGAGCGAGGACGAGGCCAAGGCTGTCGGCGCCGGCGAGGCGCGTCAGGTGATCCAGGCGCAGAGTGCCGACTTCGGTGCCTATCGCCAGAAGCTCGCGAGCGGCGTGCCGACGACCACCGTGCCGGAGAGCGGCCGCACGGCGGGCGGCAAGGTCGAGGCGGACGTGCAGGATCGCAAGGCCGCCGCGGCCGCCGCGGCCGACAAGCTCACGCTCAGCAAGGGCGGCGTGGCGGCCAGCAAGCCCGGTCTCGAGGACAAGCTGGCCAAGGGCCGCGAGCAGAAGGACTCGTCGACCCGAGTCGCCGAGCTCGCCAAGAACGTCGAGGACCTGAAGAAGCTGCAGGGCGCCGCCGCAGCCAGCGGCTCGGCCGCTCCGGGTGGCGTTGCCAAGCCTGGCGTGCCGGTTCCTGGTGTCGCGACACCGCCGACCAAGCCGCCGGTCGCTCCTCCGGCGCCTGCGCCCGCTCCGGTTCCGGCGCCTGCTCCGGTGCCTGCGCCTGCGCCCGTAGCGCCGCCTCCGCCGCCTCCCGTCGCGCCTCCGCCGGCGCCGGTCGCGGCGTCTGTTCCGGCCCCGAGCCCGGCCGCGAGCGTGGCTGCGCCGGCCGTGGTGGCGTCGGCGCCAGCACCGGCAGCTGCTTCCGAGCCTGCGACGGTTGCTGCAGCAGCCTCGGCGCCCGAGCCGACCGCCGCAGAGGCCAGCGCGCCTCCCGCGGCGGCCGCTTCGAAGCCGGCCCTGCCACCGATCGTTCCCGCCGAGCCGAGTTTCCTCGACGGATTGCTCGACAACCCGCTGCTGCTGCCGGGCGCCGGCCTGCTGGTGGCGCTGCTCGCCGGTTTCGGTTTCTACCGGATGCGGCAGGGCAAGCGCGACAGCGGCGAGACCTCCTTCCTCGAGAGCCGCCTGCAACCCGATTCCTTCTTCGGCGCCAGCGGCGGCCAGCGCGTCGACACGCGCGACGCGACCGGCGTGCCCTCGTCGATGAGCTACTCGCTGAGCCAGCTCGACGCGATCGGCGATGTCGACCCGGTTGCCGAAGCCGACGTCTACCTGGCCTATGGCCGCGACCTCCAGGCCGAGGAGATCCTCAAGGAAGCGATGCGCTCCAACCCGGAGCGGATGGCGATCCGCCTGAAGCTGCTCGAGGTGTATGCCAAGCGCCGTGATACCAAGGGCTTCGAGCAACTGGCGACGCAGCTCTACGCACTGACCGGCGGTCAGGGCGAGGACTGGACGCGCGGCCAGCAGCTCGGTGTCGGCATCGATCCCGAGAATCCGATGTACCAGCCGGGCGGTCGCCCGGCGGGAGCGCCGGCCGATGGCGGTGGCGTCGTGGAGCCCCTGGGCGCCAGCACGATGCCGCAATCGGTGCTGCCGTCGCCGTCGCGCTTCGAGGCGCAACGCACCGACATCATGGAGGACCCGGGCGTCGATCTCGATCTCGACGTATCGGCGCCGGGCGGACTGGACGAGACGCCGCGCATCATGCCGGAGCGCACGCAGCCGATGCCCGAACCGCTCTCCGCTCCGGCATCGATGGGTCAGAGCGTCGCGATGGACTTCGATCTGCCATCGGTGTCGCTGGATTCGCCGTCTTCTGCCCCCGCGCCGATGGCCTCCGAGTCCTTGCCCGACCTCGGCAACTTCGACCTGCCCGCCGTCCCGGTTGACGACGAAGCGCTCGCGCGCAAGCTCGAGCTGGCTGAGGAGTTCCGCCAGATCGGCGACCTCGAAGGGGCGCGCGACCTGTTGCAGGAAGTGGTCGCGCAGTCCGGCGGCACGCTCAAGGCCAAGGCCCAGGGCATGCTGAAGGACATCGGCTGAGCCGCGCCGGCCCGGCACGACGAAGCCTTCGCCGGAGCTCGGGGCCATGCGTCTGGCCCTGGGCCTGAGCTATCGCGGTAGCGCCTACCTGGGCTGGCAGAGCCAGCCCGGCGGCCGCACCGTGCAGGACCGGGTCGAGACGGCGCTGTCGCAGTTCGCCGACCGGCCCGTGCGCACGGTCTGTGCCGGCCGCACCGATGCCGGCGTGCATGCGCTGAACCAGGTCGTCCACCTCGACACCGACATCGAGCGCGACGACTTCTCGTGGGTGCGCGGCAGCAATCGCTACCTGCCCGCGGACATCGCGGTGCAATGGTGTCGCCCGGTCGACGTGGCCTTCCACGCACGCAACAGCGCGCAGGGGCGTCGCTATGCCTACGTGCTGCTGGAGTCGCCCGTGCGCCCGGCGCTCGAGGCCGGCGCCGTCGGCTGGGTGTTCCGGCCGCTCGACGGCGACGCAATGCGCGCCGCCGCCGCCCACCTGATCGGCCAACACGACTTCAGTGCCTTCCGCTCCGCCGAGTGCCAGGCTGCGAGCCCGGTCAAGACGCTGCGGCGTATCGACATCGCGCGACGGGGTGCGTACTGGCGCTTCGACTTCGAAGCCAGCGCCTTTCTGCATCACATGGTGCGCAACCTCATGGGCTGCCTGCTCGCGGTGGGACAGGGCAGCCGGGCGCCGGCCTGGGTCGCGGACGTGCTGGCGGGGCGGGACCGCAGCCTGGCCGCGCCGACGTTCGCGCCCGACGGGCTCTACTTCCTGGGTCCGCACTACGATGCGGGCTTCGCCCTGCCGGAGCGCACGCCTGCCTTCGACTGGCTGCCCTGACGAGCCGACCATGCGCACCCGTATCAAGATCTGTGGCCTGACCCGCGAGGCTGACGTCGACGCCGCTGTCGCGGCGGGCGCCGACGCGATCGGCTTCGTCTTCTACCGCGCCAGTCCGCGCGCCGTGAACGTGCACCGCGCCGCGGAGCTGGCGCGCCGCCTGCCGCCCTTCGTGACGCCGGTCGGCCTGTTCGTCAACGCCTCGCCCGGCGAGATCAACGCCGCGTGCCTGGCCATGCCGACGCTGATGCTCCAGTTCCACGGTGACGAGACGCCCGACGACTGCGCCTGGCCCAACCGACCCTACCTGCGTGCTGCGCGGATGGAGCCGGGTCTCGATTTGCTAGACTTTGCGCAGCAGTTCGCAGGCGCCGCCGGCCTGCTGCTCGACGCACACGTCGAGGGCTATGGCGGTGGTGGAAAGGTGTTCGATTGGTCGCTGGTTCCGCAATCAAACGAGACAGGCGTCGGCCTTCCGATCGTTTTGTCTGGTGGGTTGAATCCTGCAAACGTGGGCGAGGGAGTGCTGCGCGTCCGGCCCTGGGCCGTTGACGTGAGTTCCGGCGTCGAGAGCGCCAAGGGGATCAAGGATCCCGAGGCGATCCGCCGGTTCTGCGAGGCAGTGCGCGAGGCCGATGCCCGCGTCGCTGGCTCCCGCTCCTGAACCTGAAAGTCCGATCATGTTGAACTACCAGCAGCCCGATGCCACCGGGCATTTCGGTCCTTATGGCGGCAGTTTCGTCGCCGAAACCCTGATCCACGCGCTGGACGAGCTGAAGGCCGCCTATGCGCACTATCGCAAGGACGAGGCCTTCATGGCCGAGTTCAGGCACGAGCTGGCGCACTTCGTCGGCCGGCCCAGTCCGGTCTACCACGCGGCGCGCCTCAGCCGCGAACTCGGCGGTGCCCAGATCCACCTGAAGCGCGAAGACCTCAACCACACCGGCGCGCACAAGGTCAACAACACCATCGGCCAGGCGCTGCTGGCCAGGCGCATGGGCAAGCCGCGCGTCATCGCCGAGACGGGCGCCGGCCAGCACGGCGTGGCGACGGCGACCATCTGCGCGCGCTATGGCATGGAGTGCGTGGTCTACATGGGCAGCGAGGACATCAAGCGCCAGTCGCCCAACGTCTACCGCATGCACCTGCTGGGCGCGAAGGTCGTCCCCGTCGACAGCGGCAGCAAGACGCTGAAGGACGCGCTCAACGAGGCCCTGCGCGACTGGGTGACCAACGTCGAGAACACCTTCTACATCATCGGCACCGTGGCCGGCCCGGCGCCGTATCCGGAGATGGTGCGTGACTTCCAGAGTGTCATCGGCGAGGAGTGCCTGACGCAGATGCCGGCCATGATCGGCAGGCAGCCTGATGCGGTGCTGGCCTGTGTCGGCGGCGGCAGCAACGCGATGGGGATCTTCCACCCCTACATCCGCCACGACGGCGTGCGGCTGATCGGCGTCGAGGCGGCGGGGCAGGGCCTGGCGAGCGGCAAGCACGCCGCGTCGCTGTCGGCCGGATCGCCGGGCGTGCTGCATGGCAACCGGACCTACCTGCTGCAGGACGCGAACGGGCAGATCACCGAGACGCACTCGATCTCGGCCGGTCTCGACTATCCCGGTGTCGGCCCCGAACATGCCTACCTCAAGGACATCGGCCGCGCCGAGTACGTCGGCATCACCGACGACGAGGCCCTGGCCGCCTTCCACCGCCTGTGCCGTACCGAGGGCATCATCCCGGCGCTCGAATCGAGCCACGCCGTCGCGCACGCGATGAAGATGGCGCCGACGATGCGGCCCGACCAGCATCTGCTGGTCAACCTCAGCGGTCGCGGCGACAAGGACATCGGCACCGTGGCCGACCTCTCGAATGCCGACTTCTACTGCCGGCCGTCGTGCAAGGGGCAGTCGGTCAAGGGCGGCGACCGCATCGTGAAGGTGGCGAAATGAGCCGCATCGCTGCCACGTTCGCCGCCCTGAAGGCGCAGGGTCGCACGGCGCTGATTCCCTACGTGACCGCCGGCGACCCCTATGCCGACGCCAGCGTCGAGATCATGCTGGCCATGGCCCAGGCCGGTGCCGACGTGATCGAGCTCGGCGTGCCGTTCTCCGACCCGATGGCCGACGGCCCGGTGATCCAGAAGGCCTCCGAGCGCGCGCTGGCCAAGGGCATCGGCCTGCCGCAGGTGCTGCAGATGGTGCGCGACTTCCGCGCACTGAACGACAGCACACCGCTGGTGCTGATGGGTTACGCCAACCCGATCGAGCGTTACGGGATCGAGCGCTTCGTCGCCGACGCCGCCGCGGCCGGTGTCGACGGCGTGCTGGTCGTCGACTACCCTCCGGAGGAGTGCGAGGCCTTCGCGGCGCAGCTGCAGCGCCAGGGCCTCGACCCCATCTTCCTGCTGGCGCCAACGTCGACCGACGAGCGCATGCAACTCGTCGGGCGCGTCGCCAGCGGCTACGTCTACTATGTCTCGCTCAAGGGCGTGACCGGCGCCGGCCACCTCGACACGGCCGCCGTGGCTCAGATGCTGCCGCGCATCCGCCGGCACGTGCGGGTGCCGGTCGGTGTAGGCTTCGGCATCCGCGACGCAGCGACCGCGCAGGCGGTGGCGGCGGTGTCCGATGCGGTGGTGATCGGCTCGCGCATCGTGCAACTGCTCGAAGAGCAGCCGCGGGACCAGGTGGCCGCGGCCGGCGGCGGCTTCATCGCCGAGATCCGCGCGGCCCTCGATTCAGGACAAGGAGCAAAGGCATGAGCTGGCTGGAAAAACTGCTGCCGCCCAAGATCCAGCCGACCGATCCGTCCGAGCGCCGCTCGGTGCCGGAAGGTCTGTGGATCAAGTGCCCGTCGTGCGAGACGGTGCTCTACAAGACCGACCTCGAGCAGAACGCCAATGTCTGCCCGAAATGCGCGCACCACCATCGGATCGGGGCGCGCGCGCGACTCGACGGTTTCCTCGATCCCGAGGGCCGCTACGAACTGGCCCAGGAAGTGGTGCCGGTCGACGCGCTGAAGTTCAAGGACAGCAAGAAGTACCCCGAGCGCCTGAAGCAGGCCATGGAAGCCACCGGCGAGACCGACGCGCTGGTGGTCATGGGCGGGGCGGTCCACACCATCCCGATCGTCGCCGCAGCCTTCGAGTTCGAGTTCATGGGCGGCTCGATGGGCTCGGTCGTCGGCGAGCGCTTCGTCCGTGGCGTCGAGGCGGCGATCGACCAGAAGACGCCGTTCATCTGCTTCACCGCGACCGGCGGTGCGCGCATGCAGGAGGGGCTGCTGTCGCTGATGCAGATGGCCAAGACCAATGCCTCCTTGACGCGGCTGGCCAAGGCGAAGCTGCCCTACATCAGCGTGCTGACCGACCCGACGATGGGCGGCGTGTCGGCGGGCTTCGCCTTCATGGGCGACGTGGTCATCGCCGAGCCCAGGGCGCTGATCGGCTTTGCCGGCCCCCGCGTGATCGAGAACACCGTGCGCGAGAAGCTGCCCGAGGGCTTCCAGCGCAGCGAGTTCCTGATCGGCAAGGGTGCGCTCGACATGATCGTCGACCGTCGCGAGCTGCGCGGCACCGTCGCGCGCCTGCTGGCGATGCTGCAACGGCAGAGCGCCGACGCCGTGGCCTGAGCCAGCCGCGCCCGGCGACAAGGGCGGCGCAAGCCGCCCTTGCGCTTTGTCGAACCCCACACGCCTACCATCGCGCCCATGAGCACGCCGACGACGCTGGCCGACTGGCTGGCCCACTGCGAGCGCCTGCACCCGAAGACGATCGACCTGACGCTCGAGCGCGTGCAGCGCGTGCGCGAGCGCCTGGGCCTGGCCTTCGCCTGCCCGGTCTTCACCGTGGCCGGCACCAATGGCAAGGGCTCGACCTGCGCGATGCTCGAGGCCATCCTGCTGCAGGCGGGCTATCGCGTCGGCGTCTACGGCTCGCCCCACCTGGTCCACTTCGAGGAGCGCTGCCGCATCGGCGGTGCGGTCGTCGACGCGGCTGCGCTGCTACCGCACTTCGACGCGGTCGAGCAGGCGCGCGCCGAAGAGGCCCTGACCTACTTCGAGTTCACGACGCTGGTCATCCTCCGCCTGCTGATGCAGACCGGGCTCGACGCGGTGGTGCTGGAGGTCGGTCTCGGGGGGCGACTGGACGCGGTCAACGCGATCGACACCGACTGCGCCATCCTCACCAGCATCGCGCTCGACCACATGGAGTTCCTGGGGCCGGACCGCGAAGCCATCGGCCGCGAGAAGGCCCACATCATGCGGGCCGGCCGCCCGGCCATCGTCGGCGACCCGGTGCCGCCGCGGTCGGTGGTCGACCATGCGCAGGCGATCGGCGCTGACCTGTGGCGATCGGGCGTGGACTTCAGCTTCCGCGGCGACGCGCAGCAGTGGTCGTGGTCGGGGCGTCAGCGCCGCCACGGCGGGCTCGCCTACCCGGCGCTGCGCGGCACGAACCAGCTCATCAACGCCGCCGGCGTGCTGGCCGCGCTGGAGGCGATGCGGGAGCGGCTGCCGATTCCGGCACAGGCGGTGCGCAGCGGCCTCGCCATGGTCGAGCTGCCCGGGCGCTTCCAGATCCTGCCGGGAGAGCCCACGCTGGTGCTGGACGTGGCGCACAACCCGCATGCGGTGGCGACACTGGCCGCCAACCTCGACCAGATGGGCTACTACCCGCGCACCCATGCGGTGTTCGGGGCCATGAAGGACAAGGACATCGAGGGCATGTTCGAGCGCCTGCTGCCGCTGGTCGATGGCTGGTTCCTGTGCGACCTGCCGACGCCGCGCGCTGCCAGCGCCGGCGACCTGGAGCAGCTGCGCCTGCAGGCCCTGGCCAGCCGACCCGCGACCGCCGCGTCGTTGCCGCCGCAGACGAGCAGCACGCAGCACAGCGGGCCTGCGTCGGCACTGCGTGCGGCCCTCGAGGCCGCGGACCCCGCTGATAGAATCCTTGTGTTCGGATCGTTCTACACCGTCGGTGGCGTGCTCGAAAGCGGCTTGCCGCGCCGGACGGCCAAGCACCTGGGTTGAACTTCCGTTCGCAGGCCTGATTTGTCGGGGTGACGGCCCGCAGCACGGACGCCATCGCAGGGTCATCCAGCCCACCACGCTCTCGAGCCCCCGCCAGCCTTTCGCATGGGTCTGCTGTCCTTCCTCCAACGCAAGATCGGCGATGCGTCCGCAGGCCAGGACGCAGGCTCGGTCGACGCGGCGCGAGGCCGGGCGCGCCGCCGGCTGATCGGCGCGACGGTGCTGGTGCTGGTCGGCGTCGTCGGCCTGCCGCTGCTGTTCGACACGGCACCGCGGCCGCTGCCGGTGGACATCCCGATCGACATTCCGCGCAAGGAAGCGGTGCCGCCGCTGGTCGCCAAGGCGCCGGCCGCGCTGCCGAAGGCCGCGTCGGCGGCTCGATCCGACGCGCCCGTCACCGATGCTGCGCGCGAAACGCCGCCGGAGCCCACGCCGCCGCCGGCGGCCAAGGTCGCCGACAAGTCGAGCGACAAGCCTGCCGAGAAGCCTGCCGAGAAGGCCGCCGAGAAGGCCGCCGACAGGCCGGCGACGGCTGCCAGGGACACGGCGGCGGAGGCCGCGCGTGCGCAGGCTGCGCTCGAGGGCAAGTCCGTGGCCGCGGCGAAGTCGACCGATGGCGCGACGCGCTTCGTGGTGCAGGTCGGCGCGTTCAGCGAGGCCGACGCCGCGCGCGAGGTGCGGGCCAAGGTGGAGAAGCTGGGCCTGAAGGTCTACACGCAGGTGGTCGAGACTGCGGCCGGCAAGCGCATCCGCGTGCGTGTCGGCCCGTACAACGATCGTGCCGAGGCCGAGAAGATCGCCGCGCAGATCAAGCAGGCCGGCATCAGCTCGGCCGTGTTGACGCTATGAGCGACTCGTTGGCCGGCATCGGCTGGATCGACTGGGTCTTCCTGGCGGTCGTGACGCTGTCGATCGTCGTCGGCCTGATGCGCGGCCTGGTGTACGAGGTGATGTCGCTGCTGGGCTGGGTCGCGGCCTACATCGCGGCGCAGACCTTCGCCGGCGCGGTGGCACCCGCCATCCCGATCGGTGCCCCCGGCTCGGGCCTCAACGTGGCGGCCGCCTTCGTGATCGTCTTCGTCGTCGTGCTGATCGGCTGGGGCGTGGCGTCGTGGCTGATCAAGAAGCTGCTGCAGGCCTCGCCGCTGAGCGCCTTCGATCGTGCGCTGGGCGCGGTGTTCGGCCTGCTGCGCGGCGTGCTGGTGGCCCTGGTGGCCGCCACCGCGATCAACATGACGCCGCTGGCCGCGTCACCGAGCTGGAAGACCGCCCACAGCGCGGCCGGCCTGCAGATGCTGTTGTCGGGCCTGAAGCCCCTGCTGCCGGACGCCATCGCGCGGCACCTGCGGGCATGAGCGCGCGTTTCTTCAAGGGGTAGTCCATGTGCGGCATCGTCGGTGTGATCTCCAAGGCACCGGTCAACCAGCTGATCTACGACGCGCTGCTGCTGCTGCAGCACCGCGGGCAGGACGCCGCGGGCATCGTCACTGCCGGCCCGGACGCCAAGGGCACCAAGGTCTTCATGCACAAGGCGCGCGGCATGGTGCGTGACATCTTCCGCACGCGCAACATGCGGGCGCTGCCCGGCACGGTAGGGTTGGGCCAGGTGCGCTACCCGACCGCCGGCAACGCCTACAGCGAGGAAGAGGCGCAGCCCTTCTACGTGAATGCGCCCTTCGGCCTGGTGCTGGTGCACAACGGCAACCTGACCAATGCGCACGCGCTGAAGCGCGAGCTGTTCGCGATCGATCGTCGTCACATCAACACCGAGAGCGACACGGAGGTGCTGCTCAACGTGCTGGCCCACGAGCTGGAACTGGTGGCGCATGGCACACCGCTGACGCCGAACGAGATCTTCAAGGCGGTCGGCGCCACGCACCTGCGCATCAAGGGCTCGTACGCGGTCGTCTGCCTGATCGCCGGCCACGGCGTGCTGGCCTTCCGCGATCCCTTCGGCATCCGGCCGCTGTGCCTGGGCGAGGCCGAAGGTCCGGACGGCCGCACCGTGATGATCGCGAGCGAGTCCGTCGCGCTGGAAGGCACGGGCCATCGCTTCGTGCGCGATATCGCGCCGGGCGAGGCGGTGTTCGTCGACCTCGAGGGCCGGGTGCATGCTCGCCAGTGCGCCGCCAATCCGCAGCTCCACCCCTGCGTCTTCGAGTACGTCTACCTGGCCCGGCCCGACTCGGTGATCGACGGCATCTCGGTCTACCAGGCGCGGCTCAACATGGGCGAGACGCTGGCACAGCGGCTTGTTTCGACAATGCCGCCGAGCGAGATCGACGTCGTCATCCCGATCCCCGAGTCCAGCCGGCCCTCGGCGATGCAGCTGGCACAGAAGATCGGCAAGCCCTACCGCGAGGGCTTCGTCAAGAACCGCTACGTCGGCCGCACCTTCATCATGCCGGGGCAGGGCATGCGCAAGAAATCGGTGCGCCAGAAGCTCAACGCCATCGTCTCCGAATTCAAGGGCCGCAACGTGCTGCTGGTCGACGACTCGATCGTGCGCGGAACCACCAGCAAGGAGATCGTGCAGATGGCGCGCGAGGCCGGCGCCCGCAAGGTCTTCATGGCATCGGCCGCGCCGCCGGTGCGCTACCCCAACGTCTACGGCATCGACATGCCGACCAAGGGCGAGCTCATCGCGCACAACCGCAGCATCGACGAGATCCGAGACTTCATCGGCGCCGACGCGCTGATCTACCAGGATGTCGCGGCGATGAAGCGCGCGGTCGGCTCGCTGAATCCGAAGCTCGCCGGATTCGAGGCCTCGTGCTTCGATGGTCACTACATCACCGGCGACGTCACGGCCGAGGACTTCGAGACGCTGGCCGCACAGCGGCCGCTGCAGCTCGAGGAGGATGCCGAGTCGGCGTCGCGGCTGGCGCTGCAGAGCGCGGTGGAGCTCTGATGACCGGCAGCGACCGCAAGCAGATCCCGCGCGTCGACCTGCCGGCCGACGCGCGCCTGGACACGCTGGCCGTCCGCGAGGGCTTGCCACCCAGCCAGTACGGCGAGAACTCCGAGGCGCTGTTCCTGACCAGCAGCTTCGTGCACCCCGACGCCGCGACGGCGGCGGCGCGCTTCGCCAACGAAGAGGAAGCCTTCGTCTACACGCGCTTCACGAACCCGACGACGATGATGATGGAGCGCCGCCTGGCGGCGCTCGAGGGCACCGAGTCCTGCATCGCGACCTCCAGTGGCATGAGCGCGATCCTGCTGCTGTGCATGGGCCTGCTGAAGGCCGGCGACCACGTGGTCTGCTCGCAGAGCGTGTTCGGCTCGACCATCAAGCTGCTGGGCGGCGAACTGGCCCGCTTCGGCATCGAGACCAGCTTCGTGTCGCAGACCGACGTGGCCGCCTGGCGGGCCGCGCTGCGACCGACGACCCGGCTGCTGTTCGCCGAGACGCCGAGCAATCCGCTGACCGAGGTGTGCGACATCGCGCTTCTGGCCCGCGTCGCGCACGAGGCCGGCGCTCTGCTCGCGGTCGACAACTGCTTCTGTTCGCCGGCGCTGCAGCAGCCGGTCAAGTTCGGTGCCGACCTCATCATCCACTCGGGCACCAAGTACCTCGACGGGCAGGGGCGCGTCATCGCCGGCGCGGTGTGCGGGCCGGCCCGCATCGTCGACGACGTGCTCGTGCCGCTGATGCGCAGTACCGGCCTGACCCTGTCGCCCTTCAACGCCTGGGTGGTGCTGAAGGGCCTGGAGACGCTGGGCATCCGCATGGTCGCGCAGAGCGATCGCGCGCTGGCGCTGGCGCAGTGGCTCGAGGGCCATCCGGCGGTGCGGCGCGTCTACCACCCGGGGCTGCCTTCGCATCCGCAGCACGCGCTGGCGATGGCGCAGCAGAACGGCCGTGGCGGCTCGGTCGTGTCCTTCATCGTGCGGGGCGAGGGCGCCGAGACGGCGCGACGCAACGCCTTCCACGCGATCGACTCGACGCGCATCTGCTCGATCACCGCGAACCTCGGTGACACCAAGACCACGATCACCCACCCGGCCAGCACCTCGCACGGCCGACTCACCGAAGCCCAGCGCCTGGCGGCCGGCATCACGCAGGGCATGATCCGCGTCGCGGTCGGCCTCGACGACCTCGAGGACCTGAAGGCCGATCTCGCGCGCGGCCTCGATACCCTGACCGCATGAGCACGACTCCTGTTCGCACGCGCTTCGCTCCCTCGCCGACCGGCTTCATCCACCTCGGCAACATCCGTTCGGCGCTCTATCCCTGGGCCTACGCCCGCGCCACCGGCGGCGTGTTCGTGCTGCGCATCGAGGACACCGATGTCGAGCGCTCTTCGCAGGAGGCAGTGGACGTCATCCTCGACGGCATGCGCTGGCTCGGGCTCGATCCGGATGAGGGCCCGTTCTTCCAGATGCAGCGCATGGATCGCTACAAGCAGGTGCTGGCGCAGATGCTGGAGCAGGGTCTGGCCTACCGCTGCTACATGCGCCAGGACGAGCTCGACGCGCTGCGCGAGCGTCAGATGGCCGCGAAGCAGAAGCCGCGCTACGACGGCACCTGGCGACCCGAGCCCGGCAAGGCGCTGCCGCCGGTGCCGGCGGGCGTGCCGCCGGTGATCCGCTTCCGGTCGCCGATCGGCGGCAGCGTGGGCTGGGACGACAAGGTCAAGGGTCACGTCGAGTTCAGCAACGACGAACTCGACGACCTGGTGATCGCGAGACCCGACGGGACACCGACGTACAACTTCTGCGTCGTCGTGGACGACATCGACATGCGCATCACGCACGTGATCCGCGGCGACGACCACGTCAACAACACGCCGCGGCAGATCCACATCCTGCGCGCGCTCGGTCACGAGCCGCCGGTCTATGCCCACCTGCCCACCGTGCTGAACGAGCAGGGCGAGAAGCTGAGCAAGCGCCACGGCGCCAGGCCCGTTACGCAGTACCGCGACGACGGCTATCTCGCGGACGCTGTCGTCAACTATCTCGCGCGGCTCGGCTGGAGTCATGGCGACGACGAGATCTTCTCGCGCGAGCAATTCGTTGCGTGGTTCAACCTCGAGCACCTGGGCCGCAGCGCGGCGCAGTTCGACGAAGCCAAGCTGCGCTGGGTGGCCGGCCAGCACATGAAGCAGGCCGACGATGCGGTGCTCGCGCCGCTGGTGGCGGTGCAGTTGCTCAAGCTGGGCGCGAGCGCGCCGGTCGACGATCGGCTCGCGCGCCTGTGCGCGCTGTTCAAGGACCGTTGCGCGACAACGGTCGAGCTGGCGCAGTGGCTCGCGATGTACTTCGTCGACGTCGCGCCGAGTGCCGAGGACCTGGCGGCGCACGTGACCGATGCGGTGCGGCCGGCGCTGGCCGCGCTCGCGTCCAGGCTCGACGAAGCGAGCTGGGATGCCGCGGTCATCCAGCAGGCGTTCAAGGCGACGCTGGCCGAGCACGGGCTCAAGATGCCGCAACTGGCCCATGCGGTCCGCGTGCTGGTGTGCGGCCGGACACAGACCCCGTCGATCGACGCGGTGCTCTCGCTCTTCCCACGGGAGACGGTGCTGGCTCGCTTGCGAGCCCTTTGAAAACCCACCTATAATCCCGGTCTCGCTTGAACAGCGCCGGGGGTATAGCTCAGCTGGGAGAGCGCTTGCATGGCATGCAAGAGGTCAGCGGTTCGATCCCGCTTACCTCCACCA
>NZ_CADEFR010000058.1 GCF_902826655.1 uncultured Methylibium sp. | reverse complement strand
TGGATCACCTCGCTGCTGGGCTCGCTGGCGCTGATCGGCACGCCGCTGTTCGCCGGCTTCTACAGCAAGGACTCCATCATCGAGGCGGTGCACGCGAGCCCGCTGTGGGGCTCGGGCTTCGCCTACTTCGCGGTGGCGGCCGGCGTCTTCGTGACGGCCTTCTATTCGTTCCGCATGTACTTCCTGGTCTTCCACGGCAAGGAGCGCTTCCACGACAAGCCCTTCCCGGGCGAGCACGACCCCCACGACGACGACCACGACGATCACGGCGCGGCGCACCACGAGCCGCACGAGTCACCCTGGGTCGTCACCGCGCCGCTGCTGCTGCTGGCCGCGCCGTCGGTGGTGATCGGCTTCCTGACGATCCAGCCGATGCTGTTCGGCGGCTTCTTCAAGGATGCGATCTTCGTCGACGCGGCGCGCCACCCGGCGATGGCGGAGCTGGCCTCGCACTTCCACGGTGCCGCCGCGATGGCCTTGCACGGCCTGATCACGCTGCCGTTCTGGCTGGCGCTGGCCGGCGTCGTCACGGCCTGGTTCTTCTACATGAAGCGTCCCGACATCCCGGCGGCGATCCGTGCACGCTTCGGCTTCGTCTATCGCCTGCTCGACAACAAGTACTACATGGACTGGATCAACGAGAACCTGCTCGCCCCGGCGGCACGAGGCCTGGGGCGCGGCCTGTGGAAGGGCGGCGACGTGGCCGTGATCGACGGCGTGCTGATCGACGGCTCGGCCAAGGTGGTCGGCGGCATCGCCCAGTTCACCCGTCTGTTCCAGTCGGGCTACATCTACCACTACGCACTGGTCATGATCATCGGCGTGTTCGCGCTGATGACCTGGTTCGTGTGGCTGGCCAAGTGACGGAGACGCGCTGACATGGGTCTGCTCTCCGCCGCCATCTGGTTGCCGATCGCCTTCGGCGTCCTGCTGCTCGCCGTCGGCCGCGACGAGCACGCGGGCGTCGTGCGCTGGGTCGCGCTGATCGCTGCCGTGCTGGGCTTCGTCGTCACGCTGCCGCTGATCGCCGGCTTCGACACGACCACGGCCGCGATGCAGTTCAGCGAGGACCTCGCCTGGATCGCGCGCTTCAACGTGCGCTATCACCTGGGCGTCGATGGCCTGTCGGTCTGGTTCGTGCTGCTCACCGCCTTCATCACGATCATCGTCGTGATCTCGGCCTGGGAGGTCATCACCGAGCGGGTGCACCAGTACATGGGCGCCTTCCTGATCCTGTCGGGCCTGATGGTCGGCGTGTTCAGCGCGCTCGACGGCTTGCTGTTCTACGTGTTCTTCGAGGCCACGCTGATCCCGATGTACATCATCATCGGCATCTGGGGCGGTCCTCGGCGCGTCTACGCGGCCTTCAAGTTCTTCCTGTACACGCTGCTCGGCTCCCTGCTGATGCTGGTGGCGCTGATCTACCTGTACTACAAGTCGGGTGGCAGCTTCGAGATCCTCGAGTGGCACATGCTGCCGCTGCCGATGACGGCGCAGACGCTGCTGTTCTTCGCCTTCCTGGCAGCCTTCGCGGTCAAGGTGCCGATGTGGCCGGTCCACACCTGGCTGCCCGACGCCCACGTCGAGGCGCCGACCGGCGGCTCGGTCGTGCTGGCGGCCATCATGCTGAAGCTCGGCGCCTACGGCTTCCTGCGCTTCTCGATGCCCATCGTGCCGGACGCCAGCCATGCCTGGGCGGGGCTGATGATCACGCTGTCGCTCGTCGCGGTGCTCTACATCGGCCTGGTGGCGCTGGTGCAGAACGACATGAAGAAGCTGGTCGCCTACTCCTCGGTGGCGCACATGGGCTTCGTCACGCTCGGCTTCTTCGTCTTCAACGAGCTCGGCGTGGCCGGCGGCATCGTGCAGATGATCAGCCACGGCTTCGTCTCGGGCGCGATGTTCCTGTGCATCGGCGTGCTGTACGACCGGGTGCACTCGCGCGAGATCTCGGCCTACGGCGGCGTCGTCAACACGATGCCGAAGTTCGCCGCCTTCGCGCTGCTGTTCGCGATGGCCAACTGCGGCCTGCCGGGCACGGCCGGCTTCGTCGGCGAGTGGATGGTCATCCTCGGCGTCGTCAAGTTCAACTTCTGGCTCGGCCTGCTGGCCGCAACGACGCTGGTGTTCGGTGCCGCCTACACGCTGTGGATGGTCAAGCGCGTCTACTTCGGCGCGATCGCCAACGACGACGTGCGCGCGCTCGTCGACATCGGTCGGCGCGAGTTCTTCATGCTGGCCGTGCTGGCCATCGCCGTGCTGTGGATGGGCATCCATCCCAAGCCCTTCACCGACGTGATGCAGGTCTCGGTGACCGAGCTGCTCAAGCACGTGGCCCAGTCCAAGCTGAACTGAACGCCAGGCCACCCCATGAACGACATGAACTGGCTCGCCGTCTATCCCGAGATCCTGCTGCTGGCGATGGCCTGCGTGATCGCGCTGGTCGACCTCTACGACACCACGCCGAAGCGCTCGCTGACCTGGGGCCTGACGGCCGCGACCCTGGTGGCGGTCGGCGGCCTGCACCTGGCCTACTTCGACGGCGGCTTCACGCTGGTCGCGATGCAGGGCATGGTCGTGGCCGATCCGATGGGCCACCTGCTCGGCTTCTTCGCCTGCGTCGCCGTGCTCGTGTCGCTGGTCTACGGCCGCCCGTACGCGGCCGATCGCGAGCTGCTGAAGGGCGAGCTGTTCACGCTGTCGCTGTTCGCGCTGCTGGGCATCCTGGTGATGATCGCGGCCAACAACTTCCTGGTCGTCTACCTCGGCCTGGAGCTGATGTCGCTGAGCCTGTACGCGATGATCGCGCTGCGCCGCGACCATGCGGTGTCGACCGAGGCGGCGATGAAGTACTTCGTCCTCGGTGCGCTGGCCAGCGGCTTCCTGCTGTACGGCCTGTCGATGATGTACGGCGCCACCGGCTCGCTCGACCACGGCGAGGTCTACCGGGCCATCGCCGTCGGTCAGATCAACAAGCAGGTGCTGGTGTTCGGCCTGGTCTTCGTCGTCGCCGGCCTGGGCTTCAAGCTCGGTCTCGTGCCCTTCCACATGTGGGTGCCCGACGTCTACCACGGCGCCCCGACCGCGGTGACGCTGATGGTCGCCGGCGCGCCCAAGCTGGCGGCCTTCGCGATCACCTTCCGCCTGCTGGTCGAGGGCATGATCGAGCTGGCCGGCGACTGGCAGCAGATGCTGATCGTGCTGTCGGTGGGCTCGATGGTGATCGGCAACCTGGCCGCGATCGCGCAGACCAACCTCAAGCGCATGCTGGCCTATTCCGCCATCGCGCAGCTCGGCTTCATGCTGCTGGGCTTCACGGTCAGCAAGATCTCCGGCAACACCTTCTCGGCGGCCAACGGCTACAGCTCGTCGATGTTCTACCTGGTGACCTACGTGCTGACCACGCTGTGCACCTTCGGCGTGATCATGCTGATGGCACGCCAGGGCTTCGAGGCCGACCAGATCGCCGACCTGAAGGGCCTGAACCAGCGCAGCCCGCTGCTGGCCGCGATCATGGGCGTGTGCATGTTCTCGCTGGCGGGCATCCCGCCGACGGTCGGCTTCTATGCCAAGCTCGCGGTGCTGCAGGCGCTGGTCTCGACCAACCTGACCGGCTACATCGTGCTGGCGGTGGTGGCGGTGCTGCTGTCGCTGATCGGCGCGTTCTACTACCTGCGCGTCGTCAAGGCGATGTACTTCGACGATGCCGAGGCCGCCGCGCCGCTGCTGCCGACCGGCGGCGGCGTGCGGGCGCTGCTGGCCGCCAACGGCGCGGCGGTGCTGTTGTTCGGCCTGTTGCCGGGCGGGCTGATGGGCTGGTGCGCCGACGCGGTGCGCCTGGCGCTGGCCAGCTGAGCGGGCCGCTCGCGATGCAGCGGCACGAGGACGCGAACGCGCCCGCCCACCTGCGCGAGACGCAGGTCGACAGCCGCCAGGTCTTCCGCGGTCGCTTCCTCGACGTGCGCCTGGACACGGTGCGCCTGCCCGATGGCGGCCAGGCCGAGCGCGAGTACGTCGTCCACCCGGGCGCGGTGATGATCGTGCCGCTGCTCGACGACGGGCGGCTGGTGGTCGAGCGCCAGTACCGCTACCCGGTCGGCCGCGCCTTCGTCGAATTCCCGGCCGGCAAGCTCGACGCCGGCGAGCCGGTCATCACCTGCGCGATCCGCGAGCTGGCCGAGGAGACCGGCTACCGGGCCACCGAATGGGCCCGTGCCGGCATCCTGCACAACGCGATCGCGTACTCGACCGAGGGCATCGAGGTCTGGTTCGCCCGCGGCCTGGTCGCCGGCGAGCGCCACCTGGACGCCGGGGAGTTCCTGGACGTCGAGATCGCCACGCTGGAGGACCTGGAAGCCCAGGCCGCGCGCGGGGAGCTGACCGACGCCAAGACCCTGATCGGCATGCTGTGGCTCACGCATTGGCGCGCCGGCCGTTGGGATTTGCACTGGCAGGCTAGCCCGAACCCGGCCGCTTGACGCATCATCGCGCCATGAAGGTCCTGAACCTGCGCTGCGAGCACGACCACGCCTTCGAGGGCTGGTTCGGCTCCGACGAGGACTACCGCTCGCAGTGCGAGCGCGGCCTGGTCGAGTGCCCGCTGTGTGCCAGCAGCGTGGTCAGCCGGCTGCCCAGCGCGCCGCGCCTGCACCTGTCGCCGGTGTCGGCCGAGCGCCGCGAGCTGCCGGCGTCGTCCCAGGTCGCCACGCCCGAGCAGCAGAGCGTCGAGGCCCTGTGGCTGCGCGCGGTGCGCCACGTGATGGCCCAGACCGAGGACGTCGGCGACCGCTTTGCCGTCGAGGCGCGGCGCATCCACTACGGCGAGACGCCCGAACGCGGCATCCGCGGCCAGGCCAGCGCCTCGGAGGCCCAGTCGCTGCGCGACGAGGGCATCGAGGTGCATTCGATGCCCGTGCCCAAGGCCCTCAAGGGCCCCTTGCAGTGACCCCATGGACCTCAAAGTACCGATCACCATCCACGACGAGCTCGACGAGTCCGTCATCACCTCGACCGGGCTGCTCGACCTGGCCAGCGGCGAGATCCGCAGCCTGAAGTACGCCGACTACGACGTCGAGGCCAGCGGCCTGCCGGCCGACCGCGAGGACTACGAGTTCACCTGCGGCGTGCTGTCCAACGACGGCAAGGACGTCGAGTTCCGCGTCGAGGTCGACATCTTCAGCGGCAACTACTCGGTCAGCGCCGGCGAGTTGCTGGAGATCAAGATCCGCGCCGCCAAGCTGTTTGCCGGCATCGAGGGCAAGGCGCTGCTGGCCGGCGCCCCGCCCGCGCCGCGGCCCGCGGCCAAGGGCGGCACCGGCGGGCGCGGCAAGCTGCACTGATCGCGCGCGGCGGCGCGGCTCACAGCAGCCGTCCGGGGTTCATCCGTCCCTGCGGGTCCAGCGCCTGCTTGATGGCCCGCATCAGATCCAGCGCCACCGGCGACTTGTAGCGCGGCAGCTGCTCGCGCTTGAGGGCGCCGATGCCGTGCTCGGCCGAGATCGAGCCGCCGTGCGCCAGGACCGCGTCGTAGACGCTCTCGTTGACGGCCGCCTCGTGCTCGCGCAGGAAGTCGGCCGCGGCGACGCCGTCGGGGGCCTGCACGTTGTAGTGCAGGTTGCCGTCGCCCAGATGGCCGAAGTTCACCAGCCGCACGCCGCGGAAGCGCTGCGCCAGCAGCGCGTCGGTATGGGCGACGAAGGCCGGGATGCGCGACACCGGCAGCGCGATGTCGTGCTTGATGTTCAGGCCTTCCTCGGCCTGGGCCAGCGGGATGCTCTCGCGCAGGTGCCAGAGCTGGCGCGACTGCTGGACGCTCTCGGCCACGGCCGCATCGCCGATGCAGCCGGCCTCGAGCGCGGCCTCCAGCAGGCCTTCGAAGGCGGTGCGTGCATGGGCCTCGCTCTCGGTGTCGCTGTGCTCCAGCAGCACGGTCCAGGGGCTGGGCGCCAGCGGCCGCGGCAGCGTCGGGAAGTGCTTCTCGACCAGCGACAGCGCAAAGCGCCCCATCAGCTCGAAGCCGGTCAGCCCGGCGCCCAGCCTGGCTTGCGCCAGCCCCAGCAGCGCGACCGCATCGTCGATCGTGGCGCAGGCTGCCAGCGCGGTGCCGCTCGCGGCCGGTCGCGGATGGAGCTTCAGCGTCGCGGCGGTGATCACGCCCAGCGTGCCTTCGCTGCCGATGTAGAGGTCGCGCAGGTCGTAGCCGGTGTTGTCCTTGCGCAGGCCGGAGAGGCCGTCCCAGACGGCGCCGGTGGCCGTGACGACCTCGAGCCCCAGGCACAGGTCGCGGGCATTGCCGTAGCGCAGGACCTGCGTGCCGCCGGCATTGGTCGCGAGATTGCCGCCGATCGTGCAGCTGCCCTCGGCGGCCAGGCTGAGCGGGAACAGCAGGCCCGCGGCATCGGCGGTGTCCTGCACCGCCTGCAGCACGCAGCCGGCCTCGACGGTCATCGTCAGATTGGCCGCGTCGATGGCGCGCACGCGGTTCAGCCGCGCCAGACTCAGCAGCACCTGCGTGCCGCTCGCGTCGGGCACCGACGCGCCGACGAGGCCGGTGTTGCCGCCCTGCGGAACCAGCGACGCCGCGTGCGCTGCGCAGGCTTTCACCACGGCAGCGACCTCGGCCGTGCTGCCGGGGCGCACCACCGCGAGCGCCTTGCCGCGATAGCGCTGGCGCCAGTCCAGTTCCCAGGCCGACAGGTCACCCTCGGTCAGCACCTGGGGCGCACCGACGGCGGCGCGCAGGGCTTCCAGCAGCGCACTCATGAACCGGCCGGCGCCGCGGCCTTGAGCCGTGCGCGCACGTGCAGTGCACAGGCGCCGAACAGCAGCAGGCACAGCGCGATTTCGATCATCGCCAGCTTCGCGCTCAGCCCACCGTCGCCGAAGGCGCGCACCACGCCCTCGGTGAAGTACAACCACACCAGCAGGCTGACCCAGCGGTAGGTGTAGAGCCGCCGCTTCAGCAGGCCGGCCAGCGGCACCGCGAGCGGCAGCACCTTGAGCGCCAGCATGCCGCTGCCGGTGGGCGCGAGCCGCAGTTCCCACAGCAGGCCCAGCACGATCAGCGCCAGCAGGCTGCCGACCGCGAGCGTACGCGTCGCGTCGACGACGGGAGGGCTGGACATGGCTGGCATCATAGCCAGCATGACCGTTCAGGATGCCCTCCGGCCCGGCTGGCGCGAGCGACTGGCCTTGCTGGTGCAGACGCTGCAGACCTGGCCCTGGCTCGACACGCTGCGCACGCTGCGACAGCGCTTCCGCGAGGACCGGCTCGGCGTCACCGCCAGCAGCCTGAGCTTCACGACGATGATCGCGCTGGTGCCGCTGGCGACGGTGACGCTCGCGATCTTCAGCGCCTTCCCGATGTTCAGCCAGTTCCAGGGCGCGCTCGAGAAGTACTTCATCCAGAGCCTGGTGCCCGAGGCCATCGCGCGCCCGGTGCTGACCGCGCTGCAGCAGTTCGCCGGCAAGGCCAACCGCCTGGGCGCCGCCGGCCTGCTGATCCTGGGCCTGACCGCGCTCGCCCTGATGCTGACCATCGACCGCACGCTCAACGCCATCTGGCGCGTGCGCAAGCCGCGGCCGATCGCTCAGCGCGTGCTGGTCTACTGGGCGGCAGCGACGCTGGGCCCGCTGCTGCTGGGCGTGAGCCTGACGCTGACCTCGTACGCGATCTCGGCGTCGCGCGGCCTGGTCGGCGCGATGCCGGGCGGCCTGGGCCTGCTGCTCGACGGCCTGCAGTTCGTGCTGCTGGCCGGCGCGATGGCGGGCCTGTTCCACTACGTGCCTAACACCGACGTGCGCTGGCGCCACGCGCTGTCCGGCGGCGTGTTCGTCGCGGCGGGCTTCGAGCTGGCCAAGAAGGGCCTGGCCTGGTACCTGGAACAGGTGCCGACCTATGCCACCGTCTACGGCGCCTTCGCGACCTTGCCGATCTTCCTGGTCTGGATCTACCTCGGCTGGGTCATCGTGCTGCTGGGTGCGGTGATCGCGGCCTATGCGCCCAGCCTGTCGATGCACATCGTGCGCCGGCCCAACACGCCGGGCCAGCGTTTCGCGCTGGCGGTGCAGCTGCTGCGCGAGCTGGCGCAGGCGCGCGCGCTCGCGACGCACGGCCTCGCGGCGCCGGCGCTCGCCGTCGCGCTGCGCGCCGATCCGCTGCAGGTCGAGGCGCTGCTCGAAGTCCTGGTCGGCATCGACTGGGTCGGGCGCCTGGACGAGGAGGGCGAACGCCGCTACGTGCTGCTGGCCGATCCGGCCGGCACGCCGGCCCAGCCGCTGCTGGCCGCGGTGCTGCTCGATCCCACGCCGGCCGTGCAGGCCTTCTGGCAGCACGCCGGCTTCGGCGACCTCAAGCTCGACGCGGTGATTCGCTGACCGGCGCCGTGCGAGCCGCGCAGTGCAGCACGCCGTCGCGGCCGAGCCGCTTGGCGGCGTACATGGCCTCGTCGGCGCGCTGCACCAGGCGGGCCGCGTTCTCGGCGTCGTCGGGGGCCAGTGCATAGCCGATGCTCGCGGTCACGCGGTGGCTGCCCGGCAGCCCGCCGTCGCTGCGACGCACCGCATCGAGCAGGTGCAGGGCGAGGGCGTGCGCGCCCGCCTCGTCGCGCACGCGCGCCAGCACCAGGAACTCGTCGCCGCCGATGCGGCCGACGGCGTCGTCCACCCGCACCGCGGCCTGCAAGGCCACGGCGGCGGCCACCAGCAGGCGGTCGCCCTCGCGGTGACCCAGCGTGTCGTTGACGGCCTTGAAGCCGTCGAGGTCGACGAAGAACAGCGCCACCGGGGCATCGCGCGCGGCCGGCAGCGCGGCCTCGATGCGTTCCATCATCGTGCGGCGGCTGTACGCGTCGGTCAGCGGGCAGCGCTCGACGCTGCGCTGCAACTGCTGCTGCGCGACCGTCAGCTCGTGCACGTCGATCGTCACGGTGTAGAGGCCGATCACGCAGCCGGTCTCGTCGCGATCGGGGACATAGCTGGTGCGCATCCAGCGCGCGCCGATGCCTGCCAGGTCGACCAGCCGCGTGTACTGTGCCGCCTCGCCGGCCAGCGCGCGCTCGAACCAGGGGCGATGCTCTTCCCAGCGGCGCGCGCCGCGCACTTGGCCGATGTGCTGCCCCAGCACGTCGGGCGCCGTCATCCCGGACGCGTCGACGTAGGCCTTGTTGACGAAGCGCACGATGAAGTCGCGGTCGACGTAGGTCAGCGGATAGGGAATGTGCTCGGTGAAGCGGTCGAGCCGCCGGCGCGTCGCCTCCAGCGCCTGGCGAGCGACGACGTCGTCGTGGATGTCGAAGGCGATGGTGTAGATGGCGTCGACGCGGCCGGCGGGATCGCGGTCCGGAAAGGCCTGGATGCGCGCCCAGCGCGGCGATCCGTCGCGGTGCGTCAGCAGCCGCTCGTAGCACACCGTCTGCCCGCCGAAGGCGCGGGCGAAGGCGCCCTCGGCCGCGGTCCACGCGGCGTCGCCGTAGATCTGCGCCAGCGTGCGGCCCAGCAGGTCGGCGCGGGTGCGGCCGGCCCAGGCCAGGTAGGGCTCGTTGCAGAAGATCAGCCGGTGGTCGACGTCCCAGCGGCCGATCGGCAGGTCGATCGCGTCGACCAGCCGCTCGATGTGGCCGATGCGGGGATCGCCGGCAGCCGTCTGCATCGCGTCGGTCCCTTGGCGCGCGGCTTCAGAGCGGGATGCGGCCGCGCCAGATGTCGGCGTACATCCGCCAGTCGCCCAGGAAGCTGTACAGCGGGCGCTTGAAGGAAGCGGGCTTGTTCTTCTCGAAGACGAAGTGCCCGACCCAGGCGAAGCCGTAGCCGCACAGCAGGCCGTACAGCAGGTACTGCGGCCGGCCGGTCGCGATCAGCATGCCGAAGCAGACCAGCGCCAGCGTCGAGCCGGCGAAGTGCAGGCGCCGGCAGGTGCGATTGCGGTGCTCGCCCAGGTAGAAGGGGTAGAAGTCGGCAAAGCGGTGGAAGGCCCGCGGGTCGACCGCGGCCAGGTCCTCGGTGGGGGTGCGGTCCATCGTCGGCCCTCGGGGTTCAGCGCTCGGCGAGCAGGAAGTCCTTCAACGCATTCAACACGTCGTCGGGAGCCTCGGCCATCAGGGAATGTCCGGCGGGAACGGTCGTCACCCCGGCTTCGAGGGCTTCGGCCAGGCCGGCGGCGGCCTTGGGCACGGTCATGCTGTCCCTGGCACCCAGGATCAGCCGCACCGGGCAGTCGACGCGCTCGGCCGCCTGCAGTGCGCCGGCGTAGCGGTCGCAGACGCCGAAGTCGTGGTGGAAGAGATTGCCATGACCGGCCGCGGCGTAGCTGGCCTGCAGGCGCCGCATCAGCGCGCGGTTCGCGCCGTGCGTCCAGGTGCCGGGGCCCGGATTGGCCGGCTTGGCGGCCAGCGTGGAGTGCGAGAACGCATTGACCATGTCGATCGCCTTCAGCGGCGCGTTCAACGCCGTCTCCAGCAGCGCCGGCGACACCTTCATCGGGAAGGCGGTGCCGATCATCGCCAGCTGCGTGACCTGCAGCGCGGCGTCGCCGGCCAGCCGTGCGGCCGCCTCCAGCGCGATCAGCGAGCCCATGCTGTGGCCGGCCAGCGCGACGCGGCGCGGGCCGGCGCTGCGCAGCAGGGTCACCAGCCAGTCCGCCAGCGCCTCGACGCCGGGCAGCGCCGGCCCCGCGCTGCGGCCGTGGCCCGGCAGGTCGACGGCCAGCACGCTGCGGCCGTGGTGCGCGAGGTAGCGGCTCTGCAGCGCCCAGACGCTGTGGTCGTGCATCGCGCCGTGGACCAGCACGACGCAGGGCAGGGCCGGATCGAAGGCCTTGCCGCCGGTGTAGGCATAGGCCTCGCGGCCGTCGATCGGCCACTTCATGCGGCCTTCTCCGCCACTTTCAGCGCGCGCGACAGGTCGTCGATCAGGTCGTCGGCATCCTCCAGCCCGATCGACAGGCGGATCGTGCCCGGCGTGATGCCGGCCTGGGCCAGCGCGGCATCGTCCATGCGGAAGTGCGTGGTCGAGGCCGGGTGGATCACCAGCGAGCGGCAGTCGCCGACGTTGGCCAGGTGCGAGAAGATCTTCAGCGCCTCGATGAAGGCGCGGCCCTGGGCCCGCGAGCCCTTCAGCGCGAAGCTGAACACCGCGCCGCAGCCGCGCGGCAGCAGGCGCTGCGCCAGGGCATGGTCGCGGTGCGTCTCCAGCTCGGGATGGCCGACGCCGTCGACCATCGGATGCGCGGCCAGGAAGGCGACCACCTTGCGCGTGTTCTCGACATGCCGCGCCATGCGCAGCGGCAGCGTCTCGATGCCCTGCAGGATGGTCCAGGCGGTGTGCGGGCTCATGCAGGCACCGAAGTCGCGCAGGCCCTCGCGGCGCGCCCGCAGCAGGAAGGCGCCGACGCTGCTTTCCTCGGCGAACACCATGCCGTGGAAGCCGGCGTAGGGCTGGGTCAGCTCGGGGAATCGCCCCGAGCTTTCCCAGTCGAAGGCGCCGCTGTCGACCAGCACGCCGCCGACCACCGTGCCGTGGCCGCACAGGAACTTGGTGGCCGAGTGATAGACGAGGTCGGCGCCATGGTCGAAGGGCCGCATCAGCCAGGGCGTGGTCAGCGTCGAGTCGACCAGCAGCGGCAGGCCGTGCTCGTGGGCGATCGCGCTGACGCGGGGGATGTCCAGCACGTCGAGGCCGGGGTTGCCCAGGGTCTCGCCGAACAGCAGCCGGGTCTCGGGCCGGATCGCGCGGGCCCAGCCGTCGATGTCGTGCGGCTTGACGAAGGTGGTGGCGATGCCGAAGCGCGCCAGCGTGTAGTGCAGCAGGTTGTGCGAGCCGCCGTAGAGCGCCGCGCTCGACACGATGTGTGAGCCGGCGCCGGCCAGCGTCGCGATCGCCAGATGCAGCGCCGCCTGGCCGCTGGCGGTGGCGATGGCGCCGGCACCGCCCTCGAGCGCCGCGACGCGCTCCTCGAGCACCGCGTTCGTGGGGTTCGAGATGCGCGAGTAGACGTGTCCGGCGCGCTCCATGTTGAACAGCGCCGCGGCGTGGTCGCTGTTCTGGAAGACGAAGGACGTCGACAGGTGCAGCGGCACGGCGCGCGCGCCGGTGGCCGGGTCGGGGGCCGCGCCGGCATGCAGCGCCAGCGTGTCGAAGCCGGGGTCGGAAGCACCGGGCATGAGGGGACTCGGCGATGGTCGGGGAAGGGCATTGTGGGCTATATTGATTCGACGGCGGCGGCGTGGAGGCCGTGCCGGTTCGGTCTAGGAGGCATCGATGAAGGTCAGCGACATCCTGCGCGTCAAGGGCGGCACCCTGTACACCGTGACGCCCGACCAGCCCCTGGCCGACGCCGTGCGCACGATGGCCGAGCGCGACATCGGCTCGCTGGTCGTGATGGACCACGGCGATCTGGTCGGCATCCTCACCTTCCGCGAGGTCATCCTCGCGATCGTCGGCAACGACGGCACGGTCGGCGACACGCGCGTGCGCAGCGTGATGGACGACGCACCGCTCACCTGCACCCCCGAGACCGAGATCGACGAACTGCGCCGCCTGATGCTGGGCCGCCATGCGCGCTACACGCCGGTGATGTCGCAGCGCACGCTGATGGGCGTGATCTCCTTCTACGACGTCGCCAAGGCCGTCGTCGATGGCCAGGACTTCGAGAACCGCATGCTCAAGGCCTACATCCGCGACTGGCCGGTCGGCGAGGAAGAAGCGGCACAGCAGCAGCAGTGACCGCGACGCCCCCCGGGCTTGCGGGGGGCGCGGCGCGTGCGTTAGTTGACGCGGGGCGGGATGCCCTGTCTCGGGGTGTTACGGGGACTGACGCGGCGGCCCGGAAACGCCGATGCTTCGTGCATGGACTGCAGGAGCATCGCCATGAACACGCTGTCGGCTTCCACGGGTTTCGCGCGCTGCGGCTTCGGCCTGGCGCTGGTCGCATGCTGCGCTGCGGCGCGGGCGACCGAACCCGACGCCGCGGAGCGCGTCGTCGAGCCGGCACCGATGCAATGGAGCGCACCGCGCTCCGTGCCCTTGTGGTCGGTGCGTGCCGCTGAAGAACTGCGGCCGCAGAAGGCCGCGGTCGCCAGCAGCTTCAGCATCGTCGAACTGCCGTCGCAGACCATCCCCGGCACGCGCGCGCCGCGACCCCAGCATGCGCTCAGCATCCAGTCGCAGGCACCGCAGCGCATGCTCCGGTCGATGGGCATCGAGGCGACCGACTGCGCCACCCGCCTGCGCATGCCGTCCAAGCTGAAGCAGAGCGGGGGCAGCATCAACCTGAGCGTGCAGGCGCACGTCGGCCTGGCCTGCCGCTTCTAGGCGGGCGCTCGCCCGTGCCGTGGCTGCAGGCGACAATGGGCGTCGTCTGCAGCCCCGCGTCCCGCGTCGCCCACCATGTCCGGCTCCACCCTCGGCCACCTTTTCCGCGTCACCAACTTCGGTGAGTCCCACGGGCCGGCGATCGGCTGCGTGATCGACGGCTGCCCGCCCGGCATGAGCCTGAGCGAAACCGACATCCAGCCCGAGCTCGACCGCCGCCGGCCCGGCACCAGCCGCCACGTCACGCAGCGCAACGAGCCCGATGCGGTCGAGATCCTGTCGGGCGTCTTCGAGGGTCGCACGACCGGCACGCCGATCTGCCTGCTGATCCGCAACACCGACCAGCGCAGCAAGGACTACGGCAACCTGCTCGACACCTTCCGCCCCGGCCACGCCGACTACACCTACTGGCACAAGTACGGCCTGCGCGACCCGCGCGGCGGCGGCCGCAGCTCGGCACGCCTCACCGCGCCGATGGTCGGCGCCGGCGCGGTGGCCAAGAAGTGGCTGCGCGAGCAGCACGGCGTCGCGTTCCGCGGCGGCATGGCCGCGCTGGGCGAGATCGACATCGCCTTCGAGGGCTGGCAGCACGTCGACGCCAACCCCTTCTTCGCGCCCAACGCCAGCCAGATCGGGCAGCTCGAGGAGTTCATGGACCAGCTGCGCAGGGACGGCGATTCGGTCGGCGCGCGTGTCGTCGTCGAAGCGAGCGGCGTGCCGGTCGGCTGGGGCGAGCCGCTGTTCGACAAGCTCGACGCCGACATCGCGCACGCGATGATGGGCCTCAACGCCGTCAAGGGCATCGAGATCGGCGCGGGCTTCCGCAGCGTGGCACAACGCGGCTCCGAGCATGGCGACGAACTCACGCCCCAGGGCTTTCGCAGCAACCACGCCGGCGGCATGCTGGGCGGCATCAGCACCGGACAGGACATCACGGTGTCGATCGCGATCAAGCCGACCAGCTCGATCCGCGTGCCGCGCCAGTCGATCGATCGCCAGGGCGATCCGGTCACGGTCGAGACCTTCGGTCGTCACGATCCCTGCGTCGGCATCCGCGCCACGCCGATCGCCGAGGCGCTGCTGGCGCTGGTGCTGATGGACCACGCGCTGCGCCACCGCGCGCAGTGCGGCGACGTGGCGCTGCCGGTGAAGCCGATCCCGGGACACGTCTGACGGCCTGGCCCGTCGTCGGGCCGGCGGTCACGCGCGCTCGCCCGCCGGATTGTCCAGCAGGTACTCGAACGCGACATTCACCGCCTCGGGGTCCGGGGCGGTGGCCTTGAGTCGCTGCAGCACCGAGGACATCAGGTAGCGCACCGCCTCGACGTGGGACGGGTCGATCTCCTGCGCGAGCTTCTTCAGCACGGTGACCGGGCCGATGGCCATCGACAACTGCTCGGCATCGCCGAGGCGAGCGGCGATGTCGACCAGGCGAGGCAGCATCTCGCGACACCACTCGTCGAACCTCTGGCGGTCGTCCTGACGGGTCGTTGTGGGGCTCATCACGGTAGCCATCAGCACGCCCAGCGCGCGCACGAACTCCGATCCATCGTCGCGTGGTGCCAGTGCCGTCGCGAGTGCCTGCGCGTCGTCGAAGCGGTTGTCGATCAACAGCAGGTTCAGTCGCGCGACGGGGTAGCGGTCCACGAGGTCCGGCGCCTCGAGCACCTGCAGCAACTCGGCCAGCGGGACGCGGCCCATGTTCGCCAGCATGCCGCTCAGCAGGCTGACCGAGACCTCCGACGGCGAGAGCGTGAGCCAGCGTCGCAGCAGAGTCACGAAGCCGGCCGGCGGCAGCGGCAGCATCGCTGCGCCCTGGAGCAGTGTGAAGATGCTCTGGGTCTCGGACTCGAGCGCCTCGGTCGCCAGCATCTGCTGGCGCTTGCGCCAGGCGTCGACGGCCAGCTGTTCCTGCTGCACGCCGAGGTAGGCGACGGCCTGGGCCGAGATGGATGCCGCGCTCGGGTCCTTGACGCGCTTCAGCGCATCCAGCGCTTCGTTCGCTCGCCCCAGCAAGAGCTTCAACTGGGCGATGACGACGTAGTCCTCGTCCCGGCGCTCGAAGTCCTTCAGCGACAACAGGCCTTGAATCACCGCAGAAGCGAGCAGAGCGCCGGAGACGCCCTCGGCCAGCGTCAGCGGCGCGACGGGCTTGCCGCCGATGAACTGCTCGACCGACTCGAACTGCGAGTACAGGGCGCGGCCGGCGACGAGCAGGTCGGGCGAGGAGGGCGCACCATCGGCTTGCAGGGCCGCATAGGCCAGCACCAGGATCGCCGCGGTCAACAGGGCCAGCAGCAGGGCACTCCCGAAGGGATTGGCCGCTCCACGGCGCAGCCTTTGCGCCAGCGGCGCGGGCGACACCGTCACGGCCAGGCACAGCAGGCAGACATAGACAACCGCCACGACACAGAAAGCCAGGGCATGGCGCGGTGGCTGCACGGACCAGGTCAGCGACGAGACCGCGAACAGGGTGGCCAGAAGCATGAACAGCGGCTGCCCCTTGAGGTCGTCGACCCCCAGCTGGTTGTGGCCGGCGGCAGCCTGCATGCTGAGCACACCCTTGGCTCGGTAGCTGCGCAGTAGCGCCACGGTCATCAGCGCCGGCCAGGCGAGCAGGGTGCACGACCAGAGAAGCACCTGGGAAGCCCGCATCCGCAGCCGGGTCAGCGTCTGGACCTTGGTTTCGGCGACCTTGGCCGCCATCATGAACAGCCGATCGTGCACGGTGCCGGAGGCACGAACCGAGATGACCGTGTAGACGCCGCAGGCCAAGGTCACCAGCGCGCCCAGCAGATAGAGGGCTCCCAGCGTCACCGTCCAGTGTCGCCATGCGAACCGCAGCACGACGAAGGCCCCGAAGCCCACGGCCGCGACGAGGACCAGAATGCCGAACAGCTTGAGGAGCTTCATGCCTGCGGGTATCCGCGGGTGCCGACAGAATGGGTGGTGAACGGTCTCCAGCTTAGGGAGGTCGGTCCGGGCTGTCGATTGACAGCCTAGGGACCGCCCGGCGGCCGCATCGATTCCGGAGGACTCCCATGCAAACCACCCGCCTCGGCCGCACCGGCCTCGTCGTTTCGCGCATCGCGCTGGGCATGATGACCTACGGCACGCCGAAGTGGCGGCCGTGGGTGCTCGACGAAGATGCCAGCCGGCCGCTCGTGAAGCGCGCCGTCGAGCTGGGGGTCAACTTCTTCGACACCGCCGACATGTACTCGGCCGGCGAGAGCGAAGTCCTGAGCGGGCGCTTCGTGCGCGAGTTCTGCCGGCGCGAGGAGGTCGTGATCGCGACCAAGCTCTTCTTCCCGGTCGTGATGGACCCGAAGACCGCCAGGCCCGGCCCCAACACCCAGGGCCTGGGCCGCAAGCGCATCTTCCACGCGGTCGACGACTCGCTGCGGCGCCTGGGCACCGACTACATCGACCTCTACCAGATCCACCGATTCGACCCGCAGGTGCCGGTCGAGGAGACGATGGAGGCGCTGCACGAGGTCGTCAAGGCCGGCAAGGTGCGCCACCTGGGCGCCAGCTCGATGTGGGCCTGGCAGTTCGCGAAGATGCAGGACGCGGCGCGCCGGCACGGCTGGACCCCGTTTTCCAGCATGCAGAACCACTACAACCTGGCCTACCGCGAGGAAGAGCGCGAGATGCTGCCGCTGTGCCGCGACCAGGGCGTCGCGGTGCTGCCCTGGAGCCCGCTGGCACGCGGCTTCCTGGCGGGCAACCGCACGGCCGCCGACAAGAGCGCCGGTGCCACGTCCAGGGCGCAGACCGACGACCTGGCCCAGAACTACTACTACCGCGCCAGCGACTTCGCGACGGCCGACCGGCTCAAGGCCATGGCCGCCGACAAGGGCGTCAGCCCGGCGACGCTGGCCTATGCCTGGCTGCTGCACCAGCCGGCCGTCACGGCGCCGATCGTCGGTGCCAGCAAGCTGCCGCAGCTGGACGACGCGGCGGCAGCCGTCGAACTGCGCCTGAGCGCCGACGAGCTGAAGGCCCTGGGCGAGGGCTACGAGCCGCATCCGGTGCTGGGCCACGCCTGATCCGTCCGTCGCGGCCGGGTTCCGTCGGCCGGTCGGCCCGGACGGCAGGTCGGCCACCGGGACTTGCAGTTCGTCGCACGAGGGACGGTCGGGGGGCCGGCGCGGACCTAGACTCGCGCCCCATGACGAAACACACCCCTGATGCCACCCCCGGCCTGTTCACGAGACGGCGCCTGTGGGTCGGAGTCTCGGTGCTGGTGCTGGCCGCGGCCGGCGCTGCCCTGGCGACCTGGCCCAAGGGCCGCAAGGCCGAGACCGACAAGACCCCGCCGCCGCTGCAGTTCGGCGCCACCGAGGTGACGCGGCCGCTGCTGGCGCCGATGCCGCAGCGTGTCGAGTTCTCGGGGCCGCTGGTCGCGCCGCGCACCGCGGTCGTCAAGGCCAAGGCGGCCGGCACGCTGCTGTCGCTCGAGACCGCCGAAGGCCGGCGCGTCAAGGCCGGGCAGCCGCTGGGACGGATCGACCTGGCCGACCTGAACAGCCGCGTCGACGACCGCGCCGCCAGCGTCGAGTCGGCCCAGGCGATGCTGGCCGAGGCGCAGCGGCTGCACAACTCCAACCAGCGGCTGGCCGAGCAGAACTTCATCTCGCCCATCGTCCTGCAGTCCTCGCGCGCCAAGCTGGACGCTGCGCGCGCCCAGCTGCGCTCGGCCGAGGCGCAGCTCAGCAGCACCCGCATCGGCGTGCGCGAGGCGGCGCTGGTGGCCCCGATCTCCGGCATCGTCGGCAAGCGCCACGTCGTGCCCGGCGAGAAGCTCAGCGCCGAGCAGCCGATCTTCACCGTGGTCGACCTCGGCACGCTCGAGCTGGCCGGGACCGTCGCGACGCACGAGATCTCGCTGCTGCAGGTCGGCCAGCCGGTGCAGGTCACGGTGGAGGGGCGTGCCGAGCCGGTGCAGGGCCGCATCGACCGGATCGCGCCGATGGCCGAGGCCGGCACGCGCGCCATCGGCGTCGTCGTGAGCATCGCCAATGCCGACGAGCGCCTGCGCGCCGGCCAGTACGGCCAGGCGCTGGTGCAGCTGGACGACCCGACGCCCCGGCTGACGGTGCCGGCCACGGCGCTGAGCCAGGCCTCGGGCCAGGACCAGGTGTGGACGATCGAGAACGGCGCGCTGGTCCGGCGCATCGTCATCACCGGCCGCAAGGACGCGGCCAGCGGCCGCGTCGAGGTGCTGAAGGGCCTGACGCCCGACGCGCAGGTGCTCGTGATGCGCTTCGACAACCTGAAGGAAGGCGCGCAGGCCCGCGTCGGCGACGGTGTGCCCGCGACGCCGTCGACCGCCAGCCGGCCGGCGGACAGCAAGTCCTGAGGACGAGGGAGACACACCATGTGGATCACCCGCGTCTCGATCAACAACCCGGTCTTCGCCGCGATGATGATGATCGCGCTGTGCGTGCTGGGCCTGTTCTCCTACGCCCAGCTGCGCGTCGAGCGGCTGCCGGACATCTCGCCGCCGATCGTCTTCGTCAGCGTCGCCTACCCCGGCGCCTCGCCCGAGGCGGTCGAGGTCGAGGTCACCAAGCCGGTCGAGCTGGCGCTCAACGGCATCGCCGGCGTCAAGATGATCCGCTCGAACAGCCTGGAAGGCCGCAGCGAGACGGTCGTCGAGTTCAGCCTGGACGCCGACATGGCGCGCGCCGTGCAGGACGTGCGCGACAAGGTCTCGGTGCTGCAGGCCGGCTTTCCCGAGGACGTGAAGCCGCCCTTCATCTCGCGCTTCGACGGCGACAACGCCCAGCCCATCGTCTTCCTGTCGCTGATCGGCCCCGACCGCAGCGCGCGCGAGCTGTCGCTGCTGGCCGACCAGGTGGTGCGCAAGCGCCTCGAGCGCGTCGGCGGTGTGGCCCGCGTCGACGTCGGCGGCCTGACGGTGCGGCAGGTGCGCGTCGACCTCGACCCGCAGCGGCTGCGCGCCCACGGCCTGACGCCGGCCGACGTGGCCGCGGCGATGAAGCGCGCCAACACCGACGTGCCGGTCGGCATCCTCAAGGGCGCCAGCACCGAGGCGGTGGTCCGCGTCGAGGGCAAGGTGCGTGACGCCAAGGCCTTTGCCGACCTCGTGATCCGCGCGAAGGGCGGCACCGTGGTGCGGCTGGCCGACCTCGGCCAGCTGGTCGAGCGCGAACAGGAGCCGGTCTCGATCGCCCGCGTCGACGGCGTGCCGGCGATCAACTTCAACGTCTTCAAGCAGCAGGACGCCAACATCGTCGAGGCCGGCGAGGGCATCAAGGAAGCCGCCGCCGAACTGCGCAAGGCCATGCCGCCGGGCGTCGAGCTGAAGCTGGTCTATGCCGACAGCGACTGGGTGCGCGACTCCCTCTCGGGCGTGAAGCGCACGCTGATCGAGGGCGCGCTGCTGACGATCGCGATCGTCTTCCTGTTCCTGCACAGCTGGCGCAGCACGGTGATCACCGGGCTGACGCTGCCGATCGCGGTGATCTCGAGCTTCATCGCCGTCTACGCCTTCGGCTTCACGCTCAACTTCATGACGATGATGGCGCTGTCGCTGTGCATCGGCCTGCTGATCGACGATG
>NZ_CADEFR010000057.1 GCF_902826655.1 uncultured Methylibium sp. | reverse complement strand
TCGCCATCACGTCGCTCCAAACTGCACCGCGCGGCGCGTTGTGCAGACGTTCCTTTGCTTTGGTTACTTTCATTTGGGCCAGCAAATGAAAGTGACTCGCCTGCCGGGCGAGACCGGCGCGGCCTCGGCGGCCAGCGGGACAGTGGGCGTCAGCCCAGGCCAGGCTTCAACAGGCTCAGCCCGAACGGAGAGGTGGGGCTCAGCCCGAACGGATGCCGGGGCCAGCCCGAGCCGCAGGCTCAGATCGACAGCAAGCGCCGCCGCTTCTGCGTCTGATCGATGTACTTCTGCAGCGCCCGCTCGCCGTCGCCGCCCAGCTTGACCATCTCGCAGCCCAGGCGCGCGCCCTTGGACTCGTGGTGCAGCTGCGTGATGTGGTGAATGACCAAGCCGGTCTGCAGACGGGTGTCGCCGTCCAGCTCGACCAGCACCTGGGCCACGCGCACGCCGGGTTCGATGGGCGGCACGTCGTCGGGCAGGAAGAGGGCGACGCCGCCGATGCTCACGTCCAGCACGCGCAGCGACAGCTGCATGTCGGGCAGCGCCGGATGGCGCAGCGTGGCGGTGGGGCGGGTGTTGAGCATCGGCTTCACGCGGAAGCTCGATCGCCGCTGGAAGCGGTACACCTCGCGCGGGAAGCGCGCGTTCAGCGCGCTGTTGCGGCCGTTGTGCACCAGCACCAGGTCGTGCAGGTCGAACTGCAGCTTGACGCTGTCGAGGTAGCACACGGCCACGACCTCGTCGGTCTCCAGCAGGTGCTGCAGCCGCACGTCGTTGGCGTCGGCGCTCAGGCAGACGATGCCGCGCTGCGCGTCGATGGCCCAGACGGTGCTGGTGTAGCCGGCGCCGTCGGGGGAGCTGAGGTTGAGCAGGATGTTGCCGTCAGCGCACTGCTTCAGCAGGCCCAGCACCTCGGCCGGCGAGCCGACGCGAAACTCGTCCAGCCCGGCGGGCGAGCCGCTCATCGCCGACAGCGGCATCGGCAGCGTTTCCTGGCTCATGGCGGAGATTCCGGCTCAGTGCAGCACGCGCGGCTTGCCGGCCATCAGCTGGTCCAGGTCTTCGAGCCAGGGCTCGGCCAGGTTGCGGATCTGGGCATCGTTGACGAGGATGCGCTTCATGATGCGGCTCTTGAGCTGGCGCTCGTCCTGACCCAGCTCGTGGGTGCCGGCGGCGTTCTTCAGCTGCGCGATCAGCATCGCGCAGGCGCCTTCCAGCTTGACGACGCGGTCCCAGTCGCCGCCGCGGGCGGCTTCGAGCATCTGCTCGCTGGCCTGCTCGATGGCTTCGTAGTGTTGCAGCAAGGTCGTGCTCACGTTGCTTACTCCCAGTCCGACCCGGTTGCAGATCAACGTCGGGCCGCCGACGCATCGACCTGGGGACGGATCGTCGTCCAGGCGTCGCGCAGCGGCTCGATCAAACGGACGCATTCCTCGATCGCCGACTCGTCGTTGCGCAGGTTGGCCTGCGTCAGGCGCAGGCCGAGGTACGCGTAGAGTTCGCCCAGCTGGCGGGCCAGCTCGCCGCCGGCGGGGCTGAGCGCGGACTTCAGGCCTTCGTCGACGATGCGCACCGCGCGGGTCAGCTCGCTGCCCTTGCGGGCGATGTCGCCCTGGCGCAGCGCGGCGCGGGCCAGGGCCAGCGTCTCCAGCAGGCCGTCGTAGAGCATCGCGACCAGCTGGTGCGGCGAAGCGCCGTCGACGCCAGTCTGGACCCCCACCTGCCGGTAGGCGTGGCTGTAGGCTTGCGAGCGGGACGTCATGGGAGCGGCGGTTCCGGCGAACATGGCGGGTTGACGGGTTCGAGTGGTTGCTGGATGTTTATCGGCCATCCATCCCGTCAGCTTGAGCCGCCCCGTGGGGGGCGTTTACAGGTCTTTTGCGGCGCCGCCGTCAGGTGGTCTTCTTGTTCCACTGCGCGACCTGCGAGGTCACGTAGCTGGACAGGCTGTTGAGCTGGCCCATCTGGGTGTCGAGCGCGCTGTACTGCTTGAGCAGGCGCGTCTGCACGCGCAGCACGCGCTCCTCGAGCTTCTCCTGGTCCTTCTCGTTGCGCTTGAGCGACGCCTTGAGGCCGTCGCTGCGCGTCGTCAGGGTGCCGGCGCTGCCGACGATCTGGTCGATCATCGTGCGGAAGCGCTCGCCGAAGCCGACGTTCGCCGGCACGTTCTCGTCGCCGTTGCTGAACAGGCGCGCCAGCTCGGGCAGCTGGTCCAGGCCGGCCTCGAGCTTCTTGTTGTCGACCGTGATCGAGCCGTCGCGCTGCACGTTGAAGCCGATGGCCGACAGGCTGGTCAGCGTGGTGCTGGCGCCGCTCTGGGCGCGCAGCAGCGTGCGCATCTGGCTGCGCATGCCGAGTGCCGCGCTGTCGCCCTGCAGCGCGCCGGCGGTCTTGGTGGAGTCGTCGTACTTGGTCTGCTCGGCGAGGTAGCTGTTGATCGCGTTGTAGGCGGTCACGAAGGCCGAGAGGGCGTTCTTCATCGCGCCGCGGTCGCTGGTCACGCTGACGCTGACGGGCGTCGCGCCGGTCTCGCGCAGCAGCGTGATCGATGCGCCGTCCAGCACGCCGGACAGGGTGTTGCTTTCCGAAGTGACCGCCAGGCCGTTGATGGTGGCGGCGGCGTTGGCGGCGGCCTGCGTCTGGCTCATCGCGGTGGCGCCGCCCGGCGGGTTGTAGCCCAGCGTGCCCAGGCCGATGGTCAGCGGGTCGCCGTTGCCGTCGGTCGCGGTGATGCGCATCGAGTTGGTCAGGCCGCTCTCGCGCGAGCGCAGCGTGAGCCGCGCGCCGCTGGCGTCGGTGACGATCGCGGCGCTGACGCCGGCGTTGGCGCCGTTGATGGCGTCGCGCACCTGCTGCAGCGTGGCGTCGGCCGGCACGGTGACGCTGACCGGCGTCGCGCCGGCCTTGGGGGTGAAGGTGGTGCTGCCGCCGTTCCAGCTGCCCAGCTCGATCTGCAGCGTGCCGCCGCCGACCACCGTGCTGCTGGCCGCCAGGGCGGTCGATGCCAGGCTCTGCGAGCGCGCCAGGCTGCTGACCGTGACGCCGTAGCTGCCGACCGAGGCGCCGCTGCTGGCGCTGACCGACAGCGCGGTCGCATCCGACGCCGTGGCCGCGGTCTGCTGCCACTGCGTGCTGCGGCCCAGTGCAGCGGCGGCGTCGCGCAGCGTCGAGAACAGGCTCTGCACCCGGCCGTAGGACGAGATGCGGGTCTGGATCGTCGAGGCCGCTTCTTCCAGCTTCTCGATCGGCTTGCGCTCCAGCGCGACCAGCTGCGACACGATGCCGTTGACATCGAGGCCGCTGCCGACGCCGGGGGAGGTGATGGTGGCCATACGGGACTCTCAGGGTTCGACGGTGTCTTCGGCCGGCGCCACAAGAACTTGAGCCCCGGCGGCCCGCCGTGATGAAGGCATCACGGCGGCGACGGGGCTCGTGCGGGCTCGCGGCGAGCCCGGTTCGGCGTGCGTGACGCGCGGATCAGCGGCCCAGCAGCTGCAGCACCTGCTGCGGCAGCTGGTTGGCCTGCGCCACCATCGCGTTGCCGGCCTGCTGCAGGATCTGGGCGCGCGACAGCATCGCGGTCTCGGCCGCGAAGTCGGCGTCCATGATGCGGCTGCGGGCGGCGGTCTGGTTCTCGGCCGCGGTCTGCAGGTTGCCGATCACGGCCTCGAAGCGGTTCTGCACCGCACCGAAGATCGCGCGCTTGTCGTTGACGATGCCGAGCGCGCGGTCGATGACGTTGATCGCGTTGTCGATCTCGGTGCTGCCCGCGACCGCGGTGCCCGCGCTCGAGACGCCGCCGATGGCGACGCCGGTGCCGGCCGAGCCGTCCCAGATGCCGACCACGGTGGCCAGCACGTCGGCATCGGCCGCCAGCGTGCCGGTGGTGTCGATGGCGGAGGCGGCGGTGATCGAGCTGCCCAGCAGGTCGATCGAGGCGATCGAGATGCGGTCGGTGGCGGCGGCGTTGGCGCCGACCTGGAACTCCAGGGTGCCGGCGGTGCCGTCGAACAGCGCCTTGCTGTTGAAGTTGGACGACTTGATGACGCGGTCCATTTCCTCCTGCAGCTGCGTGAACTCGCGCTGCAGGTTGGTGCGGTCGCCGTCGCTGTTGGTCGAGTTGCGCGACTGCACGGCCAGCTCGCGCATGCGTTGCAGCATGTCGCCCAGCTTGCCCAGCGCGCCTTCGGCCGTCTGCGCCAGCGAGATGCCGTCGTTGGCATTGCGGATCGCGACGTTCATGCCGCGAACCTGCGAGTTCATGCGCTCGGCGATGGCCAGGCCGGCGGCGTCGTCCTTCGCGCTGTTGACGCGCAGGCCGGAGGACAGGCGTTGCATCGCGACGGCCAGGGCCGACTGCGAGCCGTTCAGGTTTCGTTGCGCGTTCAGCGAAACGATGTTCGTGTTGATGGTCTGAGGCATGGCAGCTCTCCTTCTGAGATCGAAAGACTCCCGGCTGGGGAGCCGGCTGTACCTACTTGGTGAGCCGCATTCTTTGCCAGGCCTCGCTGCAACTAAAGCGCGAAAAGCGCCCGGATCGCGGCGCAATTCGAAATGGAAAAGGGGCCGCGTCCTCGCGGACGCGGCCCCTTCCTGCGGACCGTGCTCGCCCGGCCGGAGCCGGGCGGGTCGATCAGCGCAGCAGCGACAGCACTTGCTGCGGCAGCTGGTTGGCTTGCGAGACCATCGCGGTGCCGGCCTGCTGCAGGATCTGGGCGCGGGACAGGTTCGCGGTTTCCGCCGCGAAGTCCGCATCCATGATCCGGCCGCGGGAGGCGGCGGTGTTCTCGACGTTCACCGCCAGGTTGGCGATCACGTTCTCGAAGCGGTTCTGCACCGCACCGAAGGTGGCGCGCTTGTCGTTGACGACGGTCAGCGCGGCGTCGATCACGGCGATGGCTTCGTCGATCTGCGTCGTGCCCGCGACGGCGGTGCCGGCGCTCGAGGCGCCACCGATGGCCACGCCGGTGCCGGCCGAGCCGTCCCAGGCGCCGACCACGGTGCCCAGCACTTCAGCGTCGGTCGGCAGCGTGCCGGTCGTCGCCGAAGCGGCCGAGGCGGTGATCGCCGTGCCTTCGAGGACCGTGGCGCTGACCGAGATGCGGTCGTTGGCCGTGGTCTTGTCGCCGACCTGGAACTCCAGCGTCGAGCCGCCCGTGGCGAACAGCTTCTTGCCGTTGAACGAGGTGTTCTTGATCGTGCGGTCGATTTCCGACTGCAGTTCCTTGAATTCCTTGTTCAGGTTGGCGCGGTCACCGTCGCTGTTGGTCGCGTTGCGCGACTGGACAGCCAGTTCACGCATGCGCTGCAGCATGTCGCCGACCTTGCCCAGCGAGCCTTCGGCCGTCTGCGCCAGCGAGATGCCGTCGTTGGCATTGCGGATCGCGACGTTCATGCCCTTGACGGACGAGTTCATGCGCTCGGCGATGGCCAGACCGGCCGCATCGTCCTTGGCGCTGTTGACACGCAGACCCGAAGACAGGCGCTGCATCGACATCGCGAGCGAGCTCTGCGAACCGGTCAGGTTGCGCTGAGCATTCATCGAGATGATGTTGGTGTTGACTGACATTGCCATTTCAAGATCTCCAAAGTTAATGACTACCCGGCAAGAGCGCCGGCATTGCCTCGGCATGGGCTGGGGCTTGCGCCTCGGCTCGTGCCGCGCCCTGGGGCCTTGCGGCCTTCGGGCTGCGCCCGGCGTGAGTCATCCGCTGAGATCGATGCAAGGACTTGGTTAGGTGCTGTCCCCGTCGAACCATTGGTCGGCTACTCCGGACCCCGCGGCTCCTTGCGGAGTCACGTTGGGAGGGTTTTCGTCGACCGGTGGAGGAACTTTAGGGGCCGATCGCGCCGCCGGATTCGAAAGGGCCGCGGCGGTGGCCCGTAAAGGCGGTGTTTTTCCCTGCTTTCCTGGTCTTCGGCAGTTCGGGCCTCTTTCTAGAGTCGCTGCAGTCCGTCGAACCGCGCGTCCGCGCGCGCTCCCTGCATGTCTTCCCACCCCGATGCCGCCCGCGCCCTGCCTCTTGCGCACAAGCGCGCCCACGGCCGCCTGCTGGCCGGCCGCGAGCACCTGCGCAAGCACCGCTGGGTCGAGGCCGAGCGCGAGCTGGGTGCGGCCGTCGGTGTCGCCACCGCCTCGGCACACGACTGGCTGGGGCTGGCGATCGCGCGCGTCAAGCTGCAGCAGTTCGAGTCGGCCCTCGACGCCGCCGACCGGGCGGCGGCCGTGGCTCCCGGCCTGCCCGAGGTGCACGACGTGCGGGCGCAGTGCTGCATGCACCTGGGTCGCCAGGCGCAGGCCATCGCCGTCTACGAAGCCATGCCGGGCGGCGGACCGACACATCACGACTCGCTGCTGAACTACGGCACCGCGCTGGTCCACTGCAACCGCGCGGCCGAGGCGATCGCGCCCTACATGCAGGCGCTGGCGCAGAAGATGGACTCGGTGCTGGCCTATGTGCGCCTGGGCGCGGCCTTCAAGCAGCTCAAGCTCTACGAACAGGCGGTGGAGTGCTTCCGCACCGCCGTCGCGCTGGAACCCGACAACCTCACGGCCCACGGCTACCTGGTGCACCTGGACCAGTTCGCCTGCCGCTGGGACCACTTCGACGCCGACGTGCAGGCGCTGCTGGCGGCGCTGGGCCAGGTCCACGCGTCGGGCAGCCTGGCGCACGAGTGCACGCCCTTCGCGCTGCTGGCCATCCCGCACCATCCGCTGCAGCTGCGCCAGGCCGCCGAGCTGGAGGCGCGCCGGCTGTCGCACGGCGTCAAGCCGCTGCCGCCGGTGAAGCGCGTGCGCGCGCCCGGCGAGCGCCTTCGCATCGCCTACCTGTCCTGCGACTTCTACCAGCACGCCACCGCGCTGCTGGCCACCGAGGTGCTGGAGCGTCACGACCGCAGCCGCTTCGAACTCTTTCTCTACGACCACAGCAAGGACGACCGCTCGGCCGTGCGCCAGCGCCTCCAGCGCGCCGCCTGCCACTGGGTCGAGCTGGGCGCGGCGACGCCGCGCCAGATCGCCGAGCGCATGCGCGCCGACGGCATCGACATCCTGATCGACCTGAAGGGCTACACCCAGGGTCATCGCCTGCAGACCCTGGCCTTGCGGCCGGCGCCGCTGCAGATGAGCTGGCTGGGATTTCCCGGCACGACCGGCGCCGCCTTCGTCGACTACTTCATCGGCGACCGCTGGGTCACGCCGCTCGAGCACGCGCCCCACTACCGCGAGAAGCTGGCGCAGATGCCGCGCAGCTACCAGCCCAACGACCGCGGCCGCGCGCCCGGCGGCGGCGCGACGCGCGCCGACTGGGGCCTGCCCGAGGCGGCCGTGGTGCTGGCCTGCTTCAACAACGTGTTCAAGATCACGCCCGAGGTCTGGGAAAGCTGGATGCGCCTGCTGCACGCCGCGCCGGACACCGTGCTGTGGCTGCTGGACGCCAACGACCAGGCCAAGTCCAACCTGCGCGACGAGGCCGCGAAGCGCGGCATCGATCCGGCGCGCATCCACTTCGCGCTGGCCGTGCCGCCTGAACATCACCAGGCCCGCCTCGCGCTGGCCGACCTGATGCTGGACACCTGGCCCTGCAACGCGCACACCACGGCGAGCGACGCGCTGTGGGCCGGCCTGCCCATCGTCACGCTGTCGGGCGAGACCTTCGCCTCGCGCGTGGCCGGCAGCCTGCTGCACGCGGTCGACCTGCCCGAGCTGGTCTGCGAGACCCTGGACGACTACGAAGCCACCGTGCTGCGCCTGGTGCGCGACCCGGCGGCCCGGGCCGCGCTGCGCGCCCGCCTGGCCGATGCGCGCGAGCACGCGCCGCTGTTCGACAGCGAGCGCTTTGCCCGCGACCTGGAGGCGCTGTACCTGCGCGCCTGGGCGCGCCACGCCGCCGGCTTGCCACCCGACCATCTGCCCGCCGAGCACGCATGAACTCGATTCCCGCCGTCCACCTGGTGGTGATGCAGCCTGCGGGCTACGTCCACTCGCTCGGCTTCCTGGACCAGGCGCGCTACCTGCGCCACCAGTTCCGCCGCTTCGGCGCCGAGGTCACGCTGGCCAAGAACCGGCTGCGCGAGGACGCGGTCAACATCGTCTTCGGTGCCCACCTGGGCTTTCCGGCCGCGTGGAAGCAGCGCCACGCGTGCATCTTCTTCAACCTCGAGCAGCTCGGCGCCGGCGGTGCCCAGGTCGGCGACGACTACCTGAAGCTGCTGCGCGGCTCGGCGGTCGTCGACTACGACGCCGCCAACCTCGCGGCCTACGCGGCCGACCCGAGCGAGGTGCCGGTCGTGCCCTTCCTGCACGCGCCCTACCTGGAGCCGGCGGGCGACGAGCTGCCGCTCGAGCAGCGGCCCATCGACCTGCTGTTCTTCGGCAGCATGAATCCGCGCCGCCAGGCCTTCCTGCAGCGCATCGAGTCCTGCGGCGTCAAGGTCACCGGCCTGACGCATGCGCTGTACGGCCCCGAGCGCGACCGCTTGGTGCGCCAGGCCAAGGCGGTGATCAACTGCCACTTCTACGAGACCAGCCGCTTCGAGCAGGCGCGCGCCTTCCACTGCCTGTCGCTCGGCACGCCCTTCGTGTCCGAACGCGGGCCGAACACCGTGGTGCCGGCGGGCTTCGAGGACGCGGTGCAGTGGCTGCGCGGCGACGACGGCCTGGAGCACTACTTCCGTCACGAGTTCCGCAGTGCCGCCGGCTTCGACGCGGCGCGCGCGCGGCTGGCGGCCTGGCGCTGCCACGACCCGATGGAGGCCTATGCCGACCTGCTGGCCTTCGCGGCCGGCTACCTGCGCGGCCACCGCCAGACGCACGACGCGCTGTCGGCCTGGCGGCCGCGGCAGATGCAGCTGGAGACCGCTGCGGGCTACCGTCCGGGCTGGCTCAACCTCGACCGCGAAGCGCGCCACGAACCCGACGTCGTCGCCGATCTGGGCGCCGAACCGCTGGAACTGCCGCTGGAACTCGGTACCCGCTTCGGCAGCCCGCTGCGGCTGGAGGCCGGCGGCCTGGAGCGCCTGTGCGCGGGCCGCGCGCTGGAGCGCAGCCCCGATGCCGACACCCTGGTCGGCAACGCGCTGGCGCTGCTGCAGCCGGGCGGCGAACTGGAGATGGACTTCGCGGTGCGGCCGGGGCTCGACGCGAGCCGCTGGCAGCCCTGGTGCGACGGCTACGCCGAGCGCGGCTGGTTCGACCACCGCTTCGAGCTGGCGCAGAGCCGCTGGCTCGACGCCCAGGGCCGCGAGGGCGCGCCCGAGGCCGCCGCGCTGCTGCGCATCGTGCTGCGCAAGCGCGACACCACGCTGGCCGAGCGCATGCACGCGCGCACCTGGCAGGCCGGCTTCGGCGGCGTGCCCGACGACCTGCCGGCCGACGAGCCCGTGGCCGCCTCTGCGCCTGAACACGCGGCCGAGCCGGCCGCGGCTTCCCACTGACCGGATCGCGCAACAGCGCCGGCTTTCGGCCGCTGTTCGGCGCAAACGTGTCGGCCCCGTGCCGGGATGATCGAGGCATGAGCCTCCACTGCGCCCTGGATCCGTCCCTGCCTCTCGTTCCGCTGGCCGACATCGGCCGCCTGCGCTTCGACTTCGGGGCGGAGGCGACGCGCACGCTGCTCGAGGTCGCCGCGATGCCCGAGGACATCGTCCGCATCGAACTGCGCTGGGATCCAGCGCTGGCCGGCCCGCTGGCCCAGCCCTCGGTGCTGTGCAAGCTGCTGATGGATGCGGGCTGGATGCCGCACGCCCAATGGCGAACCGAACCGCACGGCGAGGTCCTGCATCTCGACGCCGAGCGCTGCTTCGAGGCCGTGCCCGCCGACAGCGGGCCGAGCCGCTTCACCGTGGTCGTCGCCGCCAGCGACGACGCCCGCCTGCAGCGCAATGCCGACGCCTCGCCCGGGCTGCGCGAGGTCGACGCGCGCGTCATCGCCTGCACCGGCGCGGCCGGTCCCGCCGAGGCGCTGGACGGCGCGCTGCCGCACTGCGAGACCGACTGGGTGCTGGTGTGCAGCGAGGACGTCTACTTTCCGGCCGGCTTCGGCCATCGACTGAACGCCGTGCTCGCGGCCATCCCGCCCGACGAGCGGGCCGGCACGCTGATCGGCTTCTCGGGCTGCGCGGTGGACGGCGCGGGCCAGGGCTACCTGCGCGCGGGCCTCGTGGTCGATGCGGGGTGCCGCCACGATCACGCGGCCAGCGCACGCGCGGTCACGCTGGACGACCTGGCCGTGGTCGTCGCGCGCGACAGCGTGCACCGCCTCGACCCCCTGCTCGGCGGCACGCTCTGGGCCACCGGCCTGGCGCTGGCCGCGGTCTGCGAGCACCAGCGCTTCGCGCAGGTGCTGCGGCTGCCGCTGCACCATGACGCCGAGGGCCGCGCGCCGGCGGCCGATGCCCTGCTGGCCTCGGCCGCGCACCTGCTCGAGCGCTACCCCGCCTTCGGGCCGATCCCGACCCGCGAGGGCAGCATCGATGCCGCGCTGGTCGCGCGCCTCGCCGCCGCGCGGCGCGAGTCGGCGCCGGCCTTCCGCCATCTCGACGAGGTCGGCGCCGCGATCGAGCGGGCCATCGCCGACGGCCGCCACGAGGACGCGATGTCCGGCCTGGTCAACGGCGTGCACCGCGACTTCTGCCAGCCCGGCGTGGCCCACACGGCGCTCTACTACCCGGGCCTGGACCGCGCGATGCTCGCGCTCGCGCAGCGCCTCGCCGCCGGCCGCCCGGCCACCCAGGTGCTGCCGCCGGGCGACACCACGCTGATCCTCGCCACCGAGCTGTACAACCTGGGGGGGCACTCCAAGGTCGTCGAGGACGTGTCGCTGGAGGTGAGCCATCCGGTCATCGTGCTGACCGACCTGTTCCAGACGATCCACAAGGACCGCAGCCAGATGGACTGGCTGCTGCAGCGCTACGGCCACGCGGCGGTGATCGCGCTGCCGGGCGCGTCGCTGTGGTCCAAGGCGCAGACCCTGCACGACCTGGTGCGCAGCCTGCGGCCGAAGAACATCCTCTACTTCAACCACCACCAGGACCCGCTGCCCTTCGTGGCGACGCTGGCCTCGCAGCCGCTGGAGCGCCAGGCGCTGTTCCATCACTGCGACCACAACCCCAGCCTGGGCTGCACCGTGCCGGGCTTGCGCCATGTCGACTTCATCGCGACGCTGCACGAGCGCTGCGAGATCGACCTCGACCGCCCGGTGCAGCGCCTGCCGCTGTACGTGCCCGACCAGGGGCTGCGGTCGCCGGTGCGCGTGAAGGGCCGGCAGTTCTCGGTCGTTACCTCGGGGCGGCCGGGCAAGTTCGCGCGGCGCGGGCCGTTCGCGCTGCAGGCCATCGTCGCGACGGCGCTGCAGGCGGTCCGCGGCCAGTTCTTCCACATCGGGCCGCTGGACGAAGCCTGGCTGGCCGAGATCCGCGCGCACCTGTCGGCGCAGGGCCTGGCGGCGTCGCGATTCGTGCACCTGGGGCTGGTGCCCTCGGTGTGGCGGCAGCTGGCCGAGCTGGACGCGGCCTTCTACATCGGCTCGGCGCCGGTCTCGGGCGGCCGCGCCGGCATCGAGGCCCAGGGCTGCGGCATGCCGGTGCTGCCCTTCTCGGGCTTCGAGGCCGGTTCGCTGCTGGCCGACTACTCGTCGTACGCGAACGAGGCGCTGGGCTGGGCCAGCCTCGACCAGCTGTCGCACCACCTGCGCACGCTCGGCCCGCGCCACGCCGAGCTCGCCGCCGAGGCCCGCGCCTTCTACGAACGCTGCTTCTCGCGCGCCGAGTTCCGGCGGGCGCTGCACCAGATCATCGAAACGTGAACCTGCCCTTGCGCCCGGCCCAGTCCCGGCCAGAATGCAGCGCCAAGCGACCGAGCCGATGCTGAGCGTCAAGTCCTACGTCCCCGAGGCCCAGCCCGACTGGGATGCCTTCGTGCGCACGGCGCGCAACGGCGTGTTCCTGTTCGAGCGCGGCTACCTGGACTACCACGCGGACCGCTTCGAGGACGCCTCGCTGATGTTCTACGACGACGGCGAGCTGGTCGCGCTGCTGCCGGCGCATCGCGTCGGGACGGACTGGGTCTCGCACGGCGGCCTGACCTTCGGCGGGCTGCTGATGCATCCGGGGTGCGGCGCGGCCGACGTGCTGGCGCAGTTCGACGCCCTGGTCGCAGCGCTGCAGGAACGCGGGGCCGGCCGGCTGCTGTACAAGCCGGTGCCGCACCTCTACCACCGGCAACCGGCCGAGGACGACGTCTACGCGCTGCACCGCCTGGGCGCGCGCGTCGTCCGCACCGATCTGTCGACGACGGTGGACCTGGCGCGCCGGCCGCCGCTGGCCAAGGGCCGGCGCCATGCGCTGTCGAAGGCGCGCCGCGCCGGTGTCGAGGTCCGGGTGAGCGAAGACTACGCGGCCTACTGGACCCTGCTGGGCGAGGTGCTGGCCGAGCGCCATGGCGTCGCGCCGACGCACCGCCTCGACGAGATGCAGCTGCTGGCGCGGCGCTTCGCGCAGATCCAGCTGGTCGGGGCCCATGCGGCCGACGGCGGCGCGCTGCTCGCCGGCGCGGTGACCTACCGCTACGACGGCGTGCTGCACACCCAGTACCTGGCCAGCTCGCCGGCCGGCCGCGAGGTCGGCGCGATGGATGCCGTCATCGCCCACCTGCTGGACGTCGCGTCCGAAGGCTGCCGCTGGCTGAACTTCGGCGTGTCCACGATCGACCAGGGCCGCCAGCTCAACGCCGGCCTGGCGGCACAGAAGGAGATGTTCGGCGGGCGGGGCACCGTGCTGCAGACTCTCGAACTGGTTCTTCCCTCCCGATCGGACAGCGCATGAGCTCCGCACGCGACATCGACGACTACCAGCGCGCCTACGCGGCCAGCGACTTCGAGCCGACCCAGGCGCTGATGCGCAAGCGCATGCTGCTGGAGCTGCTGGCGCGGTGGCAGCCGCGGCGCCTGCTCGAGGTCGGCTGCGGCAGCGATCCGCTGTTCGCGCACTACCGCGACTTCGACCGCTTCTGCGTCGTCGAACCGGGGGCCGGCTTTGCGCAGCAGGCCACGGCGACGGCGGACGGCGATGCGCGCGTGCACGTGGTCCAGGCCTTCATGGAGGACGCCGCCGGCGTGCTGGCCGCCGAGCGCTTCGACTGCATCCTGCTCAGCGGCCTGCTGCACGAGGTGCCCGACTGCCAGCCGCTGCTGGCCGCGGTGGCCTCGCTGTGCGGCCCCGACACGCGCGTGCATGTCAACGTGCCGAACGCGCGGTCGCTGCACCGCCTGCTGGCGCTGGAGATGGGCCTGATCACCGAGCTGCACGAGCTGTCGGCCAACCAGCGCAGCCTGCAGCAGCCCCGCACCTTCGACCTCGACATCCTGGGCGAGCTGTGCCGCCGCTGCGGCTTCGAGGTGCAGGAGAGCGGCTCCTACTTCGTCAAGCCCTTCACGCACCGCCAGATGGCGCAGCTGCAGGGCGTCGGCCTGCTGGACGAGCGCATGCTGTCCGGCCTGTACGGCCTGGAGCGGCACGTGCCGGGCCTGGGGTCGGAGATCTTCGTGAACCTGCGGTGCACGGCGCCGAGGCCGGCCTGATGACGAGTGTCGAGACCCCGCTGGCCATCGTCGGCAACTCGCTGGCGGTGGCGGTCGCCGCGACCGAGCGCGCGCGTCGCGGCTTGCGGACCGTCGTCGTGAACCCCGGCGGGCCCTGGGGCGCCTACTTCGCCGGGGTCCAGGCCGACGGCCGGCGCTGGGACGCCGGCATGGTGAGCTACGAGTTCACCTCGTTCCGCCAGCCCGGCACGCCGCCGCCGCTGGCGAGCTACGACCCGCTGGTCCGCAACGACATCGGCCGCTTCGTCGGCGTCGTGCAGGACTACATCCAGGGCCGGCAGGCCACGCGCACCCTGGCGGCGCCGCAGATGTGGATCGAGGGTCGCTGGCTGCCCGACCTGCTGCTGGCCAACGGACTGGCTGCGCTGCCCGAACTGGCCTGCGCGGCGGCCGCGCGGGCCGAGCTGGCCGCCGGGATCGATGCGGCCCGTGCCTCGCCCTGGCACGCGCGGCGCAAGAACGACTGGGCCGCCGATGGCCGGGGCCCCGACGGCGCGCTGCTGGACTGCGTCACGGTCTCGCGCCTCAACCATGGCCGCGTGCTGCACGATGCTGTGTTCGCACCGTTTGCGCGGCAGGTGCTGGGTCGCGACGCGGACCAGCTCGCGGCGCTGTACCACCGCATTCCCTGGCTGCCGCTGTACTGGCCGGAGACGCTGCTGTCGTGGCTGGACGGCCGGCCGCAGGCGCTGCCGCCGACCGAGTTCAGCTACCCGGTCGGGGCCAGCGTCGCCGACCTGTGCGCGACGCTCGGCGCGGAGCTGGAGGCTGCGCCCCAGGTCGACTGCCGGTTGACCAAGCTCCAGGCGGTCGAAGCCGGGGCCCGGGGCTATACGCTGCGCCTGGCCGACGGCGCGACGGTGCATGCGCAGCGCCTGGCCTGGGCGCTGTCGCCGCATCAGGGGCTGGCCGCCTGCGGGCAGGACGTGCCGGCGCCGCCCGAGCAGCGGCTGCCGCTGCTGCTGGCTTTCCTGCGCCTGCCGCGCGCTGCGGTGTCGCGCAGCTTCAGCGTCGTCCACGCGGCGGCGGCCGACACCGGCCTGTACCGCGTCAACCATGTGAGCGACTGCGCGGGCGAGTTCGACTCGCCCGATGTGCGCCTCGTCGTCGAGGCCCATCCCGAGGTGCTGCAGGCCCGTCACGGCGCACTCGCCGACGACGCGGCCACGCTGCAGGCCGTGCTGGACGACCTGGCCCGCCTGGGCATCGTGCGCGCGGACGCGACGCCGGGCTTCGCCAGGCTGATGCGCATGGCCGGCGCGCTGCCGCTGCCGACGGCCGACGGCCTGGCGGCCTATGCCGAGCATCGCGCGGCGCTGTTGCAGCGCCTGCCGGGCCTCCTGACCATCGGCAACAGCGCCGGGCCGTTCGCGACCGCGCTGTCCGACCAGATCGTCCAGGGCCTGGTGCTGGCCGAAGCACCGGTCGCCCACTGAACCACGGAGAGTCAGAGATGGCCCTTGCCGACTGCCGCATCATCGAGCTGCCGAAGATCCAGGATCCGCGCGGCAACCTGACCTTCGTCGAGGGCGGGCGTCAGCTGCCCTTCGACATCAAGCGCGTCTACTACCTCTACGACGTGCCGGGCGGCTCGGAGCGCGGCGGCCACGCCCACCTCGCGCTGCACCAGTTCGTCATCGCCATGTCCGGCAGCTTCGACATCGTGCTGGACGACGGCTTCGAGAAGAAGCGCATCCACCTCAACCGCTCCTACCTCGGCCTGTACCTGCCGCCGATGACCTGGCGGGAACTGGACAACTTCTCCTCGGGCAGCGTGTGCATGGTGCTGGCGTCCGAGCACTTCGACGAAGCCGACTACCTGCGCGACTACAGCGAGTTCATGCTCCAGGTGCACGGCAACCGCCGCAAGACACCGCGCGGGCCGGAGCCGGCGTGATGTCCGCGGCGTCGGTGCCTTTCCTCGACCTGAAGCGCATCAACCTGCGCCACGAAGCGGCCTATGCCGCGGCGCTGGCACGCGTGCTGGCCAGCGGCCGGGTGCTGCTGGGCGAGGAAACCGAAGCCTTCGAGCGCGAGTTCGCCGCCTACTGCGGCGTGAAGCACTGCGTCGGCGTGGGCAACGGGCTGGACGCGCTCCACCTGGTGCTGCGCGCCTGGGGCATCGGGCCCGGCGACGAGGTGATCGTGCCGTCGCACACCTTCATCGCGACCTGGCTGGCGGTGAGCCAGGCCGGGGCCACGCCGGTGCCCGTCGAGCCCGACGCGACCAGCTTCAACCTCGACCCGGCGCGCGTCGAGGCGGCGATCACGTCGCGCACGCGGGCGCTGGTGCCGGTGCACCTGTACGGCCGACCGGCGGCGATGGACGCCTTGCGCGAGATCGCCGCGCGCCGCGGCCTGAAGCTGCTGGAGGATGCCGCGCAAGCCCACGGCGCGCGCCTCGGTGCGCGACGCTGCGGCGCGCTCGGCGATGCCGCGGCCTTCAGCTTCTACCCGGGCAAGAACCTCGGCGCCCTCGGCGACGGCGGCGCCGTGACGACCGACGACGACGCGCTGGCGGACCGCATCCGGCTGCTGCGCAACTACGGCTCGCGCGTCAAGTACCGGCACGAGGCGGCGGGCTACAACACGCGGCTCGACGAACTGCAGGCGGCCTTCCTGCGCGAGCGCCTGAAGCAGCTGGACGCCGACAACGCCCGCCGCAGCGAGATCGCGCGTCACTACGGCGAGGCCCTGCGGGGCCTGCCGGGGCTGATCCTGCCCGACGGTGGCCCGGCGGATGCGGAGCCGGTGTGGCATCTCTACGTCGTGCGACATGCGCAGCGTGACCGCCTCGACGCGGAACTGCAGGCGCGCGGCATCGCCACGCTGGTCCACTATCCGACGCCGGCTCACCGTCAGGCGGCCTATGGCGAGTTCGCGGGCGCGGACCTGCCGATGGCCGACCGCCTGTCCGCCGAGGTGCTGAGCCTGCCGATGGATCCGACGCTGTCGGACGAGGGCGTCGCCGCGGTCGTTGCCGCCGTGCGATCGGCCTGTAGCGCGATCGCCCGGTCGTAAGTCACGGCACCCCCTGACAGGGACGCGCCGTCCCTGTAGGAACTTCACTGACAAGCCTGTCTGTTCGCGGTGACGCCGCAAACAGCCGTTGCCCTATTCAAGCTTCGCGTTCGGCTGCCTACAGTTCTTTCCACGGTGAACGCGAAAGCAACACCCGAAACATCCGCCAGATTCGAACCGCACAAACGAGCCGAGGGAAAAGCGCCATGAACACCGAGCAAGTCCTGATGGAGATCCGCGAAGCCAACCTGTCGTACCTGATGCTGGCGCAGAGCCTGATCCGGGCCGACCGCGACCAGGCGCTGTTCCGCCTGGGCGTCTCGGAGGACACCGCCGACGTCATCGGCACGCTGAGCCCGGCGCAGATGATGAAGATCGCCTCCGGCAACACGCTGCTGTGCAAGATGCGCGTCGACGACGACCTGGTCTGGGGCCTGCTGACCAACCACGGCAAGACCGCCGCGAACGACGGCGTCAGCCGCCTGCACGCCAACATCCTGATGGCCGGCCGCCATCAAGAGGCCGCCTGATCCCAAGAACGAGCCGCCGGAGACCGACACCATGCGCAACAAGAGCATCCTCACCGAAGCCAGGCAGATCGAACGTGCCGTCACGCTGATCCAGCTCGGCGCCCGCCTGCAGGTGCTGGAGTCGGAAACCGACCTCAGCTACGAGCGCCTGTTGCGCCTGTACAAGGAAGTGGCCGGCAAGTCGCCCAGCAAGGGCCAGCTGCCGTTCTCGACCGACTGGTTCATGACCTGGCAGCCGAACATCCACGCCAGCCTGTTCCTGAACATCCACGAGTACCTGAACAAGGTCGCGGCGCTCGACGAGATCGACACCGTGATCAAGGCCTACCGCCTGTACCTCGAGCAGACCGAGTCGCAGGGCCTGGAGGCGCTGCTGTCGGTCACGCGGGCCTGGCGCCTGGTGAAGTTCATCGACAACGGCATGCTGACGATGACCGAATGCTCCAAGTGCGGCGGCCACTTCGTGACCCACCCGCACGAGATCGGCAAGCACTTCGTCTGCGGCCTGTGCAACCCCCCGGCGCGTGCCGGCAAGGGCAAGGCGGCCGGCGCGCTGCACCTGCACTGATCGCCCCGGACCAGCCCACCCGCTCCGGGCCACCATGAGCAGCGCCGGCCTGGTCGCGCCGCTCCCGGGCCTGCAACGCCTGTGGCCGCTGCCCGCGCTGCTGGCCTGGGGCCTGGCGTGGGCGGCCTTCCTCGCACTGCGCGGCAGCACCGCGCCGCTGTGGGTCGCGGTCGCTGCCGGCCTGACGGTCGGCGTCTCGTTCTCGCTGACCGGCGCGACCCCGATGCGTCGCCTGCTGCTGGCGGGCGGCTTCCCCGTCTCGCTGCTGGCCAGCGGCCTGGCGGCGGGCCTGCCCGCCTGGGCCTGGCTGTCGGCCCTGGCCGCGCTGCTGGCGATCTATCCCCTGAAGGCCTGGCGCGACGCGCCGCTGTTCCCGACGCCCGAGGCGGCGCTCGACGGCCTGGCCGAACTGGCGCCCCTGCCGCCCGCGGCGCGTGTCATCGACGCCGGCTGCGGCCTGGGGCACGGCCTCGCGGCGCTGCGTCGCGCCTATCCGCTGGCGCTGCTGGACGGCGTCGAGCACAGCGGGCCGATCGCCGCCGCCGCGTGGTGGCGTTGCCGACGCCAGGGCCTGCGGGCGCGCATCCGCCGTGGCGACATGTGGGCGGCCGACTGGCGCGGCGCCTCGATGGTCTATCTGTTCCAGCGACCCGAAAGCCTGCCGCGCGCGGTGACCAAGGCGCAGGCCGAGCTGGCGCCGGGCGCCTGGCTGGCCAGCCTGGAGTTCGAGGCGGCCGGCCTCGTGCCGCGGGCGGTGCTGCGCTGCCCCGACGGCCGGCCGCTGTGGCTGTATCGCATGCCCTTCGCAGAAAGCGCTCAAGTTCCGCGTCCGCGGCGCCGATAGGACGGGCAACGGTTTCCCGTGTGTGTCTCTCTCCTGGTTTGAAGGCGGATCGCCTGCGATCCGCCTTCTTTTTTGGCCGTTGCAGCGCAGCAGCCCGGCTCAAGATGCCTGCCGGCACGCCGATAAGGACTGGGAACAACGCAGAACACCCCGCCGGCGTCCGCGCCGGCACCACCCGACCCTCCCATCATGTTCGTCATCATTGGTTATGTCGTCGCGCTGGGGTGCATCTTCGGCGCGTACATCATCCACGGCGGCAACATCGGCGTGATCCTTCATGCGATCCCGACCGAGATGATGGCCATCGGCGGCGGCGCCATGGGTGCCTTCGTGGTGGCCAACCAGCCCAAGGTGCTGAAGGCGGTCGGCAAGGCTATCCCCAAGCTGCTCAAGGGCAGCAAGTACACCAAGGCGCGCTACATGGAGCTGATGGCGCTGCTCTACGACATCCTGCAGAAGGCCCGCAAGGAAGGCCTGATGGCGATCGAGAAGGACGTCGAGGATCCGCACAACTCCGCGCTGTTCAAGAAGTACGCGACCGTCGGCAGCGACCACCACGTGGTCGAGTTCATCACCGACTACCTGCGCATGATGGTCAGCGGCAACCTGAACCCGCACGAGATCGAGTCGCTGATGGACAGCGAGATCGACACCCACCATCACGAGGCGCATGCGCCGGCCGCGGCGATCGGCCGCCTGGCGGGTGCGCTGCCGGCCTTCGGCATCGTGGCCGCGGTGCTGGGCGTGGTCAACACCATGGGCTCGGTCGGCCAGCCGCCGGCCGTGCTGGGCGGGATGATCGGCTCGGCGCTGGTCGGTACCTTCCTCGGCATCCTGCTGGCCTACGCGGTCGTCGAGCCGCTGGGCGGCCTGCTGGAGCAGAAGAACGACGAAGGCACGAAGGAACTGCAGTGCATCAAGACCACGCTGCTGGCGTCGATGCAGGGCTACGCGCCGGCGATCGCGGTGGAGTTCGGGCGCAAGACGCTGTACTCGACCGAGCGGCCGAGCTTCAGCGAGCTCGAAGGCCACGTGAAGGGCAAAAAGTGAATGAGGTCTCGGTCAGTGAAGCGCTTCTAACCGAGGTCCGCCGCGGATCCGGCTTCGCCGGGCCGCCAGCGGCGCCCCCTCGGGGGGCAGGAGCCGTACCCGGCGACGTGGGGGCTCCACATGGCTGGTGATGCCAAGAAACTGCAGCCGATCATCGTCAAGAAGATCAAGAAGGGCGGCCATGCGGCGCATGGCGGCGCGTGGAAGATCGCGTACGCCGACTTCGTGACGGCGATGATGGCCTTCTTCCTGCTGATGTGGCTGCTGGGCTCGACCACCGAAGGCGACCGCAAGGGCATCCAGGACTACTTCAACAACCCGATCAAGGTCTCGATGA
>NZ_CADEFR010000056.1:6553-20233 GCF_902826655.1 uncultured Methylibium sp. | reverse complement strand
ACATGTTCGACTGCGTGATGCCGACGCGCAATGCGCGCAACGGCCACCTGTTCACGCGCCACGGCGACCTGCGCCTGCGCAACGCGCGCTATCGCAGCGACGAGCGGCCGATCGACGAGACCTGTGCCTGCCAGGCCTGCGCCGGCTACAGCCGCGCCTACCTGCATCACCTGGACCGCTGCGGCGAGATGCTCGGCCCGATGCTCGCGAGCCTCCACAACCTGCACTACTACCTGAACCTGATGCGCGAGATGCGCGTGGCGCTGGAAGCCGGCCGCTTCGAGGCCTGGCGGGCGCAGTTCGCGGCGGATCGCGCGCGCGGGGTCTGAGTCGGGGCGATCAGCCGCCGGGCGCCTTGGGGTAACCGAGCCGGCGCTGCAGCGCGACCAGCGCAGCCTCGTCGCTTCCGGCGGTGGCCAGCAGCCCGGCCTCGACGCCCTGCTGGTCGGCCAGCGAGCGGTGCTGGCCGAACTTGAGCTTGGTGTCGACGCGCTCGATCGCGAGCGCGAAGCCGACGATGCCGGCGCTGAGCTGCTCGACGTGGGTCTCGGGCATCACGCCCTCGGGCAGCGGCGCGGGCTCGAAGGTGTCGACCAGCTGCGCCTGCACGGCGCGCAGTTCATCGGCGTTGGCCAGCGGCTGCAGCGGACCGCGCACGTGGACGACGGCGTAGTTCCAGGTCGGCACCGCAGGCCGGCGGTGGTACCAGCGCGGCGAGACATAGGCATGCGGCCCATGGAAGATCGCGAGCGCCGGCTCGCCCGTGCCGATGCAGCGCGCCTGCGGATTGGGCCGCGCGAAGTGGCCGAGCAGGCGCTGCCCGCCGTCGGCCAGCAGCAGCGGCAGGTGGGTCGCGAAGGGCGCGCCGTCGAGTGTCGTCACCAGGGTCGCGAAGGGATGCGCGCGCAGCAGGGCGTCGGCGGTCGCGCGGTCGTCGTCGCGGAAGTGGGCGGGCAGGTACATGGCGCGATGCTAGCGGCGCGGCGCGCTCACCACAGCATCCAGTGGCCGTAGACGACGATCCACAGGCCGAGCACGCCGTTGGTCACGGCATGCGCAATGACCGCGGTCCACAGCGAGCCGGTGCGGCGATAGAGCCACGCGTAGGCGAGGCCGGCACAGGCGGCGGCCAGCCACTCGGTGTGCGCGAGCGTGAACACGAGGGTCGACAGGACCACCGCCTGCACGCCGACACGCCGTGCATCGACCGCGAGGAAATCGTGGCCCGCGATCCAGCGCATCAGGAAGCTCCGCCAGAACAGCTCCTCGAGCAGCGGAACGACCAGGGCCGTGCCCAGCCAGCGCAGCGCGATCAGCGCCCACAGCGGCTCGCCGTCGGGTCCGATCGGGCGAAAGCCCGCCACCGGCGTGCCGAGGCGCATCCACGGCTCGTCGAGGCGCATCCACAGCCAGCACACGGCCAGGCCGACGGCGACGGCCAGCAGCATGTCGCGCCAGCGCGGCAGCGACTTCAGCTCGACGTAGTCGCGCCACCAGATCGCCATCAGCAGGCCCGGCAGCCCGACCTGCAGCGCGTAGAGCCAGCGCAGGTCAACGCCTTGTGGTGCGACGCCGTCGAGCAGACCGCGCAGGGCCAGCAGCAGCACGAAGACGACGAAGGGCAGGAAGCGGCGCTGCGCCGCCGGGTCGAAGGCAGTGCGCCCGAACAAGGCCGGCCTCAGGCAGCCAGCAGCGCCAGCACGCGCTCGCGCAGGACGTCCGGCGTGACCTGTGCGGGCGGCACCGCGCTGCCGGCGCTCAGGCCGACGCGGCTCCAGAGGCCGCGCCGGAACGGGCGCGTCATCGCGTGGCCGCCCAGGCGCGAGAAGAAGGAGCCCCACAGGTTGTGCAGCGCCAGCGGCACCACCGGCACCGGGTTGCTCTCGAGGATCTTCATCACGCCGGCCTTGAACGGCTGCAGCTCGCCGTCGCGGGTGATGCCGCCCTCCGGAAAGATGCACAGCAGCTCGCCGTCGTCGAGCACCCGCTTCGCCTCGGCGAAGGCGCGCTCGTAGGTCGCCGGGTCCTCCTTCTGGGAAGCGACCGGGATCGCCTTGGCCAGCCGGAACAGCGTGCCCAGCACCGGCGTCGCGAAGATGCGGTGGTCCATGATGAAGCGGATCGGCCGCGGGCTCGCCGCCATCAGCAGCATCGCGTCGATGAAGCTCACGTGGTTGCACACCAGCACCGCCGCGCCTTGCGCGGGGATGTGTTCGTCGCCGCGCACCTTGAAGCGGTACATCAGTCGCGCCACGATCAGCGCGACGAAGCGCAGCAGGTACTCGGGCACCAGCAGGAAGATGTAGGCCGCGACCACGGCGTTCAGCAGCGCGGTGACGAGGAAGATCTGCGGGATCGTGAAGCCGGCCTTCAGCAGCGCCGCCGCCATCAGGCTGCTGGCGATCATGAACAGCGCATTGAGGATGTTGTTGGCCGCGATGATGCGGGCGCGATGCGTGGGCTGCGAGCGCAGCTGGATCAGCGCGTACATCGGCACGCTGTACAGGCCGGCGCACAGGGCCAGCAGGCCCAGGTCGGCCATCACGCGCCAGTGCCAGGGCTCGCGCAGGAACTCGGCCACCGTCGCGACCGCGCCCGGCGGCGCGTGGCCGCGGGTGGCCAGGTAGAGATCGATGCCGAAGACGCTCATGCCGATCGCGCCGAAGGGCACCAGGCCGATCTCGACGTGGCGCCGGCTCAGCACCTCGCACAGCAGCGAACCGATGCCGATGCCGACCGAGAAGACCACCAGCAGCAGCGACGCGACCTGCTCGTTCCCGCCCATCACCTGCTTCGCGAAGGCCGGGAAGTTGGACAGGAAGACCGCGCCGAAGAACCACATCCACGAGATGCCCAGCAGCGAACGGAACACCACCCGCTGCCCGTGCGCCAGCTTCAGGTTGCGCCAGGTCTCGCTGACCGGGTTCCAGTTGATCGCGAGGCCGGGATCGGTGGCCGGCGACACGGGCACGAACTGCGCCGTGACGCGGCCCAGCAGCGCGAGTCCGAAGCAGGCGAAGGCGACCCAGTGCCGACCGACCTCGGGCACGGCGATGAGCAGGCCGCCGACGACGTTGCCCAGCAGGATCGCGACGAAGGTGCCCATCTCGACCATGCCGTTGCCGCCGGTCAGCTCGCGCTCGTTCAGGTGCTGCGGCAGGTAGGCGAACTTGACCGGGCCGAACAGCGTCGAGTGCAGGCCCATCAGCAGCACGCAGCCCAGCAGCACCGGCACGCTGGCGACCCAGAAGCCCCAGCCGGCCAGCGCCATGATCGCGATCTCGAGCGTCTTGACGAAGCGGATCACGCGCGTCTTGTCGTGCTTGTCCGCCAGCTGCCCGGCCGTGGCCGAGAACAGCAGGAAGGGCAGGATGAACAGCGCGCCGATCACCAGCCCGGCCAGCTCCGGCGGCAACCACTCGACCTGCAGCTGGTAGGTGACCAGCACGGTGAAGGCGAACTTGAAGAGGTTGTCGTTGCCGGCGCCGAGGAACTGGGTCCAGAAGAAGGGCGCGAAGCGGCGCTGGCCGAGCAGGGCGAACTGGTTCGCGTGCGCGGGCTCCGGAGAAGGGCTCATGCGTTCGCTCAGGCGGCCTGCTGCTCGAGCAGGTGGCTCGCGCCGCGGTACTGCCCCAGCACCTCGGTCAGCCAGGGCAGGCTCTGCGCCAGCGCCGCATGCAGGGTCCACGGCCCGTTGATCACGAAGACGCCGCTGCCGGCCAGGCCGAAGCCCTGCGCGTCGAGCGGCTGCACCGTCAGCCGCGCGTGCAGCCAGCCCTTGATCTTGGGCCCCTGCGCAGACGACTGCAGGCGCTTGGGCAGCTGCGCCGCCTCCAGGCGGTTGACCTGCGGGTACCAGACCACGATCACGCATTCTGCGAAGCGCTTCAGCGCGTCGCGGACCGCCGCCACGACCTTGCCGTAGTCGGTCTTCAGCTCGTAGGACGGGTCGATCAGCAGCACGGCGCGACGCGACGGCGGCGGCAGCTGCGCCTTCAGGCCCTCGAAGCCATCCTCGTGATGCACCTCGGTGTGCGGGCGTGCGGCGTGGTGGGCGGCGAGCACGCGCACGTCGGCCGGGTGCAGCTCGAAGAGCCGCAGCGCATCCTGCGGCCGCAGCAGCTGGCGGGCGATTTCCGGCGAGCCGGGATAGCGGCCCAGGCCGCCCTCGGGGTTGAAGTCGCGCACGCGCTGCACGTAGTCGGCCACCGCCGGCGGCAGGTCGCTGCGGTCCCACAGGCGCAGGATGCCGTGCTCGAACTCGCCCTTCTTCTGCGCCTCGGGGCTGGCCAGCGAGTAGCCGCCGGCACCGGCATGCGTGTCGATCAGCGTGTAGGGCTTGTCCTTCTGCGCCATGTGGCGCAGCACCTGGGTCAGCACCAGATGCTTCAGGACGTCGGCGTGGTTGCCCGCGTGGAAGGCATGTCGGTAGGCGAGCATCGCGCGATTGTCGTCGCGGGGCGCGTCGGCGGTGCGGGGCCCCGCGCCGCGTCAGCGGTGCTTGGCCATCACCGAACGGAACAGCTCCGGAATGCCGACCTCGCGGGGCCCGGGCACCAGCTCGAAGGTCTCGCCGGCGGCGATCAGCCCCGGCACGCGCACCGCGAGATAGGCGCCGCAGTAGCCCGACTGCACCATCAGCTTGGCCGCCTGGTTGAATCCCATCACCGCGTTGAACTTGTAGCAGGGCTGGCGTGGCCCGGCGACGGCCAGCTCGCAGCGCGGGAAGCGCAGCAGGTCGCCGACCCACAGCTGGTTCTCCAGCACGCCGGACAGCGTGAGGTTCTCGCCGACGTGGCCGTGCGGCAGGTCCTCGTCCCAGAGCGATACCTTGGCCTGCGCACGGACAGTCCGCCAGAAAGGATAGTGCTCGGCCGGGTAGGCATAGACGGCCTTGTCGAGGCCGCCGTGCACGCTGGGGTCGGCCTGCTCGTCGCCGGCCAGGCCGAGCGGCCCGACCGCCACGTCGCCGTCGACGCCGCGCTTGCCGATGGCGCTGAGCACCGTGCGGTCGCCGGCCCGCAACGGCCGCGACTGGCCGAGGTTGACCGAGAGGACGCGCCCGCCCTGCAAGCTCATGCGGCCTTCTGGTAGCCGCGTCCGAAGCCGGCCACGGTGCGTTGCCCGGTCGGCCCGGCGAGCCAGCTCACCAGCAGCTTGCCACCGGGGTGGTTGACGCGGAAGGAGCGCATCACGTGGTAGCTGGCGCGCAGTCGCTCGTCGCCGTCGACGAGCACGGCCAGCCCCGAGCCCGCGCCCAGTGCCGACCAGACGCCGCGTTCGACGAGGGCGTAGCTGCCGGTCTCGCGCGCCAGCTGCAGCACCGCTGTCGGACCCGGGCCGGCGGTGCGCAACCACGGGCCGACGGGCTGCGGGCCGGCGGCCTTCCACAGCGCCTGCTCGATCGAGCGGGCGCCGGTCGGCTCGACGGGTGTCACGAAGCCGGCCTCGCCGCGCTCGCCGGCGGCGACGATGCGCGCGAGCGCGGCCGCTGCGTCGTGGCCGCCGGCGATGCCGGCCGGGTCGCCGCTGGCCGGCTCCTTGCGCGTGGCCTTGCGCGGCGCCGGCCCGACGAGCACGAAGTCGGTCCGCACGACCGCGCGGCGGTCGTGTACGAGGTTCTTCTGCAGCAGCGCGAGCTCGAGCGCCGGTTCCTGGGTCAGCGCGGCATCGATCTCGCCGCGCTCGAGCTGCGGCAGCAGCAGGCCGCTCGGCCCCGGCCGCCAGTCGACGGCGAGGCCGGTATCGCGGGCGACCGCGACGCGCAGCCGCGCCGCCAGGCCCGACGCCATCAACGTGGCTTCGACGCCGACGACGATGGCTTCACGCGGGCTTCGCTGCGCCAGCGCCGGCCAGGCCAGGGCCGCCAGTCCGGCGACCAGGACGCCGCGGCGAACCGGCCGCGAGGGTGTCTTCGAGGGCATGGACCCCATGTTAAGGGGGAGGTGCGGGGCGCCTTGCGGGCGCTGCGAAGGAAGGCCGCGAAAGGGGCGCAAGTCCTTGATGTCGCACGCGCTTCCTGGCGGCCCCGAAGTCGCTGTCCCCGACGCGACACCGGCGTGTGCATACGCTCATGCACAACGCGCATACCTGCTTTTCGTCACGCGGAAGTCACACACCTAAACTTTGCCGACGCTGGTCTCGAGGCCGTGTCCAGGCCGCTTGCGAGAGATGCCGTCAGCACAGCGGAGCCGGGCACTCCGGCTGCTGACGGGATCTCTTTTCATTACCCTGGAGCCCCGATGAACCACCCCGCCATGGAAGGTCTGCGCCTGAACGCGCCGGCCCACGTGAAGAACGCCAAGCTGCTCGACTGGGTCGCCGAGATGGCCGCGCTGGCCCAACCCGACGCGATCTACTGGTGCGACGGCTCGCAGGCCGAGTACGACCGGCTGTGTGCCCAGCTTGTCGCCGCCGGCAGCTTTCGCAAGCTGAACGAGGCGAAGCGGCCGAACAGCTACCTGGCCTGGAGCGACCCGAGCGACGTCGCGCGCGTCGAAGACCGCACCTTCATCTGCTCCGAAAAGAAGGAAGACGCCGGCCCCACCAACAACTGGACCGCCCCGGCCGAGATGCGCGCGCTGCTGCAGACCGGTCGCCCGGACGGCACGCCGGCGCTGTTCAAGGGCTGCATGCGCGGCCGCACGATGTACGTCGTGCCGTTCTCGATGGGGCCGCTGGGCTCGCCGATCGCGCACATCGGCGTGGAGCTGAGCGACTCGCCCTACGTCGCCGTCAACATGAAGCTGATGACGCGCATGGGCAAGGCCGTGCTCGACGTGCTCGGCGCCAGCGGCGAGTTCGTGCCCTGCATGCACACCGTGGGCGCGCCGCTCGAGCCGGGTCAGAAGGACGTCTCGTGGCCGTGCAACGCCACCAAGTACATCGTCCACTACCCGGAGACGCGCGAGATCTGGAGCTACGGCTCGGGCTACGGCGGCAACGCGCTGCTGGGCAAGAAGTGCTTCGCGCTGCGGATCGCCTCGACCATGGGCCGCGACCAGGGCTGGCTCGCCGAGCACATGCTGGTGCTGGGGGTGAAGAACCCGCAGGGTCGCAAGTACCACGTCGCTGCGGCCTTCCCCAGTGCCTGCGGCAAGACCAACTTCGCGATGCTGATCCCGCCGGCCGGCCTGAGCCAGGGCGGCAAGGGCTGGGAAGTGACGACCATCGGCGACGACATCGCCTGGATCAAGCCAGGCAAGGACGGGCGCCTGTACGCGATCAACCCCGAGGCCGGCTACTTCGGCGTGGCCCCGGGCACCAACGACAAGACCAACCCCAACTGCATGGCCTCGCTGACGCGCGACGCCATCTTCACCAATGTCGCGCTCACCGACGATGGCGATGTGTGGTGGGAAGGCATGACCGACACGCCGCCGGCGCACCTGATCGACTGGCAGCGCAAGGACTGGACGCCCGAGATCGCCAAGGCGACCGGCGCCAAGGCCGCGCACCCGAACGCGCGCTTCACCGTGGCCGCCACCAACAACCCGGTGCTCGACGAGAACTGGGACAACCCGGCTGGCGTGGCGATCGACGCCTTCATCTTCGGCGGCCGCCGTTCGACCACGGTGCCGCTGGTGACCGAGGCGCGCGACTGGGTCGAGGGCGTCTACATGGCCGCGACGATGGGCTCAGAGACCACCGCCGCCGCCGCCGGCCAGCAGGGCGTGGTGCGCCGCGACCCGTTCGCGATGCTGCCCTTCATGGGCTACAACATGAGCGACTACTTCCAGCACTGGCTGGCGCTCGGCGGCAAGCTCGCCGCGAGCGGCGCGAAGCTGCCGAAGATCTACTGCGTCAACTGGTTCCGCAAGGGCGCCGACGGCAAGTTCGTCTGGCCGGGCTATGGCGAGAACATGCGTGTGCTCAAGTGGATGCTCGAGCGCGTCGACGGCACGGGCCAGGGCGAGGAGCACGCCTTCGGCGTCAGCCCGCGCTACCAGGACCTCGAGTGGAGCGGGCTGGCGTTCTCGCGCGAGCAGTTCGGCAGCGTGATCTCGACCGACCAGGCGGCGTGGCAGCAGGAACTCAAGCTGCACGACGAGCTCTTCACCCAGCTCGCCTATCACCTGCCGACCGAACTGAGCGCGACCAAGCTCAGGTTCGAGCAGCGTCTCGCGGCCTGAGCCCGGTCGTTGCGCTGATGAAGAAGGCCGCCCTCGGGCGGCCTTTCTGCTGGCGGATCGCCTGGCTCAGATCCGGACGGTGGCGCCGCGGAACAACGCGTCGACCGTCAGGCGCTCGGCGCGCTGGTCGAGCGAGGCGCCACTGAACTGGTCGAGCCAGCCGGCCGCCTGGCTGTGGTGAGGGGCCTGGACGGTGCCCGTCGAGGCGCCGCGGAAGGCGGCACCGACCGAAGCGACGGACTCGGCGATCGAATGGCCGAGCATCTGATAGACGTTCATGATCAAACTCACTGGAATATGGTGGATGGCGGCCTGGACTCAGGCGCGCTCGGTTTCGCGTTCCCAGCGCATTGCGGCGCCGCGCAGGTCGGCGGCCAGGCTCGGCTGAGTAGATTCGTACTGGTTAGCAAGCGCCCACAGTTCAGCGATCTCTTTCTGAGGCTCGCTAGGACGAGGCTGGCGATTCAGGCGAAGCGAGATCCAGCGCAGGAAGGCGGCGGCCCAGATGCCCAGGGGTTCGGCGGCGCGGGGCGACACGATGCGCGCGGCAGGCAGGTTGACGGTGGTGGTGACCATGGTGGTTCCCTCCTTTTGGGATGCTTCGCAGTTTAGGGTAAACCCTAAATCCACAAGGCCGACAGGACGCCGACTTTTCCCGTCTTTTCGCGGCGACCGAGGTCTCGTCGCGCGCGTAGGACAATCCTGGGCATGCCCGCACCCGCCTCCACCACGCCGCTGAGCGACCCCGAGATCAGCGAACTCGACGACCTGCTGGCGGCCATCCCCGCGCCCTTCGAGCCCCTGGACGTCGTGATGCTCGACGGCTACCTGTGCGGCGTGATCGCGCAGCCCGACCCGATCGAGCCGGCGCGTTGGCTGCCACCCGTGTTCGACTGGAACGTCGGCGACCCCGACGCGCCGGAGGGTGACCGCGAGCTGCGCCCCGACAGTCCCGGCTGGCATGCCGCCAAGCACGAGCGTCTGGTCAGCCTGCTGGCCCGCCACCATGCCGTGCTCGAGCGGCAGCTGCGCGAGGACGCCTGGTTCGATCCGCTGGTGATGCAGCCCGAAGACGATCAGGGCCATCTGCTCGAGGGCCGTGCGGCCATCGGTCCGGCGTTCGCACCCTGGGCGGTCGGCTTCGAGCACGCTCTGGCCCAGTTTCCGGCGCTGGAGGCCCTGGCCAACCCCGAGCTGCCCGACCTGCTGGCCTGCGTGCGCCGGCACCTGCCGGCCCAGGAAGGTGACGACGAGGCCTACACGAAGGCGCTCGACCAGGAGCATCCGCTGCGCAGCATGGACGAGGCCATCGAGGACCTGGTGTCCAACGTCGTCGCGCTGGCCGACCTGGGCCGCGGCGAACGCCTGAAGGTCGACACCGTGCGGCGCGCCGGTCCCAAGGTCGGCCGCAACGATCCCTGCTCCTGCGGCAGCGGCAAGAAGTTCAAGCTCTGCCACGGCGCCTGACGCGGCCCGGTCGTCAACGTCGCCGATGCGCCTGCAGCTGCTGTCGGACCTGCATCTCGAGACCGAGGCCTACGCGCCGCGGCCGGCGCCCGGCGCCGAGCTGCTGGTGCTGGCCGGCGACATCGACAGCCGCTGGGACGCCCTCGAGCGCTTCGCGCGCTGGCCGGTGCCGGTGATTTTCGTCGCCGGCAACCACGAGTTCGACCGTCGCGAGCTGCGCGAGGCCTGGCCGGCGCTGCGCGCGCGCTGCGACTCGCTCGGGATCACGATGCTCGAATGCGAGGAATTGACGCTGAAGGCGGCCGACGGCCGACGCATCCGCTTCGTTGCCACGACCCGCTGGTGCGACTTCGACCTGTTCGGTCCGGCCGAGCGAGAGCGCTGCCAGCGCGCCGCCGGCTACTTCGTGAAGATCATGCGATCGACGCGCGACGGGCGCGTCTTCGACCCGGCCGCGGTGCGCGAGGAAGCGCTGGCCTGTCGCGACTGGCTGAAGCAGGCGCTGGCCCGGCCGACGGACGCCGACGCGACCGTGGTCATCACGCACTACGGGCCCAGCCTGCGCAGCGTCGACCCGCGCTACGGCCACCAGCCGGGCTCGGCGAGCTTCTGCAACGCCGACGACGACCTGCTGGCCGGCGCCGACCTGTGGCTGCACGGCCACCTGCACTGCCGGCACGACTACCTGGTTCGCCATCCCGCCGGGTCGTCGCGACCGGTGACGCGCGTGGTCAGCAACGCGCGCGGCCATGCCCACAAGGGCGAGGCCGACGGTCACGACGGCCTGCTGTGCCTGAAGGTCTGAGCCGCCGCCGGCCCTAGCGTGCCGACAGTCCCTGGAAGCACGAGCGCAGCACCCAGTCGATGATCTGCTCGTCGGGGTGCTGGCCGGCTGCCTTGAGCACGCCGACCACCGGGTCGCAGGCGCGCGCGTACAGCGTGTACAGCACCACCTCGGGCGGCAGTGCCGCATCCAGGCTGCCGTCGGCCTGGGCCGCGGTGATCCAGGTGCCGAGCCGTTCGCTCAGGTCGAGCAGCCGGTCCAGGTAGGGGCGGTTGCCCATCAGCGCGGTGCGCAGCGTCGAGTTCTGGGCCGGCAGCGACGGCATCTCGCCGGCCAGCTGGACCTCCATCGCCCAGCGCACGACCGCGCGCAGGCGCTCGACCGGCATCAGTGTGGCGTCCGTGGCCAGGGTCTCGACCACCGCCAGCGCGCGATCCAGCACGCGGATCATGGCGGCGGCGGCCAGTTCTTCCTTGGACGTGAAGTGCTTGTAGAGGCTGGCCTTGGCGATGCCGACCTCGGCCGCCACCTCGTCGACCGTCATCGCCTCGAAGCCCTTCTCGGCCAGCAGGCGATTCACCGACGAGACGATCGCGTCCTCGCGGGTGCGCAGCATCTGCTCACGGAACGAGGTTCGGGCCATGCCAAATTGTAGGAGGGCCGGTCGACCCACCGAGCGCGGTCTTGCGCTGGGCGCGCTTCGGCGGTCTGATGCCGGCTGAAGCACCCGTCCATGAGCCTCGCTGATCCGCCCGTCGACACGCTACCGCGCCTGCACGCCCGCCGCCTGCGCGAGATCTACCGCTCGGCCGGCTGGCCTGCGCGCGACGCGGTCGAGGTCGACCTGCTGGCGGCCGGGCTGCTGGAGCGCATCGGTGCCCCCGACGGCCGCGAGACCCTGCGCGTCACCGACGCCGGCATCGCCGTGCTGGCCCGGTCGCTGCAGCGCAACCGGGCGGCCTTCGGCGAACACGAGGCCCTGGTCGAGCGGGTGGTGCTGGAGATGCAGCGCGCCGGGCGCATCGCCTGGCGCACGCTGGCTCTGCGGGCGCGCGTCGACGACGCTTGGGTGCTGGCGCGGCCGGACGTCTACTCGGTGCGGCACACCACGGTCGAGGCCTACCTGAGCCCGGTCGTGCACGAGGTCAAGGTCAAGCGCGCCGACCTGCTGGCCGACCTGCGCCTGGCCGGCAAGCGAGCGGCCTACCTGCAGATGGCCGGGGCCTGCCACTATGTGCTCGCCGAAGGCATCGCCGAGGCCGACGAGATCCCGCCCGAGTGCGGCGTCATCGTGGCCCGGCGCCTGCCGGGCGGCGGTTTCGGCGCCCTCGAAAGCCTGCGCCCCGCGCCGCAGCGCAGCTTCGGCCTGCCGTTCTCGGCCTGGATGGCGCTGGCGCGCGCCACGCCTGCCGAGCCCTTGCTGGACGAGGCCCAGGCCGCGCTCGGCGCACCGCCGATCCGGGCGGACGACCCCGAGGCGCCACTTTGAGACACTTCGGTATCCGACCTTCGTCCACGACCATGCGCTCCACGTCCGCCGCCCTGTCGATTCCGCTGGCCGCCGCCCTGCTGCTGGCCGCCTGCTCGCGGTCGGCCGACGGCCCGGCCGTCGCCACAGCGGCGAGCGCCGCGGTCACCGCCGCCGTCACGCCGGCGGTCGCCGCCGCGGTGTCGGCCGGTGCCGCGCACGACGACGCCGGTATCGCCTGGCGCAAGCCGCAGGCGGAGGCCGAGGCCGACGCGGTCTTCGCCGAAGCCAGGACCCAGGGCAAGCCGGTCTTCGTCTACTGGGGCGCCGAGTGGTGCCCGCCGTGCAGCCAAGTCAAGGCGACGGTGTTCGTGCGACCCGAGTTCATCGAGAAGAGCCGCGGCTTCCTGGCGGTCTACCTCGACGGCGACCTGCCCGGCGCGCAGAAGCTCGGCGAGCGCTTCAAGGTGCGCGGCTATCCGACGATGATCCTCTTCCGCCCCGACGGCAGCGAGCTGACGCGCCTGCCCGGCGAGGTCGACGCGCAGAAGTACCTGCAGGTGCTGACGCTCGGTCTGGGCGCGGCGCGGCCGGTCAAGGACGTGTTCGCGCAGGCCCGGTCGGCGCCGGCCCAGCTGAGTGCCGAGGACTGGCGCCTGCTGGCCTACTACTCGTGGGACACCGACGAGCAGCAACTCCTGCCCAAGGCCCAGCTGGCCGCCACGCTGCAGCGCCTGGCCCAGGCCTGCCCGCCCGACCAGGCCGAAGCCGGCACGCGCCTCATGCTCAAGGCCCTGGTCGCCCAGGCCGGTGCCGAGCCCGCCCCGAAGCGCCTGCCGCCGGCCACCGTGCGCGAACGCGTGCTGGCCGTGCTGGCCGACGACCTGCTGGCGCGCGAGAACCTCGACCTCGTCAGCAACTACGCGCGCGACCTGACGGCAGCCTTGACGGCGCCCAGGACGCCCGAGCGCGAGGAGCTGATCGCGACCTGGGCCGCGACGCTCGACCGCCTGACCGCCGACACGCGCTTGTCCCAGGGCGACCGGCTGTCGGCGCTGATCTCGCGCATCGACCTCGCGAAGCTCGAGCTCGGCATCGCCGCCAAGCAGCCGGCGCCGCTGAGCACGGTGCTGAAGGAGCACGTGCAGCGCGAGGCCGCCCGCATGGACCGCGAGGTGACCAGCGACAACGAACGCAATGCCGTCATCACCGGCGCCGCCTACGCGCTGGCGCAGGCCGGCTTGCTGGACGACTCCGACCGGCTGCTGCAGGCCGAGCTGTCGCGCTCGCACAGTCCCTACTACGCGATGCTCTCGCTGGCCGCCAACGCGAAGCGTCGCAACGACAAGCCCGGCGCGCTGGACTGGTACGAGCGCGCCTACCGCGAGTCCCGCGGTCCGGCCACGCGCGTGCAGTGGGGCGTGACCTACGTGACGGCCCTGCTCGAACTCTCGCCCGAGGACGGCGCGCGCATCGACCGCGCCGCCGGCAGCGTGCTGGCCGAGCTGCAGGGGCAGCAGCACGGCTTCTACGAACGCAACACCGCATCGCTGGAACGCATGAGCACCAAGCTGCTGGCCTGGAACAAGGGGCCCGAGCAGGCCGCGGTGCTGGGCCGGCTGCGCGCGCAACGAGACGCCCTGTGCGTGGCGCTGCCAGCCGGCGATCCGCAGCGCGCCACCTGCGCCGGGCTGCTGGCGACCGGCGGCGCGGCGGGCAAGAAGAAGCCTGCGGCCTGATGCGCTTCGCCCACACTCATCAGCGGCGGCCGGCAGCATGACGGCGATGAAGAAGCCGACGCGCCTGCACTGGGAAGACTTCGCCGTCGG
>NZ_CADEFR010000056.1:3281-6453 GCF_902826655.1 uncultured Methylibium sp. | reverse complement strand
GCATGACGGCGATGAAGAAGCCGACGCGCCTGCACTGGGAAGACTTCGCCGTCGGCACGGTGCGCGAGTTCGGGCACCGCACGCTGGAGCGCGAGGAGATCGTCCGCTTCGCGCGCGAGTTCGACCCCCAGCCCTTCCACGTCGACGAGGAAGCCGCGAAGAGCTCGCTCTTCGGAGGCCTGGCCGCCAGCGGCTGGCACACCTGCGCGCTCGTGATGCGCATGATGTGCGACGACTACCTGCTCGACTCGTCCAGTCTCGGCTCGCCGGGCATCGACAACCTGCGCTGGCTCAAGCCCGTGATGGTCGGCGACAGCCTGCGTGTGCGCATGGAGGTGCTCGAGGCGCGACCGATGAACAGCCGGCCGGAAGTGGGCTTGGTGCGTTCGCGCTGGACCGTGCTCAACCAGCGCGACGAGCCGGTGCTCACCATGGAAGGCTGGGGCATGTTCCGACGGCGCGAAGGGGTGGTGGCATGAACGCGCTGCGGGCCGAGCGCCGGGCCGCTCCCAAGCCGGCCCGCACCCCCCCGGGGGGTCGGACGGCGTATTCGCCGACCGGGGGGCCACCATGACTCGCGCCCAGGCACCGGCCTTCACCGCGCAGGACTTCCGCGCAGCGCTCGGCATGTTCGCGACCGGCGTGACCATCGTGACCGCCCGCACGGCGACCGGCGAGCGCGTCGGCCTGACCGCCAACTCCTTCAACTCGGTCTCGCTGGCGCCGCCGCTGGTGCTGTGGAGCTTGGCGCGGCGCTCGGGCACGCTGCCGGCTTTCGCCCAGGGTTCGCACTACGCGATCAACATCCTGAGCGCCGCGCAGCACGAGCTGGCCGAACGCTTTGCCAGCAAGACTGCCGACCGTTTCGCCAGCGTCGCGTGGCGCGAGGGCGAGAGCGGCGCGCCGGTCCTGGAAGGGGCGGTGGCGGTCTTCGAGTGCTTCAACCGCAGTCGCTACGAGGAAGGCGACCACGTCATCTTCGTCGGCGAGGTCGAGCGCTGCAGCGTGACCGCCGGCGCGACGCCGCTGATCTTCCACGGCGGCCGCTACTTCACCGAGCTGCCGCTGTAGGCCGGCCGGTCGGCCGGCGCGGTGCCGTGCGGCACCGCCCGTGCGACCTCAGGCCTGGGGCCGGCGACGCCGCACCACCCAGCCGACGGCCAGCAGGCCCGCGGCCATCAGCGCGTAGGTGCTGGGCTCGGGGACGGGGCTCACGCTGAGCACCGAGTAGTCGGACTGGTTCGAGCAGCCGTTGCAGCCAGGGCCGGGCAGGCCGGCCAGGGCCTCGAAGCGCAGGCCACTGCCGGCGGTGCTGCCGAAGGGATTGCTGACGGTCCAGGCGCCCGCGCCTTGCTCGGTGCCCGGGCTCAGGTTGGTGACCAGGCCACCCAGCGACCAGATCGCCGACGTCGCCCCCGTCGCGGTCAGCAGGCCGACCTGATCGGTGCCGAGCAGCGAAACCCGCGCCACTTCGCGCACGTCGCCGAACTCGGGGCCGTCGAACAGGAAAGCGAGGCTGAAAGAGGCGATCGCAATCCGTGACGCGAAGCTCGCGGTGATGCTCTGGCCGATGTCGATCTCGCCACCGCTCGCGCCGCCCGCGACGCCGATCGCGGTGACGCCGGCGACGGTCTTGGAAGCAAAGCTGCCGCCTTGCGCGCTGAAGTCGATGCCATGGACCGCGGCGGTGGTGCGACCCACGGCGCCCGCGTTGATCAGGTCTTGCGCGGTGGTGTTCGTCTGGGCACCGACGTGGCCGGCGCACAGGGCGGCCGCGGCCACGACGAGGTTCAGGCAGGTCTTCTTCATGAGCGAGGGTCCCGGGAGGTCCGATGGCAGCGCGGGGGCGCGACCGATGCACAGAGTCTCTCCGTGCAACCTCCCTGGCACAGCCCCCGAGGCGCGGGTGCGAGCCCCCGCGCCTCGGGGGCGGGCGATCACCCGCTTGTGTGCTGCGCCGCGTGCGAGCGTGCAAAAGTCACGAACCACTCGACGCTGGCCGCGTTGGCCATCGCGTCGGGGTTCAGCACCTGGCGCGCGTCGGCGCCCATCAGCAGCTTCTTGACCGGCAGTTCCATCTTCTTGCCGGACAGGGTGCGCGGCACCGCGCTCACCGGGAAGATCTCGTCCGGCACGTGACGTGGCGACAGCGCCTCGCGGATCGCGGCCTTGAGCCGCTTCGTCAGCGCCTCGTCGAGCACGAGTCCGTCGCGCAGCACGACGAACAGCGGCATCCAGCTCGGCCGCCCGAGGTATTCGAGGTCGACCACCAGGCTGTCCAGCACCTCGGGCTGCGCCTCGACGGCGCGGTACAGCTCGGCCGTGCCCATGCGGATGCCGTGGCGGTTGATGGTCGCGTCGCTGCGGCCGTAGATGACCGCGCCGCCGCGCGGCGTGATGCGGATCCAGTCGCCGTGGCGCCAGATGCCGGGGTACATGTCGAAGTAGCTGTCGTGGTAGCGGCGGCCGCCCTCGTCGGCCCAGAAGTACAGCGGCATCGACGGCATCGGCTTCGTGCACACCAGCTCGCCGACCTCGTCGACGAGCGCGCGCCCGTCCTCGCTCCAGGCCTCGACGGCGGCGCCGAGGCAGCGGCACTGCATCTCGCCTTTCACGACCGGCAGCGTGCGCATGCCGGCGACGAAGGCGCCGGCGAAGTCGGTGCCGCCCGAGATCGGGTTGAGCCAGATGTCGCGGCCGTCGACCTGCGGGCACTGGTCCCAGATCCACTGGTAGCACTCGTCCGACAGCGGCGAGCCGGTCGAGCCGATGGCCCGCAGGCGCGACAGGTCGCCTTCGCGCTGCGGCACCACGCCGGCCTTCAGGCAGCTGGCGTAGAAGGCGGCGCCGGCGCCGAAGGTGGTGACGCCGGCGTCGGCGGCAAAGCGCCACAGCGTGCCCCAGTCGGCCGGCTGGCCGGTGCTCGGGTGAGGACCGCCGGGGCTGCCGTCGTACAGGCAGATCGTGGTGCCCGACAGCAGGCCCGAGATCTGCGAGTTCCACATGATCCAGCCGGTGCTGCTGTACCAGTGGTAGCGCTCGCCGGTCGCGATCGATGTGCCGATGTCGTTGTGCAGCGCGTTCGCCTTCAGCGCTTCGAGCATCACGCCGCCGTGCCCGTGCACGATGGCCTTGGGCAGGCCGGTGGTGCCGCTCGAGTAGACGATCCACA
>NZ_CADEFR010000056.1:0-3181 GCF_902826655.1 uncultured Methylibium sp. | reverse complement strand
CCGTCGCAGGCGATCAGGACCCGGGGTTCGATCTGCCGCCAGCGGTCGAGCACCGCCACCGGACCCATGTCGGGTGAGCAGACCGACCAGACCGCGCCGAGGCTCGCGCAGGCCAGGAAGGCCACCGCCGCGTCCGGCGTGTTGGGCAGGTAGGCGCAGACACGGTCGCCGGGGCCGACGCCGAGTCCGCGAAGTGCCGCGGCCAGCGAGGCGACGCGGGCCCGCAGCTCGGGCCAGCTCGTCATCGCGAGCGCGCGCCCCATGCGCTCGTTGCGGAACACGATCGCCGGGTGGCCGGCCGCATGCGCCGCATCGGCGTGGCGGAACACCTGCTGCGCGTAGTTGAGCTGCGCGCCCTCGAACCAGCGCGCGCCGGGCATGCGCGCCTCGGCCAGCACCGCGCGCCAGGGCGTCGGCGACTGCAGGTCGAAGTAGTCCCAGACGGAGCCCCAGAACGCGTCCAGGTCGCCGGTCGACCAGCGCCACAGCGCGTCGTAGCCGGCGGTCGTCGTCGGATCGAACTGCAGGCCGCGATGCCGTGCCAGCCAGCGCGTGTAGTCGAGGATGCGCGGTTCGGGCAGCGGCATGCAGGCCTCTCGAAGGCGAGATCAGCGCGCGGGCAGCGGGCGCTCGTCGATGTCCACGTAGTGCCACAGCTCCTGCCAGAACAGCGGCCGCTTGTAGCCGACCAGGCGCGGCTGCAGAAGGTCGGTGTAGATGCGGTGCACGTGGTACTTGTAGGGCATGTAGGCGGTGTTGAGCTTGCTCATCTCGTTCATCAGCGCCAGGCGCTCCGGGCCGTCGGCCATCTCGTTGCTGCGGCGGTAGAGCTCGTCGAAGCGGTCCAGCTTGAAGCGCGCCAGGTTCTGCCCACCGGCGGCGGGGCCGTAGAGACGCTGGAACGAGGGCTGGCCGTCGGGCGAGGCGGCGCTCAGCCCCACCATCCACAGCATCAGCTTGCCGGAGCGCGCGGCCTTCAGGTTCTCGGGCCACTGCCGCGTGCGCAGCGTCATGCGGACGCCGATCGCGTTCATGCCGTGCTGCCAGGTCTCGTCGAGCTGGCGCGACAGCTGGTCCGACTGGGTCGAGAACTCCAGCACCAGCGGCGAGCCGTCCGGCTGGTCGCGCCAGCCGTCGCCGTCCTTGTCGACGTAGCCGTAGAGGTCGAGCAGGGCCTTGGCGCGCGCCGGGTCGTACTCGGAGTTGGTGCTGCGCAGCTGGGGGTCGTAGCCGTAGGTGTGCGGCATCAGGCCGGCCTGCGCCTTGATCGCCTGCTGGCGCCGCACCAGGCGGATCTCGCGGTCGAGGTCGAAGCCCAGGCTGATCGCGCGGCGCAGCGCCACCTTGTCGGGCGTGTAGCCGCCGATGACGGGATCCTCCATGTTGAACATCGTCATGCGCACGTCGGCGTAGACGATGCTGTGCTGCGTGATGCCGCGCCGGGCAAGGTTGGGCGCGAGCTTGCCGTTGGGGATCGCCTGGTTGGCAAAGTCCTCGGGCAGCTCGACGGCGTCGAGCTCGTCGTTCAGGAAGGCCAGCCAGCGCGGCTGCGGTTCCTCGATGATGCTGACCTCGACGCGGTCGATCATGGGCAGCCGCCGGCCCTTGAAGCGCGCCAGCGTGGCCTGGCCGTCGGCGTCGTCGGCGTTGGGCTCGGCGTCGTAGACCATCTCGCGGAACTGCGGGTTGCGCTCCAGCACGATCAGCGAGCTGCGTCGCCACTGCTTCAGCACGAAGGGCCCCGTGCCGACCGGGTGGGCCATCGTCTCGCCGGGATAGTGCTCGATGACCTCGCGCGCCACGGCGCCGAACAGATCGCCGGTCGCCAGGCCGTACAGGAAGCGCGGCCGCGGCGACTTCAGGCGGAACTGCAGCGTGTAGCGGTCCAGCGCCTTCAGGCCTTCGACGGGGCGGTCGTAGTCGAAGGGCGTCTTGTTCTTCAGCGCCTCCTCGCGCAGCTCGTCCAGGCCGAGGAGGCCGTTCTCGGCGATGCCGGCGTACACCGGGCTCTTGTTCGCAGGGTCGAAGAAGCGCTTGAAGGTGTAGACGTAGTCCTCGGCCACCAGTTCGCGCTTCCTGCCCTTGAAGGCGGGGTCGTCGGCGAAGTGGATGCCGGGCTTGATGCGGATCGTCCAGACGCGGAAGTCGGCCGACACCTCGGGCATCGCGGCGGCGGTCAGCGGCTTGATCTTCGCGGGCCGCGCCAGCGGGTCGTAGGTGTACAGCCCCTCGAAGATGTGCGGGGTGACGGTGCGCGAGTACAGGTCGTTGATCAGTGCCGGATCGAAGCCGGTCTCGGCGGCGCGGAAGGCGATGCGCAGCACCTTGGGCTTGGCCGCGTCGGCGGCCGCGGCCGGCAGCGCCAGCGCCGACAGCAGCGTCAGCAGGACGGCTCCGGCCCGTCGCATCGCACGCATCAGCGCGCGGCCGGCAGCAGCGCCGGGTCGATGTCGACGAACTTCCAGAACTCGCGCAGGAAGACGTTGCGGTGGTAGCCGACGACCCAGGGATGCGCCAGGTCGGTGTAGATGCGGTGCACGTGGACCTTGTAGGGCATGTAGGTGACCATCAGCTTCTGCGCCTCGTCCATCGCGACCTGGCGCTCGGGGCCGTTGGGCAGCAGCTTCTGGCGGTCGTAGGCGGCGTTGAAGGCCGGCAGGTCGAAGCGCGCGTGGTTGGCCTGCCCCTTGTTGGGACCGTAGCCCAGCTCGAGGAAGCCCTCGCCGTCGGGCCCGGCGCTCCAGCCCACGCCCCACATCATCAGCTTGCCGCTGCGCGAGGCCTTCAGGTTCTCGGGCCACTTGGCAATGCGGAAGTCCATGCGGAGGCCGATGGCGTCCATGTTCTTCTTCCACTGCTCGGACAGCGCGCGGTTGTACTGGTCGGGCTGGGTCGCGTACTCCAGCATCAGCGGCTGGCCGTCCGGCTGCTCGCGCCAGCCGTCGCCGTCCTTGTCGACGTAGCCGTAGAGGTCGAGCAGGGCCTTGGCGCGGGCGATGCTGAACTCGCTCATCTCGGTCTTCATCGCCGTGTTGTAGCCCCAGGTGCCCGGCCCGATCGGGCCCTGCGCCGGGATGGCCTGGCCCTTGCGCACCAGGCGGATCTCCTTGTCGACGTCGACCGCCAGCGCGATCGCGCGGCGCAGCGCCACCTTGTCGGGCGTGTAGCCGCCGACCACCGG
>NZ_CADEFR010000055.1 GCF_902826655.1 uncultured Methylibium sp. | reverse complement strand
GGCTCAGGAACGCGGTCTGCAGGTTCAGCGCCACCAGCAGGCCGAAGAACAGCGGATCGACGCCGAAGTTGTCCAGCAGCGGGATGAAGATCGGCATGAAGATCACGATGATCTCGGTCCACTCCAGCGGCCAGCCCAGGATGAAGATGATCACCTGGCTGAGGATCAGGAACTCGGTCTTGGTGAGGTTCATGCCCAGCACCCAGTTCTCGACCAGCTCCTGCCCGCCCAGCAGCGCGAAGGCCGCCGAGAAGATCGCCGAGCCGACGAACAGCCAGCACACCATCGCGCTCGTCTTGGCCGTCAGGAACACCGACTCCTTGACGATGGTGAAGTTGAGCTGCTTGTAGGCCGCGGCCAGCAGGAAGCCGCCGAAGGCACCGACCGCCGCCGCCTCGGTCGGCGTGGCGAGACCGAACACGATCGACCCGAGCACCGCGAGGATCAGCACCAGCAGCGGGAAGAAGCTGGCCAGCAGCATCTTGAAGATCTCGAAGCGGGCGAAGCTCAGCAGCGCGTAGTACGCCGCCAGCGCCACCGCCCCGACACCGACGCCGATCCAGTAGCCGCGCGACGCCGTCTTCGGGCCCGCCGACTCGGCAGCGGCCGACGCGGCCGGGGCCGCCGCGGCACCGGGTTCGGCCAGCCCGGAGGGTGCGGCCGGCGCGCTGGCGCCGACGGTGCCGGGCGGCTCGGCGAGCCCGCCCGCCGCGGCAGGTTCCGAGGCGCCGGGCGGTTCGCTCAGGCCGCCGGCCGCCGCGGGAGGCTCCTGCAGGCCGCCCGACGGCGGCTCCTGCAAGTCCCCGGAGCGCGAGGACGCGCCCGACTCGGACCGGGCACCGATCTGCTCGAGGCCCACGAACTCCTCGACCGGCGCCGCGCGGGTCGCGTTCTGGTAGCTCCACAGCGCGACGACGACGAACAGGAGTGCCGGCAGCAGAGCCACGAACAGCTGCTTGAGCAGGTAGCCGGTGGACACGCCGTGATTGCGCTGGCCCTTCAGCGCGCCCAGCAGGGCCGGCAGCGCATTGCGGGCCTGGGTGGCGCCCATCTGGACCAGCGGGGTCGGCAGCGGCACGAAGCGCTGCTCGGCCGTCAGCGGCGGCATCAGCGCCGGCTTGATCTTCGCCAGCACGATCACGTAGACGATGTACAGGCCCGCCAGCATCAGGCCCGGGAAGAAGGCCCCGGCGTAGAGCTGCACCACCGACACGCCGGCGGTGGCGCCGTAGACGATCAGCAGCACCGACGGCGGGATCAGGATGCCCAGGCAGCCGCCCGCGGTGATGGCGCCGGCCGACACGCGCACGTCGTAGCCGCCGCGCAGCATCTGCGGCAGTGCCAGCAGGCCCATCAGCGTGACCACGGCGCCGACGATGCCGGTGGCGGTGGCGAACACCGCGCAGGTCACCAGCGTGGCCACCGCCAGCGAGCCCGGCACGCGCGCCAGCGACAGGTGCAGGCTGCGGAACAGCTTCTCGATCAGGTTGGCCCGCTCGACCAGGTAGCCCATGAAGACGAACAGCGGGATCGAGATGAGCACGTCGTTGCCCATCACCGAGAAGGCGCGCTGCACCATCAGGTCCAGCGTCTGCTTCATCGCGCCGCCGGCGCTCTGCCCGCCCGAGTGGTAGGCGAAGTAGGCGAACAGCATGCCCATGCCCATCAGCGTGAAGGCGGTCGGGAAGCCCAGCATGATGGCCACGACCACCAGCGACAGCATCAGCAGGCCGTAGTGGCCATTGGTCATGGTCGGCACGCTCAGCACCATGCCCGCCGCCGCGGCGACGATCAGCCCCATCAGGATGAAGCCGAACCAGAGTTCCTTGCGCAGCTTGATCACTTGGCGCCTTCCTTCGTCACGTACTTGTCCAGCGCCTCGATGTCGGCGTCCTTGACGTGCACCATCTCCTTGAGCTTGTCGACGTCGACCTCCTCGACGTCCTGCTCGCGCGACGGCCACTCGCCGTCACGCAGGCACAGCACGCAGCGCACGATCTCGACCAGGCCCTGCAGCAGCAGCACCGCGCCGGCGAAGGGGATGACGAACTTGAACGGGTAGACCGGGATCGGGTCGGCATTGAAGGTCTGTTCGCGGATCGCCAGCGAGTCGTTGAAGTACTGCCAGCCGGCGAAGGTCAGCGCCAGGATGCCCGGCAGGAAGAACAGCACGTAGAGCACCAGGTCGATCGAGGCCTGCGTACGCGGCCGGAAGAAGCCGTAGAGCACGTCGCCGCGCACGTGGCCGGCCTTGCTCAGCGTGTAGGCGCCGGCGCACATGAACAGCGTGCCGTACAGCATGATCTGCGCGTCCAGCACCCAGGCGTGCGGCTTGTTCAGCACGTAGCGGGAGAACACCTCCCAGGTGATCAGCGCGGTCAGCCCTACCACCGACCAGGCAAAGAGCTTGCCGATCCAGGTGGAGAACCTGTCGACCGCCAGCAGCAGTTTCTGCATCTCGATTCCTCAACAAGACAAGGGCGCCTCGTGGCGCCCTTGCTTCATGCCATCGGCGGCAGCGCCGCCTTGATCAGCCCTTGCGGAAGTAGTGATTCCAGGCCATCTTGAAGTCGACCGTGTAGTCGTTCTGCCACTGGCCGGCGCGCTCGGCAAAGACCTTCTGCGAGTCGAGCACCTTCTTGAAGAGCGGATTCTCTCCTGCCTTCTTGTCGATGGTCTTGTCCCAGGCCGCGAGCTGGGCGCGCAGGATGGCATCGGGGGTCTTGTAGAACTTGACGCCGGCCTTCTTGAGCTCGATGTAGTCCTGCGAGTTGCGCTGCACCGCCTTCCAGCTCATGTCGGCGCTGGCAGCCTGCACGGCGTAGTCGATCATCGCCTTCAGCTCGGCCGGCAGCCCGTTGTACTTGCCGCCGTTGAACAGGATCTCGAACTGCTCGCCGCTCTGGTGGAAGCTCTGCAGCATGCAGTTCTTCACCACATCCGGGAAGCCGAGCAGGCGGTCGGAGCTGGCGTTGTTGAACTCGGCGCCGTCGATCAGGCCGCGGTCCAGCGCCGGCACGATCTCGCCACCCGGCAGCGGGTTCACCGCCGCGCCCATCTCGGTGTAGATGTCGACCGCCAGGCCCACGGTGCGGAACTTGGTGCCCTTGATGTCTTCGACCTTGGCGATCGGCTTCTTGAACCAGCCGAAGGGCTGGGTCGGCATCGGCCCGTACAGGTAGGACTGCACGTCCATGTTCAGGCTCTTGTAGATCTCGGTCAGCAGCTCCTTGCCGCCGCCGTAGTTGTGCCAGGCCAGCAGCATGTTCGGGTCCATGCCGTAGGCCGGGCCCGATCCCCACAGGGCCAGCGCCGAGTTCTTGCCGTAGTGGTAGGCGACGACGCCATGACCGCCGTCGAGCGTGCCCTTGTTGACGGCCTCCAGCAGCTGGAAGGCCGGGACCACGGCACCGGCCGGCAGCACCTCGATCTTCAGGCGGCCACCCGCCATGTTGTTGACCTTGGTCGCGAAGTCGTTGGCGTACTCGTGGAAGATGTCCTTGGCCGGCCAGGTGCTCTGGAAGCGCAGCGACGTGGTCTGCGCCATCGAGACCATCGGCGCCGCCATCGCGGTGGCGCCGACGGCGCCGGCCGAAGCGGTCTTCAGGAAGCGGCGGCGTTGCGAGGGGGACTTCTGGCTCATGACGGTCTCCTGGGTTGTGCGTGCGGCCATTTTTCACCATGCGGTGAGGTCCGACACATTGCGATTCAGCGGATGTTAGGCAGCGGCCACCGAGCCGGCGCTGTCGTTAACCCGATACGCAGAAACCGCAACGCCGCGGCCAGCCGCACCGGCCGTCGGCCGAGCCGCCCGGCACCCCTCAGGCGAGGGCCCGGCCGATGAGGATCCTCTGCACGTCCGAGGTGCCCTCGTAGATCTGGCAGACGCGCACGTCGCGGTAGATGCGCTCGACCGGGAAGTCGCTGACGTAGCCGTAGCCGCCATGCACCTGGATGGCGTCGCTGCACACGCGCTCGGCCATCTCGCTGGCGAAGAGCTTGGCCATCGCGGCCTCCTTCAGGCAGGGCCGGCCGGCGTCCTTCAGGCTGGCGGCGTGATGGATCAGCGCCCGCGCCGCCTCGATCCCGGTCGCCATGTCGGCCAGGCGGAACTGCAGCGCCTGGTGCTCGAAGATCGGCCGGCCGAAGGCGACGCGCTCCTTGCTGTACTTCAGCGCCGCCTCGAAGGCCGCGCGCGCCATGCCCAGCGCCTGCGAGGCGATGCCGATGCGCCCGCCCTCCAGCCCCGACAGCGCGATCTTCAGGCCCTGGCCCTCGTCGCCGAGGCGGTTGCCCGCCGGCACGCGGCAGTTCTCGAACAGGATCTGCGCGGTGTCGCTGGCGTGCTGGCCGAGCTTGTCCTCGAGTCGCGCGACGACGTAGCCGGGCGTCGCGGTCGGCACGACGAAGGCGCTGATGCCCTTCTTGCCGGCGGTCTTGTCGGTCACCGCCATCACGATGGCGACGTCGCCGTGCTGGCCGCTGGTGATGAACTGCTTGACGCCGTTGAGCACGTAGTGGTCGCCGTCGCGCACTGCGGTGGTCTTCAGGCCCGCGGCTTCGGAGCCGACGTGCGGCTCGGTCAGGCAGAAGGCGCCCAGCATCTGGCCGCGCGCCAGCGGCACGAGCCAGCGTTCCTTCTGCGCGTCGTTCGCCCAGGCCATCAGGATCGAGCACACCGGGCAGTTGTTGACGCTGACGATGGTGGACGTGGCACCGTCGCCGGCCGCGATCTCCTCGAGGATCAGCGACAGGCTCAGGTAGTCCAGCCCCGCGCCGCCCCAGGCTTCGGGCACGGCGACGCCGTAGCAGCCCAGCTGCGCCAGGCCCTGCAGCTGCTCGGCCGGAAAGTGGTGGCGCTTGTCCCAGTCGGCCGCCCGGGGCGCGATCTCGGCCTGCACGTAGTCGCGCACGGCGTCCTGGATCGCGGTGTGGTGTTCGCTCAGCAGCATGGGGGTCCTTCCGGTCGTGCGCCCCGGCTCACCAGGGAATGGGCGTGCCGTCGTGGTCGAGGAAGCGGCCGCTGTCGGCCGGCTTCAGGCCGGCGATCGTGCGGCGCATCGCGCCGACGCTCTGCTCCACCGACAGCGGCGCCGCCGATCCGCCCATGTCGGTGCGCACCCAGCCGGGGCTGATCGCAATGCAGGACGCCCGCCCGGCCAGCGCCAGTGCCGCGTCCTTCGCGACCGAGTTCAGCGCCGCCTTCGACGCGCGGTACAGCCAGTGGTCGGGCGAGGAGCGCTGGCCGATCGACGCCATGCCCGACGACAGCAGCGCGACCCGGGCCTGCGGCGCCAGCAGTTCGGCCAGCTGCTCCAGGACCCGCATCGCGCCGAGCACGTTGGTGTGCATCACCGCGTCGAAGTCGGCGACGGCCGGTGCCTGCACGCCGGCGGCGTCGGGCCCGAACAGCCCGGCGTTGACGATCGCCACGTCGAAGCTCAGGCCGTCGAGCTGCCAGGCCAGGCGCGAGCAGCTTTCGGCGTCGGCGATGTCGAGCGCCAGCGCCTCGGCACCCAGCGCGCGCAGCCGGGCCAGGCCCGCCTCGTCACGCGCCGTGGCCCGGACGGCGGCGCCGTCGGCACGGTACTGGCGCACGAACTCCAGCCCGATGCCGCGCGAGGCGCCGGCGACGAAGACCTTCATGCCGGGCTCCGCGCGGCCACCAGCCGCGCCGCCAGCGCGACGAAGAGCGCGCCGCCGACGGCCTGCAGGGCGCGCGCCGCCGCCGGCGCGACGCGGCCACGCGCTCGCGCCGTCAGCGCCGCCACCACCAGCAGCCAGCCGACGCCGGTCAGGTTGAACAGCAGCCCGAGCAGCAGGAAGGCCGCCAGCGGCGACGCCGCGCCGGCATCGACGAACTGCGGCACGAAGGCCAGGAAGAACAGGCCGACCTTGGGATTGAGCACGTTGGTCAGCAGGCCGGCCGCCAGCGACTGGCGCAGCGACCCGGCCTCCGCGGACCCCGCGCCCGCCGCGACCGCTTCACCCGCCGGACCGCGCAGCGCCGCCCGCAGCATCTGCAGCCCCAGCCACGCCAGGTAGGCGGCGCCAGCCCACTTGAGCAGTTCGAAGGCCCAGCTCGACGCCGCGAGCAGCGCGGCCACGCCCAGCGCCGCGGCCAGCGCGTGGACCATGCAGCCCAGCCCGATGCCGAGCGCCGCCGCGGCCCCATGGCGCCACCCGCCCCGCGCACTGCGACCGACCACCAGCAGCGTGTCGGCGCCGGGCGTCAGGTTGAGCACCAGCCCGGTCAGCATGAAGAGGCCGAGATCATGGATGCCGAACGGGCTCATGCCCACCTCACGTCTGCTTCACCAGCAGGCTCGCGCGCGCCACCAGCGCCGGCTTGGCGCGCGCGGTGCTGCATTCGCCGGCGAGCACGATCACGTGCGACTGCTGACGGCTGTTCCAGGTGACCTCGGTCACCTGCCAGCGCAGGTGCACGTCCTCGTTGGCCAGCACCGGCGCCCGGAAGGCGAAGTTGACGTGCAGCACCAGCACCTCGGTCGACACGCCGTCGCGCGGGCGTGCGAAGTGCGAGGTCGCCAGGCCCATCATCATCGAGCTCGTCTGCTCGCCGCTGGCGATCACCTCGCCGAAGCGCGAGTGCTCGGCCCGCGCGCGATCGCTGTGCAGCGGGTTGTGGTCGTTGCACGCCGCCGCGAAGGCCTCGATGGCCTCGCGGCTGTAGCGGTCGGTCCGGGTGATCAGCTGGCCGACCTGCGCCGGCACCGCCGGCCAGGCCTCGCGCCGGCTGCCGTCGGTCACAGCAGTTCGACGGCCATCGCGGTGGCTTCGCCCCCGCCGATGCACAGCGCCGCCACGCCCTTCTTCTTGCCGTGCTTGCGCAGGGCGCCCAGCAGCGTGACGACGATACGCGCGCCCGAAGCACCGATCGGGTGGCCCAGCGCGCAGGCGCCACCGTGGACGTTGACCCGGTCGTGCGGCAGCTTGAACTCGGCCATCGCCGCCATCGTCACGGCGGCGAAGGCTTCGTTGATCTCCCACAGGTCGACGTCGGCCGCGTTCCAGCCGGTCTTCTTGAGCACCTTCTGGATCGCACCGACCGGTGCGGTCGTGAACCATTCCGGCGCCTGCGCGTGCACGCTGTGCGCAAGGATGCGGGCGATCGGCTTCGCGCCTCGAGCCTTGGAGGTCGACTCGCGCATCAGCACCAGCGCCGCGGCGCCGTCGGAGATCGACGACGAGGTGGCCGCGGTGATCGCGCCGTCCTTCTTGAAGGCCGGCTTCAGGCCCGGGATCTTGTCGAGCTTGGCCTTGAAGGGCTGCTCGTCCCTGGTGAACGTCACCTCGCCGGCCTTGCCCGGCAGCACCACCGGCGCCATCTCCCAGTCGAAGCTGCCGTCGCTGTTGGCGGCGATCGAGCGCTGGGTCGAGGCGATCGCGAAGGCGTCCATCGCCTCGCGCGTGAAGCTGTACTTGCCGACGCACTGCTCGGCGAAGACGCCCATGGCCTTGCCGCCGCCGTTGGGCAGACGTTCGTAGGCGTCCTCCAGGCCGTCGATCGCCATGTGGTCGTACAGCGCCGCGGCGCCGTACTTGATGCCCTTGCGGGCGAAGGTCAGGTGCGGCGCGTTGGTCATGCTCTCCATGCCGCCGGCGACGACCACATCGGCCGAGCCCGCGGCCAGCATGTCGTGGCCGAACATCATCGCGCGCATGCCCGAGCCGCACATCTTGGACAGCGTCACCGCGCCGGCGGAGTCCGGCAGGCCGGCCTTGCGCATCGCCTGGCGCGCCGGCGCCTGCCCCTGGCCGGCCATCAGGCAGTTGCCGAACAGCACCTCGTCGACCGAGTCGCCGGGCACGCCGGCGCGCTCGACCGCGGCCCGGATGGCGACGGCGCCCAGCTCCCAGGCCTGCAGGCCGGCGAAGTCGCCGAGCAGACCGCCGATCGGCGTGCGGGCGGCGGAGACGATGACGATCGGATCGGTGGCACTCATGGCGGGCTCCTGGGTTCAGATGGGGTTGTGGCCGAGTTGCGTCGAGGTGGACAGCGAGGCGCTCTCGGCGTCGAGGCTGCCGAGGCCCAGGCCGGGCCGGCGGCGGAAACGCTTGTGGGGATCGTAGGGAAATACATCATGCACGTATCCCGCGAGGATGCGGTCCTTGCGGCCTTGCCAGTAGTCGGCCTCCAGCAGGTCGGCGTGATGCTCCATGAAGACCTGCCGCACCTCGCGATTGCCCAGCAGGAACGGACCGAAGGTCTCGGGGAACACGTCCTTGGGGCCGACGGCGTACCAGATGTCGCCGGACATCTCTTCTTCCTCGTTGCGCGGCGGCGGCACCTTGCGGAAATTGCAGTCGGTCAGGTACTCGATCTCGTCGTAGTCGTAGAAGACGACCTTGCCGTGGCGGGTGACGCCGAAGTTCTTCCACAGCATGTCGCCGGGGAAGATGTTGGCCGAGACCAGGTCCTTGATCGCGTTGCCGTACTCGACGACGGCATGCTTCAGCTGCTCGGGCGTCGCTTCCTGCAGGTAGATGTTGAGCGGGATCATGCGCCGCTCGATGTAGAGGTGCTTGATGATGAGGCTGTCGCCCTCCTCCTCGAGCAGGCTCGGGCAGAAGTGCCGCAGCTCCTCGATCAGCTCGTCCTCGAAGCGGTGGCGCGGGAAGGCGACGTTGCTGTACTCCAGCGAGTCGGCCATGCGGCCGACCCGGTCGTGGGTCTTCACGAGCAGGTACTTGCTCATGATCTGCTCGCGCGTCGTGTCCTTCTGCGGCGGGTAGAAGTCCTTGATGACCTTGAAGACGAAGGGAAAGCTCGGCAGGTCGAACACCAGCATCACCATGCCCTTGATGCCGGGCGCGGTGCGGAACTTGTCGCTGCTGTGGCGCTGGTGATAGAGGAAGTCGCGGTAGAACTGGTTCTTGCCCTGCTTCTGCAGGCCCAGCGCGTTGTACAGCTCCCAGCGCGGCTTGCGCGGCATCAGCGAGCGCAGGAACTGCACGTAGGCCGAGGGGATCTCCATGTCGACCATGAAGTAGGCCCGCGCGAAGCTGAACAGCAGCAGCAGCTCGTCCTCGCCGAACAGCGCGGTGTCGATCACCAGCTGGTCGCGCGAGGTGTGCAGGATGGGCAGCGCGAAGCCGGTCTCGCGGAAGCCGTTGATCACGCGGCCGACGAGGTAGGCGCCCTTGTTGCGGAAGAACAGGCTGGACAGCACCTGGATCTGGAAGTTGGCGCTGACCTTGCCGTCACCGAACTGGGTGCGGAAGGCCTGCAGCACGTACTCGACGTCGCGCCCGAGGTCCTCGAACTCGCGCTGCAGCTGGAAGTTGTCGACCATGCGCAGCAGCGTCTCGCGCAGTCCCTCGCTGGACCCCGAGCGCTCCGGGTAGTAGGCGCGGTAGGTGGGCGTGGCGGCCGGCTCGTCGTTCTCGATGTACTCGGTGCTGACCGCGGGGCGCACGAAGATGAACTCGTTGCGGAAGTAGCTGCGATGCAGCAGCTTGGTCGTCACCGAGTTGAAGAAGGTCTCGGCCAGCTCGGGCTGGTGGTGATCGATCAAGAGGCCGATGTAGTGCAGCTTGGCCTGCTGCCAGGTGTCGCGCGACAGCTCGGCGGCGCGGAACTCGCGCTCCAGGCGCTCGGCCGCCTCGTCGACGCGCAGGTCGTAGAACTCGATGCGCTCGCGCTGCGCGCGCTGCTGGCCGTGCCAGTCGGCCGCCTCGAAACGCTGCTTGGCCTCGCGGCTGGTCTGGCGGAACAGCCGGTAGTGCCGGTTGAAGCCCTCCAGCAGCGCCTGGGCGATGTCGTAGGCCTGGGGATCGTCGAGCGACCGGGGCAGCAGCGCAGCCGACATCAGGCGCCTCCCGCGCCGTAGCGCGTCTTGACGGCCGCGATCGCGGCGGCGTGCGCCTGGCTCACGTCCTCGGGCCGGCGCACCGTCATCCGCAGGTCCTGCAGCAGCCCGTCCTTCAGGCCGTAGAACCAGCCGTGGATCACCAGCTCCTGGCCGCGCGCCCAGGCGTCCTGAACGACCGTGGTGCGGCAGACGTTGGTGGCCTGCTCGACGACGTTGAGTTCGCACAGCGCGTTGACCCGCTGGGCCTCCGGCACGGTGTCCAGCCACGACTGGTACCAGTTGCGCACGTCCTGCACGTGGCGCAGCCAGTTGTCGACGATGCCGGCGCGGCGGTCGTTCATCACCGCCGCGACGCCGCCGCAGCCCGAGTGGCCGACGACGATGATGTGCTGGACCTTCAGCACGTCGGTCGCGTACTGCACGACCGACAGGCAGTTCAGGTCGGAGTGCACGACGACGTTGGCGACGTTGCGGTGCACGAACATCTCGCCCGGCGCCAGGCCGACCAGCTCGTTGGCCGGCACGCGGCTGTCGGCGCAGCCGATCCACATGTACTGCGGCGTCTGCTGGCTGAGCAGCCGGGTGAAGAAGCCCGGCTGCCGCGCCTCGGTCGCCGCAGCCCAGCGGCGGTTGCTGTCGAACAGTTCCTGCAGTTCGGTGCTCATCGTCTTGCCCCTCGGTGAGCACCGAGTTTACGAAGCCGCGCCGACGCGCAGCGGCACGCTACTGCACGATCTTGCCGTCGGCGCCGAACATTGCGAAGTCGACGTAGCGCGAGCTGCTGCGGTCCCTGGCGGCGAAGTCGAGCACGTAGCCGCCGACGTCCACCGCGCTCGAGGTCGCGATCGCCTGGCTGACGCCCCCGGCCGTGAGCGGGGCCCCGCCTTCCAGGATCTTCACCAGCGCCTTGGCGGCGATGTAGCCCTCGATCGAGCGCGCCGACAGGTGGGGGTCGGTCGACGCGGACTTCAGCTGCAGGTACTCGCGCACCACCGCGCGGTGGGTCTGCTGCGCCAGCGGCAGCACGACCGAGAACGCGTAGCCGCGCGAGCGCTCCGGCCCCAGCGCCTTCAGCAGCGCCTCGGTGTCGATGATCGACAGGCCGTAGAGCGTCGCCGTGCCGCCGGCCGCCCGGTACTGCCTGACGAACTCGATCCCGGCCGCCGTGGTGGCGCCCAGGAACACGACCTGGACCTTGGCGCCCAGCATGTCGGCCACCGGCTTCTCGACCGCGGTGGTGTTGCGCGCATAGCCCGAGCGCGCGACCAGCGTGACGCCGGACTGACGCGCCGCTGCCTCGGCGCCCACCAGCACGTCGCGGCCCAGGCCGTCGTCCTGGTAGACCAGGCCGATGCGCTGAACGCCCAGCGCGGCCAGCTGGCTGAACAGCCGCGCGACCTCGTCGTGGTAGCTCGCCTTGACCGGGTGCATCGCCTCGGCCTGCACGATGCTGGCCGCACCGGACACCGCGCCGATCATCGACACGCGCTGGCGTGCCAGCACGCCGTCCTTGGCCAGCGCCTCGAGGTTGCTGGTGCCGACCGTGCCGATCAGCGCCACCGGCGACTCGGCGGCGATCAGCTCCCGGGTCAGGCGCACCGTCTCGTCGGGCTTCTGTGCGTCGTCGCGCGTCACCAGCTTGATCGGCCGGCCGCGCACGCCGCCGCGCGCATTGACGGCGTCGAAGTAGAGCTTCGCGCCCGCGTTCATCGCCCGTCCGGTGACGGCCTGCGGCCCCGAGAAAGGCGCGACCTGCCCGACCACCACGCTCTCGCCCGCCGACCAGGCCGGCGACTGCGCCGCCATCCACAGGCCGATCGCCGCCATCAGGCGAAAGCCCGTCCGCCGGCGCGAAGCGCCGGTGCTGTTCCGTTGATCCATGACCCGAATTCCCCCAGGCGCACCCGCGGCGCCGACCGGCGGGGAGTCTAGGGTTTACCCGGAAAACCGGGCGGTACTTTTTGGCATTTCGCTGCCGGACCGGGCCACGGGATGCGCTCATCGCACGGGCTCGCCGCCTCACATCGTCTCGGCAAACAGCTCCCGGCCGATCAGCATGCGGCGGATCTCCGAGGTGCCGGCCCCGATCTCGTAGAGCTTGGCGTCGCGCCACAGCCGGCCCAGCGGGTACTCGTTGATGTAGCCGTTGCCGCCGAAGATCTGGATGCCCTCGCCGGCCATCCAGGTGGCCTTCTCGGCGCACCACAGGATCACGCTCGCGCAGTCCTTGCGCACCTGGCGCACGTGCTCGGCGCCGAGCATGTCGAGGTTCTTGCCGACCGTGTAGCAGAAGGCGCGGCCGGCCTGCAGCACGGTGTACATGTCGGCCACCTTGCCCTGGATCAGCTGGAACTCGCCGATCGACTGGCCGAACTGCTTGCGGTCGTGGGTGTACGGGATCACGTTGTCCATCACCGACTGCATGATGCCGATCGGCCCGGCCGCCAGCACCGCACGCTCGTAGTCCAGGCCGCTCATCAGCACCTTGGCACCGCCGTTGAGATTGCCGAGGATGTTCTGCGCCGGCACCTCGACGTTCTGGAACACCATCTCGCCGGTGTGCGAGCCGCGCATGCCCAGCTTGTCGAGCTTCTGCGCGGTGGAGAAGCCCTTCATGCCCTTCTCGACGATGAAGGCAGTGACGCCGCGCGCGCCGAGCTCGGGTTCGGTCTTGGCGTAGACCACCATGGTGTCGGCGTCGGGGCCGTTGGTGATCCACATCTTGCTGCCGTTGAGGACGTAGTAACCGCCCTTGTCCTCGGCCTTGAGCTTCATCGAGATGACGTCGGAGCCGGCACCGGGCTCGCTCATCGCCAGCGCCCCGACGTGTTCGCCGCTGATCAGCCTGGGCAGGTACTTCTGCTTCTGCGCGTCGCTGCCGTTGCGCTTGAGCTGGTTGACGCACAGGTTGCTGTGCGCACCGTAGCTCAGGCCGACGCTCGCCGAGGCGCGGCTGATCTCCTCCATCGCCACCATGTGGGCCAGGTAGCCCATGTTGGCGCCGCCGTACTCCTCGCCCACGGTGATGCCGAGCACGCCCAGCTCGCCCATCTTGCGCCACAGGTCCATCGGGAACTGGTCGCTCTGATCGATCTGCGCGGCGCGCGGGGCGATCTCGGCGTCGGCGAAGGCGCGCACCGCGTCGCGCAGTGCGTCGATGTCCTCGCCGAGCTGGAAGTCGAGGCCGGGCAGGTTCATGGGATGGGTCTCCTGGATGTCAGTGCTGGATGCCGGCACGGCCGACGATGGTCATCACGGTGGCCGTCATCGTCGCGACCAGCTTCTCGCGGCCGTCGTCGGCGAGCTGCAGCGCGCGGCCCTCGACCACGCTGATCGTGCGGCCGGCCTTGACCACCTGGCCTTCGAGCCGGAAGCGCGGGCCGGCGGCCGGCGCCAGCAGGTTGACCTTGAACTCGATCGTCAGCACGCCGGCGTCGGCCGGCATCAGGCTCGAGGCCGCGTAGCCGCAGGCCGAGTCGAGCGCGGTGGACAGGATGCCGGCATGCACGAAGCCGTGCTGCTGCGCGATGTCGGCGCGGTGCGCCAGGCCGATCACGACGCGGCCGGCCTCGACGACGTCGAGCGTCGCGCCGATCAGCGCCATCGCCGGCTGACGCTCGAACGAGGCCGCCACGCGGGCGGCGAAACCGGGGTCGGCGGGCGGCATCGCGAGCCCCTCACTCGGCCTTGGCGCGCACGGCGCGCGGCGCGGCCGGGGCGCTGCGCGACTCGCTGGCCGCGAGCAGGCGTCGCGCCTCCTTCTCGTGCGAGCGCACCTCGTCCAGCGTGGCCTGCAGGTCGGCCATCTGCTGCTCGACCTGCTCGCGGTGCGCGGCCAGCACCGCCAGGTACTTGCGCAGCTGCGGCACCGAGTCGCGCGGCGTCTCGTACATGTCGACCAGTTCCTTGATCTCGGCCAGGCTCAGGCCGAGGCGCTTGCCGCGCAGCGTGAGCTTGAGGCGCGTGCGGTCGCGGTGGGTATAGACGCGCTGCCGGCCGCCGGCGCCGCCGCGGTCGGGGGCGAGCAGGCCGCAGTCCTCGTAGAAGCGGATCGCGCGCGTGGTCAGGTCGAACTCGCGCGCCAGCTCACTGATCGTGTAGCTGGTTGACGCCGGGGAGACTGCAGGAGTGCTCATGGCTGCCTAGAATCCGTGACGTACGATTGACGTTAACGTTAACGTCAACTGTAGCAGCACCCCCTCCGCCGCTCAACGCCCCCCGCCCAGGTCCCCGCATGAACGCCCTCGAACACCAGCTCCGCTACCCGTTCGGCGACACCCTGCCCGGCCCGGGCTCGACGCTGACCGTCGCGCCCGGCGTCAAGTGGCTGCGCATGGGCCTGCCCTTCGCGCTGGACCACATCAACCTGTGGCTGCTGCGCGACCGCCACCAGGGCCGCGAGGGCTGGGCCATCGTCGACTGCGGCATCCACAACGACGCCACCCGCGCGGCCTGGGAGCAGGTCTTCGCGACCCAGCTCGAAGGCCTGCCGGTGCTGCGCGTCATCGTCACGCACATGCACCCCGACCACATCGGGCTGGCCGACTGGCTGACGCAGCGCTGGGACTGCGACCTGTGGATCAGCGCGACCGACTGGAACGCGGCGCGCCTGGCCTCGCAGCCCGGCAACGACATCGGCGGCGAGGCCAGCGCCGCGCACTACGCGCGCCACGGCGTCACCGACGAGGACACGCTGGCCAAGGTGCGGGCCCGCACCAACTACTACGCGTCGATGGTGCCGACGGTGCCGCGGCGCTACCACCGGCTGCTCGACGGTCAGGTGCTGCGCATCGGCGACCACGACTGGCGCTGCCACGCCGGCTACGGCCACGCGCCCGAGCACATCGCCTTGCACGCCCAGTCCCTGAACCTGCTGATCTCGGGCGACATGGTGCTGCCGCGCATCAGCACCAACGTGATGGTCATGCACCTGGAACCCGAGGCCGACCCGCTGGCGCTGTTCCTCGCGTCGATCGAGCGGATGCGCGCGCTGCCGGCCGACGCGGTGGTGCTGCCCTCGCACGGCCGGCCCTTCACCGGACTGCACACGCGCATCGACCAGTTGCGCGACCACCACGCCGATCGCCTGGCCGAGGTGATGGAGGCCTGCACGGCGCAGCCGACCCACGCCGTCGGGCTGCTGCCGGTGCTGTTCAGGCGCCCGCTCGACCTGCACCAGACGAGCTTCGCGCTCGGCGAAGCCATCGCCCACCTGCACACCTTGTGGTTACAGGGCCGCCTCGAACGGCGGCTGGACGCCGACGGCATCTACCGCTTCGTGCCGGCCGCCTAGGGCTCAGTCGAAGGCCGGCACCGCCTCGTGCCGCAGCACGCCGCGCGCCGCGTCGACGTCCGGGATCACCGAGCGCACCACGTCCCAGAAGCGCGGGCTGTGGTTCATCTCGCGCAGGTGCGCGAGCTCGTGCGCGACCACGTAGTCGATGGTCGGCAGCGCGAAGTGCACCAGTCGCCAGTTCAGCCGCACCGAGCCGTCGGCGCTGGCGCTGCCCCAGCGCGTCTGCGCCGAGCTGAGGCCCAGGCGATGAACGCTGACCTTGAGCCGCGGCGCGAAGTGCGCGCAGCGCTCCTCGAAGATGCGCAGCGCCTGGCGCTTGAGCCAGGCCTGCGCGACGTCGCGGATCTGCTCCGGCGTCGCAGTCTGCGGCAGGCCGACGTGCAGGGTGAGTCGCGGAACCCCCGGCAGCGCCTCGGCATCGCTGTTCAGCACCGCCCCGGTGGTGCGCGGGTCCAGCACCAGGATCACGGTCTCGCCGAGGAAGGGCAGGCTGGTGCCGTCGCGCCATTCGATGCGCGAGGCTTCGAGCTTGCGGGCGCGCTCGTGCTGCTCGACCAGCTTGGCCCGGATCCAGACGGCCTTCTCGCGCAGCGCTTCCTCGATCTCGCCCCAGCCGACCCAGCGCGGCGCGCGCACCGACAGACCCTCGGCCGACACCACCATGCCGATCGAGCGGCGCCGGGCGCGCTGGAACTCGTAGGCCACGACCGCGTGACCGAGATCGATCTCGCGCGAGGCCCGCGGGTGGCGGAACAGGCTGGACGCGGCGACCGGGGCGGCGGGCGGGACGGCGGACGGCGGCGGCGATGACGATGCCTGCGACGCGAGGCCGGCCGGGACCGAGGCCGCGGCGGGCGCCGATGGCGCGTCGTCCTGCGCGAAGAGCGGCAGGTCGAGCTGGCTAGGGGGTTTGGCGTGGGGATCGATCCCCGCAGCCCGGCGCGTCATGGACCGCGAGTATAGAAGTGGGCCGCGTGCCCCGGGAGGCGCTCAGGCCGCCGGCGCGGCCTGCGCGGCGCCCTGGGCGGCGTAGGCCTCGGGGTCGATGCGGCGCATCTGCGCCTCGATCCAGGTCTCGACCTCGCGCATCAGTTCCTCGGGCTCGCGGCCGGTCGACGGGATGGGGGCACCGATCACGACGTCGATCGTCCCGGGCCGCAGCACGAAGCTCTTGCGCGGCCAGCACCTGGCCGAGCTGACCGCGATCGGCACCACCGGCACGCCGGTGGCGATCGCGAGCCGCGTGCCGCCGCTCTTGTACTGCCCCTGGCCGCCGCGCGGCGTGCGCGTGCCCTCGGGAAACATGATGACCCAGTTGCCGTGGGACATGTAGCGCCGGCCCTGCTCGGCGACCTTGTTCCAGGCCTCGGCGCGCTTGCTGCGGTCGATGTGGATCATGTCCAGCCGGCCCATCGCCCAGCCGAAGAAGGGGATGTAGATCAGCTCGCGCTTGAAGACGTAGCACAGCGGGTGCGACATCAGCGTCGGGAAGGCGAAGGTCTCCCAGGTGCTCTGGTGCTTGGGGAGCAGGATCACCGGCGACAGCTTGTCGCGCGGCGGCAGGTTCTCCATGCCATGCACGCGGTACTGCACGCCGCAGATCGCGCGCGCGCCCCAGATCGACAGGCGCAGGAAGCTGACGCACACCCAGTACAGCGGATCGCCGCGCACGAAGATCGACATCACCAGCGCCACGATGGCGATCGGGATCACCGTCACCACCATCCACAGCAGGAACAGCATCGAGCGCAGGCGCGCCACCAGGCCGCTCACAGCGACCCCGCCCCGCTCTCGGGCGACTCGGCGATGCCGCGCGTCCGGGCGCGCGCCGCGCGGCCGCGCTGGACGATGAACTCGGCCGCGGCGGCCAGGTCCGTGTGCAGCGTCGTGCCCGGCACCTGGGCCAGCAGGTCGGCGATCTGCTCGTCGCTCAGGCCCTCGCACTTGCCGGAGCGCACCAGGTGCGTCTCGCAACCCACCGCCGCGGCGGCCTGCAGGTCGCGCAGGCTGTCGCCGATGGCCGGCACGCCCTTCAGGTCGACGCCGTAGCGGTCGCCGATCTGCTCGAACAGCCCGGGCAGCGGCTTGCGGCAGGCGCAGTTCTCGTCGGGCGCATGCGGGCAGAAGAAGATGGCGTCGAGGCGCCCGCCGGCCTGGGTCAGCGCGTGGTTCATCTTGAGGTGCATCGCGTTCAGCGCCGCCATGTCGAACAGGCCGCGGCCCAGGCCGGACTGGTTGGTCGCCACCACCACGTGCCAGCCGTCGTGATTGAGCCGTGCGATGCCTTCCAGCGCACCCGGCAGCGGCCGCCACTCCTCGGGCGACTTGACGTAGTCGTCGCGGTCGGCGTTGATCGTGCCGTCGCGATCGAGGATGACGAGCTTGATCGCCTGCATCTCAGGTGGCCAGCTTGGAGAGGTCGGCGACGCGGTTCATCGCGCGGTGCAACGCCGCCAGCAGTGCCAGACGATTCGCGCGCAGCGCGGCATCGTCCGCATTGACCATCACCTTGTCGAAGAAGGCGTCGACCGGCGCCTTCAGCGCGGCGAGCGCCTGCAGCGAGGCGGCGTAGTCGCCGCGCTCGAATGCGGCATTGGCCAGCTGCGCCGCCGACTGCAGAGCCTCGACGAAGCGCTGTTCGGCGGGCTCCTTCAGCAGCGAGGCGTCAATCTGCTCGCCGGGCGGCGTGTCGCTCTTCTTCAGGATGTTGCCGACGCGCTTGTTGGCGGCGGCCAGTGCCGGCGCCTCGGGCAGGGCGGCAAAGCTGCGGACGGCCGCAAGTCGACGCGGAACGTCCCCCCAGCGCGGCGGCCGCACGGCGATGACCGCCTCGACCTCCTGGGCGCTGTAGCCCGCATCGCGCAGATAGCCGACGAGACGGTCGAACAGGAAGTGCGTGACCTCGGCCTGCGCCGCGCCGTGCGCCGCCGGGAAGGCCCCGAACGCGACCTCGACCAGCGCCGGCACGGCCAGCGGCAGGTCGCGCTCGATCAGCATGCGGATCACGCCCAGCGCATGGCGTCGCAGCGCGAACGGGTCCTTGTCGCCGGTCGGCGCCTGGCCGATGCCGAACAAGCCCGCCAGCGTCTCCAGCTTGTCGGCCAGCGCCAGCACGGTGCCGGTGTGGTTGCGCGGCAGCGCGTCGCCGGCGAAGCGCGGCTTGTAGTGGTCCTCGATCGCGATCGCGACGCCGTCGCGCAGGCCCTCGTGGCGCGCGTAGTAGCCGCCCATCACGCCCTGCAGCTCGGGGAACTCGCCGACCATGTCGGTCAGCAGGTCGGTCTTGGCCAGGCGCGCGGCCTGACGGACCTTGCTGTCGAGCACGTCGAAGTGGTCCTTCGCCTCCACGGTGTAGGGCAGCGTGGCCTCGCGCAGCTGGTTGACGATGGCGTGCGCGATGACGCCGACGCGCTCGGCCCGCTCGGCCTGACTGCCCAGCTTGCCGTGGTAGACCACCTTGGCGAGCCCCGCGACGCGCGACTCCAGCGTCTTCTTGCGATCCTGGTCGAAGAAGAACTTCGCATCGGCCAGCCGCGGCCGCACCACGCGCTCGTTGCCTTCGACGACGCGGCTCGTGTCGGCCGGGCTGATGTTGCTGACGATGAGGAACTTGTTGGTCAGTTTTCCCGCCGCATCGAGCAGCGGGAAGTACTTCTGGTTGGCCTTCATCGTGAGGATCAGGCACTCGGGCGGCACCTCGAGGAAGGCCTCCTCGAACTGGCCCAGCAGCACCCTGGGTCGCTCGACCAGCGCGGTCACCTCGTCCAGCAGCGCGGCATCGTCGATCGGCACCAGCCCTTGCTGCGCGGCCGCATGCTGCAGCTGGCGCGCGATCTCGCCATGGCGCTGCTCGAAGCCGGCGATCACCGCGCCCTGGTCCAGCAGCTGCTGCGCGTAGTGGTCGGCATGCTGCAGCACCACCGGGTCCATCTGCGCCTCGAAGCGATGGCCGTGCGTCTCGCGTCCGGACTGCAGGCCGAGGGCGGCGACCGGCACGACGTCGGCGCCGTGCAGCGCGACGAGGCCGTGCGCGGGGCGCACGAAGGAGACGGTGGTCCAGCCCGGCTGCTCGCCGCCGTCGAGCTGGTAGCTCATGCGCTTCGGGCTAGGCAGCGCGGCGATCGCCGCGTCCAGCGCCTGCTGCAGGCCGGCGGCCAGCGTGGCGCCGGCCTGCGTGCGGTCGAGGAAGAGCGCGTCGCCTTCACGCCGCAGCGCATCGACGGCCGAGGCATCGGCACCGACGGCCGCCAGCTTCTTCAGCAAGGCGGGCGTCGGCCGGCCGTCCGGCGCCAGGCCCACCGCAGCCGGCATCAGCTTGACCGAGACCGCCTGGTCCGGGGCCGCCGGCAGCACGGCGCTCACGTGCACCGCCAGCCGCCGCGGCGACGCGAACGGCGTGACGGCCGACTGCTCGCCCGCCAGGCCCTGGGCCTTCAGCGACGCGGCCAGCGCCTCGGCGAAAGCCGCACCGAGCTTCTTCAGCGCCTTCGGCGGCAACTCCTCGACGCACAGTTCGACCAGCAGACTCTTCTTGTCGCTCATGCGGCCTTCTTGTTGTTCTGCCTGTCGATCTGCGCCAGCACTTCGTCGGCCCAGGCCCGGGGCGCCATCGGAAAGCCCAGCCGCGCGCGGCTGTCGAAATAGCTCTGCGCGACGCTGCGCGCCAGGTTGCGGATGCGGCCGATGTAGGCGGCGCGCTCGGTGACGCTGATGGCGCCGCGCGCGTCCAGCAGGTTGAAGCTGTGCGCGCACTTGAGCACCTGCTCGTAGGCGGGCAGCGCGAGCTGCTGCTCCATCAAGTGCTTGGCCTGCTTCTCGTGCGCCCCGAAGGCGGTGAAGAGGAAGTCGGCGTCGCTGTGCTCGAAGTTGTAGGCGGACTGTTCCTTCTCGTTCTGCAGGTACACGTCGCCGTAGCTCATGCTGTCGGTCCACTTCAGGTTGTAGACGTTGTCCACACCTTGCAGGTACATGGCCAGACGCTCCAGGCCGTAGGTGATTTCGCCGGTGATCGGGCGGCAGTCGATGCCGCCGACCTGCTGGAAGTAAGTGAACTGCGTGACTTCCATGCCGTTGAGCCAGACCTCCCAGCCCAGGCCCCAGGCGCCCAGCGTCGGGC
>NZ_CADEFR010000054.1 GCF_902826655.1 uncultured Methylibium sp. | reverse complement strand
CGAGTCGGTCTTGTTGATGTGCTGGCCGCCGGCGCCGCTGGCGCGGAAGGTGTCGGTGCGCACGTCGGCCGGGTTGATCTCGATTTCGATCGAGTCGTCGACCTCGGGGTAGACGAACACGCTCGCGAACGAGGTGTGGCGGCCGCCGGACGAGTCGAACGGGCTCTTGCGCACGAGCCGGTGCACGCCGGTCTCGGTGCGCAGGTGGCCGAAGGCGTAGTCGCCGTCGATCTTGAGCGTGGCGCTGCGGATGCCGGCGACGTCGCCCTCGGTCTCTTCCAGCACCTCGACCTTGAAGTCCTTGCGCTCGCAGTAGCGCAGGTACTGGCGCAGCAGCATCTGCGCCCAGTCGCAGGCCTCGGTGCCGCCGGCGCCGGCCTGGATGTCCAGGAAGCAGGGCAGCGGATCGGCCGGGTTGTTGAACATGCGGCGGAACTCGAGCTGTTCCACCTGCGCGGCCAGGCCCGCGGTCTCGGCCTCGATCGCGCGCAGGCCGTCGACGTCGCCGTCGTCCTTGCTCATCTCGTAGAGCTCGGTGTTGTCGGCGAGGTTGCGCTCCAGCGAGGCGATGGTCTCGACCACCGCTTCCAGCGACTTCTTCTCCCGGCCCAGGCCCTGGGCGTTCTTCGGGTCGTTCCAGACCGTCGGATCCTCGAGCGCGGCGTTGACCTCGCTCAGGCGGCGCGACTTCTCATCGAAGTCAAAGATACCTCCGGAGGTCGGCCGTGCGCTGGCTCAGGTCCGAGAGCTGCGCACCGAGGGCGTTGATGTGTTCGATGTCCATGGCGGTTCCTTCGTGTTCGTGGGGCTGGCGTCGGGCGCCGGCCGAAGCCGCAATTTTCACACGCGGCGCCGGAACGCTCAGGGGGCGTCCAGGAAGCGCTCGATGTGCGCGGCCAGCACCTGCGGCTGGTCGTGATGCAGCATGTGTCCGGCGGCGTCGATCATGATCTTCTCGACGCGGGGCACGGCCTTCAGCCGCTCCTCGAACTCGCCCAGCGGGTAGCGGTCGCCCCAGTACTTGGCGACGTCGGTCTCGCGGCCCTGGACCCACAGCATCGGCGCCGCGATGCGCGCCCAGCAGGCCAGCACTTCCTCGACGCGGTAGAGCACCGGGTTGGCCCGCCTGTGCGCCGGGTCGCCCTGGATGAGCCAGCGGCCGCTCGCCTCGTCGAGTCGCGCCCAGTGCGGCGCCAGCCAGGCCGCGCGATCAGGCGGCAGGCGCGGGTTGTTCTGACGCAGCCGCGCGGCCACCTCGTCCAGCGAGGCGTAGTCGCGCAGGCGCTGCGGGGTCTTCAGCTCGTCGAGCCAGCTTGCGTAGCGCTTGGGCGCCTGCGTCGGCCGGGACTGCGGCAGGCCGAAACCCTCGAGGTTGACCAGGCGGCGGATGCGCTCGGGCCGCACGCCGGCGTAGATCGTGACGACGTTGCCGCCCATGCTGTGACCGAGCAGGTCCACCGGCTGCGCGGGCGAGAGTTGGTCGACCAGCGCGTCGAGGTCGCCCAGGTAGTCGGCGAACCAGTAGGCGTCGGTGCCGGGCGGCGGCTCGCTGCGGCCGAAGCCTCGCCAGTCGGCGGCGACCACGTGGCGGTCGGCGGCCAGCGCGTCGACGACGAACTGGAAGGACGCGCCGACATCCATCCAGCCGTGCATCAGCAGCAGCGTCGGCCGCTTGGGCGTGGCCAGCGAGGCATCGCCCCAGACGTGCGCGTGGTAGCGCAGGCCGCGCACGTCGAAGAACTCGGACCGTGCCGTGCGGCGGGCGATGTAGGCGGGCGCATCCATCGCCGCACTGTAGCGAGGCGAGCGTCCGGCGGCGGTCGCCGCGGAGACAATCCCGCGATGAGCACTGCCTTCACCCTGCGCGCCGCCGAGCCGCGCGACCTGGACGACCTGGTGCGGCTGATCGCCGCGCTGGCCGACTACGAGAAGCTGACCCACCTGCTCGAAGTGACGCCCGAGAAGCTGCACCCGCAGCTGTTCGGCGAGCGGCCGGCGGCCGAGGCGCTGGTGGCCGAACTGGACGACGGTCGCGAGGGTCGTCGCGTGGTGGGCTTCGCGCTCTTCTTCACCAACTTCTCGACCTTCCTGTGCAAGCCCGGGCTCTACCTCGAGGACCTGTTCGTGCTGCCCGGGCAGCGCGGCCTGGGCATCGGCAAGGCGCTGCTGCAGCGCCTGGGCGCGCTGGCGGTCGAGCGTGGCTGCGGCCGCTTCGAGTGGAGCGTGCTCGACTGGAACGAGCCGGCGATCCGCTTCTACGAGGCGATGGGCGCCAGCGTGCTGCCCGACTGGCGCATCTGCCGCGTCACCGGCGATGCGCTGCAGCGCATCGCGCGGCGCGACTGAGGCGGCCTCAGATCGTCGTGGCGGCTTCGCCGGGCGACTGGAAGCCGCCGGCGCGGTAGGTCAGCACCAGCGTGTCGCGCCAGCCCGGGGCGTTGGCGTCGTCGGGCAGGATGGGCGTGCTCTCGTGGATCACGCGCTCGTCGTCGAGCAGCAGCGCGGTCCAGGGCTCGTGCAGCGTGAAGCGCACGCCGTCGGGCCCGTCGGCCTCGAAGATGCGCGTCTCGCCGCCGCGCACGCCCTCGCGGCCGACGAAGACCACCGCGACGAAGTCGACGCCGTCGCGGTGCGCGCCCTCGGGCGTGGGGCGGCCCACGCCGCCCTCGGTGTCGATGCGGAAGGGATGGGCCTCGATGTACCAGCGGCCGTCGGCCGGTGCGCGGACCTTGGCGAACAGCGCGCCCAGGTCGAACAGCAGCGCGCTCCAGGCCGGCAGCAGCACCAGGCCGGTGGCCAGGGGTTCGAACCAGCGCTCCATGCCGCCGTGCAGCGCGTTGTAGGTCGTCGGCTGCCAGTGCATGCGGTGCGGCACCGCCTCGAGCTGCGGCGGATCCAGGCTCTGGATGAAGCAGCCGTGGCGCCGGTAGCGGTAGTGGCCGCCATCCTTGAGGTGCTGGTCGGCCGCCAGGTCGTCCCAGTAGGGCAGCATGTCGTCGAAGTGTTCGATCGGCTGGCCGGTCAGCGTTTCGACCGCACTCGGCGTCAGCACGCAGAAGCCCTGGGCACGCAGCCGCTGGATCGCCGTGGTGCGGCCGAGCGGCAACTGGATGTCGACGTGCATCGCAGGCTCAGGCGGCAGGCGGCTCGGCGGGCACGGGCTTGCCCTGCAGCGCGCGCTCGGCGTAGCGGTTGAAGCGCCACGCCGTGCCTTCCATCGTGATGCGGCGCCACACCGCGCGCTTCTCGGCCGGGCTCATCGCCGGCCAGTGCTGCACCTCGCCCTCGGTGCGGCCGCAGCCCTTGCAGACGGCGTCGCCCTGGCTGGTGGAGCAGATCGCGATGCAGGGCGCGTCCGGCGTGCCGGCGTACCAGGCGAGCCACGCGGCCTTGGCCTGGGGCGGCATCGAGGCGTCGTCGCACTCGCTTTCGCGGTAGTACACCAGCAGCGCGTAGACCTCGGCCAGCGCCCGCACCTCGGCGCAGGCGGTGATGCCGTCGGGCGAGGGCGAGCGCTCGCGCCACCAGTTGATGGCGGACTCGATGTCGGTGATGTGGATGCCGGCCATGGCCGAGGCGCTGGCGTCGCGGCTCAGTCCTGCGACGCGACCAGCGCGGCCAGCGCGTCCTCGACCGCGGCGCGGTCCACGCCGTCGGCCAGCGCCACCGGTGCGGCGTCGAGCGCGGTCGCCCCCTCGGTCTTCAGGCGCTTGACCCAGCCGCCGGCCTCGCGCGCATCGGCCAGGCCGCGGCTCTGCAGCAGCAGTTCACCGTTGGCGGCCGCCAGCTTGAAGAAGAAACGACCGTCGGTCTCGCGATACTGCTTGAAGACCGGTAGCGCGGGCTTGATAACGACTGAGGGAGCATGGCCCTGAAGGTGGAGCGCGCCAGACGCCGGTGTCGCCAGCATCGGCCGCAGCCCGACCGCCCGGCGCAGCTGCTCGAGAAACGGCTTGGCCACCGCGCGCGCCTTGCTGGCGCCCGCCTGCAGGGCGTCCTCGATCTGCTCGGGATGACTCATCAGCTGCGCGTAGCGCGCGCGCATCGGGGCCACCTCGGCCTCGACCAGCGTCGTGAGCTTCTGCTTGGCTTCGCCCCAGCCGAGGCCGGCCCGCAACTCGTCGCGAAATGCCACGCGTTGCGCCGGGGTGGCGAAGGCGTCGTACAACGCGACAAGCGTCGTCCCCTCGGGCTCCTTGGGCTCGCCGGGCAGGCGCGAGTCGGTGACGATGCGGGCGATCGCGTCCTTCAGCCCTTCCGCGCCGCCGTCGAACAGCGGCACGATGTTGTCGTAGCTCTTGGACATCTTGCGGCCGTCCAGACCCGGCAGCATGGCGACGGCTTCTTCGACCTGCGCCTCGGGCAGCACGAAGAGGTCGCTGCGCTGGCCGAAGAGATGGTTGAAGCGCTGCGCCACGTCACGCGCCATCTCGATGTGCTGGACCTGGTCGCGGCCGACGGGAACCCGGTGGGCATTGAACATCAGGATGTCGGCCGCCATCAGGATGGGGTAGCTGTACAGCCCCATGGAGATGCCGGCGTCCGGGTCCTCACCGGCTGCGACGTTGGCGTCCAGTGCGGCCTTGTAGGCGTGGGCCCGATTCATCTGCCCCTTCGCGGTGACGCAGGTCAGCAGCCAGGTCAGCTCGGGAATCTCGGGAATGTCGCTCTGGCGGTAGAAGGCCACGCGCTGCGTGTCCAGACCGCAGGCGAGGAAGGTGGCCGCGATCTCCAGGCGCGAGCGCTCGATCCGGTCGGGGTCCTCGCACTTGATCAGCGCGTGGTAGTCGGCCAGGAAGAAGAAACTCTGCACGCCGGGCTCGAGGCTGGCCGCGATGGCGGGGCGGATCGCCCCGACGTAGTTGCCGAGGTGGGGAGTCCCGGTGGTGGTGATGCCGGTGAGGACGCGTAGTTTCATGGGGCGCTCGTCGCAGGGACGGGGAGGCCGGAACGGCAGGCGATTCTAGAGGCGGGGCCTACACTGCGGGCCCATGAAACGCATCGTCGTGCTGATCTCCGGCCGCGGCTCCAACCTGCCGTCGATCGCCGAGGCCTGCGCGCGCGAGCAGTGGCCGGCGCAGCTGGTCGCGGTCATCAGCAACCGCCCCGAGGCGGCTGGCCTGCAGGTCGCGGCGGCGGCCGGGATCGCCACCCAGGCGCTGGACCACCGCGCGTTCGCCGGGCGCGAGGCCTTCGACGCCGCACTGGCCGAGGCCATCGATGCGCACGCGCCCGACCTGGTCGTGCTGGCCGGCTTCATGCGCATCCTGACGCCGGGCTTCGTCGAGCGCTATGCCGGGCGGCTGATCAACATCCATCCGTCGCTGCTGCCGGCCTTCCCGGGCCTGCACACGCACCGGCGTGCGCTCGAGGCGGGCTGCAAGCTGGCCGGCGCCACCGTGCACTACGTGACGCCCGAGCTCGACTACGGGCCGATCATCGCCCAGGCCGCCGTGCCGGTGCGTGCCGACGACACCGAGGCGACCCTCGCGGCGCGCGTGCTCGATGCCGAGCGACGCCTCTATCCGCTGGCGCTGGGCTGGGCGGTGAACGACGCGCTGCGCGTCGAGAACGGCCTGGTGCGGCAGCGCGACGGGCAGGCGCAATGGCTGGTGTTCGGCGCTTGATCTGATCAGCCCGTCGCCGGCAGTGCCAGCCGCGCCGCCGCGAGGTCCCAGCCGGCCCATCCGCAGCTCTTGAAGAGCACCGGCCCCTCGCGGCTCGGTGCGCAGCGGCCGTTGACCACATCGGCCAGCGTCGCGAGCCGCTCGACCGCGATGCCGGCCTGCAGCAGGTCGCCGGCCTCGTGCGTCGCATCGGCCGTGTCGACGACGATGCGACCCCGCGCCTGCACGTGCTGCACCAGCGCCGGCGCCAGCTCGCACATCGCCGGCGTGAACGCGCCCACCGCGGCGACGAAGGCGTCGTCGCGCGGTGCGGCATGCAGCACCACGGCGCGTGCCGGCGTGCAGGTGACGACCAGCGGGCAGTCGGGCAGTGCGGCATCCGCGTCGGCGACGACGCTGGCCTGGGCGCCCAGCGCCCGCGCGCGCGCCGCCAGGGCCTCGGCACCGGCGGTGCTGCGCGAGGCGATCAGGACCTCGCGCACGCCCAGGCCGTCGACGAAGGCCTCGACGTGCGCGCGTCCCTGCACGCCGGCGCCGATCACCAGCAGCGGTCCGTCCGGCTGCGGCGCCAGCAGGCGCGCCGCCAGCAGCGACACCGCCGCCGTGCGGCGCGCGGTCACGGTCGGGCCGTCCAGCACCAGCCGGCGCGTGCCGGTCGCGACGTCGAAGACGACCACGTCGCCCTGGATCGTGGGCCGTCCGGTGCCGGCATTCGCCGGCGTGAAGCTGATGAGCTTGGCGATCGCGACGCGCGCATCGAAGGCCGGCATCACGAAGAGGTGGCTGCCGCCCGGCAGCTCGGGCACCAGGCGCGGCGGCACCTGCACCGCCGGGTCGCGCAGCAGCAGACCGATCTCGGCCGCCAGGGCGGCGCAGGGAAGGCGGGCCGCAGTGGCGTCGGCGTCCAGCAGCATCGGTCAGCGGACCACCAGCACCGGCAGCGTGGTGTGGATCAGCACCCGCTGCGTCTCGCTGCCCAGCAGCAGCGCGCTCATGCCGCGGCGGCCGTGCGAGGCCATCACGATCAGGTCGCAGCCGCGCGCCTTGGCGTGGTCGACGATGGCCTGCCAGGGGTGCAGGGCCTCGACGGTGGTGGCCGGGCAGTCGAGCCCGGCCTCGCGGCAGGTGGCGACGACCTGGTCGACGCGCTGGCGGGCGATGCGCTCCTGGGCCTCGAAGTACTCCTGCGGCGCAATCGGCTGGATCTCGCTGATCGCGCTGTACGGGAACGGGTCCTTGACGGACATCGTCTCGACCTGCGCGCCCAGCGACCGGGCGAGCGTGATCGCGGTGGCGACGGCCTTGGCGGTGATGTCGCTGCCGTCGGTGGGGACGAGGATGCGCTGGTACATGGCCGGTCTCCGTCAGGGCGCCGCGCGGTCGCGGCGGGATGGGACTAGCCTGCGCCGCGGGCGTCGCGCGGTCAAGTGATCCAGGTCAAGCGCGCGGTGGTTTCCTCGTCAGCCGCGCGCGACGGGCCGCGCCGGGTCGGCGCACCACTCGCTCCAGGAGCCCGGGTAGAGCACGGAACCCGGCAGCCCGGCGGCTTCCATCGCCAGCAGGTTGTGGCAGGCGGTGACGCCCGAGCCGCACTGGTGGACGACCTCGCCCGGCGGCCGGCCCGCCAGCAGCGGCTCGAAGGCTGCACGCAATGCGTCCCGCGCGAGGAAGCGCCCCTGGGCGTCGAGGTTGTCCTTGAACGGGCGGTTCAGGGCGCCGGGGATGTGGCCGGCGACCGGGTCGAGCGGCTCGACCTCGCCGCGGAAGCGCTCGGGCGCGCGCGCGTCGAGCAGGCGCACGCCGCCCAGCGAGGCCTGCAGCGCGGCGGCGTCGATCGTGGGCATCATGGCGTCGTCGGCGACTGCATAGACGGTGCCGGCGGTTGCCGCGGGTGCGGCGTCATCGAGCGCACCGCCGGCCGCCTGCCACGCGGCCACGCCGCCATCGAGCACCGCGACCTCGCGATGGCCCATCCAGCGCAGCATCCACCAGGCGCGGGCGGCGTAGACGCCGCCCTGGCGGTCGTAGAGGACGACCGCGCTGGACGGCGTGATCCCGAGCCGCCCGAGCGTCAGCGCAAAGGCTGCGGGCGTCGGCAGCGGATGGCGGCCGCGGAAGCGACCGTCGGCCGGCGGCGCATGGTCGGCCAGGTCGCGGTCGAGGTGCAGGTAGTGCGCACCGGGCAGGTGGCCCGCAGCGTGGCTGCGTTCGCCGGCGGCGGGGTCGGTCAGGTCGAACGAGGTCTCGACCAGCAGCGTCGGGGTGCCATCGGCGAGGCGGCGGCGCAGCGCCTCGGCGCCGATCAAGGGGGTGGGCAGGGCGGTCATCAGCTCTCCAGGGTCGAGGTGGTGGCGTCCTTCGGGGCGCTGAAGCTGCGCAGTTGCGTGGCCGCGAGACCGGCGACGACGACGAGCACCATGCCGGCCAGCGCCATCGGCGTGACCGGGTCGTCGAACAGCAGCACGCCGAACACGAAGGAGTAGGCGATGCCGAGGTACTGCAGGCTCGCGTTGACCAGCGGCCGGCCGGTCGCGTAGGCGCGCGTCATCAGCAGCTGCGCCGTCGTGGCCAGCACGCCGACGGCCAGCAGCATCGCGACGCCGAAGAGCGTGTGCTCGCGGTGCATGCCACCGCTGAAGGGCAGCGCCGCGAGGCCGGCGACGACGCTGCCGAGCGAGAAGTAGAAGACGACGCGCGGCTCGGGTTCGCCCACGCGCCCCAGCGCCGTCACCTGCAGGTAGGCCATCGCGGCCAGCATGCCCGACAGCAGGCCGAGCAGGCCGTGCCAGAGCTGGTCGCGCTCCATCGTCGGGCGCAGGATCAGCGCGACGCCGACGAAGCCGATCAGCACCGTCGCCACCAGCCGACCGTCGATCGCCGAGCGGCCGAGCATGATCGCGCCGCCGATCAGGAACAGCGCCATCCACACCGACGACATGTAGTTGAGCGTCATCGCGGTGGCCAGCGGCAGGCCGCCGATGGCGTAGAACCACAGCCCGAGCGCGGTGACGCCGACCACCGAGCGCCACAGGTGCATCGCCGGCACCGGCGTGCGCAGCGGGACGCCGCGCGAGCGCAGCAGCGCCGCCATCGCCAGTGCACCGACCACGCCGCGATAGAACACGATCTCGGCGGTGGCGTAGTGCGCCGAGGCGTACTTGACGCACACGCTCATCGCCGCGAACAGCAGCGTTGCCAGCACCATCAGCAACGGAGCGGACATGTCGCGGTGAGCAGTGAATCGTGATCGGTGATCGGTGGGCGCCCGTGCGCGGCGACGGCTGCCGATCACCACTCACCGATCACTGATCGCCATCCTGCGCTGGTACCACTCGTGGAAGTGCTGCATGCCGTCTTCCATCGGGCTCTGGTAGGGGCCGGCCTCGTCGTCGCCGCGCCGCCACAGCGCCTCGCGGCCGGCGTCCATGCGCAGCGCGATCTCGTCGTCCTCGACGCAGGTCTCCATGTAGGCGGCCTGCTGGGCCTCGACGAACTCGCGCTCGAAGCCGGCGATCTCCTCGGGGTAGAAGAACTCGACGACGTTGAGCGTCTTGCGCGGCCCCTGCGGCACCAGCGTCGACACCACCAGCACATGCGGGTACCACTCCAGCATCACGGTCGGGTGGTAGGTCAGCCAGATCGCGCCGTGGCGCGGCGGCTTGCCGCCGCGGAAGTTGAGCAGGGCCTCGTGCCAGCGGCGGTAGACGTCGGAGCCGGGCTTGCCCAGCGCCTCGCCGGCGTGCCTGGCGACGCCCACGGTCTGCAGCGAGAACTCGCGCCCCATCTGCCAGCGCAGGTCGTCGGTGGCGACGAAGTTGCCCAGGCCGGGATGGAAGGGGCCGACGTGGTAGTCCTCGAGGTAGACCTCGATGAAGCTCTTCCAGTTGTAGTCGCACTGGTGCAGGTGCACGCGGTCGAACACGTAGCCGGAGAAGTCGAACTCGGGCGGCAGGGTCAGGCCGGACAGGTCGGCCGCGACGTCGCGGCGGCCCGGCCCGCCCTCGAACAGCAGGCCGTTCCAGGACTGCACGGGATAGTTGTTGAGGTGCAGGCAGGGATCGTCGGGGAAGTGCGGTGCGCCGACCAGCTGGCCGGACAGGTCGTAGGTCCAGCGGTGCAGCGGGCACACGATGTGGCTGCCGGCGTTGCCGCGGCCGCGCAGCATCACCGCCTGGCGGTGCCGGCAGACGTTGGAGATCAGCTCGATGCCCTGGGCCGTCCGCACCAGCGCGCGACCTTCGCCCTCCTGCGGCAACGCGAAGTGGTCGCCGATCTCGGGCACCGACAAGGCATGCCCGAGATAGCGCGGGCCGGGCTGGATGACCAGCGCCTGCTCGCGGCGGTACACGGCCTCGTCGAAATAGCTCGACACCGGCAGCTGCGCGTGGCTGCGCTCGAGGACTTCGCGGGTGATGCTGAGGTCGGACATGGTCCCCAAGGCCTGCAGGAAACCGATGGAGGGCGAGGGGCGCGATTCTAGCGGCGTCCTTCCTTTGGGGGTTGTCCTTCCCCGGAGGCGTCGCTCCAATCGGGCGCACATCCCGCGCTGCACAAATGCTGACACCCGACGGGGGCGCTTGACGACGCGCTGACTACAATTCCTTTTTTCACGCGATTCATGGCCAAGCAAGCACCTGCTACCGGGAACACGCCCGAAGCCGAGCCCGCCAGCTACGAGGCGGCGCTGGCCGAGCTCGAGCAGCTGGTCGCTGCCATGGAGGGCGGCCAGTTGCCGCTCGACCGCCTGCTCGCCGGCTATCGCCGCGGCGCCGTGCTGCTGGGCTACTGCCGCAACCAGCTCGAAGCGGTGGAGCAGCAGGTCCAGGTCCTCGAGGCCGGCCAGCTCAAGCCCTGGGTCGGTCCCTCATGAAGCGCGACGAGTTCGACAGCTGGTCGCGCGAACGGCTCGCCGTCGTCGAGGCGGCGCTCGACCGCTGGGTGCCGGCCGAGGCGCCCGCCGGGCTGGCCGAATCCATGCGCTACGGCGTGCTCGACGGCGGCAAGCGCCTGCGGCCGCTGCTGGTCCTGTCGGCGGCCGAGGCGGTCGGCGCCCACGACAGCGAGGCGGCCCTGCGTGCGGCCTGTGCCGTCGAACTGATCCACGCCTACTCGCTGATCCACGACGACATGCCGTGCATGGACGACGACGTCCTGCGCCGCGGCAAGCCGACTGTCCACGTGCAGTTCGGTGAGGCCCAGGCGATGCTGGCCGGCGACGCCATGCAGGCGCTGGCCTTCGAGGTCCTGACGCCCGACGATGACAGCGTGCCGCTGGTCCTGCAGGCGCGGCTGTGCGGCCTGCTGGCGCGCGCGGCCGGACAGCACGGCATGGCCGGTGGCCAGGCGATCGACCTCGCCAGCGTCGGTCGCCCGCTCGACGAGCAGGCGTTGTGCGACATGCACCGCCGCAAGACCGGCGCCCTGCTGCAGGCCAGCGTGATGATGGGTGCAGCCTGCGGCGACACCACGGCGGTCGCGCGAGACGCGCTCAGCGAATACGGCGCCGCCCTCGGCCTGGCCTTCCAGGTGGTCGACGACATCCTCGACGCGACCCAGGCGTCCGACACCCTGGGCAAGACCGCCGGCAAGGATGCCGACAACAACAAGCCCACCTACGTGACCGTGCTCGGCCTCGAAGCCGCGCAGCGTCGCGCCCAGGCCCTGCGCGAGCAGGCCCAGGCCGCGCTGGCGCGCAGCGGGCTGCACAATGCAGCCTGGCTGAGCCTGCTGGCCGACAAGGTCGTCGAGCGCGACAGCTGATCCCGATGAAGTCCTATCCCCTGCTTTCGACCATCGACACGCCGGCCGACCTGCGCCGGCTGTCGCGCGCCGAGCTCAAGCAACTGGCCGGCGAACTGCGCGACCACGTGCTGACCAGCGTGTCGCAGACCGGCGGGCACCTCTCCAGCAACCTGGGCACGGTCGAGCTGACGGTCGCGCTGCACGGCGTCTTCGACACGCCACAAGACCGCCTGGTCTGGGACGTCGGCCACCAGACCTATCCGCACAAGATCCTGACCGGCCGGCGTGATCGCATGGGCAGCCTGCGTCAGCTGGGCGGCATCAGCGGTTTCCCGCGCCGCGACGAGAGCGAGTACGACACCTTCGGCACGGCCCACTCGTCGACGTCGATCTCGGCGGCGCTGGGCATGGCGCTGGCCGCCAAGATCAAGGGCGAGGAACGCCGCACCGTGGCCATCATCGGCGACGGCGCGATGACCGCCGGCATGGCCTTCGAGGCCCTCAACAACGCCGGCGTGGCCGGCGCCAACATGCTGGTGGTGCTGAACGACAACGACATGTCGATCAGCCCGCCGGTCGGCGCGCTCAACAAGTACCTGGCGCGCCTGATGAGCGGCAAGTTCTACGACGCCGCGCGCGAGGGCGCGAAGACGGTGCTGAAGAACGCGCCGCCGCTGTTCGAGCTGGCGCGGCGCTTCGAGGAACACGCCAAGGGCATGGTCGTGCCGGGCACCATCTTCGAGGAGTTCGGCTTCACCTACGTCGGCCCGATCGACGGGCACGACCTCGATGCGCTGATCCCGACGCTCGAGAACCTGCGCGACCGCAAGGGCCCGCAGTTCCTGCACGTCGTCACCAAGAAGGGCTACGGCTACAAGCTCGCCGAAGCCGACCCGGTGGCCTACCACGGGCCGAGCAAGTTCAACCCGGCCGAAGGCATCAAGAAGCCCGCGACGCCGCCCAAGATCACTTTCACGCAGGTGTTCGGCCAGTGGCTGTGCGACATGGCGGCCCAGGACGAGCGCCTCGTCGGCATCACGCCGGCGATGCGCGAGGGCTCGGGCATGGTCGAGTTCGAGCAGCGCTTCCCGAAGCGCTACTTCGATGTCGGCATCGCCGAGCAGCACGCCGTCACCTTCGCCGGCGGCCTGGCCTGCGAGGGCATGAAGCCGGTGGTCGCGATCTACTCGACCTTCCTGCAGCGCGGCTACGACCAGCTGATCCACGACGTCGCGATCCAGAACCTGCCGGTGGTCTTTGCGCTCGACCGGGCCGGCCTCGTCGGTGCCGACGGCGCCACCCACGCCGGCGCCTACGACATCGCCTACATCCGCTGCATTCCCAACTGCAGCCTGATCGCGCCGGCCGACGAGAACGAATGCCGCCAGGCCCTGACCAGCGCCTTCGAGCAGAGTCATCCGGTCGCGGTGCGCTATCCGCGCGGCGCCGGCATCGGCGCGGCCATCGATCCCGGGCTGCAGGCCCTGCCCTGGGGTCGCGGCGAGCTGCGGCGCGAAGGGCGCTCGCGCCGCATCGCGATCCTGGCCTTCGGGACGCTGCTGTATCCCGCGCTGGCGGCCGGCGAGCGGCTCGACGCCACCGTGGCCAACATGCGCTTCGTCAAGCCGCTCGACACCGACCTGCTGCTGCAGCTGGCGCGCAGCCACGAAGCGCTGGTGACGGTCGAGGAAGGCTGCCTGCCGGGCGGTGCCGGGAGTGCCGTGCTCGAGGCCCTGCAGGCGGCCGGCGTGAGCATCCCGGTGCTGACCCTCGGCCTGCCCGACAGCTTCGTCGAGCACGGCGACCCGGCCAAGCTGCTGTCCATGCTGGGCCTGGATGCGGCGGGCATCGAACAGAGCATCCTCAAGCGCTTCGGCGGCAAGCTCGAGCTGGTGAGGCCGGCGATCAACGGCTAGGCGATGACCGAAGCCTCGGTCGCGCCGGCCGTTGCGCAGCAAGGCACGCGCGGTCTCCGCCATCGCTGGAGCGGGGGCTAGGCGATGACCGAAGCCTCGGTCGCGCCGGCCGTTGCGCAGCAAGGCACGCGCGGTCCGGGCCTCCCCGGAGTCGGGGACCCCGGAACCCTTGCCGCAGCGCGGAAAGCCGCCAGCTGTCATCCTCGCGACTGAACACCGAGAATGGCGGGTGCAAGATGCCCGTCACCCGCCTCCATGAACGACATGACCCACCCCGCCACCGCCGCCAGCCTGCTGCACATCCCGGACACGCAGAGCGCCCGCGACGAGCGTCACCTGGCGATCCAGCGGGTCGGCGTGAAGTCGGTGCGCTACCCGCTGACCGTGCGGGTCGGCGAGACCGTCGCACCGACGGTCGCGACCTGGAGTCTCGACGTGGCGCTGCCCGCCGAGCAGAAGGGCACCCACATGTCGCGCTTCGTGGCGTGGCTGGAAGCGCTCAATGCCGACGGCCGGCCGCTCGACGCGGCGCGGCTGCGCACCGAGCTGGCCGCGATGCTGGAGAAGCTGCACGCCGTCGAAGGCCGGATCGAGGCGCACTTTCCCTTCTTCATCCGCAAGCACGCGCCGGTCTCCGGCGTGGCCAGCCTGCTGGACTACGAAGGCGCGTGGATCGCCGAGCGGCGCGACGGTGTCGGCACGATCTGGTGCGAGGTGGTGGTGCCGGTCAAGAGCCTGTGCCCCTGCTCGAAGGAGATCTCGGACTACGGGGCGCACAACCAGCGCTCGCACGTGACCATCCGCGCCGAGCTGAAGGCGGAACTTGGCTTCGACGCCCTGGTGCGCTTCGCCGAGGAGTCGGCCTCCAGCGAGATCTGGGGCCTGCTCAAGCGTCCCGACGAGAAGTGGATCACCGAGCGCGCCTACGAGAACCCGAAGTTCGTCGAGGACCTGGTGCGCGACGTGGCGCTGCGCCTCAACGCCGAGCCGGGCATCGGGCGCTACCGCGTCGAGGTCGAGAACTTCGAGAGCATCCACAACCACAGCGCCTTCGCGGTGATCGAACGCGGGTGAGGCGGCTCCCGCGCCTCGGGGGCCCACCCGAAGCGCGGGGTTGCCGGGCCGCAGGGGCAGCGCGACCATGAAGGAAATCACGCGACGACCTCATGGACGCCCCCATCCCGCCCAAGCCGACCCCGCTGCCCCAGCTGGCGGCCTTCGACTCCAACCAGGCGGCCTGGAAGGCGCTCGTCGACGAGCTGACGCTGCTCAACGTCAAGCTCGAGTACCTGAAGCTGATGCTCAAGCTGCGCGCGCGGCAGCCGCAGTAGTCGCTCAGGCCGCCGGCCCGTCGAGCATCCTCACGGCCCAGCCCTCGCGCTCGGCCAGCTCGCGCAAGCGCGGGTCCGGGCGCACCGCCACCGGCACGCTCACGGCACGCAGCAGCGGCAGGTCGCCGCTCGAATCGCTGTAGAACCAGCTGCGCTCGAGCCCATCGAGCGACAGGTCCTGCAGCCGCAGCCAGTCCCTGACCCGCGTCAGCTTGTGTTCACCGACGCAAGGCTGGCCGGCGATATCGCCGGTCAGGCGCCCGTGCGAATCGGCCAGCGCCTCGCTCGCCAGCACCTCGTCGATGCCGAAGGCCGCGGCGTAGCGCTCCGCGATGAAGCGCGGCGTCGCCGTCACCAGGCAGCACAGGTCGCCGTCGTCGCGATGCCGGTCGACCAGCGCGCGCGCCGCGGCCGGCAGCGAGGCCGGCAGGTCGACGGCGAACTCGGCCAGCCAGGCGTCGAGATCGGCGCGCGCGACCTCGCGCAGCGGCAGGAGCAAGGCGCGCTGCAAGGCCCGCACGTCGACCTGGCCTTCGACATAGCCGCGGCAGCGGTCGAGGTAGACGTCGGCGGTCTCGGGCGGCAGTCGCTCGTGCGACGCCAGGAAGCGCAACCAGGCCATGCCGCTGTCGAAGGGGATCAGCGTGTGATCCAGGTCGAAGAGCGCGAGCCGCACGCCGTCCCCCGGGCTCAGGCCAGTCGCGCGGGCAGGGCACCGCGCAGCGCATTGCAGACGACGATCGCCTCGGCACGCAGCAGCTCGGCGCGCGTCAGCGAGCGCTCCGTCGCGGCCCAGGCCGGGTCTTCCAGCAGCAGGCCGCGCATCACGCCGGGCAGGGCGCCGTCGGCGAGCGGCGGCGTGAACCAGCGGCCGTCCAGGCGGACGAAGACGTTGCTGCGGCCGCCCTCGACCAGCCACCCGTCGGGCGTGAAGAACAGGCTGTCGAAGGCCCCGCTCGCCTCGGCGGCGCGCAGGCCGGCGTCGTACTCGGCGCGCAGCGTCGACTTGTGCGCGGACAGCGGGCGCGCGGCCGGCAGCGGCCGCGGTTCGATGCGCAGGCCGACCGGGCCGTCGGGCAGCGGCGCGAGCGGCTGCACGATCAGGTCGAAGCGGCCGCTGCGGGCAAGGCCGAGCCGCAGGCGGTGCGGTGCGTCAGGGGCGAGTCGGCCGACCTCGAGCTGGATCGCCTCGCGCATCTCGATCTCGTCGCAGACGAAGCCGAGAGTCGCCGCGCTGCGGCCCAGTCGCGCGAGGTGTCGGTCGAGATGGCGCACGCCGGCCTCGCGCATCGCATGCATCGTCTCGAAGATCGCGAAGCCCGGGTCCAGGCCGGTGAGGAAGCGGCCCTTGAGCTGGCACTCGGCGTACTCGTCCTCGGCCACGCTGTCGAGCACGATGCCGGCGCCAATGCCCAGCCGGCCCGCGCGCAGGCCGTCCCGCTCGGGGCCGAGCGTCAGCGTGCGGATCGCGACGGACAGGCAGAAGTCGCCGAGCGATCCGGCCTGGGTCGGCGCATCCATCCAGCCGATCGCGCCGCAGTACAGGCCGCGCGGGGTCGATTCGAGGCCCGCGATCAGGTCCATCGTGTGGTACTTCGGTGCGCCGGTGATCGACCCGCAGGGAAAGATCGCGCGCAGCAGCTCGGGCATGCCGAGACCTGCCTTCGCCTCGGCCTCGACGGTCGAGGTCATCTGGAACACCGTCGCGTGCGACTCGACGTCGAAGAGCCCCGGCACCCGCACCGAGCCGACCGTCGCGATCCGCCCCAGGTCGTTGCGCAGCAGGTCCACGATCATCAGGTTCTCGGCGCGGTTCTTGGTGTCCAGGTGCAGATGGCGTGCGGTCTCGCTGTCGCCTTCCATCACCGCGCGGCGCGGCGCCGTGCCCTTCATCGGCCTGGCGGTGAGCCGGCCGGCCGCGTGGCGCACGAAGAGCTCGGGCGAACAGGACAGCACATGGGTCGGCGCCTGCGCGTCGGACGACGGCGGCAGCGCGACGAAGGCGCCGTAGGGCACCGGCTGGCGCGCGCGCAGCCGCCGGTACAGCGAGACCGGCGCGCCGTGCGCGGCGAAGTCGAGCCGGTAGGTGTAGTTGACCTGGTAGGTCTCGCCGGCGCGGATGGCCTCGTGGATGCGGCCGATCGCCGCATGGAACTCGTCGCGGGTGACGCTGGCCTGCACGTCCAGCACGCCGGCGGGCCGCGGCTCGGCGCTGTCGTCCTGCCGGGCGAGCCAGCGGTCGGCGTCGTCGCGCGACAGGAAGCGCAGCTCGCGGAACAGCAGCACTCTCAGCGCGGCCGCTTCGTCACCGGGCCGGCGACCGGCGCCCAGCAGCTTGCTGCCCCATTCGTAGTCGATCAGCAGCAGCGCGTGCAGGCCGAGCTTCTGGTCCGCCTCGACCTCCGCCCAGAAAGCATCGAGCGCCGCCGGATCGATGCAGCGGCGCTCGTGGGCGTAGGCCGTGTAGAGCCGGCTCGTCGGATGCTCGGCGCTCGCGGCGCGGTCGTCGAGGAGGGCGAAGACCGGTGTTGTGTTCATGCGGCGTCGAATGAGGCCGAGTCCGCGGGTGCCTTGCTTCGCAACGGCTGCCGCGACCGCGCGTCGAACGAGGCCTAGCTCCAATCATCCATGTCGTGCTTGATCTTGTTGCGGTTCGCAATGAGTTCGTCGATCGACGGCTCGTTGTTCAGCGCGCGCTTGATCGCCAGCTTGGTCGCCTCGTAGTTGGTGCGGTACATGTCCTTCTTGTCGAGGTTCGGGTCCTTGGCGCAGCGCGGGTCGATCCAGACCAGGCTGACGATGCACAGCTCGTCGACCTTGTCCTTCGGGATCACGCCCTCGATCACGCTGTCCAGCACCGCGTCGGCGGTGGCCGACTGGACCACGCCGCCGAACAGGTCGATGTTGGCGCTGTCCTTGAGCGTCACCTTGGGCACCGTCATCGTCGCCGGGCGGACCAGCTGGTTGCAGGCGCGGATCGCGAACATGGCGGTGTGGCCCTTGCTCTGGGCCATCATGTTCGCGAAGGCGGCGCCCACGGGCCCGTCGGTGCGGCCGATCAGGATCTCGGGCATCGCGTCGGTGAACTGGCCGTCGGCGGCGAGGACGGTGGCTTCGCCGGCATGGAAGGTGTAGGTCTTGCTCATGGTGGTGGGTCGAGTGATGGAAATGTGAAATTCCGTTCGCACTGAGCTTGTCGAAGTGCCGCGCAGGGCTTCGACAGGCTCAGCCCGAACGGTCAGGGACTCAGGATCAGCAACTCGCCCTTGCCGCCGGCGGCCAGGTCGCCGACATGGCGCCAGGCGCAGCGCGGGCCCAGCGTCGCGAACACGCCGCCGTGGCGTGCCAGGTCGCGCGCCAGCAGCTGCCAGAACACACCGATGTTCACGTTGGTCGCGGCGAAGGTCGGCGGCACCGTGGGCGCCGGGCCCAGCGCCAGCAGCGTGCCGCGCCGCATGCCGTAGCCCGGGTGCGCGCCAAGGCGGCCGCCCACCGCGATCGTGCCGGCGACCATGCGCGAGGCGCAGAAGTCGCCCGCATCGCCGAACACCAGCGCCGTGCCGCGCCGCATGCGGTCGCCGAAGCGCTGGCCCGCGCTGCCGCGCACGAGCAGCGTGCCGCCGCGCATGCCGTCCATGCTGCCGGGCAGGCCGCTGGCCGCGCAGTCGCCGGCGTCGCCGCCGATCTCGAGCCGGCCGCCCGACATCTCGCAGGCAGCCAGCATCCCGGCGTTGCCGGTGGCGTGAACCTCGCCAGCACTCATGCCGGCGCCGAGGTAGTCGCCCGTCGTACCTTCGATGCGGATCGTGCCGCCAGCCAGCTGCCAGCCGATGCGGTCGAAGCGCGACAGATCGCCTTCGAGACGCAGTTCGCCGTCGGTGTGCGGTGCGATGGTGAACAGGTCGCCGAGGGCGACCGCTTCATTGCCGTGATGAACGACGTGCTTGCCGACCGCGGCGGCGCTCGAATCGGCGAAGGCGGCAGGCGACAGCGAGCGCAGGTCAACCCGCAACGCCGGCTGCGACTTCAGCGTGAGCTTCCAGCCGCTCATTGCGCCGCTCCCTTCGCGTCGGGAACCAGCTTGTGCAGGTGATACAGGAAGGGCCCGAGCTTGCCGCCGTAGTTGCCCGCGCCGATGCGCTTCAGGCCGGAGCCGGCGCCCAGGGCGATCGCGGCCTCGAGTCCCGCGCGCATGGCCGCGGCCACGTCGGCGTCGGTCAGGCCGTCGATGACGATCTCCATCACGCTGCCGATGTCGGGGCTCAGGTCCGACTGCTTCGCCAGCTCGCGCAGGCTGGGGCAGTAAGCGTCGTTGGTCGACGCGCCCAGCGTCGGGTACCTGGAGCCGACCTTCGATCCCGAGCGCACCACGCCGCCGGGGAAGGGCATGATGATGTTGGGCACCTGCTTCATCGCCGCGACGGCCGCTTCGGCGGCGCGCAGCGCGCTCGCGGTGTCGGTCGCCAGCAGCAGCAGGTTGCCGCCGCCCACCGCCTTGGTCGTGACCCAGGTCGTCTCCTGCGCGACGAACTCGCCATCCATCACCGGCACGCGCCAGTAGCGCTGACCCGCGATCATCTTGCTCTGCTGCCAGCCGTCGCCGAAGAAGCGCAGGTTCTTGCCGAGCGCGATCGGATCGGTGCCTTGCGGCGGCAGGAGCCCGGCATAGACCGCCGTGGTCGGGCAGGTCAGCACGCACTGGCCGACGCGCTTCTCGACCTGCTTGGCCAGTTCCTTGCCGCTCATCGAGAAGATCAGGAGGCTGATGCCGGGCCGGCCGTCGGGCGTCTCCTCGGGTGACAGCTCGCGCTCGATGCCGGCCTCGCAGCCGCAGGCGATCACCGAGGTCGCGAAGCCGGTGGTCGCGACCGCAGCATGGCGCGCCCAGGTCATGTCGTGCGCGGTGACGATCAGCCGCGTGCCCTTCATCGGAAAGGCCTCGGCGAAGCTGTCGTCGATGGTGATGCCGTTGAGTTCCATCGTCGTCAGTTCGCGCTGGTCTCGAAGCACGCCGCCGGCAGCAAGCGCCCGCCGTTGCAGCAGCGGCATAACTCGTCGTGGCCGATCACCAGGTGGCGCGGCGCGACGGCCAGGTGCTCGTTTGCATACTTGCCGATCAGCTTCTCGATGCCGCGGTCGAAGGCCGGCTCGACGAAGTGGGTGCCTCCCGTCGGCGTCGCGGTGATGACGCCCCGGCGAGCGACCTGCACGCCGTCCTTGAACACGTGCTCGGGCGCGGTGAACATCGTTTCTCGGTTGGCGTCCTCGCGGTAGATCGCGATGTCGGCCGCCGCGCCTGTGCCGAGGTGGCCGCGGTCCTTCAGGCCCAGCAGCCGGGCCGGGCCGGCGCGGGTCATGATCGCGATCTCGTTGAGGCTCAGCTCGCGCTGGATCGAGCCGAGCGAGCTCATCGCCACCGCGTCCGGATTGAGCTTCGCCATCTGCTCGTCGCGGAAGCTCTTGTCCATCAGCAGCCGGATCAGGTGCGGGTAGCTGGTGAAGGGCGCGCCGTTCGGGTGGTCGGTGGTCATCACCACGCGCCAGGGGTCGTCGACCAGCAGGAAGATCTCCAGCCCGATCAGCCACTGCAGCGCGTTGACGAAGCTCTGCTCGCGGTACTTGAAGGGCACGACGCCGCAGCCGGCGTCGCACTCGATGTCGGCGCCGACCCACTTGCGCGGCGTGCCGAGGTCCGCGTTGGCGTGCTGGCGCATCGTGTCGCCGCTGGCGGTGACGGTCTGTCCGAACAGGATCTGGCCGACGTCGAGGCTGATGTTCCTGTTCGCATTGACCGCCTCGGCCAGCCGGCGCGCGGCCGACGAGAACTTCTTCGGCCCCTCGGTCCCGTAGGCGTGGAACTGGATGTGGGTCAGGTGGGCGGGCAGGCCTTCCAGCGCCTCGATGGTGGCGAGCGTGGACTCGATGTTGCCGGCCACGCCGAGGTTGCTGCCGTGGATGTGCAGCGGGTGCGGCACGCC
>NZ_CADEFR010000053.1 GCF_902826655.1 uncultured Methylibium sp. | reverse complement strand
CCATTCTGCGGCTGATGAACGAACTGCAGACGGTGGCCGAAGGCGACCTGACGCAACAGGCCACGGTGACGGAAGACATCACCGGCGCCATCGCCGACTCGGTGAACTACACCGTGGAAGAACTGCGCACCCTGGTGTCGCAGGTGCAGGGCACGGTGTCGCGGATGACCGAGACCACCTCGCAGGTGGAAGCGACGTCGACCGAACTGCTGGCCGCCTCCGACGAACAGCTGCGCGAGATCCGCGAAACCGGCGAGTCGGTGCTGCAGATGGCCGGTCGAATCAACGGCGTGTCCGCGCAGGCCACGCAGTCGGCCCAGGTGGCGCGCCAGTCGCTGGTGGCCGCCGAGTCCGGCCTGCAGGCGGTGCAGAACGCCATCGGCGGCATGAACCAGCTGCGCGACCAGATCCAGGACACCTCCAAGCGCATCAAGCGGCTGGGCGAGTCGTCGCAGGAGATCGGCGAAATCACCGAGCTGATCTCCGACATTACCGAACAGACCAACGTGCTGGCGCTGAACGCCGCCATCCAGGCGGCCTCTGCCGGCGAAGCGGGTCGCGGCTTCTCGGTCGTTGCCGAGGAAGTGCAGCGGCTGGCCGAACGCTCCGGCGACGCGACCAAGCAGATCGCCGCGCTGGTGAAGACCATTCAGACCGACACGCAGGATGCCGTGGCGGCCATGGAGAGGTCGACCCAGGGCGTGGTCGAAGGCGCCAAGCTGTCCGACAACGCCGGTACCGCGCTGGGCGAGATCGACCGCGTGTCGCGCCAGCTCGCCGAGCTGATCGAGGACATCTCCAGCGTCGCCTCGCGCGAAGCGCAGTCCGCCAACGTCGTGGCCGCCAACATCCAGCACATCTTCGCGGTGACCGAGCAGACCGGCGACGGCACGCGCTCGACCGCGCAGCTGGTGCGGGAACTGTCGCGCACGGCCGAAGAACTGAAGGCCTCGGTCGCGCGGTTCAAGATCGGCTGAGCCCCGACCTGCCCCCGCAAGCCACCGAGCCCGCGCGCCCCACGTCACCGGACCGCCACGGATGGACAGTCAACACGACACCCTCGACGACGTCAGTGCCCTGGCCTGGGTCCAGGAGGAGTTGCGCAAGTCGCTCGACAACGCGCACAAGGCGCTGCGCCGCACGCTGAAGGACACCGAGTCGACCTTCGGGTCCGACCTCGACGACGTCGAGCCGACCCTGCTGCGCGCCGCGCGCCAGCACATCCACCAGGGCGTGGGCGTGCTCGAGCTGGTCGGCCTGCCGGCCGGCGCCGCGCTGCTGCGTGGCAGCGAGGCCGCGGTCCAGCGCTTCATCGCCAAGCCGCACAAGCTCGACCTCGCCGCGGTCGAGGTCATCGAGCGCGCCTCGTTCGCGCTGCACGACTTCCTGGCGCGCCGGCTCGCCGGCAAGGCGGTGTCGCCGGTCGCGCTGTTCCCGCAGTACCGCGCCGTGCAGGAACTCGCCGGTGCCGAGCGCGTCCACCCGGCCGACCTGTGGCCGCAGGAATGGCAGTGGAACAACGTCGCCCCGGAGCCCGGCATCGCGCCGCGCGGCGCCGACCCGGCGATGACCGCCGAGTTCGAGTCCCAGTCGCTGGCGCTGATGCGCCAGCCCGGCCCGGCGGTGCAGAAGCGCCTGTCCGACCTCGCCGCCGGGCTCGCCGCCGGCGCCGAGCAGCCGCACACCGCCACGCTGTGGCGCCTGGCGTCGGCCTTCTTCGAGGCGCAGGCCGAGGGCCTGCTGACGCCCGACGTCTACGCCAAGCGCATGACCTCGCGGCTGCTGGCGCAACTGCGCGGCCAGCAGCGCGGCGACCCGACCGCCGGCGAGCGCCTGGCGCGCGACCTGCACTTCTTCTGCGCCCTGGCGGCAGCCCCGTCCACCGGCCAGGCGACGCGGCTCGCTGCCGTGCGCGCCGTCTACCCGCCGACGCGCGACGCCGTGCCGGCCGACTACAACGCCGTCCAGCTCGGTCGCTACGACCCGGCGTGGATCACGCAGGCGCGCAAGCGCGTCTCGACCGCCAAGGACTCGTGGTCGGCCGTCGCCGGCGGCGAGATGCACCGCCTGTCGGGTCTCAACGAGCAGTTCGCGCTGGTGGCCGACTCGCTCAAGCGCCTCGTGCCGGGCGGCGAGGTGCTCGGCGACTCGCTGTCGCGCGCCGTCGCGCAATCGGTGCAGGGCGGCGGCGTGCCGCCTCCGGCGCTGGCGATGGAGATCGCGACCAGCGTCCTGTACATCGAGGCCGCGCTCGAGGACGGCGCCTTCGACCACCCCGAGCAGGCCGGGCGCGTGCAGCGCCTCGCGCAGCGTGTCGACGCGGTGCACGGCGGCGGCACGCCCGAGCCGCTCGAGACCTGGATGGAGGAGCTGTACCGCCGCGTGTCCGATCGCCAGACGATGGGCAGCGTGGTGCAGGAGCTGCGCAGCTCGCTGTCCGAGTCCGAGAAGCTGATCGACCAGTTCTTCCGCAAGCCGACCGAGCCCGCGGTGCTGATCCCGGTGCCGGCGCAGCTGCAGGCGATGCGTGGCGTGATGTCGGTGCTGGGCCTGGGCCAGGCCACGCAGGCCGTGCTGCGCATGCGCGACGACGTCGACGCGCTGGTCGCCGCCGGCGAGGACGCGCGCCACCAGCAGCCGTTGTTCGAGCGCCTGGCGGGCAACCTCAGTGCGCTGAGCTTCCTCATCGACCTGCTGGGCGTGCAGCCGCAGGCCGCCAAGTCCCTGTTCCAGTTCGACAGCGCCTCCGGGCTGCTGGTCTCGCAGGTCGGTCGCCAGAGTTCCGCGCTCGAAGCCGCGGCCGCGCCGCGTCTCGACGCCGAACTGGTCGCCCAGGCCCAGAGCCTGGCGCGCGACAGCGGCGCGATGCCGCTGGACGAGATGTCGCGACGCATCGACCAGCTGGCGCAGGCGCCCGGCGTGGCGGCGCAACCCGAGCTCACCGCCTCGCTGACCAGCGCGCAGGCCGCGATCGACACCGCCGACGCACCGTTCGCCCGGCGCCAGACCGAAGCGCGCGTGCGCGAGCAGGTCGCCGACGCGCTGGCCGACTTCGTCTCGACCGCGTCCGACCCGGTCGGCCTGGACGCGCCGCGCGTCTCGGCCCCGATGCCGCTGATGTCGCTGGCGCCCACCGCGCCGGTCCAGCAGACCGGGCTCGAGGGCGACGACGAGATGCGCGACATCTTCCTCGAGGAAGCGCGCGAGGTGCTGGTCAACGCGCGGGCCGCGCTCGATGCGCTGGCCGATGCGCCGGGCGACGTGGAACAGCTCACCACGGTGCGGCGTTCGTTCCACACCTTCAAGGGCAGCTCGCGCATGGTCGGGCTGAACGACTTCGGCGAGGCCGCCTGGGCCTGCGAGCAGCTCTACAACGACCAGCTCGCCACCCAGCAGCCGGCCAGCGTCGAGCTGCTGCAGCTCAGCGGCGACCTGCTCACGCATCTGGGCGGCTGGATCGAGGCCATCGCGGCCGGCAACGTGAGCGGCTGGCACAGCGCGCCGGTGCGCAAGGTGGCCGATGCGATGCGGCTCGAGGGCCGCACGCTCAAGCTGGCCGATGCGGCCGCACCGGCCCCGGCTGCCGTCGTCGCGCCGGCCCCGATGGCACCGATCAGCCTGGTGCTGCCGGCCGCCAGCGACCTGGATCTGCCGGCGCCCGCCGCCGCACCTGCCGTCACCCCCGAGCCCGCCGCCGTGCCGGGCATGGACTTCAGCTTCGACCTCGGCGAGCCGGCCCCCGCGCTGCCCGAGGTCGTGCCGCTGGCCGACGCCGAAGCGCTGGCTGCCTTCGACCAGCCCTTCGACGCCACCGCGCCGGCGGTCGACCTGCCGGCCCTCGACGACGCGCTGGACCTGAGCGCCTCGCGCGGCTACGACGCCGCGCCGACCGCGCCGCTGCCGCTGGACGAGCTGCCCAAGCCGGCCATCGCCGACGACGCACTGTTCACCACCATCGACCTCGACATGCCGGCCCCGGTGCCCGGCACCGTGGTGCCGGACGCGCCCTCGCTGATCGAGCCGCTGCAGCCGACGCTGCCCACCGTCTCCGGCTTCGAGCCGCAGCCCGGCGCGCTGGAAGACGGCAGCCCGGTCGCTCCGCTCGACGAGGCGCCCGAGTCCGACGTCGTGCCCTTCGAGTCCAACGACATCGTCGTCGCGCTGCATCCGTCGGGCGCGGGCGAGCTGTCGTCGGGCTTCGTGCCGGCGGCCGACGAGCCGGTCAGCGACCAGGTCAAGGTCGTCGGCCCGCTGCACATCAGCATCCCGCTGTTCAACATCTACCTCAGCGAGGCCGACGAGCTGTCGCGCCGCCTCGGCACCGAGCTGTCCGAGTGGACGCACGAGCTCGATCGCCCGGTCGGCGAGACCGCGGTCGCGCTCGCGCATTCGTTGGCCGGCAACTCGGCGACCGTCGGCTTCAGCGACCTGTCGTCGCTGGCGCGCCAGCTCGAGCACGCGCTGATGCATTCGCAGCAGCTCGGCGGCGGCGGCAGCGGCGATGCCCAGCTCTACCTCGACGTCGCCGAAGAGATGCGCCGGCTGCTGCACCAGTTCGCCGCCGGCTTCCTGAAGTCGCCGCCGCCCGAGCTGCTGCAGCGCCTGGGCGAGCACGAGCTCGACCTCGCGCGCCGCCTGGCCGAGCAGGCCGCGGCGCCCGTGGCGTCCGAGGACGAGACCGCCGCGCCTGCGCCCAGCCTGCCGGCGCCGCTGGCGCCCAGCCCTGTGCCGGGCGGTACCGCCTTCGCCGACTTCGGCCAGGCCGAGTTCAAGCCCTTCGTGCCGCTGCCCATCGAGGCGCAGCGCGCGGTGCAGCAGGCCGCGCCGCGCGCCGCCTTCGACACCGACGAGGACCTCGACTCGGTCGACGTGGTCGACGTCGACCTCTTCCCGATCTTCGAGGAAGAGGCCCTGGAACTGCTGCCCGAGCTGACCGCGCACCTGCGCGACTGGGTCTCGCAGCCGCACGAGAACGCGCATGCCGCTGCCAGCATGCGCACCCTGCACACCTTCAAGGGCGGTGCCCGCCTGGCCGGCGCGATGCGCCTGGGCGAGCTGGCGCACCGCCTCGAGACCGCGATCGAGCACCTGCTGGCCCGCGAGTCGTCGGCCAGCACCGCCGAAGTCGAGCCGCTGCTCGAGCGCGCCGACGGCCTGGGCATCGCCTTCGAGGCGCTGCGCCAGCGCGACGCGCTGGCCTATTCGGCCGCGCAGGACGCGGTGCAGCCGCTGGCCGATACGCCCGAATCGCACGTCGTCAACACCGCCTGGCCGCCGCTCGACGAGCCGGTGGCCGAGTCGGCACCGGCGCCGCTGCCGGTCATGCCCGAGCCGGTGCCGCAGCCTGCGGCGTCGCCCGCGCTGCAGGACCTGCCGCTGCCCGCCGTCGCCCGCGACGCTGGCGGTGCACGCGACATCGACTGGTCGCGCTTCGCCCTCGGCACCGGCGTCACCGCGCCGGTGGCCCCGGCCGAGCGTGCGCCGCTCGCGTCGGCCGCCGCGGTGCGCGTGCGCACCCAGCTGCTGGACCGCATGGTCAACCAGGCCGGCGAGGTCAGCATCGCCCGCGCCCGACTGGAGTCCGAGGTCGGCCAGATCAAGGGCTCGCTCGGCGACCTGACCGACAACCTCGAGCGTCTGCGCGGCCAGCTGCGCGACATCGAGCTGCAGGCCGAAACCCAGATGAGCACGCGCATGGAGGCCGCCAAGGCCGCGGCGCAGGCCTTCGACCCGCTGGAGTTCGACCGCTTCACGCGCTTCCAGGAACTGACGCGGATGATGGCCGAGTCGGTCAACGACGTCGCCACCGTGCAGCGCTCGCTGCAGCGCACGCTGGAGACGGCCGAAGACGAACTCGCCTCCCAGGCCCGGCTGACCCGCGACCTGCAGGACGACCTGCTGCGCACCCGCATGGTCGAGTTCGAGGGCCTGTCCGAGCGCCTGTACCGCGTCGTGCGCCAGGCCGCCAAGGAGACCGGCAAGCAGGTGCGCCTGGACATCGTCGGCGGCTCGATCGAAGTCGACCGCGGCGTGCTGGACCGCATGACCGGTGCCTTCGAGCACCTGCTGCGCAACTGCATCACCCACGGCATCGAGTCGCCCGAGGCGCGCGCCGCCGCCGGCAAGGAAGCCGTCGGCAGCATCGTCGTCTCGCTGCACCAGGAAGGCAACGAAGTCAGCGTCGAGTTCCGCGACGACGGCGCCGGCCTCAACCTGGCGCGCATCCGCGACAAGGCCGTCGCGATGGGCCTGATCGACGGCAACGTCCAGCACGTCGACGCCGAGCTGGCCAACCTGATCTTCATGCCCGGCTTCAGCACCGCCGACAAGGTGACCGAGCTGGCGGGCCGCGGCGTCGGCATGGACGTGGTGCGCTCCGAGGTCAACGCCCTGGGCGGCCGCATCGAGACCGCCAGCGCCCACGGCCAGGGCACCAGCTTCAAGCTCGTGCTGCCGCTGACCACCGCGGTGACGCAGGTCGTGATGCTGCGCGCCGGCAATGCCGTCGTGTCGGTGCCGGCCACGCTGATCGAGATCGTGCGTCGCGCCACGTCGGCCGAGATCGACAAGTCCTACGCTTCCGGCGCCTACGTCTACGGCGAGCAGTCGCTGCCCTTCTTCTGGCTGGGTGCGCTGCTGCAGATGAGCCCGCGCGGCGGCGACGCCGCGGCCCGGTCGCAGCCGGTCATCGTGGTGCGCTCGGCCGCGCAGCGCATCGTGCTGCACGTCGACGAAGTGCTGGGCAACCAGGAAGTGGTCGTCAAGAACCTCGGGCCGCAGCTGTCGCGCCTGCCCGGCCTGGCCGGCATGACGCTGCTGGCGTCGGGCGCCGTCGCGCTGATCTACAACCCGGTGGCGCTGGCCACGGTGTACGGCGATGCCGCACGCCAGGCCATGGCCGCCGCGCTGCACGCGCCGCAACAGCCGGTCGTCATGCAGCCGGTCGTGCCGGCGGCACCGATGGCGCCGCTGGTGCTGGTGGTCGACGACTCGCTCACCGTGCGCCGCGTGACCCAGCGCCTGCTGGCCCGCGAAGGCTATCGCGTCGCGCTGGCCAAGGACGGCCTCGACGCGCTGGAGCGCCTGGCCGAGGAGCGCCCGGCGATCGTGCTCAGCGACATCGAGATGCCGCGCATGGACGGCTTCGACCTCGTGCGCAACATCCGCGGCGACGTGAAGCTGGCCTCGCTGCCGGTCATCATGATCACCTCGCGCATCGCGCAGAAGCACCGCGACTACGCGGCCGAGCTGGGCGTGAACCACTACCTCGGCAAGCCCTACAGCGAAGAAGAGCTGCTGGCGCTGATCGGCCGCTACTGCGCGATGGAGCAGGCCGCGATCTGACCGACGGCCGGCGCGGCGGGCGATTCAGCCGGCCGCGCCCTCGTAGCCCTGCTGACGCCAGGCCTCGAACACCGCCACCGCGACCGCGTTCGACAGGTTCAGGCTGCGCTGCCCCGCGCGCATCGGCAGGCGCAGGCGCTGCGCCGGCGACGCGAAGTCCGCGTCCAGCAGCGCCGGCGCGAGGCCGCTTGTCTCGCAGCCGAACACCAGCCAGTCCCCCGGCGCGAAGCGCGCGTCGGCCAGCGGCGTGGCGGCGCGCGTGGTGAACGCGAACCTCCGCGAGGCCTCGGGCCGCTCGGCCGCCAGCAGCGCCGCCCACGACGCATGCCGGCGCAGCGACGCGTACTCGTGATAGTCCAGCCCGGCGCGCTGCAGCAGCTTGTCCTCCATCGAGAACCCCAGCGGCTCCACCAGGTGCAGCGTGCAGCCCGTGTTGGCCGCCAGCCGGATCACGTTGCCGGTGTTGGGCGGGATCTCGGGGTGGACGAGGACGATGTGGAACATGGTGTCGGGCGACTCAGTGCCGATTGTCGATCGGCGGTAGCGCGGCACGCATTGGCTGTTCGGGGGTAGCTGCGATCGGTCAGGAGTTGCCAGTCGCACTCAATTGGGCAAGCGGCCGCCGGAACCTCTACAGGGAGTGCGCTGGTTCTCGCTGAACGACTACGGACACACCGTCGGGCCCCCAAGACAAGATGACTTGAAACGCCGCCAATCCCTCAACACCCGCTGCGTCGATGTACTCGATGGACATGCGAACTTCTCCGACTTCTGCCGCACCGGATTCAAAGCTCAGCATCTGCTGGCGGATGTCCCCTTCCCTGACGACCTGAGCGCTCACTAAGTCGCCCCAGGCACACGGCGGCTCTAGAGCGAAACGCGCATCAGTGCATGTGGCGCCGTGGTTCTGAACTTCAAGTTGCACAAGCGTCCGCTCGGCGTTCCTGAGTATCTGGGTGCCTTGTACTGCGAACTTCGGCTTCGCGTACTCTCGCCGAGCAGCCTGCTCCTCGTTGTTGAGCTCGACCAACCGCCGCTGTTGTGCGACTGACTGTCGAAGCTCGTCGGCCTGCAGCTTTAGAGCTTCGGTGTTCAGTCTCAGCTCTTCCCCTTGCTGGATGAACCCGAGTACCAGCCACACGATGGCCAATGGCCCAAACGCACCGGCCAGAAAGTCACCCACCGCGTTTAGGTCCATAGTCAATAGCTTGGACCACCTCTCGTGGGTGAGGATGCACAAGCCACCCAAGTAGACCAGGCTTACCAGCCCTCCAATGCATCCGAGGCGCTTGTTCACACTGGTCGGCGCTAGGCGGCGGTGGAGATGAACTTGCCGGTGATCTGGATACGCTGACCCGGCTGACCGGTGATGCTTCCATTGACTGTGAAACCGTCCGCAGTCACCGAGCCGGCCAAGGCCAGATCGAACGCCTTCAAGGGCCCAAACACGGATTGCACCCTCGGGTTCCACTGCTTTATATGCAGCTGAGAAGTTGCGGTCACTCCAGCTTGAATCATTGTCCCCGTGTACAGATAGCCAGGATCCCCGCCGTTCACTTTGCCGTTCTTGATAACGGCAAGACCTTCACCGATCTGGCCGTGACCAGCACTAAAGCGCACGTGATAGATGCCGTCAGTCATGTGTGTTAATCCATTGCCTTGAGTCTGCTACCGCCATCAACGGCAAGCATATTGCCATCGCTCGTCGGACCACACAGAAGCCGGTCGTTCGGTAGATGGGTGGAAGCTGAGAGAGTGAAGCCATTGCGACGTGGTGTCTACAAGCCTGTAGATGGCCCTGCATCCGAGCTTCTCGATTGTGTGCTTCTTGAGGCGCCGATGGTCCGCAACGGTTCAGCAGGCAGCCGCCGAGCCGCCTCTCCTCAACAACTGAAACGCCCCCGACAACAAGCCCGTCGTCCCACCGCCCCGACGCCCCCTAGACTCCCCGCCACCCCCATCGCGAGGAGCCGCATGCACCGCCGCCCGCCGATCCGCGCAGCCTGGTCGCTGCTCCTGCTGTCGTCGCTGTTCGTCGCCGTGCCGGCGCGGGCCGCCACCATCGCCAGCGTCTCACCGCAGGGCGAGGTCGCGCAGGTCCGGCAGGTCACGGTCAAGTTCTCCGAGGCCGTCGTCGCCTTCGGCGATCCGCGGTTGCCGGATCCGGCGGCGGTGCAGTGCGAGGGCGCGGCGCCGGCCGGCGCCGGGCGCTGGGCCAGCGACCGGGTCTGGCTCTACGACTTTCGCGAGGCGCTGGGTCCCGGCGTGCGCTGCACGCTGAAGGCGCGGCCCGACTGGAAGCCGGGGGTCGGTGGTCCGCTCGGCGGCCGCACCGAGTTCACGTTCTCCACCGGCGGCCCCGCGCTGCTGAGCGTGCGCCCCTGGCCGGGCAGCGACGTGGCCGAGGACCAGCACTTCCTGCTGGAGCTGAGCGGTCCCGCCGTCGAGGCGTCGGTCGCGGCCAAGGCCTGGTGCGAGGTCGACGGCATCGGCGACCGCCTGCCGCTGCGCGTGGTGACGGGCGCGCCGCGCGAGCAGTTGCTCAAGTCGCAGCGCATCACGGCCCCGGCCCGCGTCGCGCGCACGCTGGTCGTCGCCTGCGGCCGCCCGTTGCCGGGCGACACGCCGGTGCGCCTGGTGTGGGGCCGCGGCATCGCGGCGGCGGCCAACCCGGCGGTGCTGACGCGCGTCGACCAGCGCCAGGCCTGGCGCGTCCGCAAGCCCTTCACCGCCGACTTCAGCTGCGAGCGCGAGCGCGCCAACGCGCCCTGCCTGCCGATCCGCGCGATGCGGCTGCAGTTCTCGGCGCCGGTCGCGCGGGCGCTGGCCGAGCAGCTGCGTCTGCAGCCGGTGGGCGGTGGTGCAGTCGCTGGTCCGTCGCTCGCGCCGGTCTTCGACAAGGACGACAAGTCGTCCAGCGTCACCGGCGTGGAGTTCCCCAAGCCGCTGGCCGAGAACGCCGCCTACACCGTGCTGCTGCCGCCGGGCCTGAAGGACGATGCCGACCGGCCGCTGGCCAATGCGGCGTCGTTTCCGCTGAAGGTCGCCACCGGCGCGGCGCCGCCGATCGCCAGGTTCGCGGCCGCGCCCTTCGGCGTGCTGGAGTTCGAGTCCGCGGACGGCCGCGCGCTGCTGCCGCTGACGCTGCGACACGTGCAGGGCGACCTGCGCCCCGCGGCACCGGGCGGCCAGGTGCGCGTGAAGCGCATCGACGGCAGCGATGCCGATCTGCTGGCCTGGATCGCGCGCGTGCAGCGCCACCACGAGCGCGAGCTCACCGCGCGCGAGGCCGGCCTGCCCGAGCGCGACTGGTTCGACGTGCAGCGCGAGACCGACGCCAAGGGCCGCGTCAAGGAGCGCAAGGTCGAGCGCAGCGTCGCCAGCCGCGAGATCGCGCTGCTGGCGAAGGAGGGCGATGCGACACGGCTGGACCTGCCGGCGCTGCAGGGTGGCGACCCGCGGCCCTTCGAGGTGATCGGCCTGCCGATCGCCGCGCCCGGCTATCACGTGGTGGAGGTTGCGTCGGCGCGGCTCGGCCAGGCGTTGCTGGACAAGGCCGCGCCGATGTACGTGCGCACCGGCGTGCTGGCCACCAACCTGGGCGTGCACTTCAAGCACGGCCGCCAGGACAGCCTGGTGTGGGTCACGCAGCTGGACCGCGGTCGCCCGGTCGACGGCGCGGACGTCGCGATCAGCGACTGCCGCGGCAAGCGCCTGTGGGCCGGCCGCACCGACGCGCAGGGCATCGCCCGCGTGCCGCAGGCGCTGGACGACGGCGGCGGCGAGGACTGCCTGGTCGACGACGGCCTGCTGGTCACGGCACGCAAGGCCGTCGACCGCGGGCCGGCCAAGGGCCAGGTCGACCTGGCCTTCGTCTTCAGCGGCTGGCAGAAGGGCATCGAGTCCTGGCGCTACGACCTGCCGATGAGCCGCGACGCGCAGCCCGACGTGCGCGCGCACACGGTCTTCGACCGCACGCTGCTGCGGGCCGGCGAGACGGTGTCGATGAAGCACTTCGTGCGCGGCGAGACGTCCGCCGGCCTGGCCGCGCTGCCGGCCGCCGACTTGCCGACGCGCGTGAAGATCGTGCACCAGGGCAGCGGGCAGGAGCAGCTGCTGCCGCTGCAATGGGCCGCGCCGGGCGCACGCTCGGCGGTGTCGGCCTGGAAGATCCCGCCATCCGCCAGGCTGGGCGCCTACGACGTGCTGCTCGAGCGCGAGAGCGCCGACGAACGCCGGCGTCGCAGCTGGGTCAGCGGGAGCTTTCGCGTCGAGGAGTTCCGCGTGCCGCTGGTCGATGCGCGGCTCAGCGCACCCAAGGCCGTGCCGCCGGCGTCGCGCGAGCTGTCGATCGGCGTGCAGCTGAACTACCAGTCCGGCGGCGGCGTCGCGCAGGCGCCGCTGCGTGCGTCGGCGCTGCTGAAGGACCGCGCGCTGTCCTTCGACGGCTACGAGGGCTATGTGTTCACGCCGCCGCGCGACGTGTCGCGCCTGGACGGCGCCGCCGACGAGGACGAGGGAGCGTCCCCGCGTGGTGAACGTGGCGACGGCCGGCTGGTCGCCGACAAGCTGGCGCTCGCCACCGACGCGCAGGGCGCGGCCCGCGTGCTGCTGAAGGACCTGCCGGCGATCACGCGCGCGTCCGAGCTGCTGGCCGAGGTGACGTTCAACGATCCCAACGGCGAGGTGCAGACCGCCAGCACGAGCGTGGCCCTGTGGCCCAGCGCCGTGGTGCTGGGCGTGCGCGCCGGCTCCTGGGTCAGTGCGCGCGGGCGCACGGCCTTCACCGTGGTGGCGCTGGACACCGCCGGCAAGCCGCTGGCCGACCAGGCGCTGGAGGTGCGCGGCCGCGTCACGCAGATCGTCAGCACGCGCAAGCGCATGGTCGGCGGCTTCTACGCCTACGACAACCGGCAGGACGTCAAGGACCTGGGCGTGCTGTGCAGCGGCCGCAGCGATGCGCGCGGCCTGCTGGCCTGCGACGCCGAGCTGTCGGCCTCGGGCCAGGTCGAGCTGATCGCGCAGGCCCGGGACGCCGCCGGCAACGCGGCGCAGGCGGCGGCCAGCGTCTGGGTCACGCGCCAGGGCGAGCTGTGGTTCGCGCAGGACAACGACGACCGCATCGACCTGATGCCCGAGAAGCGCCGCTACGAGGTCGGCGAGACCGCGCGCCTGCAGGTGCGCATGCCCTTCCGCGAGGCGACCGCGCTGCTGAGCGTGGAACGCGAGGGCGTGATCGCCACGCGCGTCGTCACGCTGCGCGGCGACGACCCGACGGTGGACCTGAAGATCGAGCCGGGCTGGGGCCCGAACGTCTACGTCAGCGTGCTGGCGCTGCGCGGTCGCATCCGCGAGGTGCCGTGGTATTCGTTCTTCGCCTGGGGCTGGCAGTCGCCGGTCGAGTGGTGGCGCGCCTGGCGCCACGAGGGCAAGGATTACCAGCCGCCGACGGCGCTGGTCGACCTGGCGCGGCCGGCCTTCAAGCTGGGCGTCGCGGCGCTGCAGGTCGGCATCGCCGAGCACGCGCTGCAGGTGCGCGTGACGGCCGACAAGCCGCAGTACGCGGTGCGGCAGAAGGCGCTGGCGCGCATCCAGGTCACGCAGGGCGGCCAGCCGGTGCAGGGCGGCGAGATCGCCTTCGCGGCGGTCGACGAAGGCCTGCTCGCGCTGCGCGACAACGACTCCTGGGACCTGCTGGGCGCGATGCTGAAGGCGCGGCCCTGGGGCGTGGAGACCAGCACCGCGCAGAGCGAGATCGTCGGCCGGCGCCACTACGGCCGCAAGGCGGTGGCGGCCGGTGGCGGCGGCGGCCGCGGCGCGACGCGCGAGCTCTTCGACACGCTGCTGCTGTGGCAGGCCAGCGTGCCGCTCGACGCCAGGGGCGAGGCCACCGTCGAGGTGCCGCTGAACGATTCGCTGACGAGCTTTCGGCTCGTCGCGGTGGCCGACGCCGGCGTGCAGCGCTTCGGCAGCGGCTCGACGCAGATCCGCGTCAGCCAGGACCTGCAGCTGCTGCCCGGCCTGCCGCCGCTGGTGCGCGAGGGCGACCGCTACACCGCGCTGATGACGCTGCGCAACACGACGGCGCGCGAGATGAAGCTCGAGGCGACGCTGCAGGGCGCAGTGCAAGGCGGTACGCCGGCGGCCATCGCGCTGCCGCCGCAGGACCTGGTGCTGGCGGCCGGCGCGGCGAAGGAGATCACCTGGTCGGTCGAGGTGCCCGCCGAGGCCGGCGCGATCGCATGGGAGGCCGCGGCGGTGGAGCAGGGCCGCGCGGCCGACGCCGCGCAGGACCGCGTGAAGCTCGTGCAGCGCGTCGCGCCGGCGGTGCCGCTGCGCGTGTTCGCCGCGACGCTGGCGCAGGTCGACGGCAGCGTCGGCCTGCCGGTGGCCGCGCCCGCCGATGCGCTGCCGGCCAGCGGCGTCAAGCGCGGCGGCCTGCAGCTCGCGCTGCAGCCGCGCCTGAGCAGCGCGCTGCCGGGGCTGCGTCGCTACTTCGAGACCTATCCCTACAGCTGCCTGGAGCAGAAGGCCTCCCGGGCCATCGGCCTGCGCGACGCCGCGCTGTGGTCGACGCTGGCGAACGAGCTGCCGGGCTATCTGGACGCCGACGGCCTGGCCGCGTACTTTCCGCCGCGCGCGCAGGACGGGCCGGGCGGCAGCGACCGGCTCACGGCCTACCTGATCGCGGCGGCGCACGAGGCCGGCTACGAGCTGCCGGCCGCGGCGCGCGAGCAGATGCTCGACGGCCTCGCGGCCTGGGTCGAGGGCCGCATCGAGCGCCGCTTCCAGGCGCCGCGCGCCGATGGCGACGCGCGCCGGCTGGCGGCCATCGAGGCGCTGTCGCGCCACGGCCGCGCGCAGCCGCGCATGCTGGGCACGGTCACGCTCGCGCCCAGCACCTGGCCGACCGCGGCGGTGATCGACTGGCTGAACATCCTGCGTCGCGTGCCCGGCATCCCCGACCAGGCGCGGCGACTCGAGGAAGCGCAGCAGGTGTTGCGCGCGCGCCTGACGTGGTCGGGCACGACGCTGAAGTTCAGCACCGAGCAGGACGATTTCTGGTGGTGGCTGATGGACAGCGCCGACGCCAATGCCTCGCGGCTGATCCTCGCGCTGCTGGACGATCCGGCCTGGAAGGACGAGCTGCCGCGGCTCGTCGTCGGCAGCCTGGGCCGGCAGCGCAACGGCGCCTGGCTCACGACGACGGCCAACCTGTGGGGATCGCTGGCGCTGGACAAGTTTTCGAAGAAGTTCGAGTCGACGCCGGTCGCCGGGCGCAGCGTCGCCGACACCGGCGGCGCGCCGGTCGCGCTGGACTGGACCGCGCAGCCGCAGGGCGGCACGCTGACGCTGCCCTGGCCGGCGGCGGCCGGCACGCTGAGCGTCGCGCAGCAGGGCAGCGGCAAGCCCTGGCTCGCGGTGCAGGGCCTGGCGGCGGTGCCACTGAAGGCGCCGCTGCGCGCCGGCTACGCGATCACGCGCAGCGTCGCCGCGGTCGAGCAGAAGAACGCCGGCCGCTGGACGCGCGGCGACCTGATGCGCGTGCGGCTCGAGATCGATGCGCAGGCCGACATGGGCTGGGTCGTCGTCAGCGACCCGGTGCCGGCCGGCGCCGCGCTGCTGGGCTCGGGCCTGGGCCGCGACAGCGCGATCGCGACCCGGGGCGAGCAGCGTGAAGGCCGCGCCTGGCCCGCGTACGAGGAGCGCGGCTTCGAGGCCTTCCGCAGCTACTACGCCTGGCTGCCGCGCGGGCGGCATGTCGTCGAGTACACGCTGAGGCTCAACAACCCGGGGCGCTTTGCGCTGCCGCCGAGCCGCGTGGAGGCGATGTACGCGCCCGAGAGCTTCGGCGAGTCGCCGAACGCGATGCTGGAGGTCGGGCCGTGAAGGCGGGCCTCGGACTGGCATGCATCGCGCTCGGTCTGTCGGCCGCGGCGCAGGCGCTGCCGAGCTTCGACGAGGTGAAGGCGGGTCACCGCCCGTCCGACGTGAGCCTGCTCGACCGCCACGGCGTGCCGGTGCAGACCCTGCGCGTCGACAAGACGGTGCGCCGCCTGCCCTGGGTGCCGCTGGCCGAGCTGTCGCCGGCGCTGCGCACGGCGATCGTGCTGAGCGAGGACCGCGACTTCCACGCGCACAGCGGCGTCGACTGGAGCGCGGCGGCCGCCAGCGCCTGGGCCAATCTGTGGAACACGCGGACGCGCGGCGCGTCGACGCTGACGATGCAGCTGGCCGGCATGCTGGACGAGGACCTCGCGCGCCCGGCCGGCGGCCGCAGCGTCGGCGTGAAGCTGGGGCAGGTCGTCGCGGCGAAGCGGCTGGAGTCGCGCTGGCGCAAGAGCGAGATCCTCGAGGCCTACCTCAATCTCGCGGCCTGGCGCGGCGAGGTGGTCGGCGTCGGGGCCTTGTCGCAGACGCTGTTCGGCAAGCTGCCGGCGGGTCTGGACGCGCAGGAGTCGGCCATCGCCGCGGCGCTGCTGCGCGGGCCGAACGCGGCACCGTCGACCGTGGCCCGGCGCGCCTGCGGCGTGCTGCGGCAGCAGCAGCTCGACTGCGTCGGCGTCGAGGCGCTGACCGAGAACGCGCTGGCGCGCCGCGGCGGCATGCCGATCGGCGAGCAGCTGGCGCCGCACTTCGCGCGGCGCTGGCTGCAGCAGGTCGAGGTGCCGGCCGACGGCCGCGTGCGCACGACGCTGGACGCGGGCCTGCAGCGCGTCGCGCTCGAGGCGCTGCGGCGCCAGATGGCCGAGCTGCGCGGCCGCAACGTCGAGGACGGGGCCGTGCTGGTGCTCGACAACGCCAGCGGCGAGGTGCTGGCCTGGGTCGGGTCGAGCGGTGGCTGGTCGGATGCGCCGGCCGTCGACGGCGTGCTGGCGCGGCGCCAGCCGGGGTCGACGCTCAAGCCCTTCGTCTACGGCCTGGCCTTCGAGCGGCGGCTGCTGACGCCGGCCAGCCTGCTGGACGACGCGCCGGCGCAGATCGCGACCGCGGGCGGGCTGTACCTGCCGCAGAACTACGACCGCGACTTCAGGGGCTGGGTCAGCGCGCGCACGGCGCTCGGCGCCAGCCTCAACGTGCCCGCCGTGCGCGCGGCGGCGCTGCTGGGCCCGGACGCGCTGTTCCAGCGTCTCAACGACGTCGGCTTCGCCCTGCCCGAGAGCGGCGGCTACTACGGCCATGCGCTCGCGCTGGGCGGCGCCGAGGTCACGTTGCTGGCGCTGACCAATGCCTACCGCACGCTGGCCAATGGCGGCGTGCACGCGCCGGTGGCGCTGGGACGCGAGCGCGCCAGGCCGCGGCGCGTGGCCGACGCGGCGGCGAGTTTCCTGGTCGGCGACATCCTGGCCGACAACAACGCGCGCGCGCTGAGCTTCGGCCTGGACAGTGCGCTCGCGACGCGCGGTTTCGCGGCGGTGAAGACCGGCACCAGCAAGGACCTGCGCGACAACTGGTGCGTCGGCTGGACCGAGCGCTACACCGTCGGCGTGTGGATCGGCAACGCCAGCGGCGAAGCCATGCATCAGGTCAGCGGCATCAGCGGCGCGGCGCCGGTGTGGCAGGCGCTGGTGCGGCAGCTGCACGCCGGCGCGCCGTCGCGCCGGCCCGCGATGCCGGCGGGCGTGCTGCGGACGGTGGCGCGATTCGACAGCGGGGCGGAGGCGACGCGCGACGAGCTCTTCCTGGCCGGCACCGCGCCTGCACCCGCGCAGGCGGCGCCGGCCGGCGCCGCGTTCGGCATCGCCAGTCCGCGCGACGGCAGTGTGTTCGCGCTCGACCCCGACATCCCGCCGCAGGCGCAGCGCATCCGCTTCGAGGGCGAGGCCGGCACCTGGGTGCTCGACGGCCAGCGGCTGGGCAGCGGGGCGCGACTGGCCTGGGCGCCGTGGCCGGGTCGACACGAGTTGCAGCTGCGGGGCCACGACGGCCGTGTGCTGCACAGCGTGCGCTTCGAGGTGCGCGGGGCGACGCTGAAGACCGCGCAGGCGCCGCGCTGACGGGAGCGCTCAGGGCGGCGTGCGCGCGACGACCCAGGCCTGCACCGACGCCACGCCCGCGCCGTGCAGCACGCGCGTGACCTCGCCGATCGTGGCGCCGGTCGTCATCACGTCGTCGACCACGGCGACGTGGCGGCCGCGCAGCGTCGCGACGGCGGCGCGATCGAGCAGGAAGGCGCCGCGAACGTTGGCAACGCGCTGCTCGCGCGGCAGCGCGACCTGGTGCGGGGTCTCGACCGGGCGCTGCAGCGCATCGACGGCGACGCGCAGGCCGAACCGGCGTGCCAGCGGCTGCGCCAGCAGCAGCGCCTGGTTGTAGCCGCGCTCGCGCAGCCGCAACGGCGCCAGCGGGACCGGCAGCAGCACGTCGATGGGCGGCAGGGCACGCGCTTCGACGGCGCGTGCGAGCTGCAGGGCCAGCACCGGCGCCAGGTCGATCGCGGCCTCGAACTTCAGCGCGCCGAGCAGGCCGTCCCAGGGGTAGCCGTAGTCGCAGGCCGCGACGGCGTGGGTCCAGGGCGGCGGCTCGCGCACGCAGCGGCCGCAGACCGTGGCCGCCGCCGGCAGCTGCAGCGCGCAGCGTTCGCAGCGGGGCCGCAGCGGCGCAAAGCAGGCGAGGCAATCGCCGCACAGGCGCGCCTCGGGCCCGGACCCGCCGGCCTGGCAGACCGCGCAACGATTGGGCAGTGCGCCCGCCACGCGACCGAGCCACGAAGGAAGTCGCGTGCCGGCACGCGGGGTCGGATCGAACATGGTCGGATCAATATACTGCCGCCGCCCATGAGCGATCCCGCCGCATCCGCCGCCCTGCACGGTGCCCAGCCGGCTGCGGTGCAGGCACAGCTGCGACGCGCGGCGCAGGCGAGCGAGGCGCCCTGGCTGCATCGCGAGGTCGCGCGCCGGATGGCCGAGCGGCTGGCGATCATCAAGGCCAGCCCGGACTGCGTGATCGACTGGGGGTCGCTGCGTGGCGGCGGGCGCGCGGCGCTGCAGGCGCAGTACCCCGAAGCGCGCATCGAGATGGTCGAGCCGACACCGGCGCTCGCCGAACGTTCGCGGCTCGCCGCGCGCGCGCCGTGGTGGACGCCGCGGCGCTGGTTGCGGCCGGCGCCGGCGGCGTGGCTCGAGCCGCGGGCGCCGCGTGACGGCCGTGCCGGCCTGCTGTGGTCGAACATGACGCTGCACTGGGCCGCCGACCCGGCGCCGGTCTTCGAGCGCTGGCGCGAGGCCGTCGCGGTCGGCGGCTTCGTGATGTTCTCGTGCTTCGGTCCCGACACGCTGCGCGAACTGCGCGCGCTGTACCGGCGCCTGGGCTGGGGCGTGCCGGGCCATGCCTTCATCGACATGCACGACCTGGGCGATGCGCTCGTTCAGGCCGGCTTTGCCGACCCGGTGATGGACATGGAGACGCTGACGCTGACCTGGGTCGATGCCGAGGCTGCGCTGGCCGAACTGCGCGGCCTGGGCAGCAACGCCGCCGGCGCGCGCCTTGCGGGCTGTCGCACGCCGCGCTGGCGGGCGCGACTGCTGGACGAACTGCAGTCGGCGCTAGCCGGTCCCGACGGGCGGCTTCGGTTGAGCTTCGAGATCGTCCAGGGCCACGCCTTCCAGCCGCCGCCGCGCCTGCGCGTCGCGGCGGAGACACGCGTTCCGGTCGAGACGCTGCGCCGTCTCGCACGCGCGGGCCAGCGTCCGCCGACGACCTGAGCGACGCCGGAAGGCACACGGCGCTGCGATACACTGCGCGCCGTGCGCGGCTGCTGGGCGATCCTCGTCGGCAACGCACCGCAGGCGATCAACGGCGATAGCAGCATGGCAGTGTCACTTGCAACGGGTCGGCCTCCGACGCATCTGCGATTTGGGCGGGTGCACGCGGAAGCGCAGGCGCGTGGCGAGACGGCGCTATCGGTCGAGTGGACCTTGAAGCGGAACTGCTCGCTCAGGCCCTCGCAGTTGCTGGCGGTATATGCATCGCTGTGCGTGATTTCGTTGGGGATCGCCACATACTTCTGGTTGCACGGCGCCACGCTGGTGATGCCGTTCGCCTGGGCGGAGTTGGTGATGGTCGGTGTGGCGTTGCTGGTGTATGCGCGGCACGCTGCCGATCGGGAGTTGATCACGCTGCAAGCCGGTCGCCTGACGGTGGAGCACCTGAACGGTGGCCGCGTCGAGCGCGCCGAGTTCGCACCGGACTGGGTCCGGGTCGAACCGCGTGACGACGATCGATCCCTGATCGAGTTGTCGGGGCAGGGCCGGATGATCGCGGTGGGACGCTACGTGCGGCCCGAGCTGCGGCGGGCCCTGGCGGAGGAATTTCGCATCGCGTTGCGGCAGGGGCCGGCGACGTGGTGGAGGGCAGGGGTCGCCGCGGGCGATGCTGCCTGAGTGGGATCTGATTGGAAGCGAGCATGGAAGCGAGCAAGATGAAGACGATCTACGCCCTCTTTGGCGGTGCCGCCCAGGCCGCGACGACGGCCCGGCGGCGCAGCGGTGAAGCCCTGCTGGGCCTGTCGGCGCTGCTGGCCACCGGCTCCGCGCTGGCCGTGAACAACCTCCCCGGCGGCCCCGCGGTCAACCAGCTCGACCTGCATCCGCCGATGACGCGCATCGCGGCCGAGCAGCAGTGGCTGCACTACTTCGTGATGATCATCTGCACGGTGATCTTCCTCGGCGTGTTCGGCGTGATGTTCTATTCGATCTTCAAGCACCGCCGCTCGAAGGGCGCGCAGGCCGCCAACTTCCACGAGTCGACCACCGTCGAGATCGTCTGGACCACGGTGCCCTTCCTGATCGTCATCGCGATGGCGCTGCCGGCCACCAAGGTGGTGGTTGCGATGAAGGACACCACCAACGCCGACCTGACCATCAAGGCCACCGGCTACCAGTGGAAGTGGGGCTACGACTACATCAAGGGCGAGGGCGAGGGCATCAGCTTCCTGTCCACGCTGGACGTCACGCACCGCATGATGTCCGACAGCGGCAAGCCGCCGCCGACCGACGACTACCTGCTGAAGGTCGACAACCCGCTGGTCGTGCCGGTCGACAAGAAGGTGCGCATCATCACCACCGCCAACGACGTGATCCACGCCTGGATGGTGCCCTCGCTGGGCGTCAAGCAGGACGCGATCCCGGGCTTCGTGCGCGACACCTGGTTCCGCGCCGAGAAGACCGGCGACTACTACGGCCAGTGCGCCGAGCTCTGCGGCAAGGAGCACGCCTACATGCCGATCCACGTGAAGGTGCTGTCGCAGGCCGACTACGCCGCGTGGGCCGAGGGCGAGAAGAAGAAGCTGGCCGCCAAGGCCGACGATCCGGCCAAGGTGTGGGCACTGCCCGACCTGGTGGCGCGCGGCGCGACGGTCTATGCCGCCAACTGCCAGGCCTGCCACCAGGCCAACGGCAAGGGCATGGGGCCGATCAAGGCGGTCGACGGCGCGGCCGTCGTGCTGGACGCCGACAAGTCCAAGCAGATCGCGATCCTGCTGAACGGCGCCAACAACGGCGCGATGCCGGCGTGGAAGCAGCTCTCCGATACCGAGCTCGCGGCGGTCATCACCTACACCAAGAACAACTGGTCGAACCAGACCGGTCAGATCGTGCAGCCGGCCGACATCGTCGCCGCGCGCAAGTAAGCCGTCGCACAGACTGGAAGGATAGACATGAGCGCAGTTCTCCCCCACGGTCACGCCGACGACCACGCGCACGACGACCACCACCCGCATGGCTGGCGGCGCTGGGTCTTCGCCACCAACCACAAGGACATCGGGACGCTGTACCTGCTGTTCTCGCTGACGATGTTCATGATCGGCGGCGTGCTGGCCCTCGGCATCCGCGCCGAGCTGTTCCAGCCGGGGCTGCAGGTCGTGAACCCGGAGCTGTTCAACCAGCTCACCACGATGCACGGCCTGATCATGGTGTTCGGCGCCATCATGCCGGCCTTCGTGGGCTTCGCGAACTGGATGATCCCGCTGCAG
>NZ_CADEFR010000052.1 GCF_902826655.1 uncultured Methylibium sp. | reverse complement strand
TGATGCCGGTCTGCGGCTTGCCTTCGTTGCTGGTGCGCACCAGGCAGAAGATCCAGTCGCCGTGCTGGCCCAGCGTGGTCCAGGTCTTCTGGCCGTTGACCACGTAGTAGTCGCCGCGCCTTTCGGCCTTGCACTTGACCGAGGCGAGGTCCGAGCCCGAGCCCGGCTCGCTGTAGCCCTGGCTCCACCACACCTCGCCGCTCATGATGCCGGGCAGGAAGCGCTTGTGCTGCGCCGGCGTGCCGAAGGCCATGATCACCGGCGCCACCATCACCGGGCCGAAGGGAATCACGCGCGGCGCACCGGCCAGCGCACATTCCTCCTCGAACAGGTGGCGCTGCACCGCGTTCCAGCCCGGTCCGCCGAAGGCTTGCGGCCAGCCCCAGCCGTGCCAGCCCTTGCGGCCCAGGATCTTGGCCCAGCGCTGGTGATCGTCCTTGGACAGCCGCAGCGCGTTGTGCACCTTGTGGCTGATGTCCTTCGGCAGGCTCTGCGCGACCCAGGCGCGGATCTCCTCGCGGAAGGCCTGTTCTTCGGCCGTGAAATTCAGGTCCATCGCGGTCTCCTCGATCGTGCCGGCTCTCGACGGCGCACGCCGGGTTTTAGCACGGTCGTTCGATTGCAGGCTGTCCCACCTGCGACAAGCGGTGAGCGCGCGGCGCTCAGAAGCGCTTCGACAGCGTCAGCGTATCGTTGTCGCGCCGCATCTGGAAGCGCGTGAGGAAACTGTTGCCCAGCAGCACGAAGGGCATGTCCTGCGGGTTCACCAGGGCCTCGACGTTGAAGATCTCCACGTCGCCGATGCGCACCGAGTTCAGCGACACGCGGTAGGCCACGACGACGCCGTTGGCCGTGTTGACCGGCACCCGCTGGCCGTTGAGGTAGCTCAGGCCCATCCGCTCGGCGTCGCTCTTGCCGAGCGCCACCGCGGACGCACCGGTGTCGACCATGAAGCTCACGCCCCGACCATTGACCTGACCGTTGGCGAGGAAGTGTCCGCGCGCATCGCTGGTCAGCTTGATCTCGGTGCCGCTGCCGGCGCTGGCGGCGCCGCCCAGGTTGACCGCCGATTCGCCCAGCCGCAACGTCTGGCGCCGTCCGTCGACCTCGACGACGGCCTCGTTGCCGTCCATGCGCAGCAGCTTCACGCCGCTGACCGTGCTGCCGATGGCGACGACGCGCGGCGGCGCACCATCGATCGCCAGCAAGGCCCGATCGCCCATGCTGCCCGTCAGCGCGACGCGGCGCGCCGCCGGCTGCGCGGCCACCAGTCCCGCGAGGAACACGGTCAGACCCAGCAGCAGAAAGTGCGCACGACGCATCACACGGTCTCCGCCAGCAGACGCCGCGGATCCGGCTTCGCCGGTCCGCCAGCGTCGCCCCCTCGAGGGGGAGCGGCGCAGCCGCAACGGGGGTGGGTCATCAATCCCTGAAGTTGGTGAAGCTCAGCGGCAGGTCGGCGACGTCCTTGCGGATCAGCGCCATCGCGGCCTGCAGGTCGTCGCGCTTGGCGCCGGTCACGCGCACCGTGTCACCCTGGATGCCCGCCTGGACCTTGAGCTTGCTGCCCTTGATCAGCTGCTGGATCTTCTTGGCCGCCTCGCTGTCGATGCCGGCCTTGACCTTGATCAGCTGCTTGACCTTGTCGCCGCCGATCTTCTCGATCTTGGCGCTGCGGTCGAGGAAGCGCGCGTCGACGCTGCGCTTGGTGAGCTTGGCGGTCAGCACGTCCATCACCTGGCCGAGCTGGAAGTCGCTGTCGCCGTAGATCGTGACGTCCTTGTCCTTCAGCTCGACCCTGGCGCTCGAGCCCTTGAAGTCGAAGCGGGTGCCGATCTCCTTGCCGGCCTGGTCGACGGCGTTGCGCACCTCGACGAGGTTGGGTTCGAGCACGGTGTCGAAGCTGGGCATGAGACTGGGCCGCCGAAGGAAGGATCGGCGAAAATTCTCTCATGCCCCTTCCCGTCGTCGAGTCCCGCGTCAGCCTTCGCCCCTACAACAGCTTCGGCCTGCCCGCGCTGGCGGAGCGGCTGGTGCGCATCGGCGACGAGGCCCAGTTGCGCGCCGTGCTGGCCGATCCGGCGCTGGCTGCCGCCCCGCGCTTCGTGCTGGGCGGCGGCAGCAACATCGTGCTGACGCACGACCTGCCCGGCCTGGTGCTGAAGGTCGAGATCGCCGGTCGGCGCGTCGTCTCGCGCAGCGACGACGAAGTCGTCGTCGAGGCCGGCGCTGGCGAGAACTGGCACGACTTCGTCGCCTGGACGCTGGACCAGGGCCTGCCGGGGCTGGAGAACCTGGCGCTGATCCCGGGCAGCGTGGGCGCGGCGCCGGTGCAGAACATCGGTGCCTACGGCGTCGAGCTGAAGGACCGCTTCGACTCGCTGGACGCCATCGACCTGCAGACCGGCCGCTCGTTCACGCTGCGCGGCGCGGAGTGCCGCTTCGGCTACCGCGACAGCGTGTTCAAGCACGAGCTCGCCAACCGCTGCCTGATCACCCGGGTGCGCTTCGTGCTGCCGCAGCCGCCGGTGGCCGTGCTGGGCTACCTGGACCTGGAGCGCAAGATCGCCGAGACCGGCGTCACCCACCCCAACCCGCGCCAGGTGTTCGACTGGATCTGCGCGATCCGTCGCGCCAAGCTGCCCGATCCGGCGATCATCGGCAACGCCGGCAGCTTCTTCAAGAACCCGGTGGTCACGCCCGAGCAATGCCGCGACATCATCGCCCGCGACCCGGCGATCGTGCATTACCCCATGGCCGACGGCAGCTTCAAGCTGGCCGCAGGATGGCTGATCGACGCCTGCGGCTGGAAGGGCAAGTCGATCGGGCAGGCCGGTGTCTACGAGAAGCAGGCGCTGGTGCTGGTCAACCGCGGCCAGGCCATCGGCGGCGAGATCGTCACGCTGGCCCGGGCGATCCAGGAAAGCGTCTACGGGCGCTTCGGCATCCGGCTCGAACCCGAGCCGGTGGTCCTTTGAGGAGAACGCGATGACGCAATGGCACGGCAAGACCAAGGGCGCCGACGAGACCTATACCGACGAGGAGATCCAGGCCCGGCTCACGGCCGAACTGCCGCACTGGTACCTCGAGGACGGCTGGATCCGCCGCAAGTACAAGACCAGCGGCTGGAAGGCCACGCTGATGGTCGTGAACACGGTCGGCCACCTGGCCGAGGCCGCCTGGCATCACCCCGACCTCGCGGTGAGCTACGCCTTCGTGATCGTGAAGCTGGTGAACCACAACGCCAAGGGCGTGACGGAGAAGGACTTCGCGCTGGCGAAGAAGATCGAGGAAGTGGTCCAGTGGCAGCCCGGCAAGGACGCCGGAGCGGTGCTGGAGGGCACGCCGAACGACGATCCGAGGTTCAAGTACCTCAAGTACGACGGCTGAGCCGACAGCCGGTCCTCCCCCCTAGGTTGCGGGTGTCGCGTCGTCGGGACGCCGCAGTGTGTTCACGGCCACGCAGGCCGTGGCTACATTTGCTGACAACGCGCTGGCGTGGAGGCCAGTGACGGCTCAGGGAGTGAGCATGCCGGGCGGCTGGAGGGGGACGCGTCGGGTTCGCCGAACGATCGAGCAGCTGGATGCTGGCGCGTCCGGCCGTGGGCGTTGGCGATCGATCTTCCGCCTTCTGGGCGAAGAAGCAGAGCATCACTGGGAGCGCGTTCCGCCGCCGCTGCGCCAGGCGATCCGCGGCACGATTCGCGTGTGCTCGTCGGTGGTCTTTGCCCTGGCGCTGTCGGCCATCATCGATTCGTCAGGCGCGCTGGACGGCTTGGACGGCGTGCTCCAGCGCGAGGTGGCGCGGCTGCGCGCCGTCGCCAGTCCGCAGTTGCCTGCCGGCGATGCGCTAGCGATTCAGCACATCGAGATCGGCGCGACGGCGCGAGTGGCTCACCTTGAACAGCGCGATGGCATCGCCATCCCCGAGATCGCGCGCATCGGTGGTGTAGCGCCCATTTCTCGTGACCGGATGGCGGAACTGCTCGCCGACCTCGCTTCGAGGCTCGACCGAAGCGGGAATCCGCAAGGAAGCCGGACGCGGTGGATCGTCGCGGTCGACGTGGACCTTGCGCCGCTGAACGAGAAGGCCACGAGCGTCGACAGTCTCGCCACGATGCGACGCGCCATCGATGACTTGCGCGCCCACGCCGATGTCGTCGCGATCCTGCTGCCTCGACCGACGGTGGAGGGACGTCGGGCGCGCAACGCTTTCATGGTCGACGCCGGCTGCTCGAGGGCGAACGAGACGGCCGCGACCCACGCATCGAGCGCTGCGCTGCGCGGGCTCTACTTCGCCTCGCCGCGCATCTTCCATAAGCCCGGGGGCTACCCCGTGGACTTCCCGGCGACGCTGCGCGAGGCCCGAAGCGTCGGGCCCGACGGGAGCCGACCGGTAGGCGGCGCGGCGCCGCCTCGGTTTCCTTCGCTCGGAGCCGCCGTCTACTTGTTGCATCGCGGATCGCTGCAGCTCGACGACATCGAGGCGCTGACCGCACTCTGTGAGCAGGCGCACGCGAACGGTGCAAAGAGCGGTAGCGACGGCAGGTTGCTCGAGGACATGCTGCCGCCAGACGGCAACTTCGATGCCTATGACACCTACCGGCCACAGCGCTTCAACTGGCGCCTGCTCGACTCGGCGCAGTTCAGCAGCACCGTCGTCAATCGGTTGCAACCGGAGAGCCTTGCGACTTCGACCCCGGGCGTGCCCGTGAGCCTGGTCGATCTCGCTCCCAGCCGCCTGACCGGTCCGGTGCTGCTCCTGGGCGTCGACGGCGGGGCTCGGCACGACAAATTCGAGATCGCCGACGCCGAGAATCAACGGGTGAGCGGCGCGATGCTGCATGGCCTGCAGGCGCTGTCACTCGACACGCCGGTGTCCAACTGCGACGGCACCTGGTGCGGGCTGTTGGCCGATGTCGTGCTGGGTTTGACGTTTGCGGTGGCATGGGGCCTGCTGTATCCGATGCTCGAGCGACTGCGGAGCGCCATGCCCATCGTCGGTGGCTGGTCGGTGGCCGCGGGCCCGATCATGATCGCTGCCGGCCTGATGTTCGCCTGTATCCAGATCGCCGCGGTCGGCATGGGCGTGGACCTGTGGTTGAACCCGGCCTACCTGATGCTGGGCTTGCTGATCGAGGCCTACTTGCAAGGTTGGCGGCGCGCGCATCGCGTGTCGGTCGAAGAACAGACGGAGCGCGAGCGCTTCTTCGGCCTGTCCTCGGCCTGGGGAGCCCTGCGGCGGGGCTACGGCAACGAAACCAGCGTGTCCGGCGCGAGCCTGGAGACCGATCATGCGCGGGTCGAGACCGTCACCATCGCCGTCGGGCCTGGACACTCCGGGGCGATCCTCGCCGATCGCGTCCTGAGTGCGCTGCTGAGGGTGACCGTGCTGACGGTTGGCTTGTACTTGCTGGTCATCAAGCTAAGACAGGGGGCGTAGGTCATGAACTCGATCGTCAACTGGAGCGACGTGCGCGGCCGTTTTGCTGTCGGTGCGGGCGTCGCTCTCGCCGGGCTGGCACTCTCGTCGGGGGCTCGCGCGATCGACTGCCAGCTGGGCTGCGTCGCGCCGAAGGACGCGTCTTGCGAGCTCAGGACCGCGGCGGGCGTGAAGACGGACGTTAGCCGGACCGAGCTCAGGACCACGCCGGCCTGCGAGCTCCTCACGGCGGGGACGGTCGCCAACGGGCGGTTCGAACTTCGCTACCGTCACAAGGGGCGCTGGTTCACGCCGCCGGAGGGCGTCGAGCCGGGACCCTTGAAGCGGATCTTCGACAAGTACCCCCCCGACCCCTGTGGCGTTCCGTCCCCCGCCTGCATCCAGGCCCGCATGAACGGCATGGTCGCCGCCATCGGCGGCCACGGCATCGACAACAAGGACAGCAAGCCCGGCGGCGAGGGCAACCCTTGCCAGATCGCGCTGCCGTGCGGCGTGGTGCTGCCACCGCCCGAAACCTGGAACTTCCGCCTGGCCGGCGCTGCGATCTCGGGCACCTGGACCGTGAAGCTCGCGCGCGGCACGCCGCCGGCCGGGCAGCCGCCGGAGGTGTCGGTCTACATCGACAAGGGCGTGGCGCGGCTGAGCGGTACGTGGTTCGCGCCGGGCACGCAGTACGTCTACCGCTTCGTCGACGACGCCGGGCGTGCCTCGTCGACCGGCGAGTTCTCCGTCGCGTCTCGCGCCACCCGCGACACGCTGCAGACGCTGATGCAGCGTCGCGTCGCCCAGGGCCTGCCGGAAGGCATCGCCTGGGCCGACACGCTGGCCGCCAACAACCACGACTGGGACGCCTTCCAGCTTTCGCTGATCTCGCAGGAGCCACGATGATGAAACGCCCGCTGATCTCCACGGCCGTCGGCCTCGTTCTGCTCGGCGCTGGCGCGTCCGGCCACGCGCAGCTCGGCGACCTGCTGAACCGCATCGTGCCCGGGGCCGGCCAGGCCTCGGCCCCGGCCGCGCCTGCACCGGCGAAGCCCGGCGCCACCACGGCCGGCACGCCGATGAAGAGCGCCGCCATGGCCGACGGCTCGCAGCCGGTGGCGGCCTTGAAGGGCATCAAGGCCGACCTGCCGCCGGATCGCCAATGCAACCAGCCGCAGGAGCGCTTCAACATCGCCGAGAAGCTGGTCGAGTACGGCGGCACCGAGGCGACGCTGCGGCTCGACCGCCTGATCAAGTCCGACTACAAGTACAGCGACCTGACGCCGGAAGACCGGCAGATGCTCAAGTACATCGCCCGCACGACGATCTGGGTCCCGGTCGAGGTGGAGAGCGCGCTCGGCACGGCCTTCGACCTGGTGTCGTCGCGCACCGGCGAGAGCCTCACCGAGGCCGAAGAGATCCGCAAGCAGGAGATCCAGCAGCGGCTCGACACCCTGCGCGGCGCGGTCAGCGACTTCCCGGGGTCGGTCAAGCTCGTGTTCGATCCCAAGCTGGCCGACGGTGCCGCTGCCAAGTTCGGCGGCGTGATCCTGGTGTCGCGCCGCTTCATGGAGACCATGGCTGAGAAGCCGGCCGGCGCCGATTTCGTGCTGGCGCACGAGCTGTCGCACGTCTACAAGCGGCATGCGATCAAGCACATGCAGTTCACGATGATCTCGACCGACGAGGGCTGGGACCTGGGCAAGAAGCTGCTGTCGCGCGGCATGCGCGGTACCCAGACCAATGTCATCCAGGACGGCCTCTTCATGATGACGACGACGCCGAAGCTGGTCGAGTTCGTGCGCTCGCTGCAGCTCAAGTTCGGCGGCGAGCAGGAGCTGGAGGCCGACGCCTGCTCGGTGGTCTGGATGCGTGCCAAGGGCATCGATCCCGCGCCGGCCTGGGACGAGTTCGAGACTGCCTTCGCCGTCGCCAACGCCACGCCGACCTCCTACGGCAGCACCCACCCGCCGACCGGCGAGCGCAAGGCCAACGTCAAGGCCAAGGTCGGCGGCAAGGGCCCGGCGGCACCACCCGGCAAGGCCGGCAAGCCGGACAAGGCCCCGGCCGGCAAGGCACCGCCGAAGAAGACCGGCAACCCCTGACGGCCGCTACGGCGAGCCGACGGCGCGATGCCGCTGCGCCTGCTGAAGGCCTTGCTCCTGCTGCTGCTGGCCGCGGTCTGGTGGCGGCAGTGGCCGGTCCCCGGTGGCGTCGGGCCGGCGATCGGCTGGACCGTCGCGACGGTGATCCTGCTGGCCTGGATCGCCGGTCGCGAGAAGCGCGCACGCGAGCGCCATATCGACCACGCCCGCCTGCCGCCGCACCTGCGCGGCGAGGTCCGCCAGCGCTATCCGTCGCTCGGTGACGCCCAGCTCGACGATGTCGAGCGCGGCCTGCGCCAGTTCTTCCGTTGCCACCTGCATGCCCGGCGCTTCGTCTCCATGCCCTCGCAGGCGGTCGATGCGCTGTGGCACGCCTTCATCCTGGACACGCGCGCCTACCAGCGCTTCTGCCGCGACGCCTTCGGGCGCTTCCTGCACCACAGCCCGGCCCAGACCCTGGGCCGCGACGCGCGCCGTAACGACGGTCTGCGTCGTACCTGGTTCCATGCCTGCCGCCAGGAGGGCATCGATCCGCGGGTGCCGGCGGCCTTGCCGCTGCTGTTCGCGCTCGACGCCGCGCTGGCGATTCCCGACGGTTTCCGCTACGAGGCCGACTGCCGGCGCCACCCGGGCGAGGCGGGCCAGCCCTACGTGCACTGCGGCAGCAGCTTCGGCGGAGGCTGCGGTGGCGGCAGCTCGGGCGACGGCCACCCGGGCGACGCGGCCGGCTTCGGGGGCGAGGCCGGCGGCTCGTCGGGCGGCAGCGACAGCGGTGGCGACGGCGGGGGCGGCTGCGGCGGCGATTGAGCCGCCGCCCGGCCCGACGCTCAGGCCGCGACGCCCAGGCTTTCCTCTTCCTGCGCGATCGACTGCACCAGCGAATGCAGGCGCGAGCGCAGCTCGGTGAACTCCTGCTCCGACAGACGCGTCTGGCAGACCACGCGGTTCTGGATCTCCGCCACCGGCTGGCGCAGCGCGTCGCCGGCGGGCGTGAGGCTGACGCGCACGACACGCTCGTCCTTGCTGTCGCGCTCGCGCTGGACCAGGCCGGCGGCCTCCAGCCGCTTGAGCAGCGGGGTCAGCGTGCTGGAGTCCAGCGCCAGCCGATCGGCCAGGCCCTTGACGGTCTGCGGCCCGCGGTCCCACAGCACCAGCATCGCCAGGTACTGGGGGTAGGTCAGGCCGACCTGGCCGAGCTGGGCGCGATACAGGCGCGTGACGGCATTGGTCGCCATGTAGAGCGCGAAGCACAGTTGCTGGTCGAGGTGCAGTGAAGCGACGGTGGCCAAGGCGGCTCCTCGGAAATATGGGCTTGACATGGCAGTTTATCGCCCGTCGCCGCGGCGCGTGCGGTCGCCGGGCGATCAGCGGCTGCGGCCGGAGTGCTCGTGCAGACGCACGGCCAGGGGCAGCAGCGACTGCAGGCGCTCCAGGCGTTCGAGCGGCGGCGGATGGGTCGCCGAGACCGCGCGCCGCTGGTCGTCGTCGGCCACCTCGTTCTGCATGAACTCGATCTGCCGCCGCGGCGCGTAGCCGGCCAGCGCGGCCAGCAGCAGGCCCAGCTCGTCGGCCTCGAACTCGCCCTGGTGCAGCACCGGCTCCAGCGTCTTGAGCAGCCCGAAGTTGTGGGCGAACTCGACGTACATGTCGTGCACGCTGCGATCGACCTGCCGCGGCAGCAGCAGCCGGCCGACGGTCAGCAGCTGGCGCTCGTGCTCGAGGATGCTGTGCGCCATCTCGTGCGCCAGCACGAAGGCCAGGGCTTCGTCGGACAGGTCGCGATCGTCGATCAGCGACTCGGAGATCACGACCTGCCCGTCGGGCAGCGAGTAGGCGGCCACGTCCGGCAGGCGCACCACCGTCAGCGCCCAGGGCAGTTGCGCAGCCTGCGGCGTCTGCTCGCGCGCGGGCTCCAGCAGGCGATCGAAGACACGCGCGAGCCGCCCGCAGTGACGCTCGCACCCCAGCGCCCCCGCCGCGTCGGCCTGAGCCAGGGTCTGCTGCAGGCTCGCAGCGCCGGCCACTTCGGCGGCCGACCAGCCCAGCGAGCGTGGTTCGTCGACCAGTTGCACGCCCAGGGCCGCGCCGCAGGCAGCAGCCAGTGTCGTCAGGGCACAGCAGTGTCGGAGCCAGGTCGGCATGTCGAGTCTCCGGAGCGGAGACTACGCCTCACAACCGCTCCGCGAAACACCCGTCGACGGGGTTCCGGCCGCACGGCTCAGGACTTGCCGGAGCCGTCGCTGCCCTGCAGCCGCGCCAGCGCCGCGCCGCTGCCCAGCGACAGCAGGCCGGCACGGCTGTAGACGCCGAGCTTGTCGCGCGTGTCGACGATGTCCAGGTTGCGCATCGTCAGCTGCCCGATGCGGTCGGCGGGCGAGAAGGGCGCGTTCTCGACCTTCTCCATGCTGAGCCGTTCGGGCGCGTAGGTGAGGTTCGGCGACTCGGTGTTCAGGATCGAGTAGTCGTTGCCGCGACGCAGCTCCAGCGTCACCGTGCCGGTGACGGCGCGCGCCACCCAGCGCTGCGCCGCCTCGCGCAGCATGATGGCCTGGGGGTCGAACCAGCGGCCCTGGTAGAGCAGGCGGCCGAGCTTGCGGCCGTTGTCGCGGTACTGCTCGATCGTGTCCTCGTTGTGGATGCCGGTCACCAGGCGTTCGTAGGCGATGAACAGCAGCGCCAGGCCCGGGGCCTCGTAGATGCCGCGGCTCTTGGCCTCGATGATGCGGTTCTCGATCTGGTCGCTCATGCCCAGGCCGTGGCCGCCGCCGATGCGGTTGGCCTCCAGCATCAGCGCGACCGGGTCGGCGTACTCGACGCCATTGAGCGCGACCGGACGGCCTTCCTCGAAGCGCACCGAGACCTCCTCGCGCTTCACCTCCACCTCGTCGCGCCAGAAGGCCACGCCCATGATCGGGTTGACGATGCGGATGCCGCTGGACAGGTGCTCCAGGTCCTTGGCCTCGTGCGTCGCACCCAGCAGGTTGGAGTCGGTCGAGTAGGCCTTCTCGGCGCTCATCTTGTAGCCGAAGCCGGCCTTCGTCATGAAGGCGCTCATCTCGGCGCGGCCGCCCAGCTCGTCGATGAAGGCCTGGTCGAGCCAGGGCTTGTAGATCTTCAGCGCCGGGTTGGTGAGCAGCCCGTAGCGGTAGAAGCGCTCGATGTCGTTGCCCTTGAAGGTACTGCCGTCCCCCCAGATGTGGACCTCGTCCTCCTTCATCGCCGCGACCAGCATCGTGCCGGTGACGGCGCGTCCGATCGGCGTGGTGTTGAAGTAGGTGATGCCGGCGGTGCTGATGTGGAAGGCGCCGGCCTGCAGCGCGGCCAGGCCTTCGGCCACCAGCTGCGCGCGGCAGTCGACCAGGCGCGCCTTCTCGGCGCCGTAGAGCATCGCCTTGCGCGGGATCTCGTCGTAGTCGGGCTCGTCGGGCTGGCCGAGGTGGGCCGTGTAGGCATAGGGCGTCGCGCCCTTCAACTTCATCCAGTGCAGCGCGGCACTGGTGTCCAGGCCACCGGAGAAGGCGATGCCGACCTTCTGGCCGATGGGGAGATGCTGCAGGATCGTGGACATGGCGACGAGGAAGCAATTGGAAACCGGCGCCGCGGGCGCCAAACCGGCGCCCGCGGCGCTCGGCCGCTATTCTCGCCGCATGACCAGCGACCTCCCGAAGACGCGCTCGCTCGCGATCGCCTGGACCGGCGCCGCCTTGCTGCTGCTGACGGCCTGCGGCGGCGGGGGCGGGGGCGGGGGCGCAGGCGGCCCGCCCGTCGTGTCGCCCCCGCCGGGGGCGGCCCGCCGACCGACACGCAACGCGTCGCCGCGGCCACCAGCACCGCGCAGAGCGGCAGTAACGCCTGCAACGCGATCCGGCCGTTCTACTGGGAGATCGGCGACCGCACGGCGACGCAGGCCTCCGGTTCGGTCAACACCAGCGCCGGCGGCCCGCCGACCTACACCGCGACCAGCTCGATGAACATCGCGTCCGCCTCGAAGTGGCTGTACGCGGGCTACGTGGCGCAGCGTCGCGGCGTGGCCGGCCTGACGGCCGAGGACATCCGGTTCCTGACCTTCCGCAGCGGCTACACCAGCTTCGCCACCTGCCTGGCCGGTCAGACCGTCGACGGCTGCGTCAACTACCTGAGCAACGGCGTCTACACGCCGGCCAACGACGGCCGCTTCTTCTACGACGGCGGCCACATGCAGCAGCACGCCAGCCGGCTGGGGCTGGGGGGCCTGGGCACCGCGGCGCTGGCCGCCGAGATGCAGTCGCAACTGGGTGCGGACGTCGGCCTCGGCTACACCCAGCCCCAGCTGGCCGGTGGTGCGGTCAGCACCGCCGCCGACTACGCGCGCTACCTGCGCAAGCTGCTGGACGGATCGCTGCGACTGGGCGGCCAGCTGGGCGCGTCCTCGGTCTGCGCCAGTCCCGCGACCTGCCCGGCCGAAGCCGTGGCCACGCCCATCCCTGCCGGCGAGAGCTGGCGCTACGGCCTGGGCCACTGGGTCGAGAGCGACCCCGTCGTCGGCGACGGCGCCTTCAGCAGCGCGGGCGCCTTCGGTTTCTACCCGTGGATCGACGCGAGTCGCCGCTACTACGGCGTGCTGGCCCGCGCCTCGCTGGGCGGGCAGCCGGGCTACGAGTCGGTCCAGTGCGGGCGGCTCATCCGCCAGGCCTGGCTGACCGGGGTGGCCAGGTAGCGCAGCAGAATGCAGGCCCCGCGACACGTGACCCGACCCGAGAGTGCCCCATGACCGACGCCCAAGAAGCCCCGCCGCTGCCAGACCGCCTGTCCATCGAGCCGGGCAGCCCTCACTACGTGGCCGCGGTCTTCGAGCATCAGATCGGCATCCGCTTCAACGACAAGGAGCGCTTCGACGTCGAGGAGTACTGCATCAGCGAGGGCTGGGTGATGGTCCCTTCGGCCCGCACGGTCGACCGCAAGGGCAAGCCGCTGATGATCAAGCTCAAGGGCCGGGTCGAAGCCTTCTACCGCTGACGGACGGTGACGGGCTCAGCGCTGCCGGTCGCCCAGTCCCGTGAGGTAGGCATCGATCGCCTGGCGCCCGACGCGCAACAGGTCGAAGGCGTCCGGGTCGAGCAGCCAGTTCTGGATCAGGCCGTCGATCAGCGAATGCAGCCCCAGGGCGGCCGCGCGCGCCGGGACGCCGCCGCCCAGGTCGCCGGCCCGCGCCGCCGCGCGCAGCCCCCGCTCGACGTGGGCGAGCCGCTCGCGCAGGCCCGTCAGGCGGCGCTCGCGCACCGCCTCCAGCTCGTCGACGTATTCGACCTTGTGCACGGCGATCTCGAACACGCGGCGCGCCTGCGCGTCCTCGACCGTCTTGCGCAGCGCCGCGGTGAAGCTGCGGCGGATGTGGCCCACCGGGTCGTCCAGGCCGGGTTCGTCGCTGCGCCGGATCTCCTGCTCGAGCGGCAGGGTCACGCGGTTCATCATCGCGTCGAACAGGTCGGCCTTGTCCTGGAAGTGCCAGTAGATCGCGCCGCGCGTCAGCCCGGCGGCGCGCGCGATGTCCTGCAGCGAGGTGCGCGACACGCCGCGCCGGTGGAACTCGTGCTCGGCCATGTCGAGGATGCGGTCGCGCGTGACCTGGGCTTCTTCCTTGGTGCGGCGGGCCATCGACGATGAAGATCCGTAAAGCCGTCAGCATACATTCATCGGTGTATGTATAGTGCGGCCATCGGTCGGGTGGGCCACCATCCCGATGTCGGTGCCGGCAAGCCGCTTGCCGCCGCGCCCCCGACCGTTCCTCGAAAGGTGCTCGCATGTCTGCGTCGATGGGCTTCGCGGCCGATCCCCCGTTCCCGTTGCGCGGCCCGGCCTCGCGTGCGGTGCCTGCCCTGGTCCTGGCGGCCGTGCTGCTGGCCGGCTGCAGTCCGCAGGCCACGCCGGCGACCGCCGCCGCGCCGCCCCCGGTCGAGGTCGGCGTCGTCACCGTCGCGCCCGGCGCGCTGGGCCTGGTGACCGAGCTGCCGGGGCGGACCGAAGCCTCGCGCGTCGCGCAGGTGCGCGCGCGTGCGGCCGGCATCCTGCAGCAGCGCCTGTTCCGCGAAGGCAGCGACGTCAAGGCCGGCCAGCCGCTGTTCCGCATCGATGACGCGCCCTACCGCGCCACGCTCGCCAGCGCGCAGGCTGCCCTGGCCCGGGCCGAGGCCAACCTGCTGCAGGCCGGCGCGCAGGCCGAGCGCTACAAGCCGCTGCTGGACGCCAACGCGATCAGCAAGCAGGACTACGTCAATGCGGTCGCCGCGCAGAAGCAGGCCGAGGCCGACGTCGCTTCCGGCAAGGCCGCGGTGCAGACGGCGCAGATCAATGTCGGCTACGCGGCGGTGAGCTCGCCGATCTCCGGGCGCATCGGTCGGGCGCTCGTCACCGAGGGCGCGCTGGTCGGGCAGGGCGAGGCGACCCAGCTCGCGCTGGTGCAGCAGATCGATCCGCTCTACGTCAACTTCACCCAGCCGGCGGCCGAGGTGTTGCGCCTGCGCGCGGCGATCGCCGCCGGCAAGCTCAAGAGCGCCGGCGGCAGCGACGCGGCGGCGGTGCGCGTGCTGCTCGAGGACGGCAGCCGCTATCCGCTCGCCGGCAAGCTGCTGTTCTCGGACCTGAGCGTCGATCCGAGCTCGGGCCAGATCACGCTGCGCGCCGAACTGCCCAACCCCAAGGGCGCGCTGCTGCCGGGCCTGTACGTGCGCGTGCAGCTCGAGCAGGCCGAAGCGCCCGACGCCATCCTGCTGCCGCAGCAGGCGGTCACGCGCTCGCCGCAGGGCGACACGGTCAAGGTCGTCGGCGCCGACGGCATGGTGGCCAATCGGCCGGTCAAGCTGGGCGGCGCCCAGGGCGGCCAGTGGATCGTGCTCGATGGCCTGAAGGCCGGCGAGCAGGTGATGGTCGACGGCTTCCAGAAGCTGCGGGGCACCGGACCGGTGAAGCCGGTGGCGGCACCGGCACCGGCAGCGAAGGCCTCGGCGCCTGTGCCTGCGGCCTCGGCCGCCAGCCGCTGAAGGGGCCGCCCGCATGGCCCAGTTCTTCATCGACCGCCCGATCTTCGCGTGGGTGATCGCGCTCTTCATCCTGGTGATGGGCGGCGTGGCGATCACGCAGCTGCCGGTCGCGCAGTACCCCTCGGTGGCGCCGCCGTCGATCGTCGTCAACGTCAGCTATCCCGGCGCCTCGGCGCAGACGCTCGAGGACAGCGTCATCAGCGTCATCGAGCGCGAGATGAACGGCTCGCCGGGCCTGATCTACATGGAGTCGGTCGCGCAGGCCGACGGCAGCGGCTCGATCACGCTGAGCTACGAGCCCGGCACCAGCCCCGACCTGGCCCAGGTCGACGTGCAGAACCGCCTGGGCCGCGCCAGTCCGCGTCTGCCGCAGGCGGTGACGCAGCAGGGCGTGCGCGTCGACAAGGCCAACCCGAACTTCCTGCTGTTCGTCATCCTCTCGTCGGACAACCCGGCCTACGACCCGGTCGCGCTGGGCGACTTCGCCTCGCGCAGCGTGCTGCCCGAGATCCAGCGCGTGCCCGGCGTCGGCCAGGCGCAGCTGTTCGGCACCGAACGCGCGATGCGCATCTGGATCGACCCGGCCAAGCTGGTCGGCTACCGGCTGTCGTCGGCCGACGTGACGGCGGCGATCGCGGCGCAGAACGCGCAGGTCGCGTCGGGCACGATCGGCGACGTGCCCAACGCGCCGGGGCAGGCCATCTTCGCGACCGTGGTCGTGAAGGGCCAGCTCACCTCGGACGAGCAGTTCGCCAACATCGTGCTGCGCGCCAACGCCGACGGCTCGACGGTGCGGCTGAAGGACGTGGCGCGCGTCGAGCTCGGCGCGCAGGGCTACGGTTTTCGCACGCGGCTGAACGGCGAGCCCTCGACCGGCATCGGCGTGCAGCTTTCCCCCACGGGCAACGCGCTGGCGACCGCCACCGCGATCAAGAAGCGCGTCGACGAGCTGTCGCGCTACTTCCCGCCGGGGGTCAAGGTGACGATCCCCTTCGACGGCTCGGCCTTCGTCAAGATCTCGATCAGCCAGGTGGTCGAGACGCTGGTCGAGGCGGTGATCCTCGTGTTCCTCGTGATGTACCTGTTCCTGCAGAACATCCGCTACACGATCATCCCGACGCTGGTCGTGCCCATCGCGCTGATGGGCAGCTTCGCGGTGCTGCTGGCGCTGGGCTTCTCGATCAACGTGCTGACACTGTTCGGCATGGTGCTGGTGATCGGCATCGTGGTCGACGATGCCATCGTCGTGGTCGAGAACGTCGAGCGCATCATGAGCGAGGAAGGCCTGCCGCCGCTGGCCGCCACACGCAAGGCGATGGGCCAGATCTCCGGGGCGATCGTCGGCGTGACGGTGGTGCTGGTGTCGGTGTTCGTGCCGCTGGCCTTCTTCAGCGGGGCGGTCGGCAACATCTACCGGCAGTTCTCGGCGGTGATGGTCAGCTCGATCCTGTTCTCGGCCTTCCTCGCGCTGTCGCTGACGCCGGCGCTGTGCGCCACGCTGCTCAAGCCGGTCGAGGCCGGCCACCACCATGCCAAGGGCGGCTTCTTCGGCTGGTTCAACCGCGGCTTCACGCGCACCGCCAAGGGCTACGAAGGCGTGATCGCGCGCATGCTGCGGCGCGCGGCGCGCTACCTCGTCATCTACGCCGCGATCATCGCGGCGGTGGTCGTGATGTTCAACCGCCTGCCGACCTCCTTCCTGCCGAACGAGGACCAGGGCAACATCCTCGTCAACGTGCAGCTGCCGCCGGGCGCGACGCAGAACCGCACGCTCGAGGTGATGAAGCAGGTCGAGGGCTACATGCTCAAGCAGCCCGAGGTCAAGGCCATGACCAGCGTGATGGGCTTCAGCTTCTCGGGCAGCGGCCAGAACGCGGCACTGAACTTCGTCACGCTCAAGGACTGGAGCGAGCGCGAGGGGGCCTCGCAGTCGGCGCAGGCCCTGGTGGCGCGGGCCTTCGGCGGGCTGTCCTTCATCCGCGACGCCTCGGTGTTCCCGGTCAGCCCGCCGGCGATCCGCGAGCTGGGCCGCGCCAACGGCTTCGCGCTGCGGCTGCAGGACCGCGGCGGCAACGGCCGGGCCGCGATGGTGGCGGCGCGCAACCAGCTGATCGCCGCGGCCGCCAGGAGTCCGCTGCTGGCCTTCGTGCGGCCCGACGGCCTGGAGGACGCCTCGCAGTTGCAGCTCAACATCGACCGCGACAAGGCCAGCGCGCTGGGCGTCAGCTTCGCGGCGATCAACGGCACGCTGTCGACCGCGCTCGGCTCGGCCTATGTCAACGACTTCCCGAACGCCGGTCGCCTGCAGCGGGTGGTGGTGCAGGCCGACGCGCCGACGCGCATGCAGCCCGAGGACCTGCTCCGGCTCAACGCGCTCAACACCGCCGGCCAGCCGGTGCCGCTGTCGGCCTTCGCGTCGACCGAGTGGGTCACCGGCCCGATGCAGACGGTGCGCTACAACGGCTACCCGGCGATGCGCATCCAGGGCGAGCCGGCACCGGGCCAGAGCACCGGCGCGGCGATGGCCGAGATGGAGCGCCTGGTCGGCGAGCTGCCGTCCGGCTTCGCCTACGAGTGGACCGGCCAGTCGCGCGAGGAGAAGCTCTCGGGTGCGACGGCCTTCATCCTGTTCGGCTTCTCGCTGCTGGCGGTCTTCCTGTGCCTGGCCGCGCTGTACGAGAGCTGGTCGATCCCGCTGGCGGTCATCCTGGTGGTGCCGCTGGGCGTGCTGGGCGTGCTGCTCGGCGCGCACTTCCGCGGCCTCGAGAACGATGTCTTCTTCAAGGTCGGCCTGATCACCATCATCGGGCTGTCGGCCAAGAACGCCGTGCTGATCATCGAGTTCGCGAAGGACCTGAATGCCCGGGGCAAGAGCGCGGTCGACGCGGTCATCGAGGCGGCGCACCTGCGCTTCCGGCCGATCCTGATGACCTCGCTGGCCTTCATCCTGGGCGTGCTGCCGCTGGTGCTGGCCAGCGGCGCCGGCTCGGCCAGCCAGCGCGCCATCGGCACCGGCGTGATGGGCGGCATGATCACCGCGACCGCGCTGGCCGTGTTCCTGGTTCCGGTCTTCTACGTCGTCGTCAGCCGGCTGTTCAAGGGCAGCGAACGCCAGCGCCGCCGCTGGGCGCACGAGTCCGAGGAAGCGCCGACGCCGGCGCCGCCGGGTACGCAGGAGGGACGATGAGCATGCGCCGCATCCGTCTCTCGACGCTGGCCGTCGCCGCCCTGCTGGCTGCCTGCACCTCGATGGCACCGCGCTACGAGCGGCCGGCCGCGCCGGTGCCCGCGAGCTTCGGACTGGTCGGCGATGCGGCCGGTGACACCGCGGGCACGCCGGCCGCCGACCTGGAGTGGCAGCGCTTCTTCTCGGCGGACGAACGCCTGTCGCGCCTGGTGCCGCAGGCGCTGGACGCCAATCGCGACCTGCGCGTCGCGGTGCTGGCGATCGAGCAATCGCGGGCCCAGCTCGGCCTGCGCCGTGCCGACCTGTGGCCGACCGTCAACGCCGGCCTCACCGGCTCGCGGCAGCCGAACGCGAGCGGCGGCATCACCAGCCTCTACACCGCGGGCCTGCTGGTCAGTGCCTGGGAGCTGGACCTGTTCGGGCGCCTGCGCAGCCTGAGCGATGCCGCGGCGGCGCAGCTGCTGGCCAGCGAGGCCTCGCGCCAGGCCGCGCAGATCAGCCTGATCGCCGCCGTCGCCAATGCCGACCTGACGCTGCGCGCCGACGACGAGCTGCTGCGCGTGACGCAGCAGACGCTGACCACGCGCGAGGAGTCGTACAAGCTGACGAAGCTCAAGTTCGACCAGGGCGCGACCTCCGAGATCGACCTGCGCCAGGCCGAGTCGCTGCTCGAGGCGGCGCGCGTCGCGCTGGCGCAGCAGACCCGCCAGCGCGCGCTCGACGAGAACGCGCTGGCCCTGCTGCTGGGCCGCCCGCTGCCGGCCGATCTGCCGCCGGGGCGGGCGATCGGCGGCGACGCGGGCTTGCCCGATGTCCCGGCCGGTCTGCCGTCCGAGGTGCTGGTGCGTCGCCCCGACGTGCGCGCGGCCGAGCAGCAGCTGATCGCCGCCAACGCCAACATCGGCGCGGCGCGGGCGGCCTTCTTCCCGAGGATCTCGCTGACCGGCAGCGTCGGTGTGGCCAGCAGCCACCTGTCGGACCTGTTCCAGGGCGGCAACTCGGCCTGGAGCTTCGCGCCGCAGTTGCTGCTGCCGATCTTCGACGCCGGCCGCAACCAGGCCAACCTCGATCTCGCCAAGGTCAACCGCGAGATCGCGGTCGCGCAGTACGAGCGGGCGATCCAGACCGCCTTCCGCGAGGTGGCCGACGCGCTGGCCGGCCGCGCCACGCTGGGCGAGCAGCTGCGCGCGCAGACCGCGCAGACCGCGGCCGAGCAGCGACGCTACGACCTGGCCGAGCTGCGCTACCGCAACGGTGCCAGCAGCTACCTCGACGTGCTGGACGCGCAGCGCTCGCTGTTCACCGCGCAGCAGGCGCTGGTGCAGGTGCAGGCGCTGCGGGTGCAGAACCTGGTGACGCTGTACAAGGTGCTCGGCGGCGGCTGGCGCGACGAGGTGGTGGCGCGCTGAGCGCCGGCGCTCACAGCTTCCACACGTCCTTGCTCTCGACGGGGCTCAGGCTCCAGTCGGGCACGCTGTCGGGCATCGGCCGGCGGCTGCTGCCGGCGTCGATCATGCGGGCGACGAGTTGCGCGCACTGCTTCAGCTGCGTCAGGTCGCGCTGCCGGCCGTGCAGGTTGGGGCTCTTGCTGAAGCAGCACAGCGTGCCGTAGACGCGGCCGTCCCGCAGGACCACCGGCGTGCTCAGGTGCTCGCCGATCCTGAAGGCCAGCGCCGGCAGGTCGGGCCGCGCGGCCGCCAGCGCCGACAGGTCGGGGATCGCCTCGGGCAGCTTGCCGGTGCTGACCAGCTGGCAGTAGGACTTGTCGAGCGGACCGGAGCCGCCGGTCTTGATCGGCGAATCGGGCGCGGCGGCGTCGACGAAGCGGAACACGCGCTTGCCGTCGACGAACTCGGAGACGAAGAGCACGTCCATCTGCAGCCGCTCGCGCAGCAACTTCAGCGTCTCCTGGACCGAGCCGTCGATCAGCGTGTCGCTGGAATCGGCGCTGGCGACCAGCAGGTCGGTGATGCGGACGTCGAGCTCGTCGGCGCCCAGGCGGTTGTCGTAGGGACTCACGGCCATCGAAACTTCCTCGAATGGAACGAGACCATCCGAGGGTAACGCGCCGCGACGCCGCGGGCCGGTAACGACCGGCAACGCGTGCGGGTTCAGCCGTTCATCATCGCGGTGTAGCGGCGCTGCATCTCCTCGGGGCTGACGTCCTCGATCGAGTGGCCGATCAGCCACACGTGGCCGAAGGGATCGACGACGCGGCCGCCGCGCTCGCCGTAGAAGGCGTCGGAGATCTCGCCGAGCGCCGTCGCCCCGGCCGCGATCGCGCTGGCGATCATCCGGTCGGCGTTGTCGACATGCAGGTGGATGCGCACCGGCGGCAGCGCGCCGCCCGACGGCGCGTGGATGCCGAACTCCGGGAAGGCGTCGGACAGCATCAGCACCACCGGACCCAGCTGCAGCTCGGCGTGTCCGATGCGGCCGGACGGCTCGACGAGGCGGAAGCGCTCGGTCGCGCCGAAGGCCCGGCGGTAGAAGTCGATGGCGGCGGCGCTGTCGGCGACGCAGAGGTAGGCGAAGACCTCGTGGATGGGCGAGGGCGAGGTGTCGGTCATGGCGATCTCCGGAGCCGGTGCGTCGGCGATGCGGCCAGCTTGCCTCGGCAGCCTGCCGGCGTCTTGTAGATTTTTCCTCGCCCGGAGCGACCTAGTCGCCGATCGCCACGTGGGTCAGCCGGTCGGCGGCCACCGGACGGTAGGCGCCGGGCGTCAAGCCGCCGAGACGGCGGAACTCGTGCGCGAGGTGGGCCTGGTCGGCATAGCCGGCCTCGAGCGCCAGCTCGGCCAGGCCCGCCCCGCGGTCGGTGCCGAGCTGCTGCACCAGCGTGTGGAAGCGCAGCACGCGCGCATAGCGCTTGGGCGTCAGGCCGACGGCATCGCGAAAGCGCGCGATGAAGCGCTGCGGCGAGCAGCCGGTGGCGCGGCGCACCCGCTCGACCTGCGCCAGCGCGGGCTCGCGCGCAAAGAGGGCCAGTGCCTGCTGCACCACCGGGTCGGCAGGCGCGGCGCGCTCCAGGCGCTTGAGCAGCCAGCGCTCCAGCAGCGTCAGTCGCGCTGCGGCGCCGGGCACGTGCTGCAGGCGCTCGCGCAGCTCGCGGGCCGCCGGGCCCCACAGCGCGTCGAGCGCCACGGCGCGCCCCGCCAGTTCGCCCATCGGCAGGCCGGCGAAGGCCGCGGCCCCGCCGGCGCGAAAGCTGATGCCGATCACGCTGGCAGGCACCGAGGTGTCGCGCAGCACGGCCACGTCGTGCACGCCCTGCCACAGGGCCACGCCGACGGGCTGGCTGCGGGCCGCGCCCTCGTCGGCAAAGCGGCGCAGCGGCGCGTCGTGCATCGCGATGACGACGTTGTCGCAGCCGTTCGGCAGGATGCGCTCGCGCGCATGGGCCAGCGCACCGCGCTCGCTGACCCACAGGCAGGCGACATGCGCACTCAGCGGGGCGGCGGGCGTGCGCTGCACGTACATCGGCAAGCTCAGAGGCTGGTCCGCAGCGTCCAGATCTCGGGGAACAGCACCACGTCGAGCATCTTGCGCAGGTAGCTGACGCCGCCGGTGCCGCCGGTGCCGCGCTTGAAGCCGATCACGCGCTCGACCGTGGTCACGTGC
>NZ_CADEFR010000051.1 GCF_902826655.1 uncultured Methylibium sp. | reverse complement strand
TGGTGGGTGCTGAGGGGTTCGAACCCCCGACCTACGCCTTGTAAGGGCGCCGCTCTGCCAACTGAGCTAAGCACCCGCGGCGCGCTTCAGTTCAGCGCGTCCTTCAGAGCCTTGCCGGGACGGAACTTCGGCACCTTCGCCGCCTTGATCTTGATCGTGGCACCGGTGCGCGGATTGCGGCCGCTGCGCGCCGCGCGCTTGCTGACCGCAAAGGTACCGAAGCCGACCAGCGACACGCTGCCACCCTTCTTGAGCGTCGTGCGCACACCGCCGATCAGCGCTTCGAGCGCGCGGGTTGCAGCGGCCTTCGAGATGTCCGCCTGCTTGGCGATGTGTTCGATCAGTTCGGTCTTGTTCACAAAAGTACCCCCTCGGTAAGGTGTCTCTGGCGATGGTGGAAGGTGCGGGACAAGGCCCGGTGGGACGCGCTGCGGATGCCGCTTCGGGTGCGGAACGATTACAGCGGTGAGCCTGCGGGGTGTCAAGCGCGGAAGCGGATTCTATGCGTATTCCCCCATGCGGCCGGCGTGCTGCAAGGCGCCGCGGCGAGGGCTGACGATGCACCTGCGCAAGCGCAACGCGACGCGGTGACACCTTGTGAAACAGATGGAGCAACCCGCACCGATCACGACTGCGGCGGTGCCGCAGCGCGCGGCGAGCGCAGGACGAGCGAGACGCCGATGGCGGTCAGCGCGAGGCCCAGCAGCACGTGCAGCGCCAGCGATTCGCCGAACAGCAGCCAGGCCATGACGGCCGTGCACGGCGGCACCAGGTAGAGGAGGCTCGTCACCGCCGTCGCCGCGCCACGCTGGATCAGCAGATACAGCAAGGAACCGCCACCGAGCGTCAACACCAGCACCGACCACGCCATCGCGCCGATCAGTTCGGGGTGCCAGGTCACCGGCTCGGCCTCGAACAGCGCCAGCGGCAAGGTCACGGCCAGAGCGGCAAGGAGCTGGACCGCGCTCGCGGTGCGCACGTCGCACGGCGCCACGTAGCGCTTCTGGTAGAGCGTGCCGATCGTGATCGCTCCCAGCGCGAAGCACGCCAGGCCCAGGTTGAGCGAATTGACTTCGCCGCTGCCCAGCCGCGGCCCCACGACGAGCAGCAGCCCGACGAAGCCGAGCGCCAGACCCAGCCACTGCCGCGATCCCACGCGGTCCGCGGCCGCGCCGGTCGCACTGACCCACAAGGCGGTCAGCACCGGCTGCAGTCCGACGATCAGGGCCACCGAGCCGGCGCCGATGCCCGACTTGACCGCCGACCACACACCGCCCAGGTAGCCGGCATGCATCAGCACTCCCGTGACCGCGAGATGCAGCCACTGCGACCGCTGCGTCGGCCAGACAGCGCGGGCCATCAGCACCCAGAGCACATAGCAGACGATCGACAGCGCGTAGCGCACGGCCAGGAAGCCGAACGGCGGCGCATGCGGCATGCCGTAGCGCGCGACCACGAAGCCGGTGCTCCAGATCAGCACGAAGACCGCCGGCATCGCGCCGACCAGCAGCGCGTTGCGTGCGCCCGGCGCCATCAACGGACCTTGGCCCGGATCTCGGGCAGCGCCTTCTGCAGGTAGTACACCATCGACCAGATCGTCAGCGCGGCGGCGACGACGATCAGTACCGTGCCCCAGACACGCGTGTCGATCAGGCCGAACAGCCGGCCGTCGTACAGCAGGAAGGGGATCGCCACCATCTGCACGGTGGTCTTGAGCTTGCCGAGCATGTGCACCGCGACGCTGCGCGACGCGCCGATCTGTGCCATCCATTCGCGCAGGGCCGAGATCGCGATCTCGCGCCCGATGATCACCAGCGCGATCAGCGAGTGCAGCCGCTGCTCGTGGACCAGCACCAGCAGGGCAGCGCACACCAGGAACTTGTCGGCGACCGGATCGAGGAAGGCGCCGAAGGACGAGGTCTGGTTCAGTCGTCGCGCCAGGTAGCCGTCGGCCCAGTCGGTCAGCGCCACCACGACGAAGAGGATCGTCGCCACGAGGTTCTTGGTCGGGACGCTCAGGTCCAGATAGAACACGCCGACGATCAGCGGGATCGCGACGATGCGCGCCCAGGTCAGGAGGGTCGGCAGGGTGAAGAACATCGGCGCATTGTGCCCGCGAAGCCTCGACGGCCCCGCGGCACCCCGCGCCGCGTCACACGCCCGAGTCGAGCGTGCGCGGCTTGAACTTGCGGTCGTCGCGGAACAGGAAGGTCTCGGTGAACTTCCAGGGCTTGGGCAGGCGCGAGACGTCACCGTAGGGTGCGGCACGGCGGATCGCATCCATCGCGAGCTGCGTCGTGTCCTTGGCCTGGCTCGGATGGCGCATCACGTCGATGCGGCGCACGCTGCCGTCGGCGTTGAGCTCGACCTCGAGCACGGGGATCGCCAGCAACGGCTCCGGAACGGGGCCGGTGTAGCTCATGGTCGGATTCGCGGCGACCAGACGTCGCGCGGCCTGCAGCCGCAGCTGCGCAGCCGAACGCGGCGTTTCAGGCGCCGGCAGGATGCCGGCCGAGGGCGCGGGTGCCGGGGCCGGCGCCGGGCTGACGGGTCGCCCCGGTGCCGGCGCGGGCGTGGGCGCCGGTGGCGGGGCCGACGAACAGGCCGCCAGCAGGGCCGCCAGACCGGCCAGCCGGCCGAACGTGCCGATCGCGCCACGGGCGCGCAGTGGGTCAGTGCAGGACACGATAGATCTCCTCCGCCAGTTCCCTGGAAATGCCGTCGACGGCCGTCAGGTCGTCGACGCTCGCGCTGGCCACGCCGCGCGCTCCGCCGAAGCGTTGCAGGAGCTTGGCACGTTTCTTCGGCCCGATGCCGGGGATGTCCTCGAGCTTGCTGCCGCCGGTGCGAACAGTTGCACGCTTCGCACGCATGCCGGTGATCGCGAAGCGGTGCGCCTCGTCGCGGATCTGCGCCACCAGCATCAGGGCGGCCGACTCGCGGCCCAGCGCGACCTTGCCGCGACCGTCGGCGAACACCAGCTCCTCGAGGCCTACCTTGCGACCCTCGCCCTTCTCGACACCGACGATCAGTGCCAGGTCGAGACCCAGTTCCTCGAAGACCTCGCGCGCCACCGCCACCTGACCCTTGCCGCCATCGACGAGCACGAGGTCGGGCAGCCGCGCATCACCCTTGCCCGCCGACTCGGCCAGCTTGCCGTAGCGCCGCGTCAGCACCTGCCTCATCGCCGCATAGTCGTCGCCCGGCGTGATGCCGGCGATGTTGTAGCGGCGGTACTGCGCGGATTGCATCTTGTGCTGATCGAAGACGACGCACGATGCCTGCGCCGCCTCGCCGGCCGTGTGGCTGATGTCGAAACACTCGATACGGAAGGTGTCGAGGCTCTCCGGCGCCAGGTCCAGTGCGTCCACCAGCGCGCGCGTACGCGCCTGCTGCGACCCCTCCTCGCTCAGCAACTGCGCCAGCTTGATCTGCGCGTTCTTCAGCGCCATGTCCAGCCACGACCGGCGCTGCTCGCGCGGCTGGTGCTGCGCGGTGATGCGGATGCCGCTGGCCTCGGTCAGCGCATCGACCAGGGCCCGGTCGATGGCGTGGCTGGTGACCAGCAGCGGCGGCGGCGTGCCCTCGAGGTAGTGCTGGGCGATGAAGGCCTCGAGCACCTGCCGCTCCACCGGCACGGCAGCCGCCTCGTCATCGGCGCCAGCGGCCTCGACCAGCGCGCTCGCTTCCTCGACATGCGCCGGGAAATACGGGCGATCACCGAGGTGACGTCCACCGCGCACCATCGCCAGATTCACGCAGGCCCGGCCGCCCTGTACCACCGCGGCCAGGATGTCGGCGTCCTTGTCGAAGGCGCCGTCGGCGTTGGTCTCGACCGACTGCTGGTGCAGCACCCGCGCCAGGGCGCCGAGCTGGTTGCGGATCTCGGCCGCCTGCTCGAACTGCAGCGCGTCGGCGTGACCCATCATCCGCGCCTGCAGCGCCTCCATCACCTGCTCCTGCTCGCCGAGCAGAAAGCGCTCGGCATTCGCGACGTCGCGTCCGTAGTCGTCGGCACCGATGGCCTGCACGCAAGGCGCCGAGCAGCGCTTGATCTGGTACAGCAGACAGGGGCGCGTGCGATGGTTGAAGACCGTGTCCTCGCAGGTGCGCAGGCGAAACACCTTCTGCAGCAGGTGGATCGAATCCTTGACGGCCCAGGCGCTCGGGTAGGGGCCGAAGTAGCGGTGCCGCTTGTCGACGGCCCCGCGGTAGTACGCCATGCGCGGGTAGGCGTGCGACGCGATCTTCAGGTAGGGATAGCTCTTGTCGTCGCGGAACAGGATGTTGAACTTCGGGTTCTGCGTCTTGATCAGGTTGTTCTCGAGCAGCAGCGCCTCGGCCTCGGAGCGCACCACCGTCGTCTCGAGCCGCGCGATGCGGCCGACCATGTGCCCGATGCGGGAACCGCCGTGACTCTTCTGGAAGTAGCTCGCGACGCGCTTCTTCAGGTTGCCGGCCTTGCCGACGTAGAGCAGCGCGCCCTGGGCATCGAAGTAGCGGTACACGCCGGGCAGGCTGGGCAGCGCCGCGACGTCGTCGAGCAGCCGCTGGCGCGCCCCGTCGGATGGCGCTCCCTCGACATCGTCCGGCGGCGGCAGCGGCTCGTTCATCGGCGCGGATTGTGCAGCGGCGGCTTCGATAATCCTCCGCATGCCCGGCCCTTCCCTGCAGTGGGACTTGTTCTGTCGCGTGATCGACAACCACGGCGACCTCGGCGTGTGCTGGCGGCTCGCGCGACGCCTGGCCGCGCTGGGGCAGCGCGTGCGGCTGTGGGTCGACGACGCCTCGGCCCTGGCCTGGATGGCGCCGCAGGGCGCCGCCGGCGTCGAGACCATGCCCTGGCGTGATCCGACGGCCCCCGAGCGCCCCGGCGACGTCGTCGTCGAGGCCTTCGGCTGCGATCCGCCCGCGGGCTTTGTCGAAGCCATGGCCGCAGCCGACCCAGCGCCCGTGTGGATCAACCTCGAGTACCTCAGCGCCGAACGCGCGGCCGAACGCAACCACGGGCTGCCTTCGCCCCAGCTCCATGGCCCCGGGGCCGGACTCTGCAAGTGGTTCTTCTACCCCGGTTTCAGCCCGGCCACCGGCGGCTTGCTGCGCGAGGAAGGCCTGGCCAGCGACCGCGACCGCTTCGAGCCGGTCGCCTGGCTGGCCGGGCTCGGCATCGACGCCTTGCCGCACGCGCGGCGCATCAGCCTTTTCTGCTACGAGCAAGCGGCGCTGGCGGCTACCTTGGCGCGGTGGCGCCAGGCATCGACCCAGCTGCTGGTGACCCCGGGGTTCGCGGCGCGCCAGGTCGCCGGCGTCCTGGGCGTCGGCGGCGCGCCCGGCACGGTCGCGCGGCAGGACGCGCTGCGGGTGCACTTCCTCCCCTGGCTGACGCAGGACGACTACGACCGCCTGCTCTGGTCCTGCGACCTCAACCTCGTGCGCGGCGAAGACTCGCTGGTGCGTGCGCTGTGGGCTGCCCGGCCCTTCGTGTGGCAGCTCTACCCGCAATGCGACGGCGCTCACGGCCCGAAGCTCGAAGCCTTCCTCGACGATCATCTGGCCGGTGCGCCGACCGACCTGGCCTTGTCGCTCGGGGCCGTCTTCCGTCACTGGAACGGCCTGGCCGCCCCCCCGGCGGCCGAACCCGCGCCCGGCCCCTGGCAGGCCTGGTCGCGCGAGCGCGAAGCCCGTCTCGCGACCGCGCTGTCCGCCCGGGGCGACCTCGGCAGCCAGCTCTATCGCTACGCGCTGTCGAAACGCTAAAATTCGGGGCTTTGCGAATTTCGGGTGGCCCGTTCATCCGACGCCACCCCCGGGGCCGCTCCGCGCGCCCCTGCAACGACAGGACTCACCATGAAGATCGCCCAGGAAATCCGCGCCGGCAACGTGATCATGCAGGGCAAGGACCCGATGGTCGTGCTCAAGACCGAATACAGCCGCGGCGGCCGCAATGCCGCCACCGTGCGCATGAAGATGAAGAACCTGCTCAACGGCGCCGGCGCCGAGGTGGTCTTCAAGGCCGACGACAAGATGGACCAGATCGTCCTGGAGAAGAAGGAGTGCACCTACTCCTACTTCGCCGACCCGATGTACGCCTTCATGGACGCCGAGTACAACCAGTTCGAGGTCGAGTCCGAGAACATGGGCGACGCGATCCAGTACCTCGAGGACGGCATGCCGGTCGAAGTGGTGTTCTACGACGGCAAGGCCATCTCGGTCGAGCTGCCGACCTCCCTGGTGCGCGAGATCACCTACACCGAGCCGGCGGTCAAGGGCGACACCTCGGGCAAGGTGCTCAAGCCCGCCAAGCTGGCCACCGGCTTCGAGATCTCGGTGCCGCTGTTCGTCGAGACCGGCGACAAGATCGAGATCGACACCCGCACCCACGAGTACCGCAAGCGCGTCTGAGTCTGGCCGCGCCCCGATCCAAGAGGCCCGCCGCGTGCGGGCCTCGTCGCTTGCGAGGCTGCGGTCGCCCCACTGCGCACAGAATCCCGCATGCCCTTCGACTTCGACGCAGCGGTCGGCACGCCGTTTCGCATGCAGCCCGGCCTGCGCAAGCTGGCGCCTGGCACGCGGCAGTTCACGCCGCTCGCGGCGGACCACGCCGCGCGCGCCGAGAAGCTGGCGGTGCTGATGCGGCAGCCGGGCGAGGCCCTGCTGTGCGCAGCGGGCTTCGATCCGCTGCCGGCGCTGCGAGAGCTCGCGGCCGAGGCGGCCCGGCAATGCCCGCAAGCCATCGCGGCCGACGACCACGGCGTGAGCGCAGCGCAGCCCGGCTGGCGCGCCGACTGGAGCGGCGGCCTGTCGGCGCTGCGAGACGACGCTTGCCCGGACGTCGGCGCCTGCCTGGCCGCCTTGCCTCCGTCGCAGCGAGCCGCCGGCCTGCTGAGCCTGGCGCTGCACGAGGACCTCGCCATCGTCGACGGCGCAACGGCCACGCTGCCCTGGATGGCCGTCTGCCTGCCTTCGCACTGGGCGCCACGCGACAAGTGCGGTCGCTCCTTCGCCAGCGTCCATGACCCGGTCGCCGACAACGCGGTGCTGATCGCCGCCGGCCGCCACCTGATGCAGCTCGTCTGCCAGCCGCAACGCTGGGAGCGTTTCGTCTGGACGATCACCACGCACGACACGCACGACACGCACCCGGACCGGCACCTCCGCGCGCCCTGGCGCGACACGGCCGATGCCGTCGCCCTCCAGGCTCGCTGGCGCACCGAACACCAGACCTTCGTGCCGCTGCCGGCCTTGCGACAGGCGGTCTTCACGATCCACGTCGAGGTCCAGCCGCTCGCGCAGGCCATCGACACGCCGGGCCGGGCCGCGGCGCTGCACGATGCGCTGGCGTCGATGAGCGACGCCGTGCTGGCCTACCGCGGCCTGGGCGACGCTCGCGCGCCCCTGCTGGCCTGGCTCGAGCGACGAGCCGCGCCATGAAGACCGCGCCGATCGAACCGGCGCGGATCGCGCTCGCGCCCGACGGCCTGCCGCATGCGCCGGACTTCGGCGATGTCTATCACCCCGCGGCCGGCGCGACGGGCCAGGCCCGGCATGTCTTCCTCGGCGGCAACGGGCTGCCGGCGCGCTGGGGCGGGCGGCCACGCTTCGTCGTGCTCGAGACCGGCTTCGGCCTGGGCAACAACTTTCTCGCGACCTGGGACGCCTGGCGGCATGACCCGCAGCGCTGCGAACGACTGTGGTTCCTGGCGATCGACAAGCACCCGCCGACACGCGCCGACCTGGCGCGCCTGCAGGCGTCGTCCACCCTGCCCGAGCTCGCACGGCAGCTGGTCGCGGCCTGGCCCGCGTTGACGCCGAACCTGCACGCGCTGGAGTTCGAGTCCGGCCGCGTGCGGCTGCTGCTCGGCTTCGGCGACGTGGCAGCGCTGCTGCCGCAGGTGATGGCCTCGGTCGACGCCTTCTTCCTCGACGGCTTTGCACCGGACCGCAATCCGGCGATGTGGAGCCTGCCGGCGCTCAAGCAGGTCGGCCGGCTCGCGGCACCGGGCGCGACCGCCGCCACGTGGAGCTCGGCGCGTGCGCTGCGCGAGGGCCTGGCGACGGCCGGCTTCGAGGTCTCGATCGTTCCCGGCTTTTCCGGCAAGCGCGACATGACGACGGCCCGCTACGCCCCCCGCCATCGTCCCGCCGTCCAGGCCGGCGGCCTGCAGATCCACACCGGTCCGCGCGAGGCCCTGGTGGTGGGCGCGGGGCTGGCCGGCTGCGCCGCGGCACGGGCGCTGGGACGCGAAGGCTGGCAGGTCACCGTGCTGGATCGCGCCGCGAGCATCGCGCAGGGCGCGTCCGGCAATCCGGCCGGGCTGTTCCATGGCGTCGTGCACGGCGACGACGGGCCGCACGCGCGCCTGCACCGCGCCGCGGCCCTGGCGACCGAGCGCCTGCTGCGGCCCTGGATCTCCGGCGGCCGCGTGCGCGGCCAGATCGACGGCCTGCTGCGACTGGCCGGGACGCCGGCGACCTCCCCCTGGCCGATCGACTACGTCGAATCCGTGTCCGGCCAGGCCGCACGCGCCCGCAGCGGTCTGGCGGCGGCCGAGGGCGGCTGGTGGTTCCCCGGAGGCGGCTGGGTCGTGCCCGGCGACTACGCGGGCGCGCTGCTCGAAGCAGGCGATGCGCACTTCGCGGGCAACGCGTGCGTCGAGGCCATCGAGCGCCGCAGCGGCCGCTGGCACGCGCTCGACGAACACGGCGCGTCGATCGCCGACGCCCCGGTCCTGGTGCTGGCCACCGCCATCGATCTGCCGCGGCTGCTTGGCCCCGCACTCGCCGAGGCGACGGGCACGCTCGCCGCGGTGCGCGGGCAGATCACCGGACTGCCCGCCGCCGGACTGCCGGCACCGCGCGTCCCGGTCGCCGATGCCGGCTACGTGCTGCCCGCCGTCGACGGCGTGCTGTGGTGCGGCTCGACCGCCCGGCCCGGCGACGCGGACGGCCGGCTGCGCGAGGCCGACCATCGCCACAACCTGGCCCAGGCCGCACGGCTGCTCGCCGCGCCGGCGATCGAAGCGCTGCCGACGGACACATTGCAGGGACGGGTCGGCTGGCGGGCCGTGACGCCGGATCGGCTGCCGCTGGTCGGCGCGCTGCCCGATCTGGCCGCGTGCACGACGGCGCGGCATGACGATCGCCTGCGCCGACTGCCGCGCCTGCGCGATGCCGACGGCGGCCTGTACGTCATCGCGGCACTGGGCTCGCGCGGCGTCACCTGGGCCGCGCTGTGCGGCGAGCTGCTCGCGTCCTGGGTCGCCGGAACGCCCTGCCCGGTCGAAGCCGACCTGCGCGACACGCTCGACCCGGCGCGCGCGTGGCTGGCCGCGCGCCGCCGTGTCGCCCTTGCGGACCCGCAGACATGAACCCGGCCCGGCTCGCCGACGCCGTGCTGCTGCTGCACGCCGGCTTCATCGCCTTCGTCGTCGCTGGCGGCCTGCTGGGCCTGCGCTGGCCCCGGGCGCTGCTGTTCCACCTGCCGGCCTGGCTGTGGGGCGCCTATGTCGAACTGAGCGGCAGCCTCTGCCCGCTGACACCGCTCGAGAACCGCCTGCGTGCCGAGGCCGGCCAGCGCGGCTACGAGGCCGGCTTCGTCGAGCACTGGCTGCTGCCGCTGATCTACCCGGTCGGGCTGACGCGCGAGTGGCAGTGGCTGCTCGGCGCCGGCGTGATCGCCGTCAACCTGGTGGTCTACGCAGGGGTCTGGCGGCGCTGGCGCAGGGCCTCGTAGAAGCAGATCGCCGCGGCGGCAGCGACGTTGAGCGACTCCTCGCCGCCCGGCTGCGGGATGCGGCGCGTCTCGCGGCAGCGCTGCAGCAGGGCCGGTGCCACGCCCTGCCCCTCGTGCCCCAGGACCCAGGCGCAGGGCGAGGGCAAGCTGCCCTCGTCCAGACCCGGGTCTGCATGCGAGCTGGTCGCCACGAGCGGCAGCGTCAGCCCATCCAGATCGGCCAGCGTCGCGCGCTCGACCAGGCGCAGCGCGAAGTGCGCGCCCATGCCGGCGCGCAGCACCTTCGGCGACCACAGCGCCGCCGTGCCCTCCAGCGCCACGACCTGCGCCACCCCCAGCGCGGCCGCACTGCGCAGGATGCTGCCGACGTTGCCGGCGTCCTGCAGTCGATCCAGCACCACGGTCGCGATACCGTCCTGAGGCTGCGCCGCCGCCGGCACCTCGAGCAGGAATCCGACGCGTGCCGGCGATTCCAGGCCGCTGAGCCCGGCGAACAGCGCATCGGCCACGATGGCCACGCGCGGCGCCGCCTGCGCCAGAGCGCGAACGCGCGCGTCGGCCCAGCCGCTCTCGCTGACGACGGCCTGCAGCGGCGCGAGGCCGCGTGCCAGGCAGGCCTCGCACAGGTGGTCGCCCTCGAGCCAGATTTCGCCGAGCCGGCGGTAGGCGCCAGGGTCGCGGGTCAGCCGCCGCAACTGCACCAGCAGCGGGTTGCCGGCCGCCGTGATCTGCTGCGGACCGCGGGTCATGTCGACGCCTCCTGCACGGTCAGCACCGCCCGCACCGGCCCGAAGCTGCGCCGGTGCGCGCCGCAGGCGCCGTGGGTGCGCAGGGCCTCCAGGTGGTCGGGCGTGGGGTAGCCCTTGTGCCCTGCAAACCCGTACTGGGGGTGTGTCTCGTGCAGCGCCAGGCACAGGCGGTCGCGGTGCACCTTGGCCAGGATGGAGGCCGCCGAGATCGCCGCGACCTTGGCGTCACCCTTGACGATGGCTTCCGCCGGCACCTTGAGCAGCGGCAGGCGGTTGCCGTCGACCAGCACCCGGTGCGGCGCCAGCCGCAGTCCGTCGACCGCGCGTCGCATCGCCAGCAGCGTCGCCTGCAGGATGTTCAATTCGTCGATCTCCTCGACGCTGGCTTCGGCCACGCAGCAGCACAGCGCCTTGGCGCGGATCTCGTCGAACAGCCGCTCGCGCGTGCGCGGCGCCAGCACCTTGGAGTCGCCGAGACCGCGGATCGGGTGCAACTCGTCCAGGATCACCGCCGCCGCCACCACCGGCCCGGCCAGCGGCCCGCGGCCGGCCTCGTCGACGCCCGCGACCAGGCCCGGCGTGTCCCAGGACAGCCCCAGCTGCTCAGGCTTCGAGGATCTGCGCGATCGCATCGGTCGCCGCCCGAGCGGTGTCGCGCCGCAGGCTGAGGTGGATGTCGTCGAAGCGACGCGCGATACCTTCGCTGGCGACGCGATCGTCCAGCCAGCGCAGCACGGCGGATGCCAGTGCCTCCGGCGTCATCTCGTCCTGCAGCAGCTCGGGCACGATGAAGTCGCCGGCCAGCACGTTGGGCAGGCCGACCCAGGGCTGGTAGCGCATGCGCCGCATCAGCTGCCAGCTCAGCCAGGCCATGCGGTAGCCGATGACCATCGGGCGCTTGAACAGTGCGGCCTCCAGCGTCGCGGTGCCGCTGGCGACCATCGCGGCGTCGCTGGCGGCCAGCACCTCGTGCGAGTGGCCGTCGACCAGCTGCAGCGCCTCCTGCGCCCCGGCGTCGGCGACCACCGCCTCGATCATGGTCCGCAGTCCCGGGGCGATCGGCAGCAGGCAGCGCAGCTCCGGCCGCGCCGCCCGCAGGCGCTGCGCGGCCCGCACGAAGGCCGGCGCGATGTGCCGGACCTCGCCGCGACGCGACCCCGGCAGCACGGCGACGACGACGTCCCCGGCGCCCAGTCCCAGCGCCGACCGCGCCGCCGACCGCGGCACCTCGAGCGGGATCGCGTCGGCCAGCGGGTGACCCACGTAGCTGGCCGGCACGCCGGCTTTCTCCAGCAGCGCCGGCTCGAAGGGAAAGAGGCACAGCACGTGGTCGGCCGACGCCGCGAGCTTGTGGACCCGGCCGCCGCGCCAGGCCCAGATCGACGGGCAGACGAAGTGGATGGTCTTCATGCCGGCCGCCTTGAGCCGGGCCTCGAGGCCGAGGTTGAAGTCCGGGGCGTCGATGCCGACGAAGGCCGCGGGGCGATCGGCCAGCAGCCGGTCGCCGAGCTCACGGCGCAGCGCGACGAGCTGGCGGTAGACCCGCAGGGCCTCGGCGTAGCCGTGCACGGCGAGCCGCTCGCTCGGCCACCAGGCCTCGAAGCCCTGCGCGGCCATCTTCGGCCCGCCGATGCCGGCCATCTGCAGCCCGGGCCAGCGCGATCGCAATCCGCCCATCAGCAAGCCGGCGAGCAGGTCGCCCGAGGCTTCGCCGGCGACCATGCCGAGGCGCATCGTCGCGACGGGCTAGCGCACGATGCCGCGCGTCGAGGCCGCGAGGAAGTCGAGCATCAAGGCCACGTCCGCATCACCCTGGTCGACCGTGCCCTTCAGCGCAGCGATCTCGCCCCTGGCGTCGTCCAGCGTCAGGCCCTTGCGGTACAGCAGGCGGTGCATCTGCTTGACCTGAGCGATGCGCTCCGGCCCGAAGCCGCGACGGCGCAGCCCTTCGACATTGAAGCCGCGCACCTCGGCCGGGTTGCCGTCGACCATCATGAAAGGCGGCACGTCCTGCGACAGGGCGGTCTGGAAGCCGGCCATGGCATGAGACCCGATCTTCACGAACTGGTGCACCCCGGTCAGCCCGCCGACGATGACCCAGTCGCCGACGTGCACGTGGCCGGCGAGCGTCGCGTTGTTGGCCAGGATGCAGCGGCTGCCCAGCTGCACGTCGTGCGCCAGGTGCACGTAGGCCATGATCCAGTTGTCGCTGCCGACGCGCGTGACGCCGCCGTCCTGCACCGTGCCGCAGTTGAAGGTACAGAACTCGCGCACGGTGTTGCGGTCGCCGATCACCAGCTCGGTCGGCTCGCCGGCATACTTCATGTCCTGCGGCGCGGCGCCGAGCGAGCAGAACTGCCAGATGCGGTTGTTCTCGCCGATCGTCGTGTGACCCTCGATCACGCAGTGCGCCCCGATGCTGGTGCCGGCGCCGACCTTCACCTGCGGACCGATCACCGTGTACGGGCCCACGCTCACGTCGGCAGCCAGCCGGGCTGCCGGGTCGACAAGGGCGGTCGGATGGATGCTCATCGACGGCCCGCTCAGGCGATCGATCGCTTGGTGCACATCAGCTGCGCCTCGGCGGCCAGCTCTTCACCGACCTTGGCGCGGACGTGGAACTTGTGGATGCCGGCCCGCACGCGGTCGACCTCGACCTCCAGCGTCAGCTGGTCGCCCGGTTCGACCGGCCGCTTGAAGCGCGCCGCATCGATGCCGACGAAGTAGATCACCGAGTTCTGGTCCGTGCCCTCGCCTTCGACCGAGAAGGCCAGCAAGGCCGCTGCCTGGGCCAGCGCCTCGAGGATCAGCACGCCCGGCATCACCGGCCGGTGCGGGAAGTGCCCGACGAAGAAGGGTTCGTTGATCGTGACGTTCTTGAGCGCCTTGATGCGCCTGCCCGGCTCCATCTCCAGCACCCGGTCGACCAGGAGGAAGGGGTAGCGATGCGGCAGTTTCTCGAGGATCTGGTGGATGTCCATCATGGCGTGCTGGTCTCGGTCTCGTGGCGCGGTGGGCTCAGGCGGGCTCGTCGGTCTTGCCGGCGCGGCGCTCCAGCGCGCGGATCCGCTCGCGCAACGCGTGCAGCTGCCGCAGCGTGACCGCGTTCTTCTCCCAGTTCCGATTGTCGTCGAGCGGGAAGAAGCCGGTGTAGGTGCCCGGCTGCGCGATCGAGCGGCTGACCGTGCTCTGCGCCGAGATGTGCACGTCGTCGGCGATCGTCAGGTGGCCCAGGATGCCGGCGCCGCCGCCGATGGTGCAGCGAGCCCCGATGCGCGTGCTGCCGGCGACCGCCGAACAGCCGGCCATCGCGCTGCCACGGCCGATATGCACGTTGTGGGCGATCTGGATGAGGTTGTCGAGCTTGACGCCGTCCTCGATCACGGTGTCGCCGAGCGCCCCGCGGTCGATGCAGGTGTTGGCGCCGATCTCGACGTCGTCGCCGATGCGCACCGCCCCCAGCTGCTCGATCTTCACGTAGCCCTGGTCCTTCGTCGGCGCGAAGCCGAAACCGTCGGCGCCGATCACCGCGCCGCTGTGCACGATGCCGCGCGCGCCGATCGTGCAGTCGAATCCCAGCGTGACACGCGGATGCAGGCGCGTCCCCGCACCGAGCCGCGCATTGCGACCGACGAAGCACTGCGCGCCGACGACGGCGCCGTCGCCGATCGAGGCGCCGGCCTCGACGACGGCGAGCGGGCCGACGCTCGCGCCCGTGCCGAGCCGCGCACTCGCATCGACGACCGCGCTCGGATGCACCCCGGCCGCCACCACCGGCCGGGTGCGCGCCGCCCACCACTGGGTCAGCCGCGCGAAGTAGAGGTAGGGGTCGGGCGTGACGAGCGCCGCCCCACGGGCCGCTGCATCGTCGCGCAAGGCCGGCGCGACGATCACGCAGCCGGCTGCGCTGCCGGCCAGTTGCTGCCGATAGCGCGGGTTGGCCAGGAAGGAAATCGCGTCCGGGGTCGCCGCCTCGAGCGGGGCGATGCGCGTGATGCGCAAAGAAGGCGTACCGATCAACTCGCCGCCCAGCGCAGCGGCGATCTCACCCAGGCTGACCGCTTCCGGAGATTCCGCCGACACGTGAACCGCGCCGCCGGGGCGCCTCACTTGGCGGCGTTGAGCGCCTTGATCACCTTCTCGGTGATGTCGACGCGCGGGCCGGCGAACACGGCTTCCTGGAGGATCAGGTCGTACTTCTCGGCGTCGAAGATCTGCTTGATCGCGCGGTTGGAGCGCTCGACGACGGCAGACAGCTCCTCGTTCTTGCGCTGGTTCAGGTCTTCCTGGAACTCGCGACGCTTGCGCTGCAGTTCGCGGTCCTGCTCGACCAGCTCGCGCTGGCGCCGGCCGCGTTCGCTCTCGGGCAGCGTCGGAGCGTCCTTCTCGAGCTTGTCCGCCGCGGTCTTGAGGCGGGCGCCGGTGTCGGCGAGCTCCTTGTCGCGCTTGGAGAACTCGGCCTCGAGCTTGGCCTGTGCCGCCTTGGCGGGTGCCGACTCGCGCAGCACGCGCTCGCCGTTCACGTAGCCGATCTTCAGTTCCTGGGCATGTGCACCGACCATCGCGGTCGCGAGCGCGGCCGCAGCCAGCATGGTCTTCATCGACAAGGTCTTCATCAGAACGCGGTCCCGATCTGGAATTGGAACTTCTGAATTCTATCCTGCGAGAACTTCTTCAAAGGCTCGCCGTAGCTGAGCTTGAGCGGTCCGACCGGCGACACCCAGCTCAGGCCGATACCGGCCGACGAGCGCAGGTCGCCGAACTTGAGCTTCTCGTTCTCGCCCCACACGTTGCCGGCGTCCGCGTAGGCGAACAGGCGCAGCGTCCGGTCGTTGCCCGAGCCCGGCACCGGCACGTAGAACTCGGCGTTGAGATTGATCCGCCGGTTGCCGCCGATGTAGGCGCCGGTCACGTCGACGGGACCGAGCGAACCCTGGTCGAAGCCCCGCACCGAGCCGAGGCCGCCGCCATAGAAGTTCTTGAAGATCGGATACGGCCGGCCGCCGAAGCCCTTGCCGTAGCCCATCTCGGCGTTGAGGCCGAGCGTGAAACGCTTGGACAGCGGAATCCACTGCTGGAACTGGTAGTTGGCCCGCAGGTAGCGGGTGTCGAGCGCCACGCTCCACTCGGCATTGACCCGCTGGAAGCGCCCGGCCGTCGGCACCAGCGCGCTGTCGCGGCCGTCACGCTGCCAGCCCAGCGTCAGCGGCAGGCTGTCCGCGGTGTCGCCGAAGGCCTCGCGGTAGAGGAAGTAGCTGTTCGGGATCGAGGCACCGGCCTTGATCTCGGTGCGCTCCCAGCCGATGCCGAAGAACACCGTGTCGAACTCGCTGAACGGCACGCCGAAGCGGATCGACGCCCCGGGCGTCACCAGTTCGTACTCCTCGCCCTGGCTGTTGATCGGCTTGGAGGTCCGGTAGTAGACGTCGATGGCGCGCGAGATGCCGTCGATCGTGAAGTAGGGATCGACGGTGCTGACGACGAGGTTGCGGTTGTAGCGGCTCGTGTTGACCTCGAGGCCCAGATAGTTGCCGCTGCCGAAGATGTTGTCCTGGCGGATGCCGAAGGTCAGCGAGACCTTGTCGGCGCTCGAGAAACCGGCGCCGAGCTGCAGGTTGCCGGTCGGCTTCTCCTTGACCTCGGCCGTCAGGTCGACCTGGTCGGGCGAGCCCGGCACCTCGTTCGTGTCGACGTTGACTTCGCTGAAGTAGCCGAGCCGGTCGATGCGGTCGCGCGACAGCTTGATGCGGCGGCCGTCGTACCAGGACGACTCGAACTGCCGGAACTCGCGGCGCACGACCTCGTCGCGCGTGCGGGCATTGCCGGCCACGTTGATGCGGCGGACGTAGACGCGCCGGCTCGGCTCGCCGACCAGGACGACCTCGACGCGACCGGTGGCACGGTCGATCTCCGTGCGCGGCTCGGTGCGTGCGAAGGCGTAGCCGAAGGCACCGTAGAGCTCACCGAACCGGCGAGAAGTCTCGGCCACGGCTTCGGCACGGTAGGCCTCGCCCGGCTTGATCGCGACCAGCGCCTTGAAGTCGTCTTCCTTGCCGAGGTAGTCGCCCTCGAGCCGCACGGCCGTCACCGTGTAGGGCTGGCCTTCGGTGACGTTGATCGTGATCGAGATGTTCTGCTTGTCCGGCGAGATCGCGACCTGCGTCGACTCGACGTTGAACTCGAGGTAGCCGCGGTTCAGGTAGTAGGCGCGCAGCGTCTCGAGGTCGGCATTGAGCTTCGTGCGCGAGTAGCGATCGGTCTTCGTGTACCAGGTCAGCCAGCCGCTGGTGGTGAGCTCGAGCTGGCCCAGCAGCGTGCCCTCCGAGAAGGCCTGGCTGCCGGTGATGCGGATCTCGCTGATCTTGGCGACCTCGCCCTCGCTCATCGTGAAGGTCACGTTGACGCGATTGCGCTCGGCCGGCGAGATCGTGGTAACGACTTCCGCGCCGTACAGGCTGCGCGTCAGGTACTGGCGCTTCAATTCCTGCTCGGCGCGGTCGGCCAGCGAACGGTCGAAAGGCTGGCCTTCGCCGATGCCGACGTCCTTCAGGGACTTGGTCAGCACGTCCTTGTCGAACTCCTTCAGGCCGACGAAAGTCACGCTCGAGATGATCGGCCGCTCCTCGACGACCACGACGACGACATCGCCCTCGACCTCGAGCCGCACGTCCTTGAACAGGCCGGTCGCGAACAGCGCCCGCAACGCAGCGGCGCCCTTCTCGTCGTTGTAGGTGTCGCCGATGCGGAAGGGCAGCGCGCCGAAGACGGTGCCGGCGTCGGCCCGCTGCAGGCCTTCGACGCGAATGTCCTTCAGGACGAAGGGATCGACCGCCCAGACCGGCGTCGCATGCAGTGCCGCCGCCAAGGCGGCGATCAGCAGCGCGGGACGCAGGGTGCGGGGCGGGGACGGCAGGCGCGAAGCGACCGTCAGAAACGCTGGAGCGAGGGACATGCGGTCAGTGCAGGCCCAGCAGGCGGGCCACGTCGTTGTAGAGGGCCAGTGACATCATCATGAGCATGATCGCCAGCCCCCCGCGCTGCAGCCGATCCAGCCACACTTCAGAGACCGGCCGCCCTGTCACCGCTTCGAAAAGATGATACATGAGGTGCCCGCCGTCGAGCATCGGCAATGGCAGCAGGTTCAGCACGCCGAGACTGACGCTGACCAGCGCCAGGAAGCCCAGGTAGTAGGCCAGGCCGAGTTGCGCCGACTGGCCGGCGTAGTCGGCGATCGTCAGCGGACCGCTCAGGTTCTTGAGCGACGCTTCGCCGACCAGCATCTTGCCGAGCATGCGCAGGCTCAGCGCGGCGACATCCCAGGTATGGCGCGCACCGCGCACCAGGCCATCGATCGGGCCATGGCGCACCGTCACCATCGCCGGCGGCTGCCCGACGTAGGCCTCGATGCGACCGACGCTCTGCCCGCGGTCGACGCTCAGCGCCGGCGTCACGTCGAGATCCAGCCGTTCGCCACCGCGCTGCACTTGCCAGTCCATGGTGAGCGCGGCGCCGTCGCGCACTGCGCCGCGGATCGCCTGGCGCAGGCTGCCAGCGTCGGCGATCCGGACGCCGTCGACCGTCAGCACGCGATCGCCCTCGCGCAGGCCCGCCTGGTGAGCCGGACCGCCGTCGACCAGCTTGCCGAGCACCGGCTCGCTGAACGGCGCGCCGATGCCGATGCGTCGCATCAGATCGGCGTCGACGTCGCGTGCTCCCACGCCTTCCAGCGCGAGGCGCACCGTCCGCCCGCCCCGCCCGTCGCCGTCGGTGACGCGCAGGCGCAGCCCCTCGCCGCGCAGCGCCGCGTCGGTCAGCTGCCAGCGCAGTTCGGTCATCGATTGCAGCGGTGTTTCCTCGCCCGACTCGTCGACCGTCGCCCGCACCCAGTCCCCGGCCGCCAGGCCGGCGCGCTCGGCGGCGCTGCCGGCCGTCGGCGAACCGAGCAGGGCCTTCGGCTCCTCGATACCCACCCAGTTGGTCGCGGCATAGAGCAGCACCGCCAGCAACAGGTTGGCGGCCGGCCCGGCCGCGACGATCGCCGAGCGTTGCCACAGCGGCCGGCGGTTGAAAGCCCGGTCGCGGTCGGCGGGGTCGACGTCGTCCTCGCGCTCGTCGAGCATCTTCACGTAGCCGCCCAGGGGCAGTGCCGAGATCACGAACTCGGTCTCGCCGCGCTGGCGCCGCCAGATCACGCGCCCGAATCCGACCGAGAAACGCAGCACCTTGACACCACAGGCGACCGCCACGCGGTAGTGCCCGTACTCGTGCACGACGATCAGCACCGCGAGCGTCAGCAGGAAGGCCAGGACGGTGGTCATGCGAGCGCCTTCACGTGCTGGCCGGCCACGGCACGGGCCTCGGCATCGAGCGCCAGCAGGCTGGCGAGCGAGTCCGTCGCATCGGATCGGATGGTGGTGCGATCGAGGGTGTGCGCATTGACGCTGTGAATCTGATCGAAGCGGATCGTTCCCGCCAGGAAGGCGGCGACCGCCACTTCGTTGGCCGCGTTGAGCACCGCCGTGCTGCCCGGCGGCCCGTCGAGGGTGGACCAGGCCAGCGACAGGCCCGGGTAGCGCACAGGGTCGACGGACTCGAAGCTCAGTGCGGACAGGCGCTCGAAGTCCAGGGCTTCGGCACCGGACTCGATGCGCTCGGGCCAGGCCAGGCCGTAGGCGATCGGCACGCGCATGTCGGGCGTGCCGAGCTGGGCCAGCACCGAGTGGTCGCGGCACACCACCATCGAGTGGATGATGCTCTGCGGATGGAGCACGACGCGCACCTGCGACGGCGCCAGGTCGAACAGCCAGCGCGCCTCGATCACCTCGAGCGCCTTGTTCATCATCGTCGCCGAGTCGACCGAGATCTTGCGGCCCATGACCCAGTTCGGGTGGGCGCAGGCCTCGTCGGGCGTCACGCTGCGCAGGCTGGCCGGATCGCGGGTGCGGAACGGCCCCCCGGACGCGGTGAGCACGATGTGATCGATGCGGCGCGCCCAGGCGCTGCGGTCCTCGGGCAGGCACTGGAAGATCGCCGAATGCTCGCTGTCGATCGGCAGCAGCGTGGCGCCGCCCTCGCGCACCGCGCGCATGAAGAGCGCGCCGCCGACGACCAGCGCCTCCTTGTTGGCCAGCAGCAGCCGCTTGCCGGCACGCGCCGCGGCCAGGCAGGGCGCCAGGCCGGCCGCGCCGACGATGGCCGCCATCACGGCGTCGACCTCCGGATGCGCCGCCACCTCGGCCAGTGCCGCTTCGCCGTCCAGCACCTCGACGTCCAGCCCGGCGAGCCGTTCGCGCAGCCGCTGCGCGGCGCTCGCGTCCGGCACCACCGCGTAGCGCGGACGATGGGTCCGGCATTGCTGCGCCAGCTCGTCGATGCGACGCTGCGCGCTCAGCGCGAAGACCACGTAGCGACCCGTATGGCGCGCCAACACGTCGAGCGTGTTGACGCCGATCGAGCCGGTCGAGCCGAGCACGCAGATGCGCTGTGCGGTCATCGGTCCGGCCTCAGAGCGCACACAACGCCAGTGCCAGCGGGAACACCGGCAGCAGCGCGTCGATGCGGTCGAACACGCCGCCATGCCCGGGCAGCAGCGCGCTGCTGTCCTTGGCCCCGGCACTGCGCTTGACCAGCGACTCGAACAGGTCGCCGACGACGCTCAGCGCCGTCAGGAACAGCAGCGCCAGCACCCCGGCGACGAGACCGAGCCGCCCGTGCAGCTCGCTGAAGAGGCTCGGCACGGCCTGCCCCGTGCTGCGATCAAAGGCGATCCAGGCCGCCGCCAGCAGCAGCACGCCCAACATGCCGCTCCACACACCCTCCCAGCTCTTGCCGGGACTGATCGCCGGCGCCAGCTTGCGGCGGCCGAAGGCGCGACCGCCGAAGTAGGCGGCGATGTCGGCCGCCCATACCAGCACGAAGACCGACAGCAGGAAGTTCACGCCGCGCGCCTTGGCCTGGGTCAGGGCCAGCCAGACCAGCCCCAGCAGCACGACGCCCAGCAGCAGTCGCAGCGCCACCGGCAGGCGCGGCCAGCGCGCCACGCCCCGGGCCAGCACCCAGGTGCCGCCCAGCACCCAGAGGGCGGTCGCGAACCACCACAACAGCGGCGGCACCTGCAAGGCCCAGCCGGAGGCGTAGGCCAGCAGGCCGGCCGCCGCGATTGCCAGGCCGAGCAGCACGGCCGGCCCGCCTGCGAGGCCGTTCAGGCGGCCCCATTCCCAGCCGGCCGAGCCGATCATCAGCAGCATCAGCAATGCGAACGGCCACAGCAGCGGCCAGAAGAGCGCGGGCAGCAACAGCGCCAGCAGGACCAGCGCCGTGATGATGCGTTGCTTGAGCATCGCGCCGGGTCAGCCCGCGCCCTGCCCCGCCAGCTGGGCCGCGGGCACGGGCTTGACGCCGCCGAAGCGGCGGTCGCGAGCGGCATAGGTGGCCAGCGCGGCGTCGAGCTCGACTTCGTCGAAGTCGGGCCACAGGCACGGCGTGAAGTGCAGTTCCGAGTAGGCGGCCTGCCACAGCAGGAAGTTGGAGATGCGCACCTCGCCGCCCGTCCGGATGAAGAGGTCCGGATCCGGCGCATGGCTCAGCGCCATGTAGCGCGACAAGCGGGCCTCGCTCAGGTCAGCCGCCGGCACGCCGTCGGCGATGGCCTGCCGGCAGGCCTGCAGGACGTCCCAGCGGCCGCCGTAGTTGAAGGCGACCGACAGGGTGATGCGCGAGTTGTGCTCGGTGCTGCGCTCGGCCTCGAGCCAGGCCTCGCGCACCTTCTCGGATACCGCCTCGCGATCGCCGACGATGCGGATGCGCACGCCCTCGCTGGCCAGCTTGGCGAGGTACTTGGACACGGCCACCAGCACCAGGCTCATCAGGCCCGAGACCTCTTCCTCGGGGCGCTTCCAGTTCTCGCTCGAGAAGGCGAACACCGTCAGGTACTCGATGCCGCGGTCGGCACAGGCCTTGACGGTGCGCACCAGCGCGTCGACGCCCTGCTTGTGGCCGACGAAGCGCGGCATGAAGCGCTTGTTGGCCCAGCGGCCGTTGCC
>NZ_CADEFR010000050.1 GCF_902826655.1 uncultured Methylibium sp. | reverse complement strand
TCATGTCCATGAAGGGCGACTTGGCCGGCTTGTCGAACTTGTTCCCCGGCACCATGGGGTCGTGGTAGTAGAGGATCTTCTTGCCGGTGGCCGGGTCCACTTCGCCGGCCTTGAGGCCCGCCTTGATGTGGCGGCGCGTTGCGTCCTCGCCTTCGGCGATGCCTTGCGGAAGGGCTTGCAGCGGGGCGGCATCCGCAGCGCTGGCACTGCCAGCGACCGGCGCAGCGGCCATGCCCATGCCGCGGTTCATGCCCATCGCGTAGAGCGCATAGCCGGCCGCGCCGAACACACTGGCCGCGACCACGCCGCCGAGGGCGATCAACAGGGGTTTGGTGTTCATCGCTGGGACTCCTTGGATGCCGAGGTGCCGTTCGCCACGCCGTTCGTCGCGCTGTTCGTTGGTACAGGTGGTTGCTCGGGCGGAATGAGGTACTGGAGCCGCGCCCACAGGCCGGCGGCGTCCATCTCCAGGCGCAGGCGCTCCATGCGCGTGTCGATCTCCATGCGGCGCGCTTCAAGCACCGCGGCGAGCGGGCTGCTGCCACCGCGGTACGCGGCCAGCGCAGCGCGCGTGCGCTCGGTCGCCAGCGGGATGAGGGCACTGTCGTACTGGGCCAGCCGCTCGCGGCCGGACCGCCACTGCAGCAGCCAGATGCGTGTCTCGGCGGCATGCTCGCGCGTGGCTTCCTCGCGCTGCGCCCGCAGCTGCTCGGCCAGCGCCAGCCGCGCGGTGACTTCGCGGTCCTGACGGTTCTTCTGGTCCCACTGCAGCGGAACCGAGACGTTGAACGACACCATGTTCGAGTACGCCGAACCGCGCTGGCTGAACATCAGCTCCACGCTCCAGTCCGGGCGCTTGGCGCTGCTCGCGATGTCCACATCGGCACGCGCCGCAGCTTCCTGGCGGGCAAGCACCGCGATCTGCGGATGATGGTCGAGCCGGGCTTCGAGGCCGGCCGCGTCGAGCGGCGCGGCGTCGAGCGACGGCGGCGCGGCCAGGTCCTGTTCAGCGGCCGCACCGACCCAGCGTGCGAGCCGCGTGCGGGCGCTGGCGAGTTGAACCTCGATCTCGCGCAGCCGGTTGTCGATCTGTGCCACGGCGGAGCGGGCCGCGAACACTTCGGCCTGCGTGCCTCGCCCACCGCGGTAGGCGGCGTCGGCGGCCTCGATCTGCAGCGCCGCTTCGGCACGCTGGTCCCGCAGCAGGTCGCGCATGCGCTGCTGGAAGTGCGTGTCCAGCCAGGCCATCGCGGTGTCGCGCCGCAGATCGGCCAGCGCAGCGGACCGGCCCGCCTCGGCCAGTTCCGCTTCGCGGTCGAAGCGCGCCGAACGCGCCTTGCGCTTGTCGTCGCGCGTCAGCTCCTGCATCACGGCGATCGAGCGCATGGTCATGAAGTCGCGCGTCAGGCTGAACCGGTCGGCCCCGTCGACAGGCAGGTTGTTGACGCCCGCCTTCAGGGTCGGATCGGGCAGTTGGCCGGCGGCGGCGGACATCTCGCGCGCCGCCGCCGCCGCGAACTCCTGGGCCGAGAGCTGGCGCGAACGGTCCTGCGCCAGGCTCAGGGCCTGCTCGAGGCTCAGCGTCGGCTGGGCCTGAGCGCCAAGGCTTGCAGCGCTGATCAGCAGTGCCAACACCGACCCGGCCACACGGAGGCGAGGCAACCACGACCAGCGCGGCGCGCGTCGTGAAGAAACAGTGAACATGGAACTCTCCAGACAACGAATCAAGGCTTCGTGCCGGGCCCGTTCGGCCTCGCGCGGGCGAGGCTCGCAGACGCGGACGGGCGCGACCGGTGCGCCGAACCGACCCGCGAAGGGTCGTCAGCGCAGCGTCGTCGGGAGGATCAGATTCGGTAGACGCAGTGCAGGATGGCGTGCGGCGGTGAAGCCGCAACCAGTGCACTCAGCGTGGTCGCCGCGGGGCGCGGCGGCGCCTTGCCGGGGAGCGCCGGCGTCGTCGTGTACAACGCCGTGAGCAGCGCCACGGGCACGGTCAGCGTGGACGCCTGGTCGCTTTGGTTGCCTTGCTTGCAGTGCTCGGCGCAGAGATTGGACGACTCCGGGTCCATCGCCCCGGCCATGTCGTCGCAACCGGGCATCTGCGCGTCCATGGTCGCGGCGGCAGACGCCGTGGCGGTGTCGGGAGCCTTGGCGGCCAGCCCCGGGCAGGCGTAGGCGGCCACCGCCAACTGCGAGAGCAGCAACATGCCGATCAGGCCGCGCGCCAGTCCTCGCAGGAAGCCGCGCGTCATCGAATGGCACTCCAACTCGAGCGCGACGACGCCGCGCTGCGCCCTTGGGCGCAGGCGGAGATCGTGGCTTGCCGAAAAGTCATTGCATGCTGCTCTGTCGCATCATTCTAGGGCGGCGGCACGAAATCGACACCTGTGCTCACGCCCTCGCCCTGCGCAGCCGCGACGCATTGCTCAATGAGCCGCGACGTCCTCAACGGGGACATCGCGAACCCTTCGCCCGCCATTACTGGCAGTGCCCGCAGCACGACCCACGCTTCTGCGGCGCCGCCGCACTGGCAGGAGCCTCGACCAGCACCGGCGTGTAGCCAGCATCCTTGATGGCTTCCGCCAGTTCCTCGGCATCGGCCGAGACCGGCTCCACCTGCACCCGGTGCGTGGCCAGATCGATCTGAATCTTGGCCTCCTTGTCGGTAGCCTTCAGCGCCTTGGTGATGGTGCTGACGCAGTGGCCGCAGGTCATGTCGTTGACTTCGAAGGCAATCATTTGTGTACTCGAGTGGGTTGTTGATGCAAACGACTGTTCACTCTCCTACTGTTGGAAGGTCAAGCATCCACTCCGGGAATCCACACTGCCAGCAGGCAGAATCGACGGTGTGTGTTGACCTTGCCATCGTTAGAACCTTGACGATGCCCAGGATCGAACCACTTCCCGAGGCATCCATGAACACCGCCGCACTGCCCGACATCAAGCTGCAGGTCACCGGAATGACCTGCGCCTCCTGCGTGATGCGCGTCGAGAAGTCGCTCAAGGCTGTTCCCGGCGTCAGGCAAGCCAGCATCAACCTGGCGACCGAACAAGCCGTCGTGAGCGCCGACCCTGCAGTGACAGGCGACACGCTGGCCGCTGCCGTGCGCAAGGCCGGCTACGACGTGGCGACGACCGACATCACGCTGCTGGTTGAAGGCATGACCTGCGCCTCGTGCGTGTCTCGCGTCGAGAACGCGCTGCGAAAGGTCCCCGGCGTATCCGGCGCCACGGTGAATCTCGCCACCGAGAAGGCGAGCATCCAGGCGCTGTCGACCGTTCCAGTCGCAGTGCTGAAAGCCACGATCGAGAAGGCCGGCTACAGCGCGAGTGACGTTCAGGACGCGAAGCCGAAGCCGGCGGCTCGCCTCCCGGCTTGGTGGCCCGTGGCCGTGAGCGGCGCGTTGACGCTGCCGCTGGTCCTGCCGATGCTGCTGCAGCTCTTCGGCATCGACTGGATGCTGGACGGCTGGCTCCAACTGGCCCTCGCAACCCCAGTGCAGTTCTGGCTCGGCTGGCGCTTCTACCGCGCGGGCTGGAAGGCCGTGCTCGCCAAGACCGGCAACATGGACCTGCTGGTGGCCTTGGGCACTTCGGCGGCCTACGGGCTCTCGGTCTACCTGCTCTTCAAACATGCGGCGCATGGCATGCCGCACCTCTACTTCGAGGCCTCCGCGGCCGTCATCACGCTGGTGCTGCTCGGCAAGTGGCTTGAGCAGCGCGCCAAGCGGCAGACGGCCGATGCCATCCGGGCGCTGAACGCGCTGCGGCCGACCACGGCCCGCGTGCGCCGTGGTGATGTCGAGCTCGACGTGCCCGTGGAGCAAGTCGTGGTCGGTGATCTGATCGTCGTGCGCCCCGGCGACCGCGTGGCCGTCGACGGCGAGATCCTCGAAGGCCGCAGCCATATCGACGAATCGCTCATCACCGGCGAAAGCCTGCCGGTGGCCAAGGGCGTTGGCGACAAGGTGACCGGCGGCGCCATCAACGCCGAAGGCGCTCTGACCGTGCGCACGACGGCCATCGGCGCCGAGACGACGCTGGCCCGAATCATCCGCATGGTCGAGTCGGCGCAGGCCGCGAAAGCGCCGATCCAGCGCATCGTCGACCGCGTCAGTGCGGTGTTCGTGCCGGTGGTGCTGGTCATCGCGCTGGCCACCTTCCTGGGATGGTTCGGCTTCACGGGTGATTGGGAGCAGGCGCTCATCAACGCCGTGGCTGTGCTGGTCATCGCCTGCCCGTGTGCGCTGGGTCTGGCCACGCCGACGGCCATCATGGCCGGCACGGGTGTCGCTGCGCGCCACGGCATCCTCATCAAGGACGCCGAAGCACTGGAAGTCGCGCACGCCGTCACCGTGGTCGCTTTCGACAAGACCGGCACGCTTACCGAAGGCAAGCCATCGCTCGCCGCCGTGGTGGCAGCAGTGGGTTCGACCCGGGATGATGTGTTGCGGCTGGCCGCTGCGCTGCAGAAGGCGAGCAGCCATCCTCTGGCCGTAGCCGTCATGGACCAGGTTCGCCATGAGCGCCTGCCTGTGCCCGAGGCGCACGAGGCCCAGGCCCTGCCGGGGCGCGGGGTGCAAGGCGTCGTGCGCGGGCAGACGCTGGCCCTGGGCAGCACGCGCCTGCTGCGCGAGCTGGGTCTCCAAGAAGGCGGCTTGCACGCCGAAGCGCAACGGCTGGAGCGGCAGGGCAGGACCGTGTCGTGGCTGGTTCGGTCCGATGCCGGTCAGCAGCGTTTGCTCGGCCTGCTGGCCTTCGGCGACACGGTCAAGCCGGCTGCGACGGAGGCGGTGTCACGTCTGCATCAACTCGGCATCCGCATCGTGATGCTGACCGGAGACAACCGCGGCGCGGCCGATGCCGTCGCGAAGGAACTGGGCATCGCCGATGTGCGCGCCGAGGTGCTGCCCGGCGACAAGGCGGCGATCGTCAAGGAACTGCGCGACGCCGGCGAGGTGGTGGCCTTTGTCGGTGATGGCCTCAACGACGGACCAGCGCTCGCCGCTGCGTCGGTGTCCTACGCGATGGCCGGCGGTGCCGACGTGGCGACCGAGACCGCCGGCATCACCCTGATGCGCGGCGACCCGCGCCTGGTGGCCGACTCGCTGGACATCTCGCGTCGCACCTACTCGAAGATCAAGCAAGGCCTGTTCTGGGCCTTCGGCTACAACGTGCTCGGCATTCCGTTGGCGGCTCTGGGTTTGCTGAACCCGGTCATCGCCGGTGCCGCGATGGCCTTCAGCAGCGTCAGCGTGGTGCTGAATGCGCTGACCTTGCGACGCTGGCGCGGCGTCGCCGACAGGCGCGCGGGGGAGCCGACGAATCAGCAGCCTCGAACTGTGGCAGCCCTGGGAGAATTGCGATGAGCATGAACATTGGCGAAGCCGCCAAAGCTTCGGGCGTGTCGGCGAAGATGATTCGCCACTACGAGAGCGTCGGCCTGTTTCCGGAAGCCGTTCGCACCGAGTCGGGCTACCGGCAGTACGCCGACAAGGAAGTCAGCACGCTGCGCTTCATCCGCCAGTCGCGCGACCTGGGCTTCTCCATCGAACAGATTCGCGAGCTGCTCGGCCTGTGGCAGGACCGCAGGCGGCCGAGCCGGCAGGTGCGTGCGCTGGCGCAGGCGCACATCGAGGAACTCGACGAGAAGTTGAAGGAATTGCAGTCGATGAAAGCGACGCTCGAGCATCTCGTGCACGGCTGCCACGGTGACGACCGGCCCGACTGTCCGATCATCGACACGCTCGCCCACGAGAGCGTCACGAAGGCGGCCCCGGCGCATCACCCGCTCGGCAGGACCGTCGGACTCCAGCCGGGTCGAGCGCGTCGCCGGGCCACCTGATCGACGGCGCCGGCTGCCACGGGCAGCTTGTATCGGTTTCGTTGACACTCCGACCTAATGAAGGAGTGATCGATGGGAATGCCTGGGCCACAGAAGATCAATCGATACGGCGTGGCCTTCAAGCTCAAGGCCGTACAGATGAGCAAGCAGCCCGGCGGAGCTGAACAACGCAGCCAGTGCGCTACGGCGCTTCATGACTTGCCAGCCTGTGCGACCGTGATCGTGCTCACCATCCCCGCCTGGTAGTGGCCGGCGATCAGGCAGGCAAACTCGAACTCGCCTGCGCGGTTGAAGGTCAAGACGATCTCGCCGATCTTGCCGGGCGGTACCTACGCCATGTACGGCTCGTCATGTTGCATGGCCGGAAAGGCGTCACGCACGACTACAAGCGCCACGGCAAGACCACGCTGTTCGCGCCGCTCAACGTGCTCAACGGTGCAGTGCTCGCCACCTGCAAGCCGCGGCACCGGCATCAGGAGTTCCTGGCCTTCCTGCGCGAGATCGACAAGGCGGTGTCCGCCGAGCTTGACGTTCATTGCATCGCCGACAACTACGCCACGTACAACCACCCCAAGATCAAGGCATGGCTGGCGGCTAGGCCGCGATGGCGCATGCACTTCATCCTCACCTACAGTTCCTGGCTGAACCAAGTCGAACGCTTCACGCAGACGACCCTATTGGCAGTCGTTGAGGCTATGGTCCGGCGGCTTAACCCAGCCTTAAGTCGCCCGCAGGTAGCCTGAGGCCGATGCCCTTCCGAACGCCGTTGCGATCCCGTCTGACCGGATCGTGGCGCGTTCATTCCCAGGAGAGACCACCGATGAACCTTCGCCACGCCCTGTTGGCCGCCACGGCGCTACCCGTATTCCTCGCCGCTTGCAGCAGCACGCCGCCTGCGGCGTCTGCTGCTGCCGCATCGGCGGCACCGACCAGCGTCCCCGCAAAGCCTTCCGCGCCGGCAACGCCGGTGGCCGCTCCAAAGCCAACCACCGCCGGTGGCGTAGCCGGCTCGGCGCTGCCGGCCTACCTCGACCCGCAAAGTCCGTTGTCGCGCGAACGCAGCGTCTACTTCAGCTACGACGACTATGCGGTGACGTCCGAGTACACGCCACTGATCGAGCGGCACGGCAAGTTCCTGGCCGAGCACCCGGCCGTGGCGATCCGCATCGAAGGCAACACCGACGAGCGGGGCAGCGCGGAGTACAACCTCGCCCTCGGCCAACGTCGGGCCGAGGCGGTGCTGCGCGCCCTCAAGCTTTTCGGGGTGAAAGACACGCAGATGGAGGCCGTCAGCTACGGGGAGGAGAAGCCCAAGGCCACCGGCCACGACGAATCGAGTTGGTCGCAGAACCGCCGCGCCGATCTTGCCTACCCGAGCAAGTAGGCGAATCGCGTGGGGCGAGGCGCGTCAGCGTCCAGTCTTTTCGTGGCGAAGACGGTCGTTTCCTGGGTCGGCCCCAGCGGGCGACTCCGACGGTCGGGCGATCGAGAGCTCTTGCGTCCGCTGGAAGGTCCGCGCCAGCAGGGCCAACGCGGCGGCGCTGACACCTGCCAAGCCGAGCGGACTGTCGTTGAACAAGCCGGCGAGTTGCTGCAGCACGTCGGGGTTGACCTGCTCCGCAAAGCGCGCAAGTTCGAAGACCTGTTCACGAGTGAACCGCGCGGCGTCTTCTATCGCCACCGTCGTACCCGGCGTCGCGGCGCGTGCAAGGAAGCTTGCGAACGCACCCGACGCCACCGCCACCAGGCCCAAAGGGCCCAGCGGGCGCGTCAAGCAGTTCAACATTCGGGCACGCAAGCCTTGATCGGCGCTGGCGTACAGGCGCGCCACCAAGCGCGGCGCGGCGGTCTGCCCCGCCGCATGAGGCGATCGCGGCTGAGGCACCGTGTGGTCGGCCGCCGCAGTCCACGCATCGCCGGTATCGTCATCGAACTCGTCGGACATACGGCTGTCTCCTGCTCTGCGACTGCGGATGGACTTCGCTGGGGCCGGACAGTTCCGTCGCGGACGTGCCGCGACGCGATCCGATGAAGCCCGTTCGCAAGCTGTCCCCGCCCTCACTGCGGCGCTCGCTGAAGCTGCTGGGGCCTGGCCTGATCACCGGTGCCGCCGACGACGACCCGAGCGGCATCGCCACCTACTCCCAGGCTGGCGCGCAATTCGGCTACGCGATGCTGTGGACCGTCGTGTTCACGCTGCCGCTGATGGCGGCGATCCAGATCGTCAGCGCGCGCATCGGCTTCGTCACGGGGCGCGGACTGGCGGCCAACGTCAAGGAACGCTTCCCTCGCTGGGTGCTGCTGTCCGTGGTGGGCCTGCTGCTCGCGGCGAACACGCTGAACATCGCGGCCGACATCGCGGCCATGGCCGAGGCCCTGCGCCTGCTGGTCGGCGGCTCGGCGCATGTCTATGCCGTGGGCTTCGGCCTGCTGTGTCTCGTGCTGCAGGTCTTCCTGCCCTATGAGACCTACGTGCGATGGCTGAAGTGGCTCACGCTCGCACTGCTGGCCTACGTGGCGGTGGTGTTCTCGCTGCGCATCGACTGGCCCAAGGTGCTGCTCGCCGTGGTCTGGCCGCGGCTCGACCACGCACACGAGGTGCTGCTCACGGTGGTGGCGGTCTTCGGCACGACGATCAGCCCTTATCTGTTCTTCTGGCAGGCCGCCCAGGAGATGGAGGGGGTGCGCGTCGAAGAACCATCGCGGCGCGAGGCGGCCGAGGTGCGTGGCCACCTGCGCCGCATCAAGATCGACACCATCGCGGGCATGACCTTCTCCAACCTGATCGCCTTCTTCATCATCCTGAGCACAGCCGTCACGCTGCACAGCGCGGGCCTGCGCGACATACAGACTTCGGCTCAGGCCGCCGAGGCCCTGCGGCCGATCGCCGGTGACTTCACGTTCCTGCTGTTCAGCCTGGGCATCATCGGCACGGGCCTGTTGGCCGTACCGGTCCTCGCGGGTTCCGCGGCCTATGCGGTGGCCGAGGCGGCGGGCTGGCGAGGCAGCCTCGCGCTGCGCCTGGATCAGGGTGAAGGCCGCGGCTTCTACGGCGTGATCGCGGTGGCCACCGTCGGCGGCGTGGTCCTCTGCTTCACGCCCACCGACCCGGTCAAGGAGTTGTTCTGGTCTGCAGTCGTCAACGGCGTGATTGCGGTGCCGATCATGGCGGTGATGATGATGCTCGCCGGCCGCCGCGACACGATGGGTGAACACGTCATCGGACGCCGTCTGCGCTGGCTAGGATGGACCGCCACGGGCGCCATGGCCGCCACTGTCGCGGCGATGCTGATCACGCTGTAGCGGCTGCGGGCAAAGCCGCGAGACGCGGCGCCCGAACGTCACCATCGCGCAGCGACCACTCGCGATCATGCAGCGGCTTGAGGCTGCTGCGATGTCCGACGCTCAGCACGGTCGTCGCCGGGCAGTGCTCCCGAACGGCAAGGTACAGCTCGCGTTCGCCGGCTTCGTCGAGCGCCGAACTCGACTCGTCGAACAGCACCCAGCCCGGGCGATGCAGCAGCACGCGCGCGAAGTGCACACGCTGCTGCTCGCCCGGGGACAGCAACGACGCCCATCGCGCTGCCTCACCGAGGCGATGGCCATACCTCGTCAGCCCTGCCCTCTGCACCGCGGCAGCGATGTCCGCCGGTTCGAACTCGGAGGGCGCGCGCGGATACGCCAGCGCCTCGAGCAAGCTGCCGTCCGGCAGGTAGGGCCGTTGCGGCACGAACATGATGCTGGTGTTGGCCGGCAATGCGATGTGACCCGCGCCGCCCAGCGCCAGGCCCGCGATGGCGCGCACCAGCGTGCTCTTGCCCGCGCCGGACGGCCCGGTGATCAACACGCGCTCGCCGCGATCGATGCGCGCCGGCGGTACTTGCGTGACGACGGCACCCTCCGCGTTCGCCAGTACCAGCGGCCCCCAGCGAAGCTCGGCATCGAGCGCCTGGACGCGCACCGGGCCCGGCGCAGCGACGCGCACATCGACGGCGTCGCATGCCGCCACGAAGGCCGCCAGCCGGCGGACGGTCGCGCGCCACTCCGCGAGCCTCGGGTAGGCGTCGATGAACCAGCTCAGCGCACCCTGCACCTGGCCGAAGGCCTGCGCCGTCTGCATCAGTCCGCCCAGCTGGATGGCGCCGCTGAAGTAGCGCGGCGCCGCCGCCAGGATCGGGAACACGTTGGCGATCTGCCCGTAACCGGCCGAGAACCAGGTCAGGCGCTTGGTCGTGCGGATCAGCGCGGTCCAGTTGGCACGCACGGCGCCGAATCGGTCGCGCAGCCGCCCCCCCTCGCGGTCCTCACCTCGCGCCAGCGCGATCGCTTCGGCGTGCTCGCGCACTTGCACCAGCGCGTAGCGGAAGTCGGCCTCGACGCGCTGTTGCTCGCCGTTCAGGGCCACCAGGGGCCGGCCCAGCCGGTGGGCCAGCCAACTACCCAGCAGCGAGTAGCCGATCGCCACCCACAGCATGTAGCCGTACATCACCATGCCATCCGAGAACGGCAGCGGCAGGTCGCCGGACAGGCGCCACAGGATGCCGGCGAACGACAGCAGCGTGACGCTGGCGTTCAACACCCCGAGCCCGAGGTCGAGCGTGGAGGACACGAAGCCGCGCGCGTCTTCGGCGATGCGCTGGTCCGGGTTGTCGATGCGGTGCAGGCCGCCTGCGCCAAGCCGGTAGGCCGCGCCAGGACGCAGCCAGCCTTGCTGCAACCATTCGGTGAGCCAGGTGCGCCAGCGCATGAACAGCAGCTGTTGCAGGTACTGGCGATAGACGGCCACGACGATGAACACACCGGCCAGCAGGCCGAACACCCCCAGCTGGTGCCAGAACGCGCCGAGGTCGTGGTTCTGCAGCGTGTTGTAGAAGGCGTTGTTCCAGTCGCTGAAGCGCACGTTCAGCCATACCGCGAAAAGCGTCAACGCGATCACCCCGGTCAGCTGCAACCAGGCCCGCCACTGCCCTGCCGCGCGCCAGAACGGTGCCGCCAGCGCCCATGCGTCGGCCAGCGCCGAACGCAAACCCGGTGCGCGCGAAGTAGCAGCAGCGGAGATCGTGTTCATGCAGTGTCAATCCACCGCGAACGCCAGGACCATGGCCACCAGCGCGAGGATCCCCAGGCCGGCAAGGAAGATTGCCTCGGCGCGCGCCTCGAAGCGCCGGCCTTTTCGACCCGAGCGCATCGAGACGAGCGACAGCGTGGCGCTCACCAGAAACACCAGCGCGTCGACGGCGAGCAGTTTGTCCACCATCACGCGGCTGGTACCTGCCGGCCCGAGCAGGCTGATGTACAAGGCCGTCAAGCACACGCCGATCATCGTGGCCGATGTCGGCAGGATGTGGGCCGACAGCCCGCTGGACGGTGGATCGCTCCGCCCGCCCGCGGGCGCTAGAGAAGTCGGGCCGCCCCCGGCCCGACCCGCAAGCGGCGACGCCGAGTCGGGCCCGTGCATCCCCACGCTCAGCCGATGCGCACGGGCACGAAGATCTTGTTGCCGTCGCGCTGGATCAGCAACGCCACCGACTTGCCCGACTTCGCCATCACCTCGCGCACCTGCTCGATGCTCTGCACCGGCTTGCCGTCGATGCCCATCAGCAGGTCGCCCGGTTGCACGCCGGCCAGTGCTGCCGGCCCGGCGGCGTTCTCGACCACCAGGCCGCCGTCCACACCAGCGTCGCGCTTCTCCTGAGGCTGCAACTGGCGCAGCGCAAGGCCCAGCTTGCCCTTGCCCAGTTCAGAGTCAGCCTTGGCCACCTGCGCTTTCTTGTCGCTCGCGTCGCCGAGCCTGGCGCTGAGTTCCTCGCGCTTGCCCTGGCGCCACACCTCGAGCGTGACCTTCTCTCCCGGCGTCGACTGACCGATCAGCGCCGGCAGGTCACCCGAGGCGATGATCGGCTGGCCGTTGACCTTGCGGATCACGTCGCCGGTCTTCAAACCCGCCTTGTCTGCGGGGCCGCCAGCGTCGACGTTCGAGACCAGCGCGCCTTCGGGCTTGTCGAGCTTGAAGGAATCCGCCAGGGTCTGGTTCACCTCTTGCACCGCCACGCCCAGCCGCGCATGGCTGGCCTTGCCGGTGGCGACGATCTGGTCCTTGATGCGGCTCGCCAGCTCGATCGGGATCGCGAACGACAGGCCCTGGTAGCCGCCGGTGCGGCTGAAGATCTGCGAGTTGATGCCGACGACCTCGCCGCGCGCGTTGAACAGCGGGCCGCCGGAGTTGCCCGGATTCACCGCCACGTCGGTCTGGATGAACGGCACGAAGCTGTCCTCGGGCAGCGAACGGCCCTTGGCGCTGACGACGCCGGCGGTGACGCTGTTCTCGAAGCCGAACGGCGAGCCGATGGCCAGCACCCATTCACCAACCTTGAGCTCGCGCGCGTTGCCCAGCGGCACGGTGGGCAGGTTCTTCGCGTCGATCTTGAGCACGGCGACGTCAGTCTTCGGGTCACTGCCCAGCACCTTGGCCTGGAACTCGCGGCGGTCGGTGAGCTTGACCGTCACGTCCTTGGCGTCGCGCACGACGTGGGCGTTGGTCAGGATCGTGCCGTCGGCGCTGACGATGAAGCCCGAGCCCTGGCCGCGCACCGGCATCTCGCGCTGGCCAGGCCCTGCACCGAAACCGTTCGGACCCTGGAACCGCTTGAAGAACTCGAAGAACGGGTCACTCGGATCCATGCCCGGCAAGCCGCGCTGCTGCGTGGCGGCCGCTTCGTCGCCTTCGTCGGCCGATGCCTTGCGCGTGCCGCTGACGCTGATGTTGACGACGGCCGGACCGTAGCGCTCGGCGATCTGGGCGAAATCCGGCGCCGCCGCGGTGCTGGCGGCCGCAGGGGCCGTCAGCGCGATCGGCGCTGCAGCATGGGCGCGTGAGCCGGCCACGAAGCTGGCCCCGGCGCCGCCGAGCAGGCCAGCTGCCACGAGAGCGAGCACGAGTCGGGTGGGGGTCATCGAACGGGTGGTGGTCATGGATGCTCCTGGAGCAAAGAAGTTGGACACGCATCCAATGTCGGGGCGGACACTTAGCCGGTTCTTAATCGGCCCGCGATTTCAGGCGGCGCGTTGCAGCGGTTCGATCCGCAGCGAGGGCACGGCCACCGTGACCGTCGTTCCGTCGTCGAGCAGGCTGTCGATCTCGACCGAGGCACCGAGTTGCCGAGCCAACCGCGCCACGATGCCCAGGCCCGATCGGTCGTACTCGCCCGCGATCGCTTGCTCGCCGGAGAGCACCCGGCCGATGACCTGCCGAACCGGCGCCTCGATGCCGACGCCGTCGTCCACCACGGTGAAGCGCGCGCCCGCCAGCGGTCGAGCCGGATCGAGCGGTGCGGCACGCAGGACCACGAGCGAGGCCTCCGAGTGCTTGATCGCGTTGACGAGCAGATTACTCAGCAGGCGATGCAGCGCCCGCCCATCGACAGCCAAGCGCTGCATGCCGGGCTCGACGCGAAACTTGAGCCGCATGCCGTACTCGGCGGCGTAGGGCGCGTACAGATCGACGAGGGCCGGGACGAAGCGTGGCGCATCGACCGGTGGGGTCGTGGGACGCGGCGTGGTGCTGCCCGGTTTGGCGGGCATCTCCATGTTCGCCATCAGGTGGCGCAGTTGCTCGGACTGTTCTTCCACCATCGGCCGGTACCGGACCACGGACTCGTCGCGCGACTGCAGCAGGATCATGCTCACCAACCCGAGGATCGCATTGAGGTGGTTGCGGATGTCATGAAGCGATTCGCGCAACTCGCGGCGATCCTCCACGTCGCGGTCACCGTGGTTCGCCGCGTTCATGGCTGCACCCCCTTGAGCACGCGCTGCAAACCGGCCTCGAAACTGCGAGCAAGACGCGCCACCGACGCCGCATGCGAGAACTCCGCCATCAGCACCACCGGCCGGGGTGTCGTGACCGTGACGACGCCACCGTGGTCGTGCATCGCGATGCGACACGGCAGCACATGGGCCAGGCCGGGATCGAGCGCAAGCAGGTGGGCCGCGAGGTGCGGATCGCACACCTCGTAGACACGGCAGCGCATGCCTAGTGCGAACCCCTTGGCCCCGAGCATGCGGTCGAACTCGTGCACATGAAGAACCGTCAACCCATTCGCGGCCAAGCTGCCTTGCAGGCGCGCGGCGACCGCATCGAACGGGGCATCGCTCAGGACGGCGAGCGTGGACTCGCCGCGTATGAAGGACTCGGCCCTGAGCAGGTCGAAAGAAGCAGGACTGGGTGGCGTTGTCACAGGGTTCTCCGGCGCGACGGGGCCGTCACGTCATCTCCCAATGGTCGTTGTCCACCTTTAGGCAAGACTTAAGGACGCCATGCCGTCAGGGACGAAGGCCCGAGTCCTTCGACCCGACCCACGCGGCTTCGCGGAAAGGCTTCGGCCTCTGATCCAAGCCAGCTCAGAAGAGTACCCGCAGCCCCGCGCGCCACTGCGTCGCGGCGGTCTCCCCGCCCGGCTGCGCGCGCGGATAGAACGTGCGCGACAGGCTCAGATATGGCGCGACGCGCCGGTTGAACTCGTAACGCGCCTGCACGCCGAGATCGGCCTGGTAGGCGCCGCGACGAACCGTCGTGTCGATGTCGGAAGCCGACCACTCAAGACCCACCGAAGGCGTGACGACGAAGCGATTGGTGAGCAGAAAGTCGTTCTCGAAGCGCGTTCGAGCGAAGACCTTGCCGTCGTCGCGCACGAACAGCTTCAGGTCGACATCGAAGGCATAGGGCGCGAGCCCGCGCACGCCGAGCGCCAAGTAATCGCGCCCGTCGGGCCGTTCGTCGCGCCGCAGCCCGATCTGCGCGTCCCAGAACGGCGCGATGTATCGTCCATAGAGCAACTGCAGTTCGGCCGCCTCGGTGCGCCCGCCACGCCGCTCGGCATCGAGCTGGTACCACAGGCGGTTGAAGTCACCGCCGACCCAGCCGTCGATGGCCAGCGACTGGGCCGAGCCGGATTGTCCGCGTACCTTGCCGGCGCCGGCTTCGACCCGCGTATAGGAGTAGATTGACTCGTCCTCCATCGCTTGCGCCCCCAGGGCGATGGCGGCCAGCAGTGCGCCGCCCGCGCGGCGCAACGCCGCACTCATGTTCTTCTGCATCGGCGTGATCCTCAAGCCACCTTGACCAGGCGCATCATCCCGGTGGCGGCGTGGTAGAAGAGGTGACAGTGGAAGGCCCACATGCCTTCGTCCTCGTAGGTGGCGTCGAGCTCGACGGTCTGCGCCGGTGGCACGATGATGGTGTGCTTGCGCGGCGCGTAGATGCCGTTGCCGTTGACCAACTCCATGAATACGCCGTGCAGATGCATCGGGTGTTCCATCATGGTCTCGTTGACGAACTTGATGCGCACGCGCTGGCCCAGTCCCATCTCGAACGGCGCGGCCTGAGACATCTTCTGGCCATTCATGGTCCAGAAGTAGCGCGCCATGTCGCCGGTCAGCCGCACCAGCAACTCCTTCTCGGGCGCGCGGTCGTCGGCATTGCGGGTTGCAGCGCGCAGGTGCGCGTACTTCAGCCGGCGCAGGCCGTCGGCGCCGGGCTCGACCTTCGGTGCCGCGGCGCCCATGCCGGGCATGTCGGCCGTACCACCCATGCCGGGCATGCCGGCGTGCGGATCGGCGGGCTTGGCCGGCGCGGGCATCGCCATGCCGGCATGCGGATCGGTCGGCTTCGCTGGCATGCCCGTCATGCCCGACATGCCGGCGTCCGGGGTAGCAGTCTTGGCTGGCGCTGGCATCGCCATGCCGGCGTGGCCCGCACCCGCCGGCGCCTGGCCCATGTCCATGCCCGCCATGCCGCCGCCACCCATGTCCATGCCGGCCATGCCCATGTCGGCCATGGTGCGCACGGGCTTGGGCCCCAACTCGGGCACCGGCGCGCTCATGCCGACTTCGGGAGCGAGCGTGCCGCGCGCGTAGCCGATGCGCGCGATGGTCGGCACGAAGATGGTGTACGCCTTGGCTTCACTGGGCTGCACGATCACGTCGTAGGTCTCGCCGTTGCCAATGCGGAACTCGTCGACCTCCACCGGGTTGACGTTTTGACCGTCGGCCTGCACCACCGTCATCGGCAAGCCCGGAATGCGCACGTCGTACAGGTTCATCGGCGAGGCGTTGATGAACCGCAGCCGTACGCGCTCGCCCGGCTTGAACAGCCCGGTCCAGTTCTCGCCGGGTCGTTTGCCCTGCAGCAGGAACGACCATTCGTCGCCGCCGTCGCTGTAGTCGGTGGGGTCCATGCGCATCTTGGCCCACTCCATGCGCTCGGCCCACAGCGCATCGCGCGCCTTGGCGTCGGGTGCACTGCGCAGCTGGGCGAAGAACTGCGGCGTGGTCACCCGGCGGTAGTTGTAGTAGCCGTCCACCTTCTTGAGGTTGGCCAGCACCTGTGATGGTGGCGTGTCGATCCAGTCGGAGATGACGACGACGTAGTCGCGGTCGTACTGGAAGGGGTCGGGCTTGGCGGGCTCGACGATGAGCGGCGCGAAGTACCCCGCAGCTTCCTGCAGCGCGGCGTGGCTGTGATACCAATAGGTTCCGGACTGCCGCAGCTTGAAGCGGTAGGTGAAGGTCTCGCCGGGGCGGATGCCGGGGTAGGTGACACCGGGCACACCGTCCTGGTCGTTGGGCACGAGCAGGCCGTGCCAGTGGATGCCGGTGATCTCGCGCAGCTTGTTGGTGACGCGGATCACCACCTCGTCGCCTTCGCGAAAACGCAGCAGCGGGCCCGGCATCGTGCCGTTGATGGTGATACCCATCGCGGGCTTGCCGGTGATGTTGAGCGCCGTGTCGGCCACGGTCAGGTCGTAGGCCCGCGACACCGGGGTGTCGCGCAGTTCGACCGCCCGGACCTGCGCCCACGCGCGTGGCAGGACAGCCAACGCACCCAGGCCGGCCAGGGTTTGCAGGGTTCGGCGCTTGGGTGTGTCCATCGGGTCGTGCCTCATCCTGCCCGTTTACTTGGCGGCTTCGATCGCGGTGACGACGATCGCGCCGTCGGCCTTCTCGGCGGTGAATTTCACCTTGTCTCCCGCCTTGACCTTGTCCAGCAGCGCCGCGTCCTTGACCTGGAAGACCATGGTCATGCCGGGCATGTCCAGGTTCTTGATGTCGCCGTGCTTCAGGGTGATCTTCTTGGTTTCCTTGTCGATCTTGCGCACTTCGCCTTCGGTCATCGAGGAGGGCATGGCGTCCATCTTCGTGCCAGGCATGTTCATGCCGCCCATCTTGCTGTGATCCATCGCCTGGGCGTACGCGCTGATCGCGAATGGCGCCGAAGCGGCGAACGCAAGGGTGACGAGGAGAGGTTTGAAGTTCTTCATTTCGATAGCTCCGTGTGGATATGAGGCAGATTGTGCGGTGGGCACCGGGCACCGACAAGTGCCGGACGCCACCGCCATGCCGTGACGATCGTCACTCAATGCTTGTGGCTGCCGTGACCGTCGGTCTTGGGGGCGCCGGGCTTCTGCGCCACCTTGACGAGCCCCTTCATTCCGGCGTCGTAGTGCCCGGGCTGCAAGCAGGCGAAGTCCACCTTGCCGACCTTTGTGAAGCGCCACACAACCTCGCCGGTCTTGCCGGGCGCCACGCTGACCATGTTGTCGTCGGCGTGTTCCATGCCAGGCATCTTCACCATCATCGCGTAGTGCTCCTTCAGCGCCTCGGGCGTGCCCAGCACCAGTTCGTGCTTGACCGCGCCGGAGTTCTTCACGACGAAGCGCACGGTCTCACCTTGCTGCACCGAGATCTCGGCCGGCGTGAAGCGCATGTTGTCGGTCATGTCGACCTCGACGGTGCGGGTCGCCTGCGTGGCCTTACCGGGCTCGCCGACGGGGCTGCCCCCGTGGCCTCCAGCCGCGACCGCGACCGACGTTGCCAGAACCAGCGCCGACATAGCGGCCGCACTGCGAAAAATCCTGATCATCGAATCACCTCTTGTCTATGTGAACTGCCACGTGCCGAGCGGGAACCCGAACCCGGCAGGCCCGCAGCAGCACTTGAAATGCTGACGAGCGCCATGAATCTAGTCAGACGCCTTCCACAGATCTCTGTCCGAATCGTTACAGATCGGTCATCTTTGCCCATTGGAGCTGCCCCGGCATCGGGCTCCCGGCGGCCACGGCTCGCCGCGTCAATGGCTCAAGCTTCATTGCAGATTCGTCATGCCGCTGTTCATCGATTGACCCAGGCCGACTTCTAGATTTGGTCTCATGACGCAACCGATGCGTCAACGGTACCGCCCAAGCGCTGCCGGTCATCCTGATGATCTGGAGGTTTCCATGAATACGACTTCGACCCTTCGCGCCGCCCTGCTCGCCGCCCTCGCCGCCGCAGCCTTCTCCGCCAACGCCGACACGTTCATGAACGGCGAGTCCTTCTACGGCACGCCGACGGCGGCAACCGCCTACGCGCGCCAGGTGGCCGTGGGATCCCGTGCCACGATGAACGTCGACTACGACAGCGTCGTCACCTTTACGAACGAGGGACGCAGCTTCACCTGGCGATTCAACGGCCTGGAACACCGCCCGGTCGACATCACCAAGATCGCCCCGGCAGGCTTCCCGACCAAGCCGTTGACGATCTACGTGGCGCCGAACCCGTGGAATCGCGGCGGCTGACAAAGCCCGACACATAGCCCCCGGCGTGCGGATCGACGGCCATCCTTGCATGTCGGGTAGCAGGCTCTTCCCGTCCTTACGTGTTGCCGATTCGGCCCTAGTGCTTGGCGACGAGGAGAACTGATGTGGACACTCGGCGAATGCTTACGGTCGGTGGTGGGGCGGCTGCCCTGCTGGCGCTGGCGGGATGTACCTCGCTCGGGCCAACTCCGGTGCGAAAGGATGGGAGTTACTGTTATCCGTCGGGTCGCAGGACACGCAGCAGACAGACGTGCACGCCGGGCGCGGTCCCATCGGCGGCCGCTGAAGCAGAAGCCCGGCAGCTCCTTGCTGACCCAGGGGCTCTGACGGTGTACGTCTTGCGTTTGTCGCTGGGCGACACGCACCGGGTGATCGAAGTGATGGCTGATGATCGAGCCGTGGCGGCTACCGTGCCCGCCTCTCTAGTTCGGCTCAAGTTGGGTCCGGGGTTCCATACGCTGTCCGCCGCATGGAATGACCAGGTATCCAACGCGATCGTCGACGGATCGACCGGCGGCCTGCGCGCCATGGAGTTGATTGGAACGACCGGCATCTGGGGGCATCGGATTCTCTGGCAGGCTCGGTCCGTCGAGACGCTTCGCGAGCGTCTCACCATGGCGAGATTGGTCGCCGACGTCGATCTCCGGCGCTGATTCATGCAGTTGGAGATCGGGAAGCATCCCGATCTTCACTGGACTGGGTCTCCGCTGTTGCGCGGGCTCTGTCTCGATGGGTTGCTGCGCCGACCGCGCATCAGCCGGTACACCGCCAGCACCACGAACATCGACAGCAGCGGCGCCGTCACCATGCCGCCAACGATCGACGCGGCGAAGCGCGCGGTTCAAGCCCATGGCGAAAGCTTGGCCCACATCGGACGCACCGACATCGAGCGCCGCACCGGCCTCACGGCGCTCGCCCGGCGCGCGGGATGCGCAGCCGGTTCTTCCTGCCCGGCTTCGGGCTGCCGTGCCGCGGGCGACGGCGATCGCGCCACACGAGGTAGGCCACGAAGCCGATCAGCAGTGCCGCGCCCACGCCGCCGCCGACCAGCAGCGTTGTCAGCGTCTCGTGCGATTGGCCGGCGACAGCATGGAGTTCGTGGGCCACGACGCCTCCACTCAGCCGCGCCCGAGGTTGGCCTGGATGTGACGACCGGTCACTTCACCGCCTCGAGCTCGGTCACGGTGAACTTGCCCGCCTCGCTGGCCGCCTTGAACTTCACCTTGTCGCCGGCCTGAACCTTGTCGAGCATCGCCTTGTCCTTGACCTGGAAGACCATCGTCATGCCGGGCATGTTCAGGTTCTTGATCTCGGCATGCTTGATCGTCAGCTTGCCGTTCTCCTTGTCGACCTTGCGGATCTCGCCGTCGGTCATGTCGGTGGCCGCGCCAGCCGCTTGCGCGACATGCGTGCCGTGGTCGTTCGCGGCCAGAGCCGGCAGCGAAGCCACCGACACGGTGGCGAAGGCGATGGCGGCGATCAGGGTGTGCAGTTGGGTCTTCATGAAAACTCCTTCATCGATAGGATTGGTAAGGGGTGACGCGGCCGTCCTTGCGGACGAGCAGCACGTCGTAGGGGTCCTGGTGACCGCCGTACTCGGGGCCGTCCATGCCCGGCGAGCCGCGCGGCATCGCCGGCACCGCCAGCCCGACGGCGTCGGGGCGTTCCTTCAGCAGCCGCTTGATCTCGCGGGCCGGCACATGCCCCTCGATCGCGTAGGCGCCCACCTGGGCGGTGTGGCAGGAACCGTAGGCCACTGGCATGCCCAGGCGCGCCCGTGCATCGGTGTTGCCGATGTCGTGCGTGCGAACCTCGAAGCCATGGGCCTCGAGATGCCGCACCCAGTCCTTGCAGCAGCCGCAGGTCGGGCTCTTCCACACCGTCACCAGCGGCCCGCGGCCCTGCGCCGCGGCCACCGGGGACAGCAGTTGCAGGAAGGCCGCCGAGGTGGCGGCGAGCATCAGGCGGCGCCGCCGTTTCATCGCGTCGCCACCACGATCGTGCCCACCATGCCGGCTTGGTAGTGACCGGCGATCAGGCACGCAAACTCGAACTCGCCGGCACGGTTGAAGGTCCAGACGATCTCGCCGGTCTTGCCGGGCGGTACGTGCGCCATGTACGGCTCGTCGTGTTCCATGGTCGGAAACTTCACCATCATCTCGGCGTGCTTGCCGTTCTCGGCCTTCGTGCCGATGACGAACTCGTGCATCACCTTGCCGGTATTGCGCGCAACAAACTTCACTGTCTCGCCTTGCCGCACCTCGATCCTGTCGGGCGTGAATCGCATGGTGTCGGCCATACCGACCTCGATGCTGCGTTTGGCGTTCTTGGCCTCGCCGGCGATGCCCCAGTCTTTCTGCTCCTTGCGCACAGGCCCCGCCTTGGCATGCGGCTTGTCGGTGTGGGCCAGCGCGGGTGCGGCCAGCCAGGGCATCGTCACGGCGCCAGCCGTTGCCGCCAAGTGCGTGACGGCGGTACGGCGGGGAATCGGTCTTGGGGTGGGCTCCTTCATGGGGGATCTCCTTGGGGGTGTGACGATCAACAGGGGTGCTGGAGGTGCGCGCGGTGCGGGTCCCGCGGCGCTTCAATGGCCCGAGTGGCCGCCGGCAGGCTTGCGCACCTTGACCTCAACGTCCTGGGCGGGTTTGGCCATCGGTTGCATGGAGCCGGGCCCGGGGCTGGCGTCGGCCTTGAAGCGCGCCGGGTCGGGCACTGCGCCCGTGAATTCGTAGGCGACCGTGCCCGGCGGATGTTTGTACCAACCAGGGTCGCTGTAGTCGCCGCGCTTCTGGTCCTTGCGCACCTTGACGACGCTGAACATGCCACCCATGCCAACCGAGCCGAAAGGCCCGGTGCCGGTCATCATGGCCGCCGTGTTGTCGGGTAGCGGCATTTCCATCTCGGTCATGTCCTTCATGCCGCGTTCGGCCATCACCATGTAGTCGGGGATCAGCTGCGTGATCTGCTTGGCAACCCCGCGGTGATCCACACCGATCATGGTCGGCACGTTGTGGCCCATCGCGTTCATCGTGTGGTGGCTCTTGTGGCAATGGAAGGCCCAGTCG
>NZ_CADEFR010000049.1:16193-21569 GCF_902826655.1 uncultured Methylibium sp. | reverse complement strand
CGCCGCTGTGCACGTGGCCGACGGTCCAGTCGGTGTAGTGCGACAGCGCGTTGACCGTCTTGATCGACATCAGCGGCCCCTCGAAGGTGGCCATGCCGTAGAACGACAGCGCGACGATCAGGAACTTGAGGATCGGGTCGTCGCGCAGCTTGTGCCAGGCGCCGCTGAGCGTCATGACGCCGTTGATCATCCCGCCCCAGCTCGGCGCCAGCAGGATCAGGCTGAACAGCATGCCGATCGACTGCGCCCAGTCGGGCAGCGCGGTGTAGTGCAGGTGGTGCGGGCCCGCCCACATGTAGGTGAAGATCAGGGCCCAGAAGTGGACGATCGACAGCCGGTAGGAGTACACCGGGCGCTCGGCCTGCTTGGGGATGTAGTAGTACATCATCCCGAGGAAGCCCGCGGTCAGGAAGAAGCCGACCGCGTTATGGCCGTACCACCACTGGATCATCGCGTCCTGCACGCCGGCGTAGGCCGAGTAGCTCTTCATCCAGCCGGCCGGCACGGCCGCGCTGTTGACGATGTGCAGCACCGCCACCGTCAGGATGAAGGCGCCGAAGAACCAGTTGGCGACGTAGATGTGGCGCACCTTGCGCTTGCCGATCGTGCCGAAGAAGACGATCGCGTAGGCCACCCAGACCAGCGCGATCAGGATGTCGATCGGCCACTCGAGCTCGGCGTACTCCTTGCCCTGCGTGTAGCCCATGGGCAGCGAGACGGCGGCCGCGACGATCACCGCCTGCCAGCCCCAGAAGGTGAAGCGCGCCAGCCAGGGCGCGAACAGCGGCGCCTGGCAGGTGCGCTGTACCACGTGGTAGCTGGTGGCGAACAGCGCGCAGCCGCCGAAGGCGAAGATCACCGCGTTGGTGTGCAGCGGCCGCAGGCGGCCGTAGCTGAGCCAGGCGAGGTCGAAGTTCAGCGCCGGCCAGGCCAGCTGGCCGGCGATCAGCAGGCCGACCGCCATGCCGACCACACCCCACAGCACCGCGGCGAGCGCGAAGTGGCGCACCGGACCGTCGTCGAAGACAGGGGCCGACGTCGCGGCTGGACCAGGATTCATGCGGAACTCCCTCGCGTGCGTTTCAAGGACACGCGGATTCTTCCGGCGGGGTTCCCTTCGCCACTTGATCGGCGTCAAGCGCTTCGCCTTCGGCGGCGAGGATGCGCGCCGCTTCGCCGTCCAGTGCGTCGAACTGCCCGCCCTGCAGGGCCCAGGCGAACAGGCCCAGGATCGCCAGCATGGCCAGCACCGACAGCGGGATCAGCAGGTAGAGCACGTCCACGCGCAGCTCCTCAGCGCGCCAGCCGCACGGCGTTGCCGACCACCGCCAGCGAGCTGGCCGCCATGCCCAGGCCGGCGGCCCACGGCGGCAGCAGGCCCGCCAGCGCCAGCGGCACGCAGGCAAGGTTGTAGGCGGCGGCCCAGGCGATGTTCTGGCGGATCACGCGCAGCGTGCGGCGCGACAGCGTGCGCAGCGCAGCGACGTCGTCGAGGCGGTCGCGCAGCAGCACCGCGTCGGCCTGGGCGCGCGCCAGCAGCGCGCCGCTGCCCATCGCCAGCGAGACGTCGGCGCGCGCCAGCACTGGCGCGTCGTTGATGCCGTCGCCCAGCATCGCGACGACCTCGCCGCGCGCCTGCGCCGCGGCCAGCGCGGCCAGCTTGGCGGCCGGGTCCGCGCCGCCGGTCGCGGCGTCCAGCGGCAGTCGCGCGGCCAGGCGCTCGACGCGCGCCGGCGCGTCGCCCGACAGCAGGCTGGCGCGCAGGCCGTCGTCGGCCAGGCGCCGCAGCGCGGCGGCGGCGCCGGGGCGCAGCGCCTCCTCGAAGTCGAAGCGAGCGAGCGCGCGGCCGCTCGGACCGAACCACAGGGCCGGGCCCGGCGCGGCGACCGTGTCGGGACCGGCCTCGGCCACGCCGCCGACCCAGCGCGCGCTGCCCAGCCGCCAGGCGCGGCCCTCGGCGCCCAGCGCCTCGAGGCCGGCGCCGGGCTGCTCGCGCACGGCCCGCCAGGCGTTCGCGTCGGGCGCATCGGTCGTCGCGCTGCCGCGCGCGTCGGCCAGCGCGCGCGACAGCGGGTGCCGCGACCATGCCGCCAGGCCGGCCGCATGCGCCAGCAGCGCGTCCCGGTCGAGCTCGCGGCCGCCGCCGAGGCGCTGCACGGCGGCGAGGCGCAGGCGGTCCTCGGTCAGCGTGCCGGTCTTGTCGACGAAGAGCCGCGTGCAGCGCGCCACCGTCTCCAGCGCCTCGGGCCGGCGCAGCAGCACGCCGCGGCGCGCCAGCGCGTCGGTGGCGACCAGCAGCGCGGCCGGCGTCGCCAGCGACAGCGCGCAGGGGCAGGTGACGATCAGCACCGACACCGCGACCCAGACCGCGCGCGCCGGATCGACCACGCTCCATGCCGCGGCGGCGCCCGCCGCCAGCAGCAGCACGACCCACAGGAAAGGCCCGGCCCAGCGGTCGGCCCAGCGCGCCGCGGCCGGGCGCTGCGCCTGCGCCTCACGCATCAGCGCGACGATGGCCTCGTAGCGCGTGTCGGCGCCGCAGTGTTCGACGCGCATCGTGGCCGGCGCCGCCAGGTTGACGCTGCCGGCCAGCAGCGCGTCGCCGGGCGCCTTGGGTTGCGGCCGCGACTCGCCGCTGAGCAGCGACTCGTCGGCGCTCGTCGCGCCGTCGATCAGCACGCCGTCGGCCGGGAAGCCCGCGCCGACCGCGACACGCAAGCGGTCGCCGGGCTGCAGCCGCGCCAGCGCAACGCGCTCGATGCGACCGTCCTCCATCAGGCGATCGGCCGTCTCGGGCAGCGCGCCCAGTGCGTCCTCCAGCGTCGCGGCGGCGCGGTGGCGCACGCGCAGCTCGAGCCAGCGCGCGGCCAGCAGGAAGGCGACGAACATCGTCAGCGAGTCGAAATAGACCGCGGGGCCGAAGGGGCCGCGCGGGTCGATGGCGGCGGCGCTGCTGGCGACGAAGCCGACCGCCAGGCCCAGCGCGACCGGCAGCTCCATCGCGAGGCGCCGCTGCGCCAGCGCGCCCAGGGCGCCGCGGAAGAAGGGCGCGGCCGAGAACAGCAGCACCGGCAGCGTCATGACCCAGCTGCCCCAGTCGAGCAGGCGCTTGAGGTCCGGCGCGATGCCGTCCGGTCCGGCGACGTAGGCCGGCGTCGCCAGCATCATCACCTGCATCGCGCAGAAGGCCGCGACGAACAGGCGCCACAGCGCCTGGCGCGACTCGGCCTGGCGCAGCGCGCGCGCGCCGGCGGCGGTGTCGGGGCCGGCCTCGAAGCCGGCGCGGCGCACCGCGGCCACCAGCGCCGACGGCGCGGTGCGCGCCGGGTCCCAGCGCACGGTGGCGCGCAGGCCGGCGGCGTCGACCGAGGCCTCGAGCACGCCGTCGACGGCGCGCAGCGCCTGCTCGATCGGCAGCGCGCAGGCCGCGCAGTCCAGGCCCGACAGGCGCAGCGAGGATTCGGCCTCGCGCCGGCCGTCGGGCGCGCACTGCCAGCGCGTGAAGCGCGCGGTCTGGCCGGCCTCGTCGAGCCAGGCGGTGTCGGGGCGGTCGAGGACGGTCGTGCTCATCGCGGACGCGGCACGCGCCGCGCGGCGAGTGTGCGAGCGGCCCGGCCGGCGCACACTGATCTGGATCAAGCCGCGGCGCGCCCGTCCCGGGCATGCTGCGCCGGAGCCCGACGACCATGCAGATCCGCTTCCTCGGCGCCGCCGACACCGTGACCGGCTCGCGCCACCTGGTCGAGGCCGGTGGCGCGCGCGTCCTGCTGGACTGCGGCCTGTTCCAGGGCTTCAAGACGCTGCGCGAGCGCAACTGGCAGCCCTTCGCGCTGCCGCCGCGCGAGATCGACGCCGTGGTGCTGAGCCACGCCCACATCGACCACAGCGGCTGGCTGCCGGTGCTGGTGAAGCAGGGCTTCCGCGGCCCGGTCTATGCGTCGCCCGCGACGCGCGACCTGGCCGAGGTGATGCTGCTGGACAGCGCCCGCCTGCAGGAAGAAGACGCCCGGCGCGCCAACCGCGGCGGCTGGTCGCGCCACGCGCCGGCGCTGCCGCTCTACACCGTTGCCGAGGCGCGCCGCGCCATCGCGAAGATCGTCGCGCTGCCGCCCGGCCGCACGGTGCGCGTGGCCGATGCGGTGATCGGCCTAGTGCCGGTCGGTCACCTGCTGGGGGCCGGCGCGGTGACGCTGCGCGCCGGCGGGCGCACGCTGGTGTTCTCGGGCGACCTGGGGCGCGCCGACGACCTGCTGATGCCGCCGCCGCAGCGCATCGCGCAGGCCGACGTGCTGCTGGTCGAGTCGACCTACGGCAACCGCCGCCATCCGCCCGAGGACAGCGCGGCGCGGCTGGCGCAAATCGTGCGCGCCACGGTGCAGCACGGCGGCAAGGTGCTGCTGCCCTCGTTCGCGGTCGGGCGTGCGCAGGCGCTGCTGCTGACGCTGCAGCGGCTCAAGGCCGCGGGCGAGATCCCGGCCGACCTGCCGGTCTTCCTCGACAGCCCGATGGCAGCCACCGCGACCGCGCTCTACCAGCGCCACCGCAAGCTGCTGCGCATCGGCGCGCGCGAGGCGGCGACGCTCGACGACGGCGTGACCGTGGTCGCGACGGCGCAGCAGTCCGAACGGCTGTGCCGCTCGCGCTGGCCGGCGGTGATCATCTCGGCCAGCGGCATGGCCACCGGCGGGCGCGTGCTGCACCACCTGAAGGCGATGGCACCGAACCCGCGGCACCACATCGTCTTCCCCGGCTTCCAGGTCGCGGGCAGTCGCGGCGCGCACCTGGTCGCCGGCGCGACCGAGGTCAAGATCCACGGCGAGTACGTCGCCGTGAAGGCGCGCGTCAGCCACCTCGAAGGCTACTCGGCGCACGCCGACGCCGACGGCGTGCTGGACTGGCTGCGCGGCTTCGAGGCCGCGCCCGCGCAGTGCTTCGTCGTGCACGGCGAGCCCGAGGCGGCCGACACGCTGCGGCTGCGCATCCAGGACGAGCTCGGCTGGCGCGTGCGCGTGCCCGGGCACGACACGCAGCACGAGGCCTGAGCGGTGTCGGCCGTGCCGTCCGAGGCCTGGGTCGGCCTGCCGGTCACGCTGGGCGGCATCGACCTGCGCGTGCTGTTCGAGATGCTGCTGCTGATCCTGGCACTGCAGGCGGCGGGCCACGTCGCGCTGCGCGGCCTGGGGCCGCACGCCGGCGCGGCGCTGGGCGGGCTGCTCGGCGGCTTCGTGTCGAGCACCGCGTCGATCGCCGCCGCCGGCGGCCGCGCCCGCGCCCATCCGGCCCAGGCGCGCGTGCTCGCGGGGGGCGCGGCGCTGTCGGGCGCGGCCACCTGGCTGCAGGCCCTGCTGCTGACCGCGGCGCTGTCGCCGGTCGCCG
>NZ_CADEFR010000049.1:0-16183 GCF_902826655.1 uncultured Methylibium sp. | reverse complement strand
CCGGTGGCGCTGGCCGGGGCCGGCGGCGCGGTGCTGGCGGCCCTGCCGCTGCTGCGACGGCCGCCGCCGGGCGGGCGCGCGGTCGTGCCGACGCCGCGGGGCGCGATGCTGCGGCCGCGCGAGGCGCTGGCGACCGCGGCGCTGCTGGCGGGTGTCGCCGGATTCGTCACGATGGTCGAGCGCCGCTTCGGCGAGACCGGCCTGCTGGCCGGCGTGGCGCTGGCGGCGCTGGCCGATGCGCACGCGCCGGTCGTGACGCTCGCCTCCCTGCACGGGGCTGGCGCGTTGCCGCTGCACAGTGCGCTCACCGGCACGCTGCTGGCGATCGGCGTCAACACGCTGTCGCGCAGCGCGGTGGCGCTGGTGGCCGGAGGCCCGGCCTATGCCGCGCGCGTGGCGGCCGTGCTGGCGGCGAGCTGGGCCGGGGCGGCCGTGCTCGCGGCAGCGGCCTAGCGACGATCAGCGCGGACGGGCCAGGTTCTGCGTCCAGTAGATGCCGTAGGTGCTGGCGCCGTTGCGCGCGCAGGCCAGGCCGACCTCGGTGAAGCTGGCGCTCATCAGGTTGGCGCAATGGCCGTCGCTGGTCATCCAGCCGTCGATCACCGCCGGCAGCGTGGCGTAGCCCGCCGCGATGTTCTCGCCGACGGTCGACCAGTTGTAGCCGGCGGCCGTGACGCGCGTGCCGAGCGAGCGGCCGTCGAGGCTGTCGTGCGCGAAGTAGTTCTGCGTCGCCATGTCCAGGCTGTGGCCGTAGGCGGCGTTGGCCAGCGCGGCGTTCCAGGCCAGCGCCGGCGCCGGCGCGAAGCTACCGCGCGTGCCGCAGCTGGCGCCGGCGGCGCGGCGCGCATTGATCAGTCGCAGCGCCTCGGACTGGAAGTTGGCGAAGCCGCAGGTGAGGTCGGCGCCGGTCGGGGTGGTGGGGCTGCCCGGCGTCGTCGGGGTCGTCGGCGTGCTGCCCCCACTGCCACCACCACCGCTGCTGCTGCCCGACCCCGCGGCCTCGTCGCCACCGCCCCCGCAGGCCTGCAGGCCCAGCAGAGCGGTGATCAGCAGGGCAGCGAGGCGGGAACGGGGCATGTCGGCATCCGGGGTCGGCGATGCCACGAGCATGCCGACCGCCGCGCACCGCAGGCTTGACAAAGTGCAACGGCGCGCCGTGCACCTGTGACCGACCGCACGCGCCGCTCAGGGCCTCACGCCGAACCACCAGGCCAGCCCCGAGAAGCTGACGAAGGCCAGCAGGGTCGAGGTCATGATGATGCGCGCCACGCGGCCGTTGTCGGCGCCGAAGCGCTCGGCCAGCAGCGACACGTTGCTGGCCGAGGGCAGTGCTGCAGCGAGCGTCAGCACGGTGAGCTGGAAGCCCGTCAGCGGCAGGCCCAGCGCGATCATCGCGGAGCCCAGCGCGAACACCAGCGCCGGGTGCACGAACAGCTTGATCAGCGCCACCGGCACGAACAGCGCCGGTGCCGTGCGCGTGTGCACGTGCCGTCCCGCGCGGCACAGCACCGCGCCGATCGTGAACAGCGCGACCGGCGTGGCCGCGCCGGCCAGCAGCTCGACGACGCGGTCGATCGGCCCCGGCAGGCTCAGCCCGGCGGCCGAGAACACCGCGCCCAGCGCGATCGCCCAGGGCTGCGGGTTGCCGACCGGCCCGCGCAGCGCGATGCGCAGCCGCGCGCCCAGCGGCAGGTGGGCGTTGCCGTGCAGTTGCGCGAGCGTGAGGCAGATCGAGGTCGTGATGAACATGTCGACCAGCAGCGTGACCATCATCGGCCCGGCCGCGGCCGCGCCCAGCAGCGCCGTCATCATCGGCATGCCCATGAAGCCGGTGTTCGGGAAGGCGGCGACCAGCGCGCCGAAGGCCGCGTCCTTGAGGTGCACCCGCTCGCTGCGCGTCGCCCAGATCGTGAAGCCGACGATCAGCACGGCGCTCAGGCCGTAGAGCAGCAGCATCGCCGGGTTCAGCAGGTTGCCGACCGGCGTGTTGGCGCCGAAGCGGAACAGCATGCAGGGCAGCGCGAAGAACAGCACGAAGCCGTTGAGGCCCGGGATCGCCGACTCCGGCAGCACCGGGCTGCGCGCGGCGACATAGCCGCACAGCACCAGCGCGAAGAAGGGCACCGTGACGGCGAGGATCGCTTCCATCGGGCGGGCAGTATGTCAGCCTGCATGCGATGCAGCGGCGTCGCGACGCTTGGCTATGATCGCGCGCCCTTCTCGCCCCCGCTGCCTTGTCTCCCCCCGCTTCCCTCAACGCCGCCCAGATGCAGGCGGTGCATCACCTCGCCGGGCCCTGCCTGGTGCTGGCCGGCGCCGGCTCGGGCAAGACGCGCGTCATCACGCACAAGATCGCGCGGCTGCTGCAGCCCGGCTCCGGCGCCGACCTGTCGCCGCGGCAGATCGCCGCGATCACCTTCACCAACAAGGCCGCCGCCGAGATGCGCGAGCGCGCCAGGGCCCTGGTGGGTGGCAAGGCGGCGAAGGAGCTGGTCATCAGCACCTTCCACGCGCTCGGCGTGCGCCTGCTGCGCGAGGACGGTGCGGCGATCGGCCTGAAGAGCAACTTCTCGATCCTCGACAGCGACGACGTGCTGGGCCTGATGCGCGATGCCGGCGGCACGACCGACAACGCCACCGCGCGCCGCTGGCAGTGGACCATCAGCCTGTGGAAGAACCAGGGCCTGGACGCCGCGGCCGCCGAGGCGCAGGCCGCCGGCCCCGACGACGTGCAGGCCGCGCGCGTGATGGCGCGCTACCAGGAGCGCCTGGCGGCGTACCAGGCGGTCGACTTCGACGACCTGATCGGCCTGCCGGTCGCGCTGCTGACGCGCGATGCCGCGGTGCGCGCGAAGTGGCAGCAGCAGCTGCGCCACGTGCTGGTCGACGAGTACCAGGACACCAACGCGCAGCAGTACGAGCTGCTGCGGCTGCTGGTCGGCGACGGCAGCGAGCGCCCGGCGATGTTCACCGCGGTCGGCGACGACGACCAGTCGATCTACGGCTGGCGCGGCGCGACGATCGACAACCTCAAGCGCCTGCCGCAGGACTATCCGGCGCTGAAGGTGATCCCGCTGGAGCAGAACTACCGCTCCACCGGCCACATCCTGCGCGCCGCCAACCGCGTGATCGCCGCCAACCCCAAGCTCTTCGAGAAGAAGCTGTGGAGCGAGCACGGCGACGGCGAACCGGTGCGCGTGGTCGAGTGCGACGGCGAGGAGCACGAGGCCGAGCGCGCCGTCGCGCGGGTGCAGGCCCTGCGCGGGGCGGGAGGCCAGGACCTGGAGTGGAAGGACTTCGCCATCCTCTACCGGGCCAACCACCAGGCGCGCATCTTCGAGCAGGCGCTGCGCAAGGCGCAGATCCCGTACAAGGTCTCGGGCGGGCAGAGCTACTTCGAGCGGGCCGAGATCAAGGACCTGTGCGCCTGGCTGCGCCTGCTGGTCAATCAAGACGACGACCCGGCCTTCCTGCGCGCCGTGACCACGCCCAGGCGCGGCATCGGCCACCAGACGCTGGCCTCGCTGGGCGAGTTCGCGTCGCGCTGGAAGGTGTCGCTGTTCGAGGCGCTGTTCGCCGATTCGCTGGGCGCCTCGCTCGGCGCCAAGGCCATCGGTTCGCTGCACGAGTTCGGGCGCCTGGTGAACGACCTCGAGCACCGTGCGCGCCACACCCGTGGCGCCGAGGACGCGAAGGCCCTGCTGATGGGCTGGCTGAAGGACATCGGCTACGAGCAGCACCTGCACGACGGCGAGGACTCCGAGAAGCTCGCCGCCGCACGCTGGAGCAACGTGCTGGACTTCGTCGACTGGATCGCCAAGCGCTGCGGCGGCGACATCGTGCAGGACGCGGGGACCTTCGAGACCGAGAAGAAGAGCGTGCTCGAGGTCGCCCAGAGCATCGCCGTCATCATCAGCCTGGCCGAGCGCGGCGACGACCAGAACGTGCTGACGCTGTCGACCCTGCACGCCGCCAAGGGCCTGGAGTGGCCGCACGTGCAGCTGGTCGGCGTCAACGAGGGCCTGCTGCCCTTCAAGACCGACGACGAGTCGCTGAGCGCCGCGGCGCTGGTGCAGCGGCTCGAAGAGGAGCGCCGGCTCATGTACGTCGGCATCACGCGCGCGCGCAGCACGCTGGTGGTCAGCTGGCTCAGGCGCCGCAAGCGCGGCCGCGACACCATCGCCGGGCAGCCCAGCCGTTTCATCGCCGAGATGAAGCTCGACGAGGAGCGCGCCAGGGAAGACCCGCGCGAGCGCCTGAAGGCGCTGCGCGCCAGCCTTGCCGCGCGCAGCGCGGAAGGGGCCGCTCCGGCCTGAGTCAGCCGAGGACGCGCAGCAGGAAGCGGTTCAGGTCCGAGATCTCCGGCGGGCACACCGAGTGCTGCATCGGGTACTCGTGCCACTCGACCGGGTGGCCCAGCGCCTGCAGCGCATCGCGCGAGGCGCTGGCGCGGGCCAGCGGGATGACCGGGTCGGCGCGGCCGTGCGCGAGGAAGATCGGCACATCGGCGTTGGCGGCGCTGCGCTCGGCTTCGGTCGTCGACGCCAGCGGCAGGTAGCCCGACAACCCGACCAGCCCGGCCAGGCGCTCGGCATGGCGCAAGCCGGTCAGCAGCGTCATCGCGCAGCCCTGCGAGAAGCCGGCCAGCACGATGCGCGACGCCGGGATGCCGCGGCTCTTCTCGCGGGCGATCAGCGCCTCCACGTCGGCCAGCGAGGCGCGCAGCCCGGCCTCGTCCTCGCGCCGCGCGAGATCGGGGCCGAGGATGTCGTACCAGGCCCGCATGACGTAGCCGCCGTTGATCGTGACCGGCCGCGTCGGCGCGTGCGGAAAGACGAAGCGCATCGGCCCGACCGCGTCGAGCTCGAGCTCGTCGCAGATCGGCACGAAGTCGTTGCCGTCGGCGCCCAGGCCGTGCAGCACGATCATGCTGGCGCGCGGTGAATCGTCGGTTTCGATCTCGATGCTGTCGAGGAGCATGGCAGTGTCCGGCGGGGTCGGGGCAGTGGCCAAGCGTACCGCGGCTGCGTTACGCTTGCCGCGCTCGCGGAGCCCGTCCATGCTGCCTTTCGTCCTCCTTCTCGGTCTCGTCCTGTTCCTCGGTGTCCACTCGCTGCGCATCGTCGCCGAGCCCTGGCGCACGCGCGTGCTGGCGCAGCGCGGCGGCGAGAAGCGCTGGAAGCTGGGCTACACGCTGATGTCGCTGGCCGGGTTCGCGCTGATCGTCTGGGGCTACGGGCTGGCGCGGCAGCAGCCGATGCCGCTGTGGGAGCCGCCGACCTTCATGCGGCACGTGGCCGCGCTGCTGATGCTGCCGTCCTTCGTGCTGCTGGCCGCCGCCTACGTGCCCGGCAACCGCCTCAAGGCCCGCCTGCACCACCCGATGGTGATCTCGGTCAAGGTCTGGGCCTTCGCCCACCTGCTGTCCAACGGCACGCTGGCCGACGTGCTGCTGTTCGGCGGCTTCCTGCTGTGGGCGGTGTTCAGCCTGCGCGCGGCGCGGCGGCGCGACCGCTCGCAGCGCATCCGCTACGGTGGCGACAGCGCGGCGGCGACGCTGGCCACGCTGGTGCTCGGCCTCGGTGCCTGGGCCGGCTTCGCCTTCTGGGCGCATGCCTGGCTGATCGGCGTGCGCCCGCTGGGCTGAACGCTGGACGCGCGCACGAGCGCGACGACGACCCAAAGGGGGTGGCGCATCCTTTCGGGGGAGCCCTCGTCCGGCCACGGTCGGGGCGATGGTCAGGGTCGGTCGCGCCGCCGACAGTGGAGGCACACCCAACCAGGAGTGCCCCATGTCCAGCATCCGCTTCATCGCCCCGACCCTCGCGCTGCGCCGCGTGCCGAGCGCCCTGGCCGCGGCGCGCGCCCGCCGCGCCGCCCGCGACGAGCGCGAAGCGCAGGCCGCCGCGCCCTGCTGCGGCTGGTTCGACTCGAGCTACGAGCTGAGCCAGGGCCTGCTGGTCACCGAGCACCGCGAGCTCGACGACCCGGCGACGCTGGAGATGGCCGTCGGCATGGCGATCGACACCGCCTTCGGCGACTGGTTGCAGTGACGGGCTGGCAAGGCGCGCTGCGCGATGATGTCGCCCCGACGATCCCAAGGATGCGCATGCCCCGACTGGCCCCCGGTCTCTTCGTCGCCGACGACACCTGCCCCCGCTGCCGCTGGTGCGAAGCCAGCGCGGCCTACCGCCACTACCACGACCACGAATGGGGCTTCCCGGTCACCGACGACCGGCGCCTGTTCGAGAAGCTCTGCCTCGAGGGCTTCCAGGCCGGCCTGAGCTGGCTGACGATCCTCAACAAGCGCGAGAACTTCCGCGCCGCCTTCGACGGCTTCGACGCCGAGCGCGTGGCGCGCTACACGGCGCGCGACGTCGAACGCCTGCTGGGCGACGCCGGCATCGTGCGCCACCGCGGCAAGATCGAGTCGACGATCAACAACGCGCAGCGTGTCCTCGAACTGCGCGCCGAGTTCGGTTCGCTGTCGGCCTATGCCTGGCGGCACGAGCCGGCCGCGCGCTCGCGGCCGAAGCGCGTCACGCTGGCCGCGCTGAAGGCGATGACGACCTCGCCCGAGTCGGTCGCGATGAGCAAGGACCTCAAGCAGCGCGGCTGGAGCTTCGTCGGCCCGACCACCGTCTACGCCTTCATGCAGGCGATGGGTCTGGTCAACGACCACCTCGAAGGCTGCCACGTGCGCGAACGCGCGCAGGCCGCGCGCGCCACGTTGGCTTGAGCGGTCAGCCCATCCGGCCGGCGCGGAAGTCCTCGACGGCCTGGAAGATCTGCTCGTTGCTGTTCATCACGAAGGGGCCGTACTGCGCGATCGGCTCCTTCAGCGGCTGGCCGGCGATCAGCAGCGCGCGGGCGCCCTCGGCGCCGGCTTCGATCACCGTGCCGTCGCTGCCGGCGGTGTTGGCCAGGATGGCCATGCGCTGTGTCGGCACGGCCGTGCCGCCGATCGCCACGTCGCCGCGGTAGACATAGACGAAGGCGTTGTGCGCCTCGGCTAGCGCCTGCGCGAAGCGCGTGCCCGGCGCGAAGTGCAGGTCGAGGTAGAGCGGCTGCGTCGCCTCGCGCTGCATCGCGCCATCGACGCCGTGGCTGCGGCCGGCGATCAGCCGCGCGGTGACGCCGCCGGTCTCGAACTCCGGAATCTCCTCGCTCTGGATGTCGCGGTAGCCAGGCTCGCCCATCTTGTCGCGCGCCGGCAGGTTGAGCCAGAGCTGGAAGCCTTCCATGCGGCCGGACTCCTGCTCGGGCAGCTCGCTGTGGATCAGGCCGCGGCCGGCCGTCATCCACTGCACGCCGCCGTTCTGCAGCAAGCCCTCGTGGCCGGCGCTGTCGCGGTGGCGCAGGCGGCCGGCGATCATGTAGGTGACCGTCTCGAAGCCGCGGTGCGGGTGGTCGGGAAAGCCGGCGATGTAGTCGCCCGGGTCGTCGCTGCCGAAGGCGTCGAGCATCAGGAAGGGATCGAGCCGGCGCTGCAGCGGCTGGGTCAGCACGCGCGTGAGCTTGACGCCGGCGCCATCGCTGGTCGGCTGACCGGTGACCAGGCGCTCGACGGCGCGCGGGCGCTCCACCGTCTCGGTGCCGGGCGGCGTGGCGATGCTCATGGCGGCGGGGGCGAGGGACGTGTTCATCCCTCCAAGTTGCGGGCGGACCGCCCGGGCACAAGGGTCCGCGCCGGAGCGCGGCCCCGGCGCCTCAGATCCCGAGGATCTTCTTGGCGTCGCCCAGCGCCTTCATCGATTCGTCGTGCTTGCCGGCTTTGTGCGCAGCTTCGCCTTCGCTGCGCAGGCTCTTGACCTTGGCCAGGTCGGCGTCGCTGAGCTTGGGGGCCGTGGCGAGCTTGGCATCGATCGCCTTCATCTCGTTGGGGCAACCATGGGCGAAGGCGGTACCGGCGGCCAGCGCGAGCACCAGGGGCAGCAGCTTGTTCATCGGCGAGTCTCCTGTGAGGGATGATGGAACGAACCACGGTCGAACCGTGGCCGCAATGTAGTCCTGCCGGGGAACCCGAGTCGCGAACCTGCCCATGTCCCGCCAGGCCCGCTCCCTAGAATGCCGCCGATGACCGTCGCGCGCCCCGCCTACCGCCGCAAGATGTTCTGGGTCGCGCTGCTGTACTTCAGCGAAGGCCTGCCGCTCGGCGTCTTCTACGACCTGTTCCCGGTCTACTTCCGCCAGCAGGGCGTGGAGCTCGCCGAGATCGGCCTGCTGTCGCTGCTGGGCCTGGCGTGGACGGTCAAGTTCCTGTGGGCCCCGGCCGTCGACTGGGCGCGGCGCCACCGCTGGTGGATCGCCGGCGCCAACCTCGGCATGGCGGCGGTGATGCTGGCCTTCGCGGCTTTCGGTTTCGCGCTCGGCCCCTGGGTGTGGCTGGCGATCGGCGTGTTCACCGTGCTGTCGGCCACCAACGACATCGCGACCGACGGCTACACGATCGAGCTGCTGGACCCGCGCGAGTACGGCCTCGCCAACGGTCTGCGCATCGGCTTCTACCGCGCCGGCATGCTGACCGCCGGCGTGCTGCTGGTGGTGGTCGGCACGCTCGGCTGGCCCGCCGCCTACGCGCTGGGCGCGGTGGTGTTCGGGCTGAATGCGGGGATGGCGCTGCTGGCGCCGCCCGAGCAGCCGCGTGCCGGCGAGGCTCCCGGCAGCGTCGGCGGCGAGTTCGCGCTGCTGCGCGGGCAGCCGCTGTTCCTGGTGGCGCTGGGCCTGGTCCTGCTGGGGCTGCTGTGGCCGGCGCTCGGGCCGCTGTCGCGGGCCCTGGGCTGGACGGCGCTGCAGCCGGTCGCCGCGACGTGGTGGTTCCGCGGCGCGCTGCCGGTCGGCCTGATGTTCGCCGGCGCCGCGCTGCTGGTGCACGCCGCCCGCGGGCCGCAGGCGCTGACGCTGCGCCAGGGGCCGGTGTTCGGCGCCTGGGTCGAGCTGCTGGTGCGGCCGGGCATGGTGGCGGTGCTGGCCTTCATCCTGCTGTTCAAGCTGGGCGACGCGGCGATGGGCTTCATGGTCAAGCCCTTCTGGGTCGACGCCGGCTTCAAGCCCGAGGAGATCGGCCTGGTCAGCGTCAACCTCGGGTTGGCGTTGTCGATCGCCGGCGGGCTGATCGGCGGCTGGTACGTCGACAAGCGCGGCATCTTCCGCGGCCTGTGGGTGCTGGGCCTGTGGCAGGCCGCGTCGAACCTGGTCTACGCGGCGGTGGCCTCGCAGGTGCCGCTGATGACGCCGGGCGCACTGGCCACGGGCCTGGAGGTCGAGCCGCTGCACCGCGCCCTGGTCTACGGCGCCAGCGCCTTCGAGAGCCTGACCCAGGGCCTGGGCACCGGCGCCTTCCTGGCCTTCCTGATGGCGATCACCAGCAAGGAGCGCGCGACCACCGAGTACGCGATCCTGTCCAGCATCTTCGCCTTCAGCCGCTCGGTGGCCGGCTGGGCCGGCGGCATCGGCGCGCAGGAGCTGGGCTATCCGGTCTACTTCTTCCTGACCTTCTGGCTGGCCTTCCCGGCCTACTTGCTGTTGCCGTCGGTTCGCCGCATGCTGGAACGCGACAAGGACTAGGGACTCGAAACCGCCATGGACCGCTTCGATCACGCTCCCAGCTACCACTGCAGCCTGTGCGCCGCCTTCGCGCGGCTGCGTGGCAGTGATGCGCCGGCGCAGCCCGGGCGGCGCGACTTCACGGTCGCGCTGCTGGCCGGTGGCCTGGCCGCGCCCGCGCTGGCGCGCGAAGGCGTCGACGTCGGCAAGCAGTCGAGCTTTTCCAAGCTGGTGCCGGCCGAGCAGGTCGAGCAGGCCGCGACCCAGCAGTACGCGCAATTGCTGGCCGAAGCGCGCGGCAAGAACGCGCTGCTGCCGGCCAGCGCGACCCAGACCGTGCGGCTGCGCGCGATCTCGCAGCGCATCATCCCCTTCACGCCCGAGTGGAACGCCCGCGCGCCCGGCTGGAAGTGGGAGGTCAACCTGCTGTCCAGCAAGCAGATCAACGCCTTCTGCATGCCGGGCGGCAAGATCGCCTTCTTCACCGGCCTGATCGAGCAGCTGAAGCTCAGCGACGACGAGGTCGCGATGGTGATGGGCCACGAGGTCGCCCACGCGCTGCGCGAGCACGCGCGCGAGCGCATGGGCAAGTCGGCCGCCACCAACATCGGCCTGGAGATCGGCGCGGCGCTGTTCGGCCTGGGCGGTGCCGGGCGCACCCTGGCCGGCATGGGCGCCCAGCTGCTGTCGCTCAAGTTCAGCCGCGACGACGAATCCGAAGCCGACCTCGTCGGCATGGAACTCGCCGCGCGCGCCGGCTACGACCCGCGCTCCGGCGTCAGCCTGTGGACCAAGATGGGCCAGGCCACCGGCGGCGGGGGCGGCGGCAACGGCGGCAGCAAGCTGGCCGAATACGGCTCGACCCACCCGCAGGGGCCGACGCGCATCAAGGACATCGAGGCCAACCTGCCCAAGGTGCTGCCGCTGTACGAGCGCGCGCCCAAGCCGGCGCAGCGCTGGGACCGCGCCGCGCTCGACGACGGCGCAGAGCGCGTCGCCAGCCGGCCGCGCACGCCGACGCGCGACGAGTCCCGCTGATGCGCGGCCGTCGCTGGAGCCTGCCGGCGGTGCTGGCCTTCGGCGCCGCGGCCGCCGGCGCCGCACCGGCCTTGCCGCCCGACGAGCTGGCCGCCATCCACCAGGCCGCGGGCCTGCAGGCCCGCGACGGCGGGCACTACCGCGAGGGCTGCGCCACGCCGCTGAAGCCGCAGGCCGAGGTGCTGGACCTCGACGGCGACGGCCGGCCCGAGGTGCTGCTCTATCTGGCGGCGTCGCGCTGCTTCGCCCAGAGCCTGGGCGGCAACGTCGCGCTGTTCATCAAGGACGCGCAGGGGCGCTGGACCGAACGGCTCGGCTACGTGCCCGGCGTCGAGGTGATCGTGCAGCCGACCGCCCATGCCGGCCTGCTCGACCTGGGGGTCGCCAATCCCGGCGGCTGCATGCCGATCTATCGCTGGGACGGCACGCGCTACGGCTACCTGTCGCAGAAGGCGCTGCAGCCGGGTGGCTGCCAGTTCCGCGAGTAGCCCGGCGCCGGGCTACTTCTTCGCCGCGACACCGGCGACGACCAGCAGCGCGCCCAGGCCCAGCAGCACGTAGCCGACCACCGGCGCGGGCTTCTTCTGCTCGGTCGTCGTGACCTCGAGCGGGCCGATCTTGGCGACCGTCTCCTGCTTGTCGATGCTGACGATGCCGGCCGAGATCAGGCCGCCGGCCACGAGCAGCAGGATGCCGATGACGAGTGCTGGGGTGCGCATGATGAAGGTCTCCGGTCGCGGTCGTTGCGGCGTCAGGCGAGCAGCCGCTGGTGCACCCAGTGTGCCGCGGCCAGCAGGCGGTGGTCGTCGCCGTGCCGGCCGACGACCTGCAGGCCGACCGGCAGCCCGCCCGCGCCACGCGCGAAGGGCAGGTGCACGCAGGGCAGGCCGAGCAGCGACCACGGCCGGCAGAACAGCGGATCGCCGGTGCTGGCCATCGTCGGCGCCTCGCCGGTGGTGCTGGGCGCGAGCAGCAGGTCGTGGTCGTCGAACAGGGCGTCGATGCGGCGCCTCCAGTCGGCGGCCGCGACCAGATCGGCCTGGTACTGCGTGACCGGGATCGCGAGGCCCTCGTCCAGCATCGCCTGCAGGCCGGGACTCAGTGCCTCGCGGTGACGCACGCGCTCGTGGCTCAGCGAGCGCGCGGCCTCGTGGAACATGATGCGCTTCTGCAGCGGCACCAGGGCGTCGAAACCGGCGGGCAGCGCCGCCTCGATGCCGTGCGGCGCCAGGGCCGCGACGGCCCGCACCCACGCGGCCTGCACGTCGGCATCGGCCTGCGACCACCACGGCGTCGGTACCAGGCCGATGCGCGGCGTGGACGGCGCGGCCGGCGTGTCGGCGAAGCGCAGCCGCTCGTCGCCCAGCAGCACCGAGCCGAGCAGCGCCGCGTCGCGCACGCTGCGGCCGAAGCCGCCGGCCGTGTCCATGCTCTCGCACTGCAGCTTGAGGCCAGCGCGCGGCACGCGCCCGAGACTGGGCTTGTAGCCGACCACGCCGCAGTAGGCGGCCGGCCGGATGATCGAGCCGGCCGTCTGCGTGCCCAGCGCGATCGGCAGCATGCAGTCGGCCACCGCGGCCACCGAGCCGCTGGACGAGCCGCCCGGGCTGCGCGCTGCGTCGTGCGGGTTGCGCGTCGGCGCGGGCTGCATGGTCGCGAGTTCGGTCGTCTCGGTCTTGCCGACCAGCACGGCGCCGGCCTCCAGGCACAGCGCGACGGCCGCGGCATCAGCGGCGGGGCGGTGCCCGGCATGGATGGCCGTGCCGTACGAGGTCGGCAGGTCGGCGGTGTCGAACAGGTCCTTCACGCCCAGCGGCAGCCCGTGCAGCGGGCCGCGCCACGAACCGGCGTCGAGTGCGCGCGCTCTCGCGAGCGCCGCATCGGCGTCGAGCACGGCGAAGGCGCGCACCGCCGACTCGCGCTCGGCGATGCGCTCCAGGCAGCCGATCAGCAGCGCCTCGGCGCTCAGCTCGCGCCGCGCGATCAGCGCGGCGGCCTCCCAGGCCTCGAGCTGATTCGGCAAGCGTTTGCTCACGCGGAGCTCCAGCGCGATCCCGTCCAGCGGCCGCCGCAGTCCGGCTTGGCCGGACTGCCAGCGGCGCCCCCTTCGAGGGGGAGCGGCGAAGCCGCAACGGGGGTGGTCACAGTCACAGCTTCAGGTCGTAGTCGACGATGAGCGGCGCGTGGTCCGAGAAGCGCTGCGCCTTGTAGACGCTGACCTCGCGCGCCTTGGCGGCCAGCGCCGGCGTCGCCAGGTGGTAGTCGATGCGCCAGCCGACGTTGTTGGCCCAGGCCTGGCCGCGGTTGCTCCACCAGGTGTAGGCCTCGCCGGTGTCTTCGGGTCGCAGCGTGCGGTGCACGTCGACCAGCCCCAGCTCGCCGATCGCGCGCGTCATCCAGGCGCGCTCCTCGGGCAGGAAGCCGCTGTTCTTCTGGTTGCTGCGCCAGTTCTTCAGGTCGATCTGCTGGTGCGCGATGTTGACGTCGCCGACCAGGATGAACTCGCGCTCGGCCTTGAGCCGCAGCAGGTAGGGGTAGAAGACCGCGAGGAAGCGGAACTTGGCCTGCTGTCGCTCCTCGGAGCTGGAGCCGCTGGGGAAGTAGCAGCTGACGATCGACAGCTTGCGCTTCGCGGTGTCGAAGCGCGCCTCGACGTAGCGGCCCTCGGCGTCGAACTCGCGCTCGCCGATGCCGACGATCACGTCGCTGGGCTTCTTGCGCGAGTACAGGCCCACGCCGGAGTAGCCCTTCTGCTCGGCATAGTGGAAGTGGCCCGTCATGCCGGCCACCTGCGCGTAGCGGTCGCCGAGGTCCGCGGCCTGGGCCTTGAGCTCCTGCACGCCCATACAATCGATGCCCGTTTGCTCGGCCCATTCGACCCAGCCCTTGCTGGCCGCGGAGCGGATCCCGTTCAGATTGAGCGACACCAGACGCAACACGAGCACCTCCCCATGACGACCACGGCCCCGACCGACGCGCTGGCACAGGATTTCGTCGCCTTCGCGGTCGAGGCCGGCGTGCTGCGCTTCGGGGAGTTCAAGACCAAGGCCGGTCGGCTGTCGCCGTACTTCTTCAATGCCGGCCTGTTCGACGACGGCGCCAAGCTCGGCCGCCTCGCGGAATTCTATGCACGTCGCCTGCTTGCCTCCGGGCTCGAGTTCGACGTGCTGTTCGGACCGGCCTACAAGGGCATCACGCTGGCGGCTGCGGTGGCGATCGAGATGGCGCGGCTGGGCCGCAACGTCCCCTACGCCTACAACCGCAAGGAGGCCAAGGACCACGGCGAAGGCGGCACGCTGGTCGGCGCCCCGATGCGCGGCCGGGTGCTGGTGATCGACGACGTGATCAGCGACGGCGCCTCCAAGCGCGAGGCCGCGGACCTGATCCGCACCGCCGGCGCGACGCCCTGCGGCATCGCGATCGCGCTGGACCGGCAGGAATTGGCGAACGAGTCGGCCAACCTGTCGGGGGTCCAGAGCGTTGAACGCGAGCTGGGCCTGCGGGTGGTGTCGATTGCCACCCTGACGGACTTGCTGCAGTATCTGGAATCCCGGGCCGACGCGAGCCTGGCAGAGCACCTGCCGCGCGTCCGCGCCTACCGCGACCGCTACGGCGTCTGAGACTCAGGAAGGAGCGTTGGGTATGTCGGGGATCGGTCGACGGGGCCTGGGCATCGGTGTGGTGTGGGCGGCTGCATGGGCCGCAGGGGCCGGTTCGCTGGCGCCGGCCGCGCTGGCCCAGTCGGGGGGCGGGGGCGCGATCTTCACGTGCACCAATGCCTCCGGCAAGCGCCTGACCTCCGACCGTCCGATCGCCGAGTGCCTGGACCGCGAGCAGCGCGTCCTCAATCGCGACGGCTCGCTGCGCACCATGCTGCCGCCGAGCCTGACCTCGGACGAGCGCGCGGCGCTGGAGGAGTCCGAACGCCGCAAGCTCCAGGAGCGCGCCAGCCGCCAGGAAGCGATCCGCCGCGACCGCAACCTGCTGGCGCGCTACCCGACCGAGGACGCGCACCGCAAGGCGCGCGAGGCCGCGCTCGACGACGTGCGGGCCGGCATCCGCGCGTCGGAGCAGCGCCTGGCGGACCTTGAGAAGGACCGCAAGCCGCTGCTCGAGGAGGCCGAGTTCTACAAGGGCAAGCCGCTGCCGGCCAAGCTCAAGCGGCAGATCGAGTCGATCGACGTGACGGCCACGGCGCAGCGCGAGCTGGTCGGCAACCAGAAGGCCGAACTCGGCCGCGTGACCGCGCTCTTCGATGCCGAGCTGGTGCACCTGAAGAAGCTGTGGGGCGGCGCCGAGCCGGGCTCGCTGCCGTCGCCGGTTCCGGCGGCCGCCGCGGTCAAGACCGAAGCCAGCAGCGCGAAGAAGCCCTGAGCCGCGCGCCCCTCAGCCGGCGAGCTTCTTCTTCAGCAGCTCGTTCAGCTGGGCCGGATTGGCCTTGCCCTTGCTGGCCTTCATGGCCTGGCCCACCAGTGCGTTGAAGGCCTTGTCCTTGCCGGCGCGGTACTCGTCGACCGACCTGGGGTTGGCGGCCAGCACCTCGTCGACGATGCGCTCCAGTTCGCCGGTGTCGGACATCTGCTTGAGGCCCTTGGCCTCGATGACTGCATCGACGTCGGTCTCTCCCGACCACAGCACTTCCAGGACCTGCCGGGCGCCGTTGTTCGACAGCGTTCCGTCGGCGATGCGCGCGATCAGTGCGGCCAGTGTCACCGGCGACACCGGACTGGCGTCGATGGAACGCTCCTCGCTGTTCAGCCGGCGGGACACCTCGCCCATCAGCCAGTTCGCGGCCAGCTTGGCCGGCGCGCCGACCGCCTTCACGGCCTCGTAGCAGCGCGCGAACGCCAGGCTCTGCGTCATCATCGCCGCGTCGTAGGGGGCCAGGCCGTCCTCGCGCTCGAAACGCGCTGCCATCACGCTCGGCAGCTCGGGCATGTCGCGCTTCACGCGGTCGATCCAGGCCGGCTCGATCACCAGCGGCGGCAGGTCCGGGTCGGGGAAGTAGCGGTAGTCGTGCGCGTCTTCCTTGCTGCGCATCGCGCGTGTCTCGCCCGAGTCGGGGTCGAACAGCACGGTGGCCTGCTGGATCTTCAGGCCGTCCTCGACCTGGTCGATCTGCCACTGCACCTCGAAGTCGATCGCCTGCTGCAGGAAGCGGAAGCTGTTGAGGTTCTTGATCTCGCGGCGCGTGCCGAAGGGGGCGCCGGGCCTGCGCACCGACACGTTGGCATCGCAGCGGAAGCTGCCCTCCTGCATGTTGCCGTCGCAGATGCCCAGCCACACCACCAGCGCATGCAGCGCCTTGGCGTACTCGACCGCCTCCTTGCTGGAGCGCATGTCGGGTTCGGAGACGATCTCGAGCAGCGGCGTGCCGGCGCGGTTGAGGTCGATGCCCGTCCTGGTGGTCGATCCTTCGCCTTCGATGGCGACGTCGTGCACCGACTTGCCGGCGTCCTCTTCGAGGTGGGCGCGCGTGAGCCGCACGCTGCGGGCCTCGCCGTCCAGCAGGAAGGGCACCACGCCGCCCTGCACCACCGGCAGCTCGTACTGGCTGATCTGGTAGCCCTTGGGCAGGTCGGGGTAGAAGTAGTTCTTG
>NZ_CADEFR010000048.1 GCF_902826655.1 uncultured Methylibium sp. | reverse complement strand
CATTTGGGCCAGCAAATGAAAGTGACTCGCCTGCCGGGGCGAGACCCGGCGCAGCATCCCGCGGCCAGCGGAACCCAGCCACGAAGTGCTAACTTCGCTCCATGACCCCTCCTTCCCTCTGGACCCTGGCCCGCCGCCAGCTGATGCGCGACTTCCGCGCCGGCGAGCTGCGCCTGCTGGTCGTCGCCGTGATGCTCGCCGTGGCGGCACTGACGGCGGTCGGCTTCTTCGCCGACCGGCTCAACAGCGGCCTGGCGCGCGATGCGCGGTCGCTGCTGGGCGGCGACGCCATCGTCGCCAGCGACCAGCCGGCGCCGGCCGCGCTGGCCGAACGGGCGCGTGCCGACGGCCTGCAGGTCGCCGGCACCGTGGGCTTTCCGAGCATGGGCCGCGCACCCGACGCCCAGGGCGGTGCCTCGCGGCTGGTCGCGGTCAAGGCGGTCAGCGAGGGCTATCCGCTGCGCGGCCAGCTCAAGATCGCCGATGCGCCAGGGGCACCCGAGCGCGTCGCGAGCACGGCACCGGCGCGCGGCACGGTGTGGGTCGACGTCGCGATCCTCGATTCGCTCGCCCTCAAGATCGGCGATCCCCTGCTGCTGGGCGATGCCAGCCTGCGCATCGCCGCGATCGTCGCGGTCGAGCCCGACCGCGGCGCCGGCTTCATGAGCTTCGCGCCGCGTGCGCTGCTGAACGAGGCCGACCTGCCGGCCACCGGCCTGATCCAGCCGGCCAGCCGCGTGACCTACCGGCTCGCGGTGGCCGGGCAGGGCGCCGGCGGCGACGCCAAGGTGCGTGCCTATGTCGCCTGGGCCGAGCAGCAGATCGCGCAGCAGGGCTGGCGCGGCCTGCGCATCGAGTCGCTCGAGGGCGGGCGCCCCGAGATGCGCCAGACGCTGGACCGCGCGGCCAAGTTCCTCAACCTCGTCGCGCTGCTGGCCGCGCTGCTGGCGGCCGTCGCGATCGGCATCGCGGCGCGCGACTTCGCCAACCGCCATCTCGACGACTGCGCGATGCTGCGCGTGCTGGGCCAGTCGCAGCGGCGCATCGCCGGCGCCTTCGTCGTCGAGTTCGCGGCGGTCGGCCTGCTGGCCAGTGCGCTGGGCGTGCTGCTGGGGCTGGCGGTGCACTTCGTCTTCGTCGCCCTGCTGGCCGGCCTGGTCGATGCGGCGCTGCCGCCGCCGGGCGTGTGGCCTGCGGCCTTCGGCCTGGGCGTGGGCCTGACGCTGCTGCTGGGCTTCGGGCTGGCGCCGGTGCTGCAGCTGGCGCAGGTGCCGCCGCTGCGCGTGATCCGGCGCGACCTCGGCCAGCTCAAGCCCGCCTCGATCGGCGTGCTGCTGGCGGGCTTCGCGGGCTTCGCGGCGCTGCTGGTGGCCGTGGCCTCGGACCTGAAGCTCGGGCTGATCACCGTCGGCGGCTTCGCCGGGGCGGTGGCGGTGTTCGCGCTGCTGTCCTGGCTGGCGGTGCAGGCGCTGCGGCGCGTCGTGCCGTCGGCCAGCGCACCGCGCTGGCTGGTGCTGGCGACGCGCCAGGTCGCGGCGCGCCCCGGCTTCGCGGTGCTGCAGGTCAGCGCGCTCAGCGTCGGCCTGCTGGCGCTGGTGCTGCTGGTGCTGCTGCGCACCGACCTCATCAGCAGCTGGCGCCAGGCCACGCCGCCCGATGCGCCCGACCGCTTCGTCATCAACGTGCAGCCCGAACAGGGCGAGGCCTTCCGCAAGCAGCTCGACGCCGGCGGCGTGAAGGGCTACGACTGGTACCCGATGATCCGTGGCCGTCTCGTCGCTGTGAACGGCAAGCCGGTCAAGCCCGAGGACTACACCGAGGACCGCGCGCGGCGCCTCGTCGACCGCGAGTTCAACCTCAGCCACGACGCGCAGCTGCCCGGCCACAACCGCGTGGTCGCCGGCCGCTGGGTGGCCGACGAGCCGGGCGCGATCAGCGTCGAGGCCGGCCTGGCCCAGACCCTGGGCGTGAAGCTCGGCGACACGATGCGCTTCGACATCGCCGGCGTGATGCAGGAAGGCCGCATCACCAGCCTGCGCGAGGTCGACTGGGGCTCGATGCGCGTCAATTTCTTCGTGATGTTCCCGAGCGCCCGCGTGCCCGACGAGCTGCCGGCGAGCTACATCGCGGCCTTCCGCGCGCCGCCGCCGCAGGCCGGCCAGCCGAGCTTCGACAACACGCTGTCGCGCGCCTTCCCCAACATCACCAACGTCGACGTGTCGGCGTCGATCGCGCAGGTGCAGCGCGTGCTGGACCAGGTGATCCGCGCGGTCGAGTTCCTGTTCGGCTTCACGCTCGCGACCGGGCTGGTGGTGCTGTTCGCGGCCGTCACCGCCACGCGCGAGCAGCGCGCCGCCGAGTTCGCGGTGATGCGTGCGCTGGGTGCCGGCAGCAGCCTGCTGGGTCGCGTGCAGCGGGCCGAGCTGCTGGGCGTGGGCGCGCTGGCCGGCGTGCTGGCCTCGGTGGCGGCGCTGGCCGTCGGCTGGGCGCTGGCGCGCTATGCCTTCGAGTTCCGCTGGAGCGCGCCGCTGTGGGTGCCGCTGGTCGGCGGCGCGGCCGGTGCGCTGCTGGCGCTGGCGGCCGGCTGGTGGGGCCTGCGCGAGGTGCTGACGCGGCCGGTGGTCGAGACGCTGCGCCGCGCGACGCAGTAGTCAGCCGCCGCGCGCGGTCAGAACGGCCGCTTGCAGGCCTTGCCCTCGTATTCCCAGCGATGGGTCTTGTATTCCTTGCCGTTCCAGCGCACGACCGGGAAGCAGAAGCCCGGCCCGCCGATCTGGATGTCGGGGAAGCCGTCCTTGCCCTTCGTGGCCAGGAAGTCCGGCATGCCCTGGCTCTGCGTCAGCAGCTTCCAGCTGCCGCCGGCCTGCTGGCTGAGCAGCCAGAAACCCTGGCCAGTGTTGCCGTAGCAGAACGTGCCGCCCTCGCTGAGCACGGCCTCGGGCCGGCCGTCGCCGTTGAGGTCCTTGAACGCCTCGACATTGCCCGGTCCGTAGCTCGAGGACGACGGGTCGTCGCAGCCTTCGGTGACCCAGCGCTTGCCCTTGCGCTTGAAGCCGGCGGCCTTGAAGACCGCCGCCTCGTCGGCCGCCGACGGCTTGCCCGCACCGCCGGTTGCCGCTGCGGTCGGCGCCGCGGGAGCGGCAGGCGTGGCCGCCTGCGCCAGGCTCTTGCCGCTGCAATCGGTCTGCGGCTGGTAGCGCTGGCCGTCGTGGCGCAACAGGCGCGGGCAGCCCGGACTCAGGTCCTGCAGGTCCAGCCAGCCCTGCGGATTGCGCTCGGCCAGCGCCTTGACCTGGCCGTCGCCCTGCAACACCTGGCGCCAGCGTCCGTTCTGCTTGGTCGCCACGGCGTAGTAGCGGCCGGCCGGCGCGTAGCAGGCGCCTTGATCGATGAACAGCGCCTCGGGCTGACGGTCGCCGTTGAGGTCGACGAAGCTCACCTTGGGGTTCGCCGCATGCGCGCAGCGGTTTCTCGGCTGGCCGTTGACCACCCCGAAGCCGGCCGCGACGAACAGCTCCTCGACCTCGGCCCGCTCCATGCGCGGCTGGGCCATCGCGGCCCAGGGCAGCGACAGCAGCAACAGGGCAGGGACGAGGCGCATGAGCGCTCAGGACTTGCCGGGCGCCTTGCTCGGCACGCAGTTGGCGCGCGCGCAGGCGTATTCGGCGCGGGCCTGGGCGACGCCGGGCTGGTCGAGCGAGTAGGCGGGCCGCGGCTGCGCCTGCGCGGACAGCGCCAGCAGGGCCAGGACGGACGACAGCGCGAGCGGGCGAAGCATCATCGGGAGTCCTCGTGATCGACCGGTCCAGCTTAGCGGCGGCGAGGGCCGCTTGTCCAGCGCCGGCAGGCCCCGGGGATCAGGGCTCGAGGATCCAGCGCGCCGTGCGCGCCACGACCTCGGCCTCCAGCCCGGCGAAGCCGTGATGGCCGGCGGCCTCGCAGGGGTCGCCGCGGTCCGTGCCGCCGGTCATCGCGATCAGCGACTTGCGCGGCGCGCCGGCCAGCCGCTGCATCAGGCGCGGCATGTCGGCGTAGGCGCAGACGCTGCAGCCGTCCTGCTCGTGGTGCACCACCAGCACCGGCAGGCGCAGGCCGTCGATCGCCATGTCGGGCACGGGCCGGCCCCGCGGGTCGCGCAGGACGGTGGAGCTCAGCACCAGGCCGTCCGGACCGTCGGAGCCGCTCAACTGCGTCGCGACGTGCGCGACCGACTGCGTGCCCCGGCTGGTGCCCACCAGCCACACGGGTCGCGGTGCCTGCTGGCGCGCCCAGGCGATGACCGCCCTGACGTCGGCCACGTGCTCCGGCGTCTGCCGGTAGCCGGTCAGGTAGGGCGGGCGCTGCCGGTCCGACGGCGCGTCGATCAGCACGACCCGCAGGCCCTGGTCGGCGAACAGCTGGCGCGAGCGCACGAGAAAGTTGCCGCGCCCCCACTGCAGGGTCCCGTCGTCCGCGATCTGCAGGCCGCCGTGACCGCCGGCGAAGAGGACCACGGTCGCACGAGGCTCGGCCGGGCCGAGGACGAGCAGCCGTTGCGTCACGCCCAGGCGCGTCGGCAGGTCGACCACGCGGGCCGGCTGGGCCTGCGCCGTGGCGGCGGCCCACGCGATCAGCAGGCCAGCCATCCGGAGCAGCGCCCGCCGCATCGCGCCTCGCTTGGCGTTCAGGCCTGGTAGCCGATCAGCGTCACGTCGGCCGCCTCGCGGCGCAGCGGCAGCAGCGCCTGGTAGGCGGGCGAGTCGTGCCAGCCGCGCAATGCCTCGGCGCTGGGGAAGCGGATCACCACCGTGTCGGTGTGCGCCACCTCGCCGCTCAGTGCGACGAGCTTGCGCCCGCGCACCAGCACCTCGCCCTGCCAGGGCGCGATCGTCGCCGGCACCTGGGCGCGGTACGCGTCCCACTTGGCCGCGTCCTTGATCGCGATGCTGCCGATCACGAAGGCCGCGCTCACGGGCGCGGCCTCAGGCCAGCCACAGCAGCGCCAGGCCGATCGCCGCCGGCACCGACTGGATGAAGAGGATCTTCCTGCCCACCGTCGCGGCGCCGTACAGCCCGGCGACCAGCACGCACAGCAGGAAGAAGGTCTTCACGCCGAGACCGGCCTCGCCGAGCGACAGCCCCCAGAACAGCCCCGCCGCGAGGAAGCCGTTGTACAGGCCCTGGTTGGCCGCCAGCACCTTGGACGCGGCGGCCGACTGCGGCGTCTGCCGGAAGGCGCGCAGCCCCGCCGGCTTGTCCCACAGGAACATCTCCAGCACGAGGATGTAGACGTGCAGCAGCCCGACCAGGGCGACGACGACGTTGGCGGCGAGGGACATGGCGGCTCCGTGGGAGTGAGGGGGCGGCGACCCGGGCAGGGCCGCCGCGAGTGTGGCACCGCGGTCCCGCCGCCGGCGTCGCCCGCGGGACTTGAGACTGGCCCGAGGCCCAGGGGAAGCCCGCGGGCCGTTTGCAGATTTTCTCTATTGGGGCCCCTGGGGGCCGCGGGTAGAGTCCGCGCGCTTTCACGAACCGACCCCCGAGGAGACCTCATGCTGTCCGCGCCGCGCGCCCGTCTTGCCCTGTCCCTGCAGCCGGTGGCCCTGGCCAGCATGCTGTCGATCGCCGCACCGGCCGCCTGGGCCCAGACCGCGGAGGCGCCCGCGCTGGCGCCGGTGGTCGTCACCGGCAAGGGCTTCGAGCAGCGCGCCTTCGACACGCCGTACTCGATCACCGTGATCGACGCCGAGACCTTCCGCGAGGCCGGCCCGATGGTCAACCTGTCCGAGGTGCTGGGCCGCGTGCCGGGCCTCATCGCCGCCAACCGCAACAACTACGCGCAGGACCTGCAGATCAACTCGCGCGGCTTCGGCGCGCGCTCGACCTTCGGTGTGCGCGGCCTGCGCCTGTACAGCGACGGTATCCCGGCCACCAACCCCGACGGCCAGGGCCAGGTCGCGCACTTCGACCTGGCCGGCGCGCAGCGCGTCGAGGTGTTGCGCGGACCGTTCAGCGCGCTCTACGGCAACAGCTCGGGCGGCGTGATCGCGCTGGTCAGCCAGCCGGCGCGCGAGCGCTACGGCGAGCTCGGCGTCGACGTCGGCAGCGACGGCCTGCGCCAGGGCCGCGTGACGATCCAGTCGCCGTTCGGCGACACGCCGGGCAAGGGCCTGGACCTGCGCTTCGGCGCCAGCTATTTCCAGACCGACGGCTTCCGGGCCGAGAGCGCGGCGCGCCGCACCCTGGCCAACCTGCGCGTGGGCTGGACCGGCGACAGCGACCAGCTCATCTTCACGCTCAACCACATCGACCAGCCGGCCGACGACCCGCTGGGCCTGACGCGTGCGCAGTTCAACGCCGACCCCTACCAGACCACGCCGCAGGCCACGCAGTTCGACACCCGCAAGACCGTGCAGCAGGAACAGGCCGGCCTCAGCTGGCGCCACCGCTTCGACAACAGCGCCTGGGCGCTGAGCGAGAGCGCCGTCACCGCCTACCACGGCCGCCGCTCCGTCACGCAGTGGCAGGCCATCGCGCCGGCCACGCAGGCCGCGGCGCGCCAGCCCGGCGGCGTGATCGACTTCGACCGCAGCTACGAAGGCGTCGACGCGCGCCTGATCTGGCGCTGGACGCTGGAGGGCGACCGCACGGCGCAGTTCGTCGCCGGCGCGGCCTTCGAGCGCAGCGACGAAGACCGCCGCGGCTACGAGAACTTCTTCGGCACCAGCGCCGCGCCGACCGCGCTGGGCGTCACCGGCAACCTGCGCCGCGACGAGAGCAACGAGGTCCGCACCGCCGACGGCTACGCCCAGGGCGAGATCGAGTTCGCCAAGGACTGGACCGCGACCGTCGGCGTGCGCAGCGGCAGCGTGAAGTTCGATGCCCAGGACCGCTACATCGTCGGCATCAACGGCGACGACTCGGGCTCGCTGAAGTTCAGCTACACCAACCCGGTCGCGGCGCTGCAGTGGCGCGTGACGCCCACGCTCAACTTCTACGCCAGCGCCGGCCGCGGCTTCGAGTCGCCGACCTTCGGCGAGCTGGCCTACAAGGCCGACAACACCAGCGGCTTCAACACGGCGCTCAAGCCGCAGATCAGCCGCCAGGTCGAGCTGGGTGCCAAGTGGCGCGACGACGCGCTGGGCCTGGCCATCGACGCGGCGGTGTTCGAGGCGCGCACCAGCGACGAGATCAGCGTCGCCACCAACAGCGGCGGGCGCTCGAGCTTCCAGAACGTGGGCCGCACGACGCGCAGCGGTTTCGAGCTCGGCTCGGCCTGGCGCTTCAACCCCGACTGGCGCGCCGTGTTCTCCTTCACCTGGCTGAGCGCGCGCTACAACGACAACTTCCTCACCTGCGCGTCGACGCCGCCCTGCGGGCCGGCCTTCGCCGGCAGCCAGGCCACCGTGCCGGCCGGCAACCGCATCGCCGGCACCTCGCCGCACAGCGCCTACGCCGAGCTGGCCTGGAAGCCGCTGGGCGCGCGCGGCCCCGAGGTCGCCGGCGAGCTGCGCCTGCAGGACAGCGTGGCCGTCAACGACCGCAACACCGACTTCGCCGGCGGCTGGTCGACGCTGGCGCTGCGCGCCACGCAACGCTGGGACCTGGGCGGCGGCAGCGCCATCGACGCGCTGCTGCGCGTCGACAACGTCTTCGACCGCACCTACGCCGGCAGCGTGATCGTCAACGAGGGCAACGCCCGCTTCTTCGAACCTGGCGCGCCGCGGAGCTGGCTGCTGGGGGTGAAGTGGAGGCAGGCGTTCTGAGGTCTCGGGCCTCGGTGGTGTTCGCTTCCTTCTGCTGACGTTCAGGCGACCTGCACGTCCGTCGACGCCTCCCGCAGCGAATCGGAAGCGGGGGTTACTGGAAGGGATCGAAGGCCGTAGCATGCGGCGCTTCGCAGCGAGACGGGCGACATCGGACCGATACGCTACGGTCGCCCACTCGACGCAAACCTGCCCCATGCGCGCGATTCGCATCGTTGTTCTGTCGTTGGCCGGTACCGCAGCGGTTCTACTTTTTGCTGGACCGTGGGCGCTTTATGAGCTTGGGCTGTATGCCGCGGGCGGCAAGCCAAAGCCGCCCGCTGCGATGGCTTCGACTGAGCAGTAGCTCGCTGCTTGGCAGCGTATGCGTGGCAAGGGCGCACCCGTAGTTCCCAAGCTCAATCCATACACATACTTCGCAGTCGCCGTTGAGCCGAGCCAGGAGCGTTCGGGGCTACTGGTCGCGTGGCATGTGGCCTCAGAGCACCTACGTGAGCATCGGCGCTACGAGGGCATGCTCTGGTGGCACTTGTCAGGCGCCGCTCTCTCAACCTGGCTCACACGAAATTGGTCCACCGAGCAGTTGTTGAGCAAGGCGGCTGAGTCCAGAGAGTGAGACGTGAGCTAGCCCGTTCCACCCCGGACTTGCTCGACCGCAAGCGCTGCTGCGGCAGCGCCCAGCCAGCGGGCCCGCCGCCACTAGACTCCTCCAGTGCCCGCCACCGCCCTGGCCCTCGTCCTCGCCGCCGCCCTCTGCCACGCGCTGTGGAACCTGGCGGCCAAGCATGCGGGGGGCGATCAGCGCTTCGTGCTGCTGACGGCGCTGATGATCGCGGTGCTGTGGGCGCCGCTGGGCATCTGGGCGGCGTGGGGCGTGCTGCCGCGCTGGGGCTGGCTGGAGTGGGGCATCACGCTGGCGAGCGCGCTGACGCACCTGCTGTACTTCACGCTGCTGCTGCGCGGTTATCGCGCGGCCGACCTCACGGTGGTCTATCCGGTGGCGCGCGGCACCGGGCCGCTGCTCAGTTCGATCGGCGCGGTGCTGCTGCTGGGCGAGGCGCTGTCGGCCTTCGGCGTGGCGGGTGTGGCGGCGGTGGCGCTGGGCGTGTTCCTGATCGCCGGCGGGCCGCGCCTGGTGCGCGAGCTGCGCTCGGGCGCTGGCGACCCCGCACAGCGCCAGCGCCTGCAGCACGGCGTGGCCTACGGCGCGGCCACCGGCGTGTGCATCGCCGGCTACACGGTGATCGACGGCTACGCGGTCAAGGTGGTGGCGATCTCGCCGCTGCTGATCGACTACTTCGGCAACCTGCTGCGCATCCCGTTCAGCCTGCCCGTCGTGCTGCGCGACCCGGCCGGCGCGCTGGCGGCCTGGCGTGCCACCTGGCGCTGGGCACTGGTGGTGGCGGTGCTGTCGCCGCTGGGCTACGTGATGGTGCTGTACGCGCTGCAGTTCGCGCCGCTCAGCCACGTGGCGCCGGCGCGCGAGGTGTCGATGCTGTTCGCCGCGCTGATCGGCGGGCGGCTGCTGGGCGAGGGCGACCCGGGCCTGCGGCTGGCGGGTGCGGCGTGCATCGCGCTCGGCGTGGCCGCGCTGGCGCTGGGCTGATCCAGGTGCCGCAAGAAAGCACGAGGGGCCCGGATCGGGCCCCTCGTTCGGTGCGCCTCGTGCCCCGCCGGGTCGGCGGGGCCGGGCGACCCTTCGTCGATCGCTGACTTACTTGGCGGACTTCTTGTCGGCCAGGCGCAGGTCGCTGGCCGAAACCGAGCCGCGCTGCGGCAGCTGGCCGCCGTTCACTTCGGCGTAGGCGAAGTCCATCTCGCCGTTGGCGCGGGCACGGGCCAGTTCGGCCTGCACTTCGGCGCGGGTCTTGTAGGTGTTGACGGTGCGCAGCGCCGGGCCGCCGATCTCGGACTGGCCACGGTCCAGCTCGCCGGCGGCCTGGGCGCGGGTCAGTTCGGCTTGCACGTCGGCACGGGTCGCCGGAGCGGTCTGGGCCTGGGCCGAGATGCTGATCAGGGCGGCGGCGGTGGCCAGGGCGGACAGCTTGATGAAGGCGTTCATGGTGGGGTTCCTTCCGGTTGTTGCGTTGCGATGGAAGGAATGTAGGACTTGCATCCCGGCTGATAAATAGCCGGTTTGCCAATGCACCGTTGCTGAATGATCAACAAACTAGGGGAGATCCGTCCGGGTTGGCCCGGGGATGGGGTGCTTCTCCGCTCCTGGACGGAGACCGCGGGTGCCTTGCTCCGCAACGGCTACCGCGACCGAGCGGGTAGATGCTCAGCGCCCAAACAACCCCTTGATCACACTGCCCAGGCCCTCGACGACGCCGCCGACGCTGAGGCCCAGCTTCTCGGCCAGCGCGGCCGCAAAGCGGGTCGCCAGGTTCTCGTTGAGCGAGAACGCCGGGTCGTCCAGCCGGCCCTCGAGGGTGAAGTCCAGCTCGATCGGGCCGCTCTGGCCGGCCATCGCCACCAGCGCCTGGCGCGGCAGGCCGGCGAAGCCGCCCGCGCCCAGCTCCAGACCGGTCAGCGTGATGCGGCCGGGCGCATGCAGCTGCTGGCGCTGCACCCGGGCCCTGAGGTCCAGGTCCAGTCGCCCGGCCTTGACGCCGCCGTCGGCCACGCGGCTGAGGTAGGGCTGCAGCACGACCAGGTCGACCTGGCGCAGCTGCACCTTCAGGTCGGCGTCGCGGCTGGCGTGGGTGACCTCGCCTTCGATGGCGAGCTTGCCGCGCGGCCCGGTGCGGCTGCCTTCGATCATGGCCTGCAGGTCGACCGCGGTGGCCGCGTCCAGCGCCGGCAGCGGCAGCGGGCCGAGGCGCGCATCGATGCCGGTCAGGCGCAGCGCCAGCGGCGGCTGGCGCACCGAGGCGTCGAACCACGCGACCTCGGTGTCGCGCAGCCGCACTTCGCCGATGCGCAGCGAGGGCGGCTCGGCCGCCGTGCCGTCGCGCCGGCCCGGCGACGGCCCCAGCAGCGAGGGCAGCACGCGCAACGCGCCGTCGCGCGTGCGCAGCAGCGCGATGTAGCCGCCGTCGACGACGATGCGGCGCACGCCGATGCGGCCGCGCAGCGCGGCCCACAGGTCGGGCGCGACCAGCATGCGCTCGGCGCGCAGCTCGTCGGCCGTCGGCCAGCCGCTCTTCGGCGCGGCGGCGATGCGCAGGCCGCGCAGCTCGACGCCGTTCCACGACAGCGAGATCGACGCGACCTCGCCGCGCGGGCCGAGCTGCGCGACGATCTCGCGCTGCAGCTGCTTCATCGCCAGCTGCCAGGCGACGGCGAGCAGCACCAGCAAGGTCAGCGCGATGGCGCCCATGCGCCACAGGCGCCGTCGACGGAGGCTGGCGGGGACGACTTCGGAGGGCGAGGACATCGCGGCATTGTCGCGGGCCGCTAGAGTCCGACGAGCGATGTCAGAAGCTCATCCCACCTCGAAGCCGCTCCCGCCCTTGATCGGCGTGGACTTCAGCAGCGCGCCGACGCGCCGCAAGCCCATCACCGTGGCCCACGGCCGGCGCGAGGGCGCGGTGCTGCGCCACGAGCGGATCGAGGAGCTGCCGGGCCTCGGCGAGTTCGAGGCGATGCTGCAGCGGCCCGGCCCCTGGCTCGGCGGCTTCGACCTGCCCTTCGGCCTGCCGCGCGAGCTGGTGGCGGCGCTGGGCTGGCCCCTGCAATGGGCGCCGCTGATGCGCCACTACGCGTCGCTGTCGCGGGCCGAGATCCGCCAGCGCTTCGCGGCCTTCTGCGACGCGCGACCGGCCGGCGGCAAGTTCGCGCATCGCGCGACCGACGGCCCGGCCGGATCGAGCCCGTCGATGAAGTGGGTCAATCCGCCGGTGGCGTACATGCTGCACGCGGGCGTGCCGCGGCTCGTCCAGGCGGGCGTCACGCTGGCGGGCCTGCATGCCGGCGACCCGCAGCGCGTCGCGGTCGAGGCCTATCCCGGCCTGCTGGCGCGCGAGCTGATCGGCGCGCGCTCCTACAAGAGCGACGACCGGGCGAAGCAGACGGACGATCGCCTGATCGCGCGCAAGGACATCGTCGACGCCCTCGAGCAGGGCCGCCCGGCGCGCCTGGGCCTGCGGCTCAAGCTCACGCACGCGCAGCGCGACACGCTGGTCGCCGACGGCTCGGGCGACCGGCTCGATGCGGTGCTGTGCCTGGTGCAGGCCGCGTGGGCCGCGACGCAGCCGCGTCACGGCCTGCCGCCGCAGGTCGATGCCATCGAGGGCTGGATCGCGACGGCGCCGTGGGACGCGCCGGCCCCCGCGAGCCCGGGGGGTCGGCCGACTCAGGCTAGGGAGAAGCAGATCAACTAGGGACGCGCCGCGCGGATCCGTCGCCGAAGCTGGTGGTTCAGGAGAACGACCATGAACCAGCAATTCGATGCGAACGCCCGGCTTCATCTCACGCGCGACGACGACGGTGTCGTGCGCGACCTGCTGCACACCGAGGAGCCCTACGCCAGCAGCGCCGGCACGGCCCTGCTCGCGGCGCGCGAGTACCTCGACAAGTTCGGCCCCCTGCTCGGCATCGCGCCGGCCGAGCTGCTGAACTTCAGCGCTTCGCCCGAGCGCACGCCGATGCAGGCCGGCGTCGAGTACCGCTACAGCCTGGAGAAACCGCAGTTCGACATGACCACGGTCGTGTTCGAGCAGACCTGCTGGGGCCTGCCGGTGTGGAACGCCGCGGTGTCGGTGCAGATGCGGCAGAAGCCCTTCGTCGTGGTCGGTGCGCAGTCGAGCCGGCATGCGAAGGTCGATGCCGCGCTGCCCGACGAGAAGCTGCTGCAGCGCGCCGCCAGGCTCGATGGTCGCAGCCTCGCCAAGGCGCTGGGCCTGGCCGACGCGAAGGAGTGCGATGCGGCATCGTTCAAGCCGCTGCGCCAGCGCCTGGTGGTGTATCGCTACGAGGCCGCGCGGCGCACCGCGCCCGACGACCACGACGCGCCGGGCGCGCCGGGCGTGGCGTCGGCGAAGTCCGCGCACGGCATGCACGCCGGCCTGCCGCTGGCGCGCGTCGCCGAGACCGTGGCCGAAGGCCGCCACTACGTCGCCGTCGAGCTGATCTTCACGATGACCTGGCGCGGCATCGCCGACCTGCCGTGGATCGCGATCGTCGACGTCGAGTCGCTCAGCGTGCTGTACCTGCGCGCCTTCATCGACGACGTCGCCGGCCTGGTCTTCCGCGAGGACCCGGTGACGCTGAACGGCGGCCCGGCGCCCAGCGCCAACGCGGCGGCGCTGAACGCGCTGCGCTCGTCGGTGCAGCTGCCCGACCTGAACCCGCCAGTGGCCGGCACGGTGTCGCTGACCGGCGAGCGCGTGACGGTGGTCAACGTCGAGGTGCCCAATGCCGCGCCGCCCACCGAGCCGGCCGGCAGCAACTTCGACTTCGTCTCGCGCACCGACAACTTCGCCGCGGTCAACGCCTACTACCACTGCGACCGCTTCTTCCGGCTGGTCGAGGAACTGGGTTTCGACCTGCCGACCTACTTCACCGGCACGCTGTTCCCGAGCGTGGTCGACCACCGCGGCCACTACGGCACCGCCAACGGCCTGGAGATCAACGCCTACTGCATGGGCAACGGGACCTTCGGCATCGGCCGCACCGCCTTCATGCTGGCCGACCTGGGCGACACCGGCAATCCGATCGGCCTGGCCTGCGACTGGCGCGTCGTGCTGCACGAGCTGGGCGGCCACGGCATCCTCTACAACCACGTCAACTCGCCGAACTTCGGCTTCGCGCACAGCGCCGGCGACAGCTTCGGCGCGGTGCTCAACGACCCCGACACGCACGCGGCCGACCGCTTCCAGACCTTCCCGTGGATCACCGGCGTGATCGCGCGCCGCCACGACCGCGATGTGACGGCCGGCTGGGCCTGGGGCGGCACGCAGGACTTCGGCGGCTACAACTCCGAGCAGATCCTGTGCACGACGCACTTCCGCCTCTACCGGTCGGTCGGCGGCGACTCGCCCGAGCTGGCGATGCGCGAGTTCGCGGCGCGCTACGTGGCCTACCTGATGCTGCGCACCATCGGCTCGCTGACGCAGCCCACCAATCCGGCCAACGCGACCGCCTACGCCAGCGCGATGATCGCCGCCGAGCTGGGCAACTGGACCAGCGAGGGCCAGGTCGGCGCCGTCAACCACAAGGTCGTGCGCTGGGCCTTCGAGAAGCAGGGCCTCTACCAGCCGCCCGGCGCACCGACGCCGGTGGTGTCGGTGGGCGCGCCGCCGGCGGTGGACCTCTACATCGACGACGGCCGTCACGGCGAGTACGGCTTCCAGCCCCACTTCTGGGAGACCGGCGACATCTGGAACCGGCTCGAGCCCGACGGCCAGCCCGGCCACCAGACGCCGCAGGTCTGCTGCCGCAACTTCGCCTACGTGCGCGTCAAGAACCGCGGCACGCAGATCGCGAAGGGCGCGCGCGTGCGCGCCTACCGCGCACGGCCGGCAGCCGGCCTGGTCTGGCCCGACGACTTCGAGCCCATGGGCAGCACCTCGCTGGCCGTGCCCGACCTGGCGCCCGGCGCCGAGCTCGTGATCGGCCCCTTCGCGTGGACGCCGGTCGATGCCGGGCACGAAGTGATGCTGATGAGCGTCAGCGCCGCGGCCGACCGCGCCAACACCGACGCGATCACCGGCTTCCCGTCGGCGGTCGGCCCGACGCCGGTGTGGCGCCTGGTGCCGACCGACAACAACACGGCGATGCGCGCCGTGATCCCGGTGCCCGGCGGCGGCGGGCGCTGCGCGCTGGAGGCCGCGTTCTGCAATCGCAAGTTCTGGGCGCAGAACCCGACGGCCAGGACCGCGCGCATGCAGCTGAAGGTGCTGATGCCCGCCTTCCTGGCCGGTCGCGGCTGGGTGATGCGCTTCGACAACCCCGGCAGCGGCAACTTCACGCTCGGTCCGCGCGACCAGCGCCTGATCCGCCCGCGCCTGGTCAGCGGCCGCGACTTCGAGCTCGACGAGCTGATGGACGCCGGCCCGCTGGCGATCCGCGTGCTGGTGCTGGCCGACGGACTGGTGGTGGGCGGACTCACCTTCGCCATCGATCCCCAGCTCGAATGCCCGGCCCCCGAGCACTGCGACAAGCCGCGCCCCGAACCCAGGCCCTGCCGCTGCGAGCCCTGCATCGACGAGCGTTGCAGGCCGTGCGCGCCGGCGCCGTGCGACGCCAGGCCGGCGCCGCCCGAGGGCTGCCATGAGGAACCGAAGTCCCCCGGACATTGCTGAGGCGCCAGCGTCGCGTCCACCTGGAACGGAGCCACGCCATGGACCTTGCCCTTGAAGAGACTCCATCGAAGCCCGCACGAGCGGGCCTTCGTGCCGTGCTGCTCGCGCTGACGCTCTGTGTCGGCGTGTCGCTCGCGCAGGGCCAGGGTCAGCTGCCCGGCCCGGCTTCGACGAACACGACGCCGACGAGCACAGCGCGCGACGAGGAACGCGCGCTCGACGTGAGCTTCGGCAGCGACGGCCGGGTCTCGATCGCGTCCGACGGCGGAGTCGTCGTCCTGCAACTGGAACGCGTCGGCCGCGGCGCCCGGCCGGGCGTGGCGCCGGTGCCGCAGTTCATTCAGGAGGGCGACCGCGTGGAGTACCGGCGCGGTGCGCTCGTCGAGTCGTACACCAACACCCAGGGCGGGCTCGAGCAGCGGTTCATCCTGCGCCGCCCGCCCGAGGGGCGAGGCGAACTGCGCCTCGTGATGGCGGTGGAGGGGCTCGTGCCGTCGCTGCTCGAGGACGGCGCCACGATCGCCCTGCGCGCCTACCGCCGGCAGGCCCTCGCCTATGGTTCGCTGTTCGCGCGCGACGCGCAGGGCCGCAGCCTGCCCGCCGCGCTCGACGTCAGTGGCCAGCAGATCGCGCTGCGCGTCGATGACGCCGGCGCGGCCTATCCGATCGAGATCGATCCGATCCTGAGCCCCTGGTACTGGGCGCACGAGAAGACGCTGACCGTCGGCCCGTGGGACGATGTGTCGAGCTTCTTCGGCTACGCGGTGGGAATGCAGAACAGCCGGGCCGCGGTCGGCTCGGGCTTCATCTACCCCGGCGCGGCCGAGGTGTTCCGCAACCTCGAAGGCACGCCGCTGCCGCCCTGGTTCAGCGCCGTGCACATGGAACCGGTCGCCGGCGCGACCGGCAAGTTCGCCGCTGCACTGGCCTACGACGGCGACACCTTGGTCGTGGGCGCGCCCTGGTTCGCCGCGGCGCAGGCCCAGGTCGGCTACGTCAGCATCTACTTGCGGAGCGGCAGCGGCGACAGCTGGGCACTCCAGCAGACGCTCGTGCCGAGCTACGCGCCGCCGGGCAACACCATCCAGCAGTTCGGTTTCGGCCAGACCCTGGCACTGTCGGGCGACACCCTCGTCGTCGGCGCCTGCGGCTACGCCGACTACACCGGCCGGGCCTTCGTGTTCGAGCGTTCGGGCGGCATCTGGACGCAGACCGCGGAGCTGCAGGGCCTGCCCGAGGCCTGGGGCAACCGCTTCGGCTGCAGCGTGGGCATCGGCAATGGCGTGATCGCCGTCAGCCGCCCGGCCGCCCAGCCGCCTTACTTCCCGGCACTGGCGGGCCAGGTGCATCTCTTCGAGAAGGTGAACGGCACATGGACCCAGCAGCAGGTGATCGTCTCGAGCAGCTCGGCGGTCAATGATGGCTTCGGCTACGTGATCGCCATGCACGGCGATCGGCTGGCCGTGCGCGACTCCGATTCGGTCCAGCTCTTCACCCGCGTCGGCGGGACCTGGACTTACCAGTGGAACTACCCGGTCGGCCCGTTCGGCGGCGTGGGCGAGCGCCCGATGGCCCTGGGGCCGACGCGACTGCTGGTCGGTGAGCCGGCAGCCACGATGAGCGGCACGGCCGCTGCCGGACGAGTGCTCGTCTTCAACGGATCCGGCGCAAGCCTGAGCTACGCCGGCTTCATCCGCGAACCGACCCCGCAGGCGGGCGCAGGCTTCGGCGCCTCGATCGCGACCTCGGGCAACCGCGTGATCGCCGGCGCGCCGAACGCGAACACGAGCGCCGGGCGAGCGCAGATCTTCCGGCGCCAGCTGCTGGGCTGGTCGCTGCCGTAGCGGCCTGGCGATCGAGGGCGTCGTCTCGCCGGCGAGACCGGCGCGACCGGCGAGACCGCACACTACGCGGGTGCCGCGCCGCGACCCGTCCCCTCCGCTCACTCCGTCCGATCCCGCCGATCTCCAGCGCGTCGAGACCTGGTTCGAGCAGCGCGGCTGGCGGCCGTTTGCCTTCCAGCGCGAGGTCTGGGAGGCGATGGGGGCGGGCCGCTCGGGCCTCCTGCATGCGACGACGGGGTCGGGCAAGACGTATGCGGTCTGGATGGGGGCCTTGCTGCGTTCCGGCATCGCGGCGGGCCAGGGGGCCGCGCCGCTGCAAGTGCTGTGGCTCACTCCCATGCGGGCCCTGGCCGCCGACACCCTCAAGGCCCTCACGCTGCCCTTGCCCGAGCTCGCCCCGCACTGGACCGCCGGGCTGCGCACCGGCGACACGCCCGGCGGCGAACGTGCGCGCCAGGACCGGCGCTTTCCGACCACGCTGATCACGACACCCGAGTCGCTGAGCCTGATGCTGACGCGGGAGCACGCGCGCGACGAGCTGGGCGCCGTGCACACCGTCATCGTCGACGAGTGGCACGAGCTGATGGGCAACAAGCGCGGCGTGCAGGTGCAGCTGGCGCTGGCGCGGCTGCGGCGATGGAACCCGAAGCTCGTGACCTGGGGCCTGAGTGCGACGCTGGGCAACCTGGAGGATGCGTCGCGCGTGCTGCTCGGCAACGACGACGGGGCGCTGGTGCGCGGCCGCATCGACAAGGCGCTGGTCATCGACACGCTGCTGCCGGCGAACCCGGGGCGCTTCTCCTGGGCCGGCCACCTGGGCGCGCAGATGCTGCAGCCGGTGGTGGACGAGCTGGAGAAGAGCAGCACCGCGCTGGTCTTCACCAACGTGCGCTCGCAGGCCGAGATCTGGTTCCAGCTGCTGCTGCGCGAGCGGCCCGACTGGGCCGGCCTGATCGCCTTGCATCACGGCTCGCTCGACAAGGACGCACGCCACTGGGTCGAGGAGGCGCTGAAGGCCGGTGCGCTGAAGGCGGTGGTGACGACCTCGTCGCTGGACCTGGGCGTGGACTTCCTGCCGGTCGAGCGCGTGCTGCAGATCGGCTCGGCCAAGGGCGTGGCGCGGCTGCTGCAGCGCGCCGGCCGCAGCGGCCATCAGCCGGGCCGCGCCTCGCGCGTGACGCTGGTGCCGACCAACACGCTGGAGCTGGTCGAGGCCGCCGCGGCGCGGCGCGCGGCGCAGGCCGGCCGCGTCGAGAAGCGCGACGCGCCCGAGAAGCCGCTGGACGTGCTGGTGCAGCACCTGGTCACGGTGGCGCTCGGGGGTGGTTTCGAGGCCGGGGCGCTGTACGCCGAGGTGAAGACGGCGCACGCCTACCGCGGCCTGACGCGCGCCGAGTTCCAGTGGGCGCTGGACTTCGTCGAGCGCGGCGGCGCCAGCCTCGGCGCCTATCCCGACTACCACCGCGTGAAGAACGTGGACGGCGTCTACCGCGTGCCGGACCGCGGCATCGCCCAGCGCCACCGGCTGGCGATCGGCACCATCGTCGGCGAGGCCTCGATGCTGGTGAAGTGGATGTCCGGCGGCACGATCGGCAACATCGAGGAGGGTTTCATCGCACGCCTGAAGCCCGGCGACTGCTTCGTCTTCGCCGGCCGCGTGCTGGAGTACGTGCGCACCCAGGACATGGCGGCCTACGTGCGCAAGGCCACGCGCAACAAGGGCATCGTGCCCAGCTGGGCCGGCGGCAAGATGCCGCTGTCCACCGAGATGGCCGACGCGGTGCTCGAGATGCTGCAGGTCGCCGCGCAGGGCGACTTCTTCGAGCCCGAGCTGCAGGCCGCGCAGCCGATGCTGGCGACGCAGGCCCGTGTGTCGAAGCTGCCGACGCCGCAGACCTTGCTGGTCGAGCGCCACGATTCGCGCGAGGGGCATCACCTCTACCTCTACCCGTTCGCCGGGCGCAACGTGCACCTGGGCCTGGCCTCGCTGCTGGCGTGGCGGCTGGCGAAGGCGCAGCCCAACACCTTCAGCCTGTCGGTCAACGACTACGGCTTCGAGCTGCTGAGCGCGCTGCCGGTGGCCATCGACGGCGTGCTCGATGGCACGGTGTTCGACACGGCCGACCTGCTGCCCGACGTGCTGGCAAGCCTCAACTCCAGCGAGCTGGCGCAACGGCGCTTCCGCGAGATCGCGCGCGTCGCCGGGCTGGTGTTCACCGGCTATCCCGGCGCGCCCAAGAGCATGAAGCAGCTGCAGGCGTCGAGCAGCCTTTTCTACGAGGTCTTCCGCAAGTACGACGCCGGCAACCTGCTGCTGAGCCAGGCCGAGACCGAGGTGCTGGGCCAGGAGCTGGAGATCCGTCGCCTGGGCGCGACGCTCCGGCGCATGGCGCGGCTGCGCATCGACCTGGTGGAGCTGAAGATGCCCAGCCCCTTCTGTCTGCCGCTGATGGTCGAGCGCTTCCGCGAGCAGCTGACGACGGAGAAACTCTCGGTCCGACTCGACAGGATGCTGGCCGACATGAACGCTGCCCTCGATGCGCCGCCGACCACCGCGGCCCCCGCACGACCCGCCCGCAGGAAGCGCGCATGAAGCTGGGTCCGCTGCGCAAGCTCTTCGGCGCCGCCAACCGCGCGCGCCTGGGCATCTACCTGCTGGCCCTGTGGAAGCTGGTGCGCCACCCCGACACGCCGCGCGCGCCGAAGTGGATCGCGATCGCGGTGCTGGCCTACGCGCTGAGCCCGATCGACCTGATCCCGGACTTCATCCCGGTGCTGGGCATGCTGGACGAGCTGATCCTGCTGCCGCTGGGCATCGCGCTGGCGGTGAAGCTGACGCCCGAGCCGATCTGGCGGGCACGGCTGGCCGAAGCCGAAGCGACGGGGCGGCAGAAGCTGCCGAAGATGATCTGGGGCGCGGTGCTGATCGTCGTGATCTGGCTGCTGTCGCTGGGTCTGCTGGGCTGGTGGCTGTGGCCGAAGCTCGCGTCGGCATGAGGCGGCGGTCGTGGGCCGTGCTGGCCTGCGCGCTGGGGCTGTCGGCGCCGGCGCTGGCGGGTGAAGAGCGCTTCGACGGCGTGGTCACGCGCGTCAGCGACGGCGACACGGTCTGGGTCCGACCCGAGACCGACCGCGCGCAGCCGCGGCGCAAGCCGGTGAAAGTGCGCCTCGTCGGGCTCGATGCGCCCGAGCGTTGCCAGGCGCACGGCGCCGAGGCGTCCGTGGCCTTGTCGGACCGCGTGCTGGGTCGCCGCGTGCAGGTGCTGCGGCGCGCGACCGACACGCACGGCCGCGCGCTCGGCACGCTGTGGCTGGGTTCGCAGGACGTCGGCGCATGGCTGGTGCGCGAGGGCCACGCCTGGTCGGCGCGCTACCGCGGCGACCCGGGGCCGTATGCCGCCGAGGAGCAGGCGGCGCGCTCCGCGCGGCGCGGGCTGTTCGCCGCGGCGGATGCCGTCGAGCCGCGCGACTTCCGTCGCCGCCACGGCCCGTGCGACGACCCGCTCAGCCGCCCCGCGCCACCAGCGAGAAGTTCTGGCCCGGGATGACCAGCGTGTATTGCAGCTTCGAACCCAGGCCATTGCCGGTGGGGCTGAGCGCGAAGCAGATCGACTGCGTCAGCGCGACGGCCCCGCCGCTGTCGCGCTGCGTCGTGTCGAGGCAGAAGTAGACGTCGCCGCTGTAGAACTGGATCGTCCAGCGCGTCGTCGAGTTGCCGTTGCTGCTGCCGCCGGGCGTGCAGCTCGCGTAGTCGGTGCTGCCGAACAGCGAGCCGTTGCCGCCGATCGGCGAGAACGGCGGCGGGGCGAAGGGCATGCCGATGTCGCTGCAGCCGCCGCCGACGGAACTGAGCCCGATCAGCAGGAAGCCGGTGATGAAGAACAGCGAGCCGAGGTCGACGACCGGCGACCCGCCGAAGGGCGTGAGGCTGCTGCGGCGTTCGACGCGCTCGGCGCTGGCGCCGTTGCGCGGGTAGCTGCCGCTGCCCTGGGGCGTGAAGCTCAGCGTGTAGACGTAGTCGCGGCCGTCGGAGCCGCGGCCGGCGGCCGTGTAGTTGCGCGGCGTGGTGAGCAGCTGGCGCCAGGCGGCGCCGGGGTCGTAGTCGACGCGGACTTCGACATCGCCACCGCCGCCTCCGCCGCAGGCGGTCAGCAGCGCGGCGGCGGCAAGGGCACTGAGGTGTCGGCGCATGGCGGGCTCCGCAATGGCCGGGACTACTTGCGCATCAGCGTGCTCTTGCCGAACAGGCTCTCGATCAGGTCGACCGCCACCTCGGCGGTGCGGTTCCTGACGTCGAAGGCCGGGTTCAGCTCCATCACGTCGAGCGAGGCCAGGCGGCCGGTGTCGGCGATCATCTCCATGCACAGCTGGGCCTCGCGGTAGCTCGGTCCGCCCTTGACGGTGGTGCCGACGCCGGGGGCGATGTCGGGGTCGAGGAAGTCGACGTCGAAGCTGACGTGCAGGTGGGTGTTGGCGTCGAGCGTCGCCAGCGCCAGCTCCATCGTGTGGCGCATGCCCATCTCGTCGATGTAGCGCATGTCGAAGACCTCGAGGTCGACCTCGTGCACCAGGCGCTTCTCGCCGGCATCGACGCTGCGGATGCCGATCTGGCGCACCCACTTCGGGTTGATCGCGGGGACCTGGCCGCCGATCTCGATCAGCTGCCGGGGCCCGTGCCCGCACAGGCATGCGACCGGCATGCCGTGCACGTTGCCGCTGGGCGTGAGCACGTTGGTGTTGAAGTCGGCATGCGCGTCGAGCCACAG
>NZ_CADEFR010000047.1 GCF_902826655.1 uncultured Methylibium sp. | reverse complement strand
GCCAACTGGATGATCCCCGGCAAGATGGTCAAGGGCATGGGCGGCGCGATGGACCTGGTCGCCGGCGTGGGCCGCGTGATCGTGCTGATGGAGCACGTCGCGAAGAAGAAGGACGGCACGACCGACCTGAAGATCCTGCCCCAGTGCACGCTGCCGCTGACCGGCGTCGGCGTCGTCGACCGGATCATCACCGACCTCGCGGTGCTGGACGTGACGCCTCAGGGGTTGAAGGTCGTCGAGCTGGCGCCGGGCGTGAGCTTCGACGAATTGCAGTCCAAGACCGGCGTCAAGCTGCTGGCCTGATCCGGGGCCGACGCCGGAGCCGGCCCGGCCCGGCCCAGCAGTGCATGCAGCCCGGCGCCCAGCGCCGCGCCGACGATTTGCGCGATGACGAAGCCCGGCACGCTGGCCGGCGCGATGCCGGCGAAGCTGTCGCTGAACATGCGGCCGACGGCCGCGGCCGGGTTGGCGAACGAGGTCGACGCGGTGAACCAGTAGGCCGCGCCGATCCAGCAGGCCACCATTGCGGCGACGCGGGACGGCGGCGCTCGCAGGATGACGAGCAGCAGGCCCGCGGTGGCCACCGCCTCGGCCAGCCACAGGCCGGGGCCGCTGCGAAGCCGGATCGAGAACTGCAGGATCGCCTCGCCGAACATCGCGTGGGCCAGCCAGGCACCGAGCACGGCGCCGACCAGCTGGGCCGCGACATAGGGCAGCAGCCACGACCGCGGCAGCGCGCCGCGCGCGGCCATCACCAGCGACACCGCCGGATTGAAGTGCGCGCCGCTGACCGGCCCGAAGACCTCGATCAGCACGTAGAGCCCGCCGACCGTCGCCAGCGCGTTGGCCAGCAGCGCGATCGCATCGTTGCCGCCGGCCAGCCGCACGGCCATGATGCCGGAGCCGATGACCACGGCCAGGAGAAGCGCGGTGCCGAGCATCTCGGCCAGCAGCGCGCGCGGAGAGCCGCTCATGGGACTTTGGCCTCAGCGAGAGCCGATGTCCTTGATCTCACGCTGGATGCGCTGCGTGTCCAGCGTCGGAAGCGGCAATGCGAGCATCAGCTCGATCCGGCGCTTGAGGGTCACCGCTGCTGACAGGAAGGCCTTCGCCTTCTCATCGTCGCTGCCTTCGACCGCCGCGGGGTCGGGCACGCCCCAGTGCGCCGTCATGGGTTGTCCAGGCCAGAACGGGCAGACCTCGCCTGCCGCGTTGTCGCAGACCGTGAACACGAAGTCCATCACTGGCGCGCCCGGCTTGGCAAACTCATCCCAGCTCTTGCTGCGAAAGCCATCCGTCGGAATCCGCCAGTTGGCCAGCGTCTGCAACGCGAAGGAATTCACCACGCCCTTGGGCTGGCTGCCAGCGGAGTAGGCCTTGAAGCGCGGGCCCGGCAATCGGCCGCCCAGATCGTTCATCAGCCCTTCGGCGAGGATCGATCGCGCCGTGTTGCCGGTGCAGATGAACAGGACGTTGTAGGTGTTGAACTCGGTCATGGGGGGCTCTCAGCAGCAAGCCGACGCGGGTTTCACCGCGATGCCGACAGGCTTGCCGCTCGGGGTGGCGGCAGCGGTGGCAGGGGTGGTGGTGTTGGCGGCACAGCAGCCGCCGGTATCGCCCGCGGGCTTCGGCTCGCCGAAGACCGGGATGTCGCCGAGTGTGTGGAAGTGCTCCCAGGGGATGCCCTGCGGGTCGGTGATCCAGTGCTTCTCGCTGCGCGCGTAGCAGCAGCTGGTGGCGCCTTCGTCGAGCAGGGCCATGTCGGCGGCCCGGGCACGCGCCTTGAGCTCGACCAGCTCCTCGGCCGTATCGGTCTGGAAGCCCAGGTGGTCGACGCCGGGCGTGCCGCCGCGCGTCGAGATGGCGAAGTTGATGCGCGGGTCGTCGAGCATCCACTTGGCGTAGTCGCTCTCGACGCGGCTGGGCTCGGCGGCGAAGAGCTTCGAGTAGAAGGCGATGCTCGCGGGCAGGTCTTCGACGTGGGCGTGGACGTGGAAGCGCTTCATCGGGAACTCCGGTCGGTGGGGTGGTCAGCAGGAGCAGGCGGCGCTGCCGGCATCGACGGCGCAGCCCGCGCCGGCGCAGCAGTTGTCGGTCAGGTAGCCGAGCAGCGCGTTCATGTGCGCGTAGGCGGCGCGGTAGATGATGTGGCGGCTGGACCGCTCGGTCGTCACCAGGCCGGCGGCGGTCAGTTCCTTGAGGTGGTGCGACAGGGTGTTGGGCGGGATCTCCAGCGCCTCGGCCATCGTGCCGGGCGTCAGGCCGGCGCTGCCGGTGACGACCAGGGCACGGAAGACCTTCAGGCGGACCGGCTGGGCCAGCGCGGCCAGGGACTTGATCACGGCTTGTTCATCCATGATTCCAGAATAGTCGAACTATTGAGGGCCTGTCAAGGCTGATCCGGCGGCCTCAGGCGGCCGGGTCGCCCGGCACCCACTGCCCGTCGACCAGCCGCTCGTGCGGCCGGAACTGGGCCTTGTAGGCCATCTTGGGACTCTCGGCGATCCAGTAGCCGAGGTAGACGTGCGGCAGGCGCAGCTGGCACGTCTGCTCGATCTGCCACAGCACGTTGTAGGTGCCGTAGCTGGTGTCGGCCTCGGGCTCGTAGAAGGTGTAGACCGCGCTCAGGCCGTCGTTGAGGATGTCGAGGATCGACACCATCTTCAGCACGCCCAGCTGGCCTTCGGGCGCCGGCGCGCGGAACTCCACGAGGCGCGAGTTGACGCGGCTCTGCAGCAGGAACTGCGTGTACTGGTCGATCGAGTCATGGTCCATGCCGCCGCCGGCATGGCGCCCGGCCTGGTAGCGCAGGTAGAGCTGGTAGTGCTCGGGCACGAAGCACAGGCGCAGCACGCGGGCCTGCAGGGACTGATGCGCCTTCCAGGCGCGGCGCTGGCTGCGTGTGGGCTTGAACTGGGCCACCGGCACGCGCAGCGGCACGCAGGCGCGGCAGCCGTCGCAATAGGGCCGGTAGGTGAACATGCCGCTGCGCCGGAAGCCCCCGGCGACCAGGCCCGAGTAGGCGTCGGCGTGGATCAGGTGGCTGGGCGTGGCGACCTGCGAGCGCGCCAGCTTGCCTGCCAGGTAGCTGCAGGGATAGGGCGCCGTTGCGTAGAACTGCAGCGACGCGAGCGGAAGCTCTTTCGGGTGGGTCACGGTCCGGGCGGGCGGGGCGGAGTCGACGCGGCTGATGCAGGATCCGGGCCGGCGTCCAGGTGCAGCTGGCCCCAGTGCGATCGATGATAGGTCCAATCCGCCGGCGCCGGCTGCGCCACGGCCTGCACCAGGTGCCCCTCGAACGCGGGTCGCGGGATCTCGCGGCCGCCCAGCGAGGCCAGGTGGTCGGTGCGCTGCTGGCAGTCGATCAGCGCGATGTCGTTGGCGCGGCAGAAGGCCACCAGCGCGGCCAGCGCGATCTTCGAGGCGTCGGTGGCGTGCGAGAACATCGACTCGCCGAAGAACATGCCCCCCAGGTTGACGCCGTAGAGCCCGCCGACGAGGCGACCGGCGATCCAGGTCTCGACGCTGTGCACGGCGCCCTGGCGGTGCCAGTCGCGGTAGGCGGCGCGCAGGGCGGGCTGGATCCAGGTGCCGCGCTGGCCGTCGCGCGGCGTGTCGGCGCAGGCCGCGATCACGCGCTCGAAGGCACTGTCGATGCGGATCTCGCAGTCCGGCGACGCGGCGAAGCGGCGCAGGGTCTTGCGCAGGCTGTGCGAGATCCGGAACTCCGCCACCGGCAGCACCATGCGCGGGTCGGGCGTCCACCACAGCACCGGCTGGCCGTCGCTGTACCACGGGAAGATGCCGCGGCCGTAGGCTTCGGCCAGGCGAGCCGGCGACAGGTCGTCGCCCGCGGCCAGCAGGCCCGGCGCCTCGCTGTCGGCCGGCAGCGCGAGCCGCGTGTCGGGCAGCGGGTCGTCGGGGCCTTGCAGCCAGGTCAGCATCGGGGCGGCTGCCTGCCTCAGCCCTCGATGCGACGGCGCAGTCGCCGCATGCTCAGCCAGGCCCCGACGGCGATGGCCGGCACCGCCAGCGCCATCACGGCCTCGACCGGCACCGGCAGGTGCAGCGCATGCGCGCCCTTCGCGAGGTAGCCGACCAGCCCGACGCCGTAATAGGTGATGGCCGCGACCGACAGGCCCTCGACCGCCGCCTGCAGCCGCAACTGCAGGTGCTGGCGGGCGTTCATCGTGCTGAGCAGCTCGCGCGTGTGCTCCTGCTGCAGCGTCTCGACGCGGGTGCGCAGCAGGCCGCTGGCGCGCGACACGCGCTCGGACAGCGCGCCGAGCCGGCGCGAGGCCCACAGCGTCGTCGTCACCGCCGGCTTCAGGCGGCGGTCGATGAACTCGCGGATCGTCTGCAGGCCCTCGACGCGGACCTCGCGCAGCTCGTCGATGCGCTGCTCGACCAGGTCGAAGTAGGCCGACGAGGCCGAGAAGCGCCCGTGGTGGCGCGCATACGCGCCTTCGACCTCGCGCGCCAGACGCGTCAGCGCGTCCAGCAGCGCGGCCTCCTCGGAGCCGCTGCCGCCGTGGCCGGCGTCGGCCAGGCCGGCGAGCTGGCGCTCCAGTTCGTCGAGCCGCCGTGCGACCTCGCGCGCCGCCGGCAGGCCCAGCAGCGCCATCATCCGGTAGGTGTCGATCTCCAGCAGGCGCTGCAGGTAGCGGCCCAGGCGCCGCGGCGTCGCGGCCGGGTTGTGCAGGCCGACCAGCCAGCGGCCGTAGCCGTCCGGGTGCAGCCGGAAATCGCTGAAGATCTGCAGGTCGCCGTCGGCGATGTCGCTGCCCACCAGCGACTCGGCGTCGAGCCAGCGCTCGGCGGTCTGGCGCAGCGGTTCGTCGCCGGGCAGCAGCACCTGCACGTTGGTGGCGACCAGCAGTTCGCCCGGCACGGCGGCCAGCCAGTCGGCCGGCAGGCTGCGGTAGGCCGGCGCGGCGTCGACGCCCTCGTCCGGCCGCAGCGATCGCCACACGGTGTAGGACACGAACTCGGTGTGGCGCTCCCAGCGCAGCCGGCAGCCCGGCAGGTCGATGCCGAGGTGGCTGGCGCCGGGCGCGGGCAGTGGCAGGTGGTGATCGCGCAGCAGGGCTTCGAGGTGGGCGCGGTCGGCGGCCTGCTGCTCGAGGCCGCAGACGAAGGCCAGGTGCGAGATCGTCAGCGGCGCCTGCATGCGCTCGTAGGGGCGCGCGTGGACCTCGTTGTGGAGCGAGGTGCGCAGCGGATGGGGTCGGCGGGTCGGCATGGCCCTGTCAGTATCGCGCCGCTGCGCGCCGACCCGGGCGCGCGGCGCCGGCTCCGCTAGCATCGAGCGGCCCGGCCTGCTTGTCGGAAGGAGTTTCGTCCCCGTGATCCACCGCCGAGATCTGATGCTGAGCGCCCTGGCCGTCGTAGCCACCGGCGCGAGCGCCGACGACGTGCCGGGCTTCGCGCGCGCGGCCTTCGATGCGAAGACGCTGCCGCAGTTGCTGAAGGCGCTGAACCTGCCGGCGCCGACCGTCAGTGCGGACGTGCAGCTGCAGGCGCCCGAGCTCTTCGAGGATGGCGGCGTCGTGCCGGTCACGCTGGGCTGTGCCCTGCCGGGCGTGCAGCGGCTGCTGCTCGGCGTCGAGCGCAATCCGACGCTGCTGTCGGCGATCTTCGAGCCCGGTGACGCGATCGAGCCGCAGATCCTGACGCGCCTGAAGATGCAGGAAACCTCGCCGGTGCTGGCGCTCGCGGTGCTGAAGGACGGCCGCGTGCTGATGGCGCGCCGCGAGGTCAAGATCACGCTCGGCGGCTGCGGCGGCGCCGGTGTCGATCCCGAGCCGCCGCGCCCGCCTCAGCCGACGCTGATCCGCGTGCAGCCGTCGCCGGGCGGCGTGGCGACGGTGCGCGCGCTGATGAAGCACGACATGGAGAGCGGCCAGCGCAAGGACGGCGGCGGCCGCACGATCCCGGCCTGGCACATCCAGCAGGTCGTCGCGCGCCTCAACGACCAGCCGGTGCTGACCGCGCAGTGGGGCACCGCCGTGTCGCGCAACCCCTTCCTGCAGTTCGGCCTGCGCGGCGCCAAGGCCGGCGACAAGCTGTCGCTGGCCTGGGTCGATAGCCGCGGTGCCTCTCGCAGCGACGAGGTGGCCGTGTTGTGATCGGTGATCGGTGAGTCGTGATCCGATCACAGATCACAGATCACAGATCACCGACCTCAGCCCAAGGCATCCGCCCAGATGTTCTTCGCCCAGCCCAGCGCGTAGCGCGCCTCGAGCGCATTGCGCTCGCCCGACAGGCCCCCCGAGCCGGCCACGGTCTTGAAGGTCTTCTCGGCCTCGACGTACTCGTGCACGCTGGCCACGTGCACCACCAGTTCCGGCGCGACGAAGCTGTAGCAGGTATTGGTCAGGATGGGCTTGGGGTTCGGCGCCACACCGGACAGCGCGGACACCACCGCCGCTGCCGCCACCTTGCCGTGCGAGTTGGCCATGTGGCCGGACTTCGGCATGCCGGCGGCGAGCTGGATCGAGTCGCCGATCACGTGGACATCCTTGGCAGCGGTCGACTCGAACGTCAGGTAATCGACACCGGCCCAGCGCTTGTTGGAGTTGGCCAGGCCCGCGTCGACCGCGATGCGCCCGGCGCGCTGCTGCGGCAGCACGTTCAGCACGTCGGCCTTGAAGTTCTCCTGCACCTCGAAGCGCAGCGTGCTGCCCTCGACGCCGACCACCTTGTGCTGCGGGCGGTACTCGATGATCCCGGGGTAGAGCTCGCTCCATGCCTTCTTGAAGAGCGCGCCCTTCGAGGTGACGTCCGGGTTGGCGTCGAACAGCACGACCTTGGACTTCGGCTTGGCCTTCTTGAAGTAGGACGCGACCAGCGCGACGCGCTCGTACGGGCCGGGCGGGCAGCGATAGGGCGCCTCGGGGATGGTGAGCGCGTAGACGCCGCCGTCGGGCAGCTGCTCGAGCTGCCGGCGCAGCGCCACTGTCTCGGGGCCGGCTTTCCAGGCCTGCAGCACGCGGCCGGCGGCCGAGGCTTCGGCCAGGCCGGCGACGGTGTCGAGCTGCAGCTCGATGCCGGGCGAGAGGATGAGCTTGTCGTAGCGGATGCTGCCGCCGCGGCCCAGGCCCACGGTCTTCTTGCCCGCATCGATGGCGGTGGCGACATCCTTGACCACGGTCACGCCGTGCTGGCGGGCGAGGCCGTCGTAGGGCGTGGCCAGCGAAGCCAGGTCGCGCGCGCCCTCGAGCACCAGGTTGCTCAGCGGGCAGGAGATGAAGGCATCGTTGGGCTCGATCAGCACCACGTCGATCTTGTAGTCCGACAGCAGGCGCACGTACTTGGCCGCAGTCGCGCCGCCATAGCCGCCGCCGACCACCACCACCTTGGCCGACTCCGGCACGCGCGGGCTCGCGCAGGCCCCCAGCAGCCCCAGCAGGCCAACCGAGCCGGCGCCTTGGATCAGTGAACGTCTTTGCATGGCCGTCTCCTCACTTCTTCTGCGCGGCGAAGTAGCCGGCGATCGCATCGAGCTGCTGGGGGGTGTAGCCCTTGGTCAGCTGATGCATCACCGTGGCGGGACGCTTGCCGTCGCGGAAGGCATTGAGCTGGTCGACGATGTAGGCCTTGTCCAGACCGGCCAGGCCCAGCAGGCCGCTGTCGAGCGCGACCGACTTGCCGTCGGTGCCGTGGCAGTTGGCGCAGGTGGCGGCCCAGCTGCGCACCTGCAGGGCGCTGGCGTCCTGCGCCGACGCGACGCCGGCGGTCAGGCCGCCGGCCAGCAGCGCCGCGGCGAGTCGCGGCGTCGTCCATCTTGTTCTCATCCTGTGTCTCCTGGTGGGTCGGTTGCCGCCGGATGGTGCCAGCAAGGCGCGGCTTTGCCAATGCGCGCTGCACCTATCCATGCGCGCTGCCCGCAGACAGCAGCGGCGTGTCGTGGGCGACGAGGTGGGCCTCGCCTTCCTCGAGGATGAAGTAGCGGAAGGCCTCGGCCGACGGCGACAGCAGCTTGGAGAGCAGATGCACCACGTTCCAGCTGCGCATCACCGGCGTGCCCTGCACGTCCAGCAGGTGCAGCAGGCCGGTGCGCAGCTCCAGGCCGATCGTGTGCAGCGACAGGAAGGACAGTCCCATGCCGGCCATCACCGCCTGCTTGATGGTCTCGTTGCTCGACATCTCCATGCTGATGCACGGCTCGAAGCGGTGCTCCTTGAAGAATCCCTCCATCGCGTTGCGCGTGCCCGAGCCCGGCTCGCGCACGACGAAGGGATAGGGCGCCAGCGACTCCAGCGGCGGATGGCCGACGCGCAGCAGCGGGTGGTCCGGCGGCGCGACGAACACGAAGGGGTGGGCCGCGAAGGGCTCGGCGCGCGTCGCCAGCTCCCTGGGCGGCCGGCCCATGATCGCGAGGTCGACCTCGTTGGCATGCATCAGCTCGACCAGCTGCTCGCGGTTCTGCATCACCTGCAGCTTCACGTCGATGCCGCTGTGCTCCTGCCGAAAGCGCGCCAGCAGCCGCGGCACGAAGTACTTCGCGGTGCTGACCATGCCGATCGTGAGCAGACCGGTCTCCAGGCGCTGGAAGCGCGCCATCGCGTCGTCGGCGTCCTTCAGCGTGGCCAGCAGGCGCTTGGCGTAGACCAGGTAGTACTCGCCGGCCGTGGTCAGCGCGACGCTGCGCCCGCTGCGCTCGAAGAGCGGCAGGCCGACCTGCGACTCCAGCTCCTTGACCTGCATCGTCACGGCCGGCGGCGTCAGGTGCAGGTGCTCGGCGGCCCGCGCGAAGCTGAGCTGGCGCGCCACCTCGGTAAAAACCCTGAGCTGCCGGAAGGTCACATTCTTCATTCAGGCAAATCTGAAGTCGAAGCCAAGAAGTTCTGAATTCCGCTTAGTCCAATCGGAACTTATCGTGGGTCGCAATTAGCGTCAATCGATGCCGACCACCGAGGAGAGCCCGTGAACAAGCCTGCCGACGAAGGGATCATCACCGACGCCAAGAAGCGCTACGCCGCCGGCGTGCTGAAGTACAAGCAGATGGGCTACTGGCAGCCCGACTACGTGCCCAAGGACACGGACGTCATCGCGATGTTCCGGATGACGCCTCAGGAGGGCGTCGATGCCGAGGAGTGCGCGGCGGCCGTGGCCGGCGAGTCGTCCACCGCCACCTGGACGGTGGTGTGGACCGACCGCCTCACCGCCTGCGACCTGTACCGCGCCAAGTGCTTCCGCGTCGATGCGGTGCCCAACACCGGCCCCGGCACCAAGACCGAGCAGCAGTACTTCGCCTGGATCGCCTACGACATCGACCTGTTCGAGCCGGGCTCGATCGCCAACCTCACTGCGTCGATCATCGGCAACGTGTTCGGCTTCAAGGCGGTGAAGGCGCTGCGCCTGGAGGACATGCGCATCCCGGTCGCCTACCTGAAGACCTTCCAGGGCCCGGCCACCGGCGTCGTGGTCGAGCGCGAGCGGCTCGACAAGTTCGGCCGCCCGCTGCTGGGCGCGACGACCAAGCCGAAGCTGGGCCTGAGCGGCCGCAACTACGGTCGGGTGGTGTACGAGGCGCTCAAGGGCGGACTCGACTTCGTCAAGGACGACGAGAACATCAATTCGCAGCCCTTCATGCACTGGCGCGACCGCTTCCTGTACTGCATGGAGGCGGTCAACAAGGCGAGTGCGGCCACCGGCGAGGTCAAGGGCCACTACCTCAACGTCACCGCCGGCACGATGGAGGAGATGTACGCGCGCGCCGAGTTCGCCAAGAGCCTGGGCAGCGTGATCATCATGATCGACCTGGTGATCGGCTACACCGCGATCCAGAGCATGGCGCTCTGGGCGCGCAAGAACGACATGATCCTGCACCTGCACCGTGCCGGGAACAGCACCTACTCGCGCCAGAAGAACCACGGCATGAACTTCCGCGTGATCTGCAAGTGGATGCGCATGGCGGGCGTGGACCACATCCACGCCGGCACCGTGGTCGGCAAGCTCGAAGGCGACCCGATGATGATCCGCGGCTTCTACGACACGCTGCTCGACACGCACACGCCGCAGCAGCTCGAAAAGGGCCTGTTCTTCGAGCAGAACTGGGCCTCGATGAACAAGGTGATGCCGGTGGCCTCGGGCGGCATCCACGCCGGCCAGATGCACCAGCTGCTGACCTACCTGGGCGACGACGTGGTGCTGCAGTTCGGCGGCGGCACGATCGGCCACCCGATGGGCATCCAGGCCGGTGCCACCGCCAACCGCGTGGCGCTCGAAGCCATGGTGCTGGCGCGCAACGAGGGCCGCGACATCTGGAACGAGGGCCCGCAGATCCTGAAGGACGCCGCCAAGTGGTGCAGCCCGCTGAAGGCCGCGATCGACACCTGGGGCGAGATCGCCTTCAATTTCGAGTCCACCGACACCGCGGACTTCGTGGCCACGGCGACGGCTTCAGCCTGAAAGGACCACGATCATGATGACCAACCACGGCAACCGCATCACCCAGGGCCAGTTCTCGTTCCTGCCGGACCTGACCGACGCGCAGATCACCAGGCAGATCGAGTACGCGCTGAAGAACAACTGGGCGGTCGGCGTCGAATACACCGACGACCCGCACCCGCGCAACACCTACTGGGAGATGTTCGGCAACCCGATGTTCGATCTGAAGGACGCCGCCGGCATCCTGATGGAGGTGAACAACTGCCGCAAGGCCTTCCCCAGCCACTACGTCCGCGTCACCGCGTTCGACTCGACGCAGGGTGTGGAATCGGTGCGCATGTCGTACATCGTCAACCGGCCGAAGAAGGAGCCGGGCTTCGGCCTGGCGCGCACCGAGGTCGCGGGCCGCCAGGTGCAGTACCGCATCTCGTCGTACGCCACCGACAAGCCGGAAGGCGAGCGGTACTAGCGCGAAGCGTCCGCAATGTCCGCGCTGCCCACGCCGTCGCCCGCGACGCGCACCGTCGCCGAAGTCCTGGCCGAGAGCCAGGTCGAGGCGGTGCTCGACGAGCTCGACCGCGACCTGGTCGGGCTCGTGCCGGTGAAGCAGCGCATCCGCGACATTGCCGCGCTGCTGGTGATCGACAAGCTGCGCGCCGGGCTCGGGCTGGCGGCGCAGGCGCCGTCGCTGCACATGAGCTTCACCGGCAACCCCGGCACCGGCAAGACGACGGTGGCACTGCGCATGGCCGAGATCCTTCATCGCCTGGGCTATGTGCGCAAGGGCCACCTCGTCGCGGTGACGCGCGACGACCTGGTCGGCCAGTACATCGGCCACACCGCGCCCAAGACCAAGGAGATCCTCAAGAAGGCGATGGGCGGCGTGCTCTTCATCGACGAGGCCTACTACCTCTACCGACCCGAGAATGAGCGCGACTACGGCCAGGAGGCCATCGAGATCCTGCTCCAGGTCATGGAGAACCAGCGCGACGACCTGGTCGTGATCCTGGCCGGCTACAAGGACCGGATGGACACCTTCTTCAAGTCCAATCCCGGCATGAGCTCGCGCATCGCCCACCACCTGGACTTCCCCGACTACAGCGAGGGCGAGCTGATGGGCATCGCCGACCTGATGCTGCAGTCGACGCACTACCGGTTCAGCGACGATGCGCAGGCGGCCTTCGCCGAGTACCTGGGGCTGCGGCTGGCCCAGCCGCATTTCGCCAACGCACGCAGCGTGCGCAATGCGCTCGACCGCGCGCGGCTGCGCCAGGCCTCGCGGCTGTTCGCCGAGCGCGAACGCGAGCTGTCGCGCGACGATCTCACCACGCTGACCGCGGCCGACATCCGCGGCAGTCGACTCTTCCATAACACCTAGATCCCTTCCGGAGCGCGCTCATGACCCCCCCGACCGACCTCGAGCAGTGGCTCACCTCCCATCCCCCGGCGGTCGCCGACGTGGTGCGTCATGTGGCGCGGGCCTGCGTCCAGGTGTCGCGCCTGGTCGAGCGCGGCACGCTGGGCAGCGCCACCGACGAGGCCGGCGCGGCGTCGCGGGTCGGCCTGGCCGACCGCGGCTTCGCACGCGCGCTGGCCGACTGCCCCGAGGTCGCGGGCTGGGTCAGCGAGATCCAGGACGAGGTGCACGTCTCGTCCGAATTCGGCAGCACGGCGGCCTACCTGGTCGCCTACGACGCGCTCGACCGGATCGCGAACGACGACGCCAGCACCGCGGCCGGCAGCGTGTTCTCGGTGCTGCCGCACCTGTTTCGCGGCACGCCGGCCAGCGCAGCCGCGTTCATGCAGCCGGGCCGCCGCCAGGTGGCGGCCGGCTACGCGATCTACGGCCCGACGACGCAGCTCGTGCTGAGCCTGGGCGAGGGTGTCCAGGTCTTCACGCTGGACCCGGACCGGCGCTCCGAGGCCGGCCGCTGGATCCTCACCGGCGAGGCGGTGCGCGTGCCGAAGACCAGCGCCGAGTTCGCGATCGATGCGTCGAACCAGCGCTTCTGGGAGAAGCCGGTGCAGCGCTACGTCGCCGAGTGCGTGGCCGGGCAGGGCGGACCGCGCGGCCGTGACTTCGGCATGCACTGGCTCGGCAGCCTGGTCGGCGAGATGCATCGCGTGCTGACGCGGGGCGGCGTCTACCTGCAGCCGCGCGACAGCAAGGAGCCTTATCGCCCCGGCCACCTGTGCCTGCTGCACGAAGCCGCGCCGCTGGCCTGGCTGATGGAGCGCGCCGGCGCTGCGGCCTCGAACGGCACCACCGCCATCGTCGACCTGGTGCCCGACGCGCTGCACCAGAAGGTGCCGTTGATCCTGGGGTCGCGCGACGAGGTCGAGCGCATCGTCGGCTACCACGCCGACCCGAGCGAGAACGTGTCCTGGCAGCTGTTCAAGACGCGATCCCTGTTCATCCAGCCCAACGTCTGACGGTGTGCGATGTCGAGGAAGCATCCGATCATCGCGGTCACCGGCTCCAGCGGCGCCGGCACGACGACCGTCAAGCGCGTGTTCGAGAACATCTTCCGGCGCGAGGGCATCCGCGCGGCCGTGATCGAGGGCGACGCCTTCCATCGCTATCCGCGCAAGGAGATGAAGGAACTGATCGCCGCCGGTGACCGCGAGGGCCGTGCCGTCAGCCACTTCGGGCCCGACACCAACGAGTGGGATCAGCTGCACGCGCAGTTCCTCGCCTACGGGCAGCACGGCCGCTGCAAGACGCGGCTCTACCTGCACAGCGACGAGGAGGCCGAGCCCTACCGGCAGGAGCCGGGCACGTTCACCGCCTGGACCGACACGCCCGCCGACACCGACCTGCTGTTCTACGAGGGCCTGCACGGCTGCGTGAAGCACGAGGGCGTCGACCTGCCGAAGCTGGCCGACCTGAAGCTCGGCGTCGTGCCCATCATCAACCTCGAGTGGATCCAGAAGATCCACCGCGACACGCGCGATCGCGGCTACTCCAAGGAGGCGGTGCAGGACACCATCCTGCGCCGCATGCGCGACTACATCCACCACATCGTCCCGCAGTTCGGCGAGACCGACATCAACTTCCAGCGCGTGCCGGTGGTCGACACCAGCAATCCCTTCATGGCGCGCGACATCCCGACGGCCGGCGAGAGCATGACGGTGATCCGCTTCAAGAACCCGCGCGGCATCGACTTTCCCTACCTGCTGTCGATGATCGGCGAGTCCTTCATGAGCCGCGCCAACACCATCGTCGTGCCGGGCGGCAAGATGGACCTGGCGATGCAGCTGATCCTGACGCCGATGATCCTGCGGCTGATGGAGATCCGGCGGGCGCAGCTGCAATGACGGCGGCCATGCTGAGGCTGGTCAGCTTCGACCTCGACGGCACGCTGGTCGACACCGCGGGCGAGATCGCCGAAGCCGTGCATCGCACCTTCGACGACGTCGGCCTGCAGCGGCGGCCGCAGGAAGAGATCACGCGGCTGATCGGCAAGGGCACGCGCGAGCTGCTGCTGCGTCTGCTGGCGCGCATCACGGCCGAGCAGCCGGCGCTCGCCGGGACAGTCGACACCGACGCGGTGCTGCACCGCTTCGAGCACCACTACGCCGAGACCGCGGGCCGCATGGGCCAGCCGTTCGACGGCTGCGTCGCGATGCTCGAGACGCTGCGCGCCCAGGGCCTGCGCCTGGCCTGCGTCACCAACAAGGAACAGCGCCACGCCGAGCGGGTGCTGGGCGCGACCGGGCTCGCGGACTACTTCGAGCTGCTGGTCGGCGGCGACACGCTGCCCTTCAAGAAGCCTGATGCGCGCGTGTTCGCGCACGTGCTCGGCCACTTCGGCGTCAGTGCCGCCGAGGCGGTGCATGTCGGCGATTCGGCAATCGACGTCGAGACGGCCCGCAATGCCGGCGTGCCGGCCTGGGTGCTGCCGCACGGCTACAACGCCGGCGTGCCGATCACCGAGGCCGGGCCGGACCACCTGTTCGCCGACCTGCCCGCCGTGGCAGCCCATGTATCGGCGATGCGCTGACGACGCCCGAGGCGAAGGAGAACCGAATGCTGGCTGCGCTGATCTGGGACGTCGACGGCACCTTCGCCGAAACCGAGCGCGACGGCCACCGCATCGCCTTCAACGAGGCCTTCGAGGCGCTGGGCCTCGCCTGGCGCTGGGACGTGCCGCGCTACGCCGAGCTGCTGCGCGTGACCGGCGGCCGCGAGCGCCTGCTGCACGACATGGCGTCGCAGCCCGACGCACCGGCGGACGCCGCCGAGCGCTCTGCGCTGGCCGCCGCGCTGCACGCCGAGAAGAACCGCCGCTACGCCCTCATCGCCGCGAGCGGCCGCATTCCGCTGCGGCCCGGCGTGGCGCGGCTGTTGCGCGAGGCCACGGCCGCGGGCCTGCAGCACGCGATCGCGACCACCACCTCGCGGGTCAACCTCGACGCGCTGATGCGGCAGCACTTCGGCGCCGTCTGGCCCAGCCTGTTCGCGGCGGTGGTCTGCGCCGAGGATGCGCCGGTCAAGAAGCCCGACCCGCAGGTCTACCGGATGGCACTGGACCGGCTGTCGCTCGACCCGGAGGAGGCGCTGGCGATCGAGGACTCGCCGAACGGCCTGGCGGCGGCCTCGGCCGCCGGCATCGCGACGCTGGTGACGCGCAGCCTCAACTTCGCCGGCCAGCCTTTCGAGGACGCGCTGGCCGTCTGCGACGACCTCGACAGCCCCGCCGCGCCGTCGTCGCGCCTGCTCGGCGCTCGATCGGCACGCGTCGACGTGGCGCAACTGGGCGTCTGGCACGGCGCCTGGTGGCGCGAGCGGCTCGCGGCCTGATCGGCGCGACGGTCCGCGCGCCGGACGCCTTCAGGCCTCGCGCTCGATGACCCAGGCCTGGTAGCGCAGCGCCGCGACCGCACCGGCGACGATGCCGGCCACCGCGATCACCGAGCCCACCGACAGCAGCGACAGCCCGCTCACGCCCTGGCCGATCGAGCAACCGAGCGCCGTCACGCCGCCCACGCCCATCAGCGCCGCGCCGATCAGGTTCTGCGCGGTGTCGCGCGCGTCGCGAAAGCCCTCCCAGCGGAACTCGCGCCGCCACAGCGCCATCGCGCTGGCGCCGAGCAGCGTGCCGAGCGCGCTGGCGACGCCGAAGCTCAGCACCGTGCCGCGATCGGTCCACAGCGTCAGCAGGTCCAGCGCGTAGGCGGTCGGGGCGACGAAGCTCAGTGCCTCGGGCCGGCGCGAGGCGGTGCCCAGCCAGGCGGGCTCCAGGGTTTCGGGGTGCTCGGCGAGGTGGCCGACCTGGCCGGTGGTCAGCCAGGCCAGCAGCACCACGGCGCCGACGAGCGCGCCGCCGACCAGCATCGCGGGCTGCATGAAGTCGCGTCCGCGCCGCAGCCACAGCAGCAGCGGCACGGCCAGCACGATGCACAGCCCGAGGCGCAGCGCACCGGTGTCGAAGGCGGTGACGCGACCCAGCCACGACGGCAGGTCCTGCGGGCCGGCCAGCAGCGGGCCGACCGGGTCCAGCCATTCGGCGCGCGGGGCAGCGAAGACGCCGCGCAGCGTCATCTGTGCCGTCAGGCCGATCGCCAGCAGCACGATCAGCGCCTTGAGGCTGCCGCCGCCGGTGCGCACCAGCGCGCGCGACGGGCAGCCCGATGCCAGCACCATGCCGAAGCCGAACAGCAGTCCGCCGAGCGCGTGCGACAGCCAGGGCAGGCGCCGGCCGGTGTAGATCGACGCCGACAGGTCCACGCCCGCCAGCCCGATCGCGGCCTGCGTGCCCAGCAGCGCGACCAGCACGGCCCAGACCCAGAGTCGCAGGCGCGTCGCATCGCCGAAGTTGACGAGGTCGGCGATCGCGCCCATGGTGCAGAAGCGCGTGACCTGCGCCGTGGCGCCGAAGGCCAGGCCGAGCACGAAGCCGCCCAGCAGCACGAGCTGGGTCAGTGAAGCGGGGTTCGGATCCACGGGGCGGGGGCGGGTGGCGAGGCGGCGATTCTCGCCCGCGCTGCGAGGTGGCTTCGCACCGCTGGGCTCAGGGTCTTGCGTCGACGCGGCAGCGGCCGCGGTTCAGACTGAATGCCGAGCCGGTTTCCCTGGTCGACGACGAAAGGAGCTTGCCATGCGCAGACGCATCTACTGGCTGCTGCCCGACCTGGGCAGCGCGCGGCGGACGATGAACGACCTGCTGCTGGCGCGCATCGAGGTGGCGCACATCCACTTCGTCGCGCGCGAAGGCGCCGACCTGTCGGGGCTGCACGCGGCCAACGTGCTGCAGACCTCGGATCTGCTGCGCTCGGCACAGCGCGGCCTGGTGATCGGCGGTGCCCTGGGGCTGGTCGTCGGCAGCGTCGCCGGGCTGCTGTTCCCGATCGTCGGCGACACCTCGGGCTGGGCCGCGCTGAGCGACGTGCTGCGCTCCAGCGACTGGACGGCCGGCGACCTGCGTGCGGCCATCGACTCGCCGCAATGGGGCATGACGTGGGTGCTGGCGGCCCTGGGCGCCGGGGTCGGTGCGTGGTCGGCCAGCCTGGTCGGCATCTCGACGCCCAGCCAGCGCCTGCGCCGCTTCGAGGGCGCGATCGACCAGGGGCAGATCCTGCTGATGGTCGACGTGCCGCGCTCGCGGGTCGAGGAGATCGAGGCGCTGCTGGAGGCGGCCCACCCCGAGGCCCACTTCGAGGGCGTCGAGCCGGACGTGCCGGCCTTTCCCTGATTTCCCGGGTCGACCCGCCCGGCGGCCGCCCTCAGGGCTGGACGCGGTCGATCACGATCTCGACGGGCTTGCCGTCGGGGGCCAGCGGGCCGGCCTGGCCGAGCAGGTCGCCGGCGCGTGGCGTCGCCTCGCCGGTCTTCGACACGCGGGCGCTGACGACCACCTGCGGGAACTTCGACAGCCGGAACTCGGGCGTCATCGCCGCGCTGTCGTCGAGCGTGAAGCGGATCGGCAGGTCGGCGGCGCTGCGCCGCACGATCGCCAGCGGCATGCGCGGGCCTTCGGTGGCACGCGCGACGATGAAGACGGTGTCGGTGGGCGCGACCTTGTCCTTCAGCGCGGGCGCGAGGCTCAGCGTGCCGCTGACGATGGCTGGCGCACTGGCTGCCGCAGCCGTGGCCGCGGACGGGCCGGACGCCGGCCTGGGCGCACCACCGGCCGTGGCCAGCGCGGCGCGCGCCTCGACCAGGCTGCGGTCGAGGTTGCGCCCGAACTCGCTGTCGGGCGGCACCAGCTCGCGGGCGCGGGCCCAGTGCCGGACGGCGGTGGCGAAGTCCTGCTTCTCGTAGGCGGCGCCGCCGGCCAGCGCCAGCGCCTTCAGGTTGTCGGGCTCGAGCTGCAGGGCCCGCGCGACCAGGCGGGCCGGCTCGCCGTCGGCCGACTGGCCCGGCAGCATGGCCATCACGTCGGCGCGATCGGCCAGCAGCTGGGCGTTGTCGGGCGCCAGCGCGTTGGCGCGGGCGTAGGCCTTGTCGGCTTCCGGGAAGCGCTGCAGCGCGGCATAGCTGCGCGCCAGCATCACCCAGCCCTGCAACTCGTCGGGCTGGCCGGCCTTGCCTTCCATCACCTTCGCCAGCTGCTCGACCATGGCCTCGACCTGCGCCATCGTCACCTCGGGCGCCGACGCGGCCTGCGGCGGCAGCAGGGCGTCGCGGCTGCCGAGCCGGGCGTAGAAGCCGGCCGCGAACAGCGGCAGCAGCACGCCGACGGCGACCGCCGTGAGGGTGGCGCGGCCCGGGCCCGAGGCGCGGGCGGGCCGCTCGTCGGCGAGGTCCTCGTCGAGCGCGCGGCGCTCGATCTCGGCGCGCGATTCGCGGTGCTGATCGGCCGTCAACGTGCCGGCGGCCAGCTCGGCGTCCAGCTGCGCGAGCTGGTCACGCAGCACCTGCAGGTTGTCGTTGCGCGCCTCGTCGATCGGCGCCGTCGCATCGCGGCGTCGTGCCAGGGTGGGCAGCAGCAGCGCCAGCGCGAGCGCGACCATCGCGGCCGCGGCGATCCAGAAGAGACTCATGAGGCGGGGGAGTTTTCTTCGCCGAGCAGGCGACGGGCACGTTCGGCTTCGGCGGGCGTCAGCGGGCGTGCGGCGATCAGCGCGCGGCGGCGGCGGATCTGCCGCAGCAGCACCGTGCCGGCGACCAGCAGCAGCACGAAGGGCCCGACCCACAGCGCCAGCGTGCTGGACTTCAGCGGCGGGCGGTACAGCACGAAGTCGCCGTAGCGCTGGACCATGAAGTCGCGGATCTCGGCGTCGCTGCGGCCCTGGCCGATCTGCACGCGGATCTGGTTGCGCAGGTCGACCGCGAGATCGGCGTTGGAGGCGGCGATGGTCTCGTTCTGGCAGACCAGGCAGCGCAGCTCCTCGGCGATGCGGATCACGCGCGCCTGCAGGACCGGGTCGTCGGCCAGCGGCGCGGCGTCCTTCGCGAACGCACTGCCCGCGAGCGCCAGGACCAGCAGGACCATCGACAGCAGGCGATCAGCCACCGGACTTCCTCAGCTTGTCGACCAGCGGGAGGATGCTGCCCGTCAGCGCGGCCGGCGTCACCGGACCGATGTGCTTGAGACGGATCACGCCGGCCTGGTCGATGACGAAGGTCTCGGGCACGCCGTAGACGCCGAAGTCGATGCCGACCAGCCCGGCCGTATCGGCCAGCGACAGCTTGTAGGGGTCACCGTGCTGCTTGAGCCAGGCCAGCGCGTCGTCGCGCTTGTCCTTGTAGTTCAGGCCGTAGATCGGCACGCTGCCGCTGCGGGCCAGGTCGACGAGCAGCGGATGCTCCTGCCGGCAGGCCACGCACCACGAGGCCCAGACGTTGAGCAGCCAGACCTGGCCGCGCAGGTCCTGGTCGGACAGCATGCGGTCGGGCGCCGACAGCAGCGGCAGGCTGAAGGCCGGCGCCGGCTTGTCGATCAGCGGCGAAGGCACCTGGCGCGGATCGAGCTTCAGGCCCTTGGCCAGGAAGCCGACCAGCAGCAGGAAGACCGCCAGCGGCAGCAGGTAGCGCAGCGAACGCTTCATCGTGCGCCGACCTTGGCGGCCACCGGGCGGGCCGCGGCGGCATCGGGTGCGCCGTCGTCGGTGGCGTCGCCCTGGGGCGCCTCGGCGCGGCGGCGCACGGCGCGGTAGCGGCGGTCCAGCACGGCGAGGAAGCCGCCGAGCGCCATCAGCACGCAGCCGCCCCAGATCCAGCCGACGAAGGGCTTGTAGTAGACGCGCACGCTCCACGCCGTGGCGCTGAGCGGCTCGCCGAGCGAGACGTAGAGGTCGCGCGTCAGGCCGCGGTCGATGGCGGTCTCGGTCATCGGCATGCGGCTGACGGTGTAGAGCCGGCGTTCGGGCTCCAGCGTGCGGACGGTCCGGCCGTCGCGGCTGAGGGTCAGTGCGCCGCGCGCGGCGTCGTAGTTCGGGCCGCGGGCGTCGCGCACGCCGTCGAAGCGCAGCGTGTAGTCGTGCAACGTCGTCGTGTCGCCGGGTTCCATGCGCAGGTCCTTCTCGACCTGGTAGCCGCCGACGATGGTGACGCCGACGACGAAGACGGCCACGCCGAAGTGCGCCATCAGCATGCCGTACCACGACAGCGGCTGGCGCCGCAGCGCCTCGGCCACGCCGGCCGAGTGCTCGCGCACGCGCGTGACCAGGTGGTGGACCGTGCTGCAGGCGATCCACGCCGCCATCAGCAGGCCGAAGCCGATCATCGGCGACCAGCGGCCCAGCAGCAGCGGCGCGACGACGGCGGCGATGGCCGCGACCGCCAGCGCCCAGCGCAGCCTGCGCGCCAGGTCGATCGCGCCGGCCCGGCGCCAGCGCGCGATCGGGCCGATGCCCATGAGGAACAGCGCGGGGGCCATCAGCGGCACGAAGACGGCGTCGAAGTAGGGCGGGCCGACCGAGATCTTGCCCATGCCCAGGGCGTCGAGCACCAGCGGGTAGAGCGTGCCCAGCATCACCGCCGCGGCGGCCACCAGCAGCAGCACGTTGTTGGCCAGCAGCATGGCCTCGCGCGAAACCGGCTCGAAGCTGCCGCCGACGCCGACCTTGGGTGCGCGCCAGGCGAACAGCGCGAGCGAGCCGCCGATCACCAGCGCCAGGAAGCCGAGGATGAAGATGCCGCGTGCCGGGTCGGTGGCAAAGGCGTGCACCGAGCTCAGCACGCCCGAGCGGACGATGAAGGTGCCCAGCAGCGACAGGGAGAACGCCAGGATCGCCAGCAGCGCCGTCCACATCTTGAAGCCGCCGCGCTTCTCGGTCACCGCCAGCGAATGGATCAGCGCGGTGCCGACCAACCACGGCATGAAGGAGGCGTTCTCGACCGGGTCCCAGAACCACCAGCCGCCCCAGCCGAGTTCGTAGTAGGCCCAGAAGCTGCCGAGCGCGATGCCCAGCGTCAGGAAGCACCAGGCGACCGTGGTCCAGGGCCGCGACCAGCGCGCCCAGGCGGCATCCAGCCGGCCGGAGATCAGCGCCGAGATCGCGAAGGCGAAGGCCACGACGAAGCCGACGTAGCCCATGTAGAGCATCGGCGGATGGATGATCATCCCCGGGTCCTGCAGCAGCGGGTTCAGGTCCTTGCCGTCGGGCGCCGCGGGCAACAGGCGGATGAAGGGATTGCTGGTCAGCAGCGTGAACAGCAGGAAGCCGCAGCTCACCAGGCCCATGATGCCCAGCACGCGCGCGACGCTGCGGTCGTCGAGCGACTTCGAGAAGGTGGCGACGGCGACGGTCCAGCCGGCCAGGATCAGCGCCCACAGCAGGATCGAGCCTTCGTGGTTGCCCCAGACCGCCGTGATGCGGTACTGCAGCGGCAGCCGCGAGTTGGAGTGCTCGGCCGCCAGCAGCACCGAGAAGTCGTTGTTGACGAAGGCGTAGGTCAGGCAGGCGTAGGCGATCGCGACGAACAGGAACTGGCCGCGCGCCGAGGGGCGGGCCAGCGCGATCCAGGCGGCGTTGCCGGTCGAGGCGCCGATCAGCGGCAGCACGCTCTGCGCCACGGCCATCGCCAGCGCGAGGATGAGGGCCAGGTGACCGAGTTCAGGGATCATGGCTTGGCTCCTCCGTTGACCGCCGTCGGGGTCGGCAGCTTGCCGTGGCGGGCCTGCTCGAGCGCGGCGGCGGCCTCGGGCGGCATGTAGTTCTCGTCGTGCTTGGCGAGCACCTGCTCGGCACGGAAGATCCCGTCGCTGCCGAGCTTGCCCTGCGCCACGACGCCCTTGCCCTCCTTGAAGAGGTCGGGCAGCAGGCCGGTGTAGGTGACCGGCGTGGTCTGCGCCATGTCGGTCACGACGAACCTGACGGTCAGCGATTGCGAGTCGCGCTGGATGCTGCCCATCTCGACCAGCCCGCCGAGGCGGAAGCTCCGTTCGAGCGGGGCCTCCTTGGCCACCACCTGCGAGGGGCTGAAGAAGAACACCAGGTTGCTCTGGAAGGCGTTCAGCACCAGGGCCGCCGCCGCACCCAGTGTGGCCAGCCCGCCGACGATCGCCATGGCGCGTTTGGTTCTGGCCTTCATGCGTCGCTGCCTCCCAGTTCTGTGTCGGTCATGCGCTTCTGAGCGGCGCGACGCGAGAAAAGTTGCCAGACTTCGATCGCGATCGCCAGCGCGACCATGCCGAAGGAGCCCCAGACGTAGAGGCCGTAGCCGCCCATCGCCAGGAAGTCGGAGACGCTCGACCAGTTCATGCGGTGCCCAGTTCCTCGCGCGTCCAGCCGGCATGGGCCTCGCGCTCCAGGATGATGGTCCTCAGCCGCGCCAGCACGACCGCGAAGCAGTAGGCCCAGAAGGCCAGCGCCATGATCAGCATGCCGGTCAGCATCGTCGCCGCCATGCTGGGCGCGCGCGTCAGGCTGACCGAGGCGCCCTGGTGCAGCGTGTTCCACCACTGCACCGAGAAATAGATGATCGGCACGTTGACCACGCCCACGATGGCCAGCAGCGCGGCGGCGCGGTCGGCGCGGCGCGGGTCCTCGATGGCGGCGTGCAGCGAGATGAAGCCGATGTACAGGAAGAGCAGGATCAGCTCGGACGTCAGTCGCGCGTCCCAGACCCACCAGGTGCCCCAGGTCGGCTTGCCCCACAGCGCGCCGGTCCACAGCGCCAGGAAGGTCATCAGCGCGCCGGTGGGGGCGATGGCGCTGGCCAGCATCGAGGCCAGCCGCGCGTTGAAGATCAGTCCGACGGCGGCCCAGAAGGCCATGGCGACGTACAGCACCATCGACATCCAGGCCGCCGGCACGTGGATGAAGATGATGCGGTAGGCCTCGCCCTG
>NZ_CADEFR010000046.1 GCF_902826655.1 uncultured Methylibium sp. | reverse complement strand
AACTTCATGACGATGATGGCGCTGTCGCTGTGCATCGGCCTGCTGATCGACGATGCGATCGTCGTGCGCGAGAACATCGTGCGCCACATCCGGCTGGGTGCCGACCACCACACCGCGGCGCGCGAGGGCACCGACGAGATCGGCCTGGCGGTGCTGGCCACCACCTTCGCGATCTGCGCGGTGTTCGTGCCGGTGGCCTTCATGAAAGGCATCGTCGGCAAGTTCTTCTTCCCCTTCGGCATCACGGTCACCGTCGCGGTGCTGGTGAGCCTGTTCGTCAGCTTCACGCTCGACCCGATGCTGTCCAGCCTCTGGAAGGACCCGCCGACCTCGCGGCTGGCCCGGCTGCCGGTGCTGGGCCACCTGATGCGCGGCACCGACCGCGCGCTGGACGGCCTGCACGCGATCTACGAGGCGCTGATCCGCTGGATCTTCAGCGGCCGCCGCTACCGCCTGCCGCTACCGGCCTACGGCCACGGCTTCGTGGCCGACGGCTCGCGCGACCGTGCGAGCCCGCGGCGCCTGCGCTTGGCCACGCTGTCGCCGCGCGGCATCGTGCTGGGCCTGGGCGCGGCCAGCTTCGTCGGTGCGATCGCGCTGGTGCCGGCGGTCGGCAGCGAGTTCATCCCCGAGACCGACAACAGCTACATCCAGCTCAACGTGCGCCTGCCGGTCGGCACCAGCCTCACGCGTGCCGGCGACAAGATCGCGCAGGTCGAGCAGGCGGTGCGCGCCATGCCCGAGGTGCGACTCGTGTCGTCGACCATCGGCGAGGCCGGCGACGGCCAGCAGCGCAACCAGGCGCAGCTCGGCGTGCAGCTCAAGCCGCGCGACCAGCGCGCGCGCTCGCAGAAGCAGGTCGAGGAGGCGATCCGCGAGGCGCTGTTGCCGATCCCGGGCATCGAGGTCTCGCTCGGCCAGCGGCCGATCTACATCGCGCTGCTCGGGCCCGACCCGGCCGTGCTGGACGCCGAGACGCTGAAGCTGGCCGAGAAGGTCCGGGCCATCAAGGGCGTGACCGACCTCGAGACCTCGGTCAAGCCGGGCCTGCCGGCCTATGCGGTGCGCCTGAAGCCCGATGCGGTGCGCCAGCTCGGCATCACCTCGACCGACCTGGCCGCGAGCCTGCGCGCCTTCGTCAACGGCGACATCGCGACCTACTGGACGGCTCCCGACGGCGAGCAGGTCGAGGTCGAGCTGCGCCTGCCCACGGCATCGCGCGAGAACGCGGCGCAGCTCGAGGCGCTGCCGGTGGCCTACGCGCCCGACGGCACGCCGATCGCCCTGGGCCGCGTGGCCGACATCGTCGCCATCAGCAACCCCGACGTCATCAAGCGCCAGGACCTGCAGCGCCGCCAGGCGATCTATGCCGGCGTGCAGGGCCGGCCCTCGGGCGATGTCGGCGCCGACGTGCAGAAGCTGGTCGATGCCACCACGCTGCCGCCCGGCTACCGCTTCGACGTGCGCGGCCAGACCCGCGAGCAGCAGGAGGCCTTCGCCGCGATGCTGGCGGCCCTCGGCCTGTCGGTGATCTTCATCTACATCGTGCTGGCCTCGCAGTTCGGCAGCTTCCTGCAGCCGGTCGCGATCATGGCCTCGCTGCCGCTGGCGCTGATCGGCGTGATGCTGGCGCTGCTGATCACCGGATCGACGCTGAACCTCTTCTCGATGATCGGCCTGGTGATGCTGATGGGCCTGGTGACCAAGAACGCGATCCTGCTGGTCGACTTTGCCAACCATGCGCGACGGCGCGGCGCGAGCGTGCCCGACGCGCTGCTCGAGGCCGGCCTGGTGCGAATGCGCCCGATCATGATGACGACCGCGGCCATGGTCTTCGGCATGTTGCCGCTGGCGCTGGCGCTCGACGAGGGCGGCGAGATCCAGGCGCCGATGGGCCGCGCGATCATCGGCGGGGTGATCACCTCGACGCTGCTCACCCTGGTGGTGGTGCCGGTGCTCTACAGCTACCTCGCGCGCGGGCGCAGGACGGCGGCGGTCTCCGCCAGCGGCTCCGCCGCCCAGCCGGGCACGCCGGCGATCGCGGAGTGATCGAGCCTAGAGCGTGAGCTTCCAGCCCTCGATCACCGCCGCCGGCGTGGTGATCGAGCCGAGCTGGCGCATCTGGTAGGTGTCGCTCTCGGGCACGATCTCGGCGCGGTCGGTGAGGCCGACCAGGCCCTCGCCGAACATGCGCAGGAAGCCGTCGTCGAAGCGCATCACGTTCAGTGGCGCGACCAGCCGGCCGTCCTCGACCCAGAAGCAGGCGAAGCGTGTCATGCCGGTCATGCGGCAGGCCTGGCGGTCGCTGTAGTTCAGGTACCAGAGGTTGCTGACGTACAGCCCCGTGCCCAGCGATTCGAGCAGGCGCTCGTGGGGCAGGGCGCCGGGCGCCAGGCTCAGCGAGTCGGGCGACTCCTCGGCATTGGCACCGTTGGCCGGCAGGCCGTACTCGCGCGCCGAGCGCGGCGAATTCAGCGTGTCGGCGGCCTGGCCGGCGCGCACCAGCGACACCTCGGCAGGCTTGACGAAGCCGTCGGCGGTGAAGGCCGGCGCAATGCCCAGGCCGGTGGCCTCGCTGAGGTGGAAGCCGGCGTGCAGTCGGGCATCGCCATGCGCCAGCTGCAGCAGCGAGGACACGCCGGTCCGCCGCGACTTCAGGCTGAAGCCGCTCCAGCCCAGCGCGCCGAGCAGCTCGTTCATCGCCGCGGGGCTGAAGGCGGCGCGGTAGGCGCCGGGGGCCAGCGTGCGGGCGTCGAGCTTGAGCAGCTCGACGCGCGCCGCGGCCTCGTGCACGCGCCGCGCGAACTCGGTGGTGGACCACTGCGTGCCGGCATAGGCGGTCTTCACCGCCTTGTCGGCCGCCTGGTACAGGCACCAGTCGAAGTGGAAGCTCTCGACGCGGTGCCAGTGCCGCGAGCCCAGGCTGTCGGCATAGGCCCGCACCACCGGTCCGCCGGCGTAGAAGCCGACGAAGTCGCGGCCCGCCGCATGCTCGCGCACCGCGTCGATCACCTGGTCGGGCGTGGGCAGCGCGCCGGCGTCGTCGCGCTCGCTGCGGGTGGCGGTGTCGGGCAGCAGCAGCCAGGGATCGTCGGGGATCAGGTCGAGGTCGCTCGTCAGCTGGGCACGCTCGGCCTGCAGGCGGCGGAGATCCTGAGCGGCATCGCCGCTCAGCGTGAGGCTGCTCTCGGCGCGCCGTGCGCCGCGCACGACCGCGACCGTCGCCTGGGCCTGCAGCACCTGGGTGGCCTGGCGCAGCGCCGCGCGGTTGAAGCGCAGGAAGTCCGAGGACTCGGCATTGAGCGTCAGGCTGACGCGGTCGACGCCATCGGCCACGCACAACGCGGCGGCCAGGGTCTCGAAGTGCGAGCGATCGGTGAGCGTCGTCATCTCAGTTCGCTCCGCCGAACACGTCGACCGACGAGAACTTGCAGGCCGGCGCGGCATGGCCGACGCGGATCACCTGGGACGGCTCGCCCTTGCCGCAGAACGGCGTGCCCATGGTCTGCATCGTCGAGGCGTCGCCGACCATGGCCAGCGAGCGCCAGAAGGTCGCGCTGATGCCGCGGTAGTTGGGGTTGCGCACGACCTCGGCCAGGCGGCCGTCGCGGATCACGCGACCGTACTCGCAGCCGAACTGGAACTTGTTGCGCGAGTCGTCGATGCTCCACGAGCAGTTGGTGTGCATCACGACGCCGTAGCCGACGCTGCCGATCAGCTGCTCCAGCGTCGCGTCGCCGGGCTCGACGTTGAGGTTGCTCATGCGGTCGATCGGCGCGCGGTTCCAGCTGCAGGCGCGCGTGGTGGCGACGCCGCCGAGGTCGAAGCCGGCCTCGCGTGCACGCGCCTGCGACAGCGCGCCGCCCAGCGGGCGCTTCAGGATGCCGCGCTCGATCAGCATCTCGCGCACCGCCGGCGTGCCGTCGTCGTCGAAGGCGAAGGCGGCGAATTCGTGGGCGCGGCCCGGGTCGTAGCTGACGTTGAGCAGCTCGCTGCCGTAGCGGTAGCTGCCGAACATGTCGGGCGTGACGAAGCTGGTGCCGGCGAAGTTGCGCTCGTCGCCGAGGATGCGGTCCAGCTCCAGCGGGTGACCGATGCTCTCGTGGATCTGCAGCATCATCTGGTCGGGCATCAGCACCAGGTCCATCGTGCCGGTCGGGCATTGCCCGGCCGCCACCAGCTCCAGCGCCTCGCGCGCCACGCGCGGGCCCTCGCCCTCGAAGTGCGCGCGGTCCAGCACCTCCAGCCCGCCCTGCTGGCAGAAGCCGTTGTACTGGCCGGCACTCGATCGCACCTGGGTCACGTTGCCGTCGCGCGCCGTGACCTGCACGGCCGGCGTCAGGAAATCGAAGCGCTGCTCGGCGCGCATGCCGTCGCTGGTGAAGAACAGCTGGTCCGTGGCCACCGACCACAGGCTGGTCTGCGCATCGACGATGCGCGCATCGATGCGCGCGGCCTGGTTGACGCGGGCCAGCAGCGCCAGCTTGTCGCCGAGCGTCGCGTCGCGCGCCGGGCGCTCGACGCGGCTCGCATAGCGGCCGCTGTCGCGCGGGCGCGGTGCCCGAGCGTAGTCGTACACCGTCTTGCCGGCAGCGGCGCGGGCCAGCGCCTGCGCCTGCCTGAAGGCGGCCGCCAGCCCGGCCTCGGAGCCGTCGGACGTGGCGGCGTAGCCCATGCCACCGTCGACGACGGTGACCATCACGCCCTCGTCACGGCTGCGCCGGGGGGCTTCGGCGACGCCGTCGCGCACGCTCAGCTGTTCGGAGACCTCGCTGACGCCGCGCACGGCCCAGTGCGAGACCGAGGAGGGCAGGCCCGCGGCGGCGCGGCGGGCGGTGGTGTCGAGGCTGTCGAGCATGGGTGTCGCTGGCAGGAGGAGGGCGGCGACAGGCTCGTGGCCGGCGCCGGGCTTGCGATCCAGTTTAACGGGACGACCGGGCGCTCAGCACTCGACGATGTTCACCGCGAGGCCGCCGCGCGCGGTCTCCTTGTACTTGGTCTGCATGTCGGCGCCGGTCTCGCGCATGGTCTTGATGACCTGGTCGAGGCTGACATGGTGGCTGCCGTCGCCGCGCAGGGCCATGCGCGCGGCGTTGATGGCCTTCACCGAGGCGATGGCGTTGCGCTCGATGCAGGGGATCTGCACCAGGCCGCCGACCGGGTCGCAGGTCAGGCCCAGGTGGTGCTCCATGCCGATCTCGGCGGCGTTCTCGGCCTGCTCGGGCGTGCCGCCCAGCACCGCGCACAGCGCGCCGGCGGCCATCGAGCAGGCCACGCCGACCTCGCCCTGGCAGCCGACCTCGGCGCCGGAGATGCTGGCGTTCTCCTTGTAGAGAATGCCGATCGCGGCGGCGGTGAGCAGGAAGTCGACGACGCCGCGTTCCGAGGCGCTGGGGATGAAGCGCGCGTAGTAGTGCAGCACGGCCGGCACGATGCCGGCCGCGCCGTTGGTCGGCGCGGTGACGACGCGGCCACCGGCGGCGTTCTCCTCGTTGACCGCCAGCGCGTAGAGGTTGACCCAGTCCAGCACCTGCAGGGGATCGGTCAGCGCCGCGGTCGGGTCGGCCGTCAGGTCGCGGTAGAGCTTGGCGGCGCGCCGCTTGACCTTGTAGCCGCCGGGCAGCACGCCCTCGGCCTTGAGGCCGCGCTCGACGCAGGCCTGCATCACGCGCCAGATGGCCAGCAGGCCGGCGTCGATCTCGGCGTCGCTGCGCCAGTGCTGCTCGTTGCGGCGCATCACGTCGGCGATCGAGCCCTGGACCTCGCGGCAGCGGACCAGCAGCTCGTCGCCGCTGTGGAAGGCCAGCGGCAACACCGTTGCATCCGGCACGATGGCCGTCTGCTTGCCGCCGTCGGCCAGCGCCTCCTCGCCCAGCACGAAGCCACCGCCCACCGAGTAGTAGCTGCGGGCCGCGATCTCCGCGCCCGCCGCGTCGAAGGCGGTGAAGCGCAGGCCGTTGGGATGGAAGGGCAGGCTCTGGCGGCGGCGGAACAGCAGGTCGCGCGGCTCGTCGAAGGCGATCTCGTGGCGGCCCAGCAGGCTCAGACGGCCGGCGGCCCGCAAGGCCTCGAGCCGGGACTCGATGCCGTCGACGTCGACCGTGTCGGGCGCTTCGCCCAGCAGGCCCAGCAGCACGGCCTTGTCCGAGCCGTGGCCCTTGCCGGTGGCGCCGAGCGAGCCGAACAGCTCGGACTGGATGCGCGCCGTGCGCGTCAGCAGGTTCTCGTCGGCCAGGCGCTGCACGAACAGCCGAGCGGCGCGCATCGGCCCCACGGTGTGCGAGCTGCTCGGCCCGATGCCGATCTTGAAGAGGTCGAAGACGGAGACGGCCATGCGGTGTGCCGACGCAAGCTTCAGGCCCGGCAGGCCGTGGCCAGGTCGGCCGCGAAGGCGTCGACGGTCTCGGCCTGGGTGTCCCAGGCGCACATCAGGCGGCAGCCCATCTTGCCCTCGCGCGGCGGCAGCATCTCGTGGAAGAGCCAGCCGCGCTCGTGCAGCGACTCGACCGCGGGTCGCGGCAGCCAGGCGAAGACGCCGTCGGACTGCGGCCGCTGCAGGAGGTCCACGCCGGGCAGCGCGGCTATCGCGTCGGCCAGCCGCGTGGCCATGGCGTTGGCGTGCGCGGCGTGGCGCAGCCAGGCGCCGCCTTCCAGCAGCCCGACCCAGGGCGCGGTGACCATGCGCATCTTCGACGCCAGCTGGCCGGCCTGCTTGGCCCGCCACTCGAAGGCCTCGGCCAGCGCGCGATCGAAGAACACCACCGCCTCGCCGGCCGGCGCGCCGTTCTTGGTCATGCCGAAGGACAGCACGTCGATGCCGGCCTGCCAGGTCATGGCCGCCGGCGTGCAGCCCAGCGCGACCAGCGCATTCGCGAAGCGTGCGCCGTCCATGTGGACCTTGAGGCCCAGTTCGCGCGCCGTGGCGGTCAGCGCCTGCAACTCCTCCAGCGAGTAGACCGAGCCGAGTTCTGTGCTCTGGGTCAGGCTCACGGCCGCGGCCCTGGGGGCATGCAGGTCGGTGCGGGCGGTCGCGGCGGCGCGCAGCGCGGTCGGCGTCATCTTCGCGCCGCTGGGGGCAGCAGGGTCGCCGGCGGTCGGCAGCAGCGCGATGCCATGGCCGAAGAAGCCCACCGCATTGCACTCGTCCACCGCGATGTGCGCCAGCGGCGTGCACACCACGGCCTCGTAGGGGCGGCACAGTGCCGCCAGCGACAGCGCGTTGGCGGCGGTGCCGTTGAACACGAAGTAGACCTCGACCTCGCGGTCGAACAGCGAGCGGATCGCGTCGCAGGCGCGCTGGGTCCAGGCGTCGCCGCCGTAGGCCGGCGCGTGGCCGGCGCGGCTGGCATCGATCAACGCGGCCAGCGCCTCCGGCGCCGTGCCGGCCCAGTTGTCGCTGCCGAACTGCTGGGGGTGCTGGGGCGTCACACGCCGGCCTCTTCGTAGGCGCTGAGCGGCACGCAGCTGCAGAACAGGTTGCGGTCGCCGTGCACGTTGTCGACGCGGCCGACCGGCGACCAGTACTTGGCGCGGCGCAGGCCGGGCAGCGGGTAGGCGGCCTGCTCGCGGCCATAGGCGTGCGGCCAGTCGGCCTTCAGCAAGGCCTCGGCGGTGTGCGGTGCGTTCACCAGCGGATTGTCGTCGCGCGGCCAGATCCCTTCCTCGACCTTGGCGATCTCGAGGCGGATCGCGATCATCGCGTCGATGAAGCGGTCCAGCTCGTGCAGCGACTCGCTCTCGGTCGGCTCGACCATCAGCGTGCCGGCGACCGGGAAGGACAGCGTCGGCGCGTGGAAGCCGTAGTCGATCAGGCGCTTGGCCACGTCCTCGGCGCTGACACCGCTGCTCTCCTTGAGCGGGCGCAGGTCGAGGATGCACTCGTGGGCCACGCCGCCGCCCTTGAGGCCGTCGACGCCGCCGCTGAAGTGGATGTCGTAGTGGTCGGCGAGGCGCGCGGCGATGTAGTTGGCGCTCAGGATCGCGGTCTCGGTCGCGGCCTTCAGGCCGGCGGCTCCCATCATGCGCATGTACATCCAGCTGATGGGCAGCACGGCAGCATTGCCCAGCGGTGCCGCCGAGACGGCGCCGACCTGCTGCCGGCCGTTCACCCCCGCGGTCCGGTGGCCCGGCAGGAAGGGCACCAGGTCCTCGACCACGCACACCGGGCCGACGCCCGGGCCTCCGCCGCCGTGCGGGATGCAGAAGGTCTTGTGCAGGTTGAGGTGGCTCACGTCGCCGCCGAACTCGCCCGGCGCCGCGACACCGACCAGCGCGTTCATGTTCGCGCCGTCGACGTAGACCCGTCCGCCATGCCGGTGCACCAGCGCGCACAGCTCCCGGATGTGCGGGTCGAAGACGCCGTAGGTCGACGGGTAGGTCACCATCACCGCGGCGAGCTTCGCGCTGTGCTGCTCGCACTTGGCGCGCAGATCCTCGAGGTCGACGTTGCCCTCGGCGTCGCACTTCGTCACCACCACCTTCATGCCGGCCATCTGGGCCGAGGCCGGGTTGGTGCCGTGCGCCGACTCGGGGATCAGGCAGATGTCGCGGTGGCCTTCGCCGCGCGAGGCGTGCCAGGCGTGGATGACCAGCAGGCCCGCGTACTCGCCCTGCGAACCGGCGTTGGGCTGCAGGCTGATGCCGGCGTAGCCGGTGGCCTCGCACAGCCAGCGGCGCAGTTGCGCGTCCAGTTCGGCGTAGCCGGCCAGCTGCTCGGCCGGCGCGAAGGGGTGGACCTGCGCGAACTCCGGCCAGGTGATGGGGATCATCTCGCTGGTCGCGTTGAGCTTCATGGTGCACGAGCCCAGCGGGATCATCGTGCGGTCGAGCGCCAGGTCCTTGTCCGCCAGGCTGCGCAGGTAGCGCAGCATCTCGGTCTCGCTGTGATGGGTGTTGAAGACCGGGTGCGTCAGGTAGGCGCTGGTGCGGCGCAGCTCGGTGGGGATCAGCGGGTCGGCGCCGTGCTCGAAGGCCTCGACCTTGGGCACCATCGAGGGCGAGCGCGCGAACCAGGACCACAGCGCGGCCAGGTCGGCGCGGGTCGTCGTCTCGTCCAGCGCGATCGACAGCGCCGTCGGCGAGATGCGCCGCAGGTTGGCGCCGCCGGCCAGCGCTCGCGCGAGGATCGCGTCGGTCTCGATGCCGGTCTCGACGGTCAGCGTGTCGAAGGCGGTGTCGCCGTGCAGCTGGAAGCCCATCGCGCGCAGGCCGTGGGCCAGCACCGCGGTGTAGGACGCGACGCGCTGCGCGATGCGCTTCAGGCCCTGCGGCCCGTGGTAGACCGCGTACATGCTGGCGATCACGGCCAGCAGCACCTGGGCCGTGCAGATGTTGGACGTGGCCTTCTCGCGGCGGATGTGCTGCTCGCGCGTCTGCAGCGCCAGGCGGTAGGCCGGCTTGCCGTGCACATCGACGCTGACGCCGACCAGGCGGCCGGGCATCGAGCGCTTGTACTCGTCGCGGCAGGCCAGGAAGGCGGCGTGCGGGCCGCCGGCGCCCATCGGCACGCCGAAGCGCTGGGTCGTGCCGACGGCGATGTCGGCGCCCCATTCGCCGGGCGGGGTCAGCAGGGTCAGCGCCAGCAGGTCGGCGCAGACGATGAAGGCGGCGCCCCTGGCGTGCGCCGCCTCGACGAAGGGCCGCATGTCGTGGACCATGCCGCCGGTGGCCGGGTACTGCGCGATCACCGCGAAGTAGTCGTGCTGCTCCATCAGCGCCGGCGCGAAGCCGACCTCGACCTTCAGCCCCAGCGGCGCGGCGCGCGTGCGGATCACCTCGATGGTCTGCGGGTGGCAGTCGCCGGCAACGATGACGGTGTCGCTCTTGCTCCTGACGCTGCGCCTGGCGAGCGTCATCGCCTCGGCGGCGGCGGTCGCTTCGTCGAGCATCGACGAGTTGGCGATCGGCAGCCCCGTCAGGTCGCAGACCATGGTCTGGAAGTTGACCAGCGCCTCCAGCCGGCCCTGCGAGATCTCGGCCTGGTAGGGCGTGTAGGCGGTGTACCAGGCCGGGTTCTCGAGGATGTTGCGCAGGATGACGCCCGGCGTGTGCGTGCCGTGGTAGCCCTGGCCGATGAAGCTGCGCAGCACGCGGTTCTTCGCGGCGATCGCCTTGATCTCGGCCAGCGCCTGCGCCTCGGTCGCCGGCGGCGGCAGGTCCATGGCTGTCGCGCGGGCGATGTTGGCCGGGACGATGGCATCGATCAGCGCGCGCCGCGAGGCGCTGCCGATCACCGACAACATGTGCTTCTCTTCGGCCGGCTCGATGCCGATGTGGCGGGCCGTGAACTCGTCGGCGTTCTCGAGCTGGGCGAGGGACAGGGCGGTGGGCATGAGCATGGTGTGCTCCTGGGAGGGGTGATCAGTGACTCGTGATCAGTGATCGGTTGCGGGAGGCCGGTGCGGTGTCCGATCACAGATCACGGATCACCGACAACAGCTCAAAGCGCCTTCAGCAGCTTCTCGTAGTCGGGGCCGTCCATGAGCTGGTCGAACTCGGTCATGTCGCTGACGTGGACCTTGAAGAACCAGCCTTCGCCCATCGGGTCGCTGTTGGCCAGGGCCGGGTCGCCGCGCAGGGCCTCGTTGACCTCGACGATCTCGCCGCTGACCGGCATAAAGAGGTCGGCGGCCGCCTTGACGGACTCGACGACGCCGGCGATCTCGCCCTTCTTGAAGCTCCTGCCGACCTCGGGCAGGTCGACGAAGACCACGTCGCCCAGCGCGTCCTGCGCGTGCAGCGTGATGCCGACGACGGCGGCCTCGTGGTCCTCGATGTTGATCCACTCGTGGTCGTCGGTGAACTTGGTCGTCATGGGTCGCTCCTGGAGGGTGGGGGTCGGCAGGGGAAGGGATCAGCCGCGCACGTAGCGGTGCGGCGCAAAGGGCAGGGGGCTCACGCGCATCGGCAGGGGCTTGCCGCGCACCACCGCATAGACCTCGTGGGCGACGGCCGCGTGGTTGGCGGCGACATAGGCCATCGCGATCGGCTGGTTGACGGTGGGGCCGAGCGTGCCGCTGGTGACGTGGCCGAGGCGGCGGCCGTGGGCGTCGACGAGCTCGGTGCCTTCGCGCACCGGCACGCGCTCCAGGCCGACGAGGCCGACGCGCTTGTTGCTGGGGCCGGTGGCCAGCTGGCCGTCGATGACGTCGGCACCCGGGTAGCCGCCGGCCCGCGCGCCGCCGGCGCGGCGCACCTTCTGGATCGCCCAGGACAGTCCGGCCTCGACGGGCGTGGTGGTGGCGTGGATGTCGTGGCCGTAGAGGCACAGGCCCGCCTCCAGGCGCAGCGTGTCGCGTGCGCCCAGTCCGGCGGGTCGCACCTCGGGCTGTTCGAGCAGCACGCGGGCCAGCGCCTCGGCCTGCGCGGCCGGCACCGAGATCTCGAATCCGTCCTCGCCGGTGTAGCCCGAGCGCGTGAGGTAGCAGTCGATGCCGTGCAGGCGGAAGGCGCCGCCGGTCATGAAGGTGAGCTTCGCGACCGCCGGTTCCAGCCGCGACAGCGCGACGACGGCCTTCGGGCCCTGCAGCGCCACCAGCGCGCGCTCGGGCATGGGCACGACGCTGCAGCGGTGCCCGATGTGGGTCACCAGGTGCTTCGTGTCGGCGTCCTTGCAGGCGGCGTTGACGATGACGAGCAGGTCATCCTCGCGCCGCGTGATCATCAGGTCGTCCAGCAGGCCGCCGCTGGCATCGGTGAAGAAGCCGTAGCGCTGCCTGCCGACGCCCAGGCCGACGATGTCGACCGGCACCAGCGACTCCAGCGCGCGCGCCGCATCGTCCCCGACCAGCCGCAACTGGCCCATGTGCGAGACGTCGAACAGCGCCGCCGAGTCACGGCACTGGCGGTGCTCGGCCAGGATGCCCTGCGGGTAGTTGACCGGCATCGCGTAGCCGGCGAAGGGCACCATCTTGGCACCCAGTTCGAGGTGCAGCGAATGCAGCGGGGTGGTCAGCAGCGGAGGAACGGGGCTGGCAGTGGCGGACATCGAGACTCCAAGGGCTTGCGTGCACCACCGTTGCCGGTGGAACCTCTGCCCTCGCTGTCCGCTTTACCTGAGAGATTGGCGACCCGGGTGTGTGGCACCACGGTCCGCTTGCCCCTTCGGTGGGCCGCCTTGCGACGACCTCTCTCCAGTGAGGACGCTTCCGGATCCTGCTGCAGGAAGCGCTTGCCAGTCCTTTTGCCTGAGCGTTCGAGGGGTGGCCTCTGCGCCTTCGGCGGCTCGATGAAGAGCGCTCTCCTGACAATCGGAAGTGTACTTCAGGTTTCGCGGCGCCGGCCGCGAACAGGGTCGCGAAAGCGGCCTTCGGTTATGGTTCACGCGGTCTGGAGAGCCCCGATGTCCGACGAGATCAGCACGCTGCGCCGCATCCTGAAGAACCACCGCCGGGTGGCCATCGTCGGCCTGTCGGCCGACTGGTTCCGCCCGAGCCACTTCGTCGCCAAGTACCTTCAGCAGCACGGCTACCGGATCGTGCCGGTGAACCCGCGCTACGAGAGCATCCTCGGCGAGCGCTGCTACGCGCGGCTCGAGGACATCCCCGAGCCCGTCGACATGGTCGACGTGTTCCGCCGCACCGAGGATGTCGGTCCGATCGCCGACAGCGCGATCGCGATCGGTGCCCGGTGCCTGTGGCAGCAGATCGGCGTGAAGAACGAGGCCGCGGCCGCCCGCGCCCGCGCGGCGGGCCTGGACACCGTGATGGACCGCTGCGTGAAGATCGAGCACGCGCGGCTCTTCGGCGGCCTCAACTGGGCGGGCGTCAACACCCGCGTCATCTCCGCCAGGCGACCGATCTGAAGCCTTGCAACATGGCCGACCACCTCTTCAAGCCCGAAACCCTGGCCATCCACGCCGGCCAGATCCCCGATGCCGCGACCGGCGCGCGCGCGCTGCCGATCTACCAGACGACGAGCTTCGTCTTCGACAGCGCCGACCACGCGGCGAGCCTCTTCAACCTGCAGACCTTCGGCAACGTCTACTCGCGCCTCAGCAACCCCACGGTCGCCGCGCTGGAAGAGCGCGTGGCGGCGCTCGAGGGCGGGCGTGCCGCCATCGCCTCGGCCAGCGGCATGGCCGCCGAGGCGATGGCGCTGATGACCCTCCTGCAGGCCGGCGACCACGTCGTCGCGGCCGGCGCGCTGTACGGCGGCACCGTCACGATGCTGGCGACCAACCTCGCGAGGTTCGGCATCGCCACGAGCTTCGTCGACGCGACGAAGCCCGAGGCCTTCGCCGCGGCGATGCAGCCGAACACGCGCGCCGTCTTCGCCGAAAGCCTGGGCAATCCCAGCCTCGTCGTGCTGGACATCGTGGCGGTCGCCGAGGTGGCGCACGCGCACGGCGTGCCGCTGGTGATCGACAACACCGTGCCCAGTCCCTTCCTGTGCAACCCGATCGCCTTCGGCGCGGATCTGGTCGTGCACTCGGCGACCAAGTACCTCGCCGGTCACGGCACCACGCTCGGCGGCGTCGTCGTCGAGAGCGGCAGCTTCCCCTGGGACAACGGCAAGTTCCCCGGCATGACCGAGCCCTCGCCCGGCTACCACGGCGTGCGCTTCTACGAGACCTTCGGCGACTTCGGCTTCACGATGCGCGCCCGCATGGAGACGCTGCGCGTCTACGGCGCGGCGCTGTCGCCGATGAGCGCTTGGCAGATCCTGCAGGGCGTCGAGACGCTGCACCTGCGCATGGAGCGGCATTGCGCCAACGCACTGCGCGTGGCCGAGTTCCTGCAGGCCGACCCGCGCGTGGGCTGGGTCAACTACCCCGGCCTGCCCGACCACCCCCAGCACGCGCTGGTGCAACGGCAGATGCGCGGTGCGTCCGGCCTGCTGGCCTTCGGCGTGAAGGGCGGGCTGGAAGCCGGCGTCCGCTTCATCGAGGCCGCGCAGTTCATGAGCCACCTCGCCAACATCGGCGACACCCGCACGCTGATCATCCACCCGGCCTCGACCACGCACCGGCAGCTCGACGAGCCGCAGCAGCGCGCGGCCGGCGTGCTGCCCGACATGGTGCGCATGTCGGTCGGCCTGGAGCATGTCGACGACATCCTCTGGGACATCGACCAGGCGCTCGCCGCCGCGAGCGCCTAGCGGCTTCCCTAGCAGCGGGCCCGGCGACGCAGTACCATACTGGAACGACGATGATGAGCATCTGCCGCTGGCTGCTTCGCCTTCGATTCGCCTCGGCCGGCGCGCTGCTGCTGGCGGGCGCCGCCGCCGCGGCCAGCGACCTGCCGCAAGGCACCCGCCAGATCGTGCTGCACGCGCGCGACGGCTCGCGCGTCGACCTGGGCCAGGTGGTCTTCACGCCGCAGGCCGACGGCCGCACGGCCTTCCGCATCCAGCTCGGCTTCCCTGGCCTCGAGGATCACTTCCTGTCGATGCGCGAGTTCAAGTGCGTGGCCGGGCAGGGCGAGAAGCTGTGCGTCGTGCCCTATCCGTATCCGCAGCCCGGGACGATCGGCCGTGCCGACCTGGCCTGGCTGGAGCATTCGCTGATCTTCCTGCGCAACCGGCCCGGTGATCACGGCGCGCGGCTGTCCGAAGGTGTCTACTTCGCGTTGACGCCGACGCCCGCCGGCGGCTTCGACGGCCGGCTGCAGGCGGTCGACCTGACGGCGATGGGCGTGCCGCCGCCCGACGCGAAGCCGCCGCTCAAGGCCACGCTGCGAGACGACGTGCCGGTCGGCGCGCGCTGGTTCCAGCGCCTGACCATCGAGTGAACGCCTTTCGCGAGAGCCCATCATGAGCATCTACGACCAGGGCCTGGACAAGAACGCGGCCAACTTCGTGGCCCTCAGCCCGGTGAGCTTCGTCGAGCGCAGCGCCGAGGTCTTCGGCGACCTGCCGGCCGTGGTGCACGGCGCGCGCCGCTATACCTGGGCGCAGACGCGCGAGCGCTCGGCGCGGCTGGCCGCGGCGCTGCGCAGCCTGGGCGTGGCGCGCGGCAGCACGGTGACGACGATGCTGCCCAACACGCCGGAGATGGTCGAGGCGCACTACGCGGTGCCGGCGCTGAACGCCGTGATCAACACGCTGAACACGCGGCTCGACGCGCCGCTGCTGGCCTGGCAGATGAACCACTGCGAGGCCAGTGTCGTCCTCACCGACCGCGAGTTCGCGCCGGTGATGGCCGAGGCCCTGCGCCTGCTGAAGGCCGGGCACGGCCGCGAGCCGGTGGTCATCGACGTCTGCGACAGCGAATACCTCGGCCCCGGCGACCGCCTCGGCCGCGTCGACTACGAGACCCTGCTGGCCGACCACGCGCCGCTGGCGCGCCTGGACGGCCCGGCCGACGAGTGGGACGCGATCGCGGTCAGCTACACCAGCGGCACCACCGGCGATCCCAAGGGCGTGGTCACCCATCACCGCGGCGCCTATCTCAACGCGGTCAGCAACGCGGCGACCTGGACCATGCCGCACTTTCCCAGGTACCTGTGGACGCTGCCGATGTTCCACTGCAACGGCTGGTGCTTCCCGTGGACCGTGGCGATGCTGGGCGGGACCCACGTGTGCCTGCGCAAGGTCGAGGCCCAGGCCATCCTCGAGGCGATGCGCGAGCATGGCGTGGACCACTACTGCGCCGCGCCCATCGTTCACAACCTGCTGATCGCGGCACCCGCTGCGATGCGCGAGGGGATCACCCAGAAGGTGCGCGGCATGGTCGCCGGCGCCGCGCCGCCGGCCGCGATGATCGAAGGCATGGCGAAGATCGGCTTTGACATCACGCACGTCTACGGTCTGACCGAGGTCTACGGACCGGCGGCCGTCGCGGTCAAGCGCGAACGCTGGGCCGCCGAGAGCCTGTCCGAGCAGACGCGCCTCAACGGCCGCCAGGGCGTGCGCTATGCGCTGCAGGAAGGCATGACGGTGCTCGACCCCGAGACGCTGGCCGAGACGCCGGCCGACGGCCAGGTGATGGGCGAGATCATGTTCCGCGGCAACATCGTGATGAAGGGCTACCTCAAGAACCCCGCGTCCACCGCCAAGGCCTTCGACGGCGGCTGGTTCCACACCGGCGACCTGGCGGTCATGGAGCCCGATCGTTACGTGAAGATCAAGGACCGCAGCAAGGACATCATCATCAGCGGCGGCGAGAACATCAGTTCCATCGAGGTCGAGGACGCGCTCTACCGCCACCCGGCGGTGATGGCCTGCGCGGTGGTCGCCCGGCCCGACCCGAAGTGGGGCGAGACGCCGGTGGCCTTTGTCGAGATCAAGCCGGACGGCCAGGTGACGGCGGCCGAGCTGGTCGCCCACTGCAAGTCGCTGCTGGCGGGCTACAAGGTCCCGCGCGAGATCCGCTTCGAGGAGATCCCGAAGACCTCCACCGGCAAGATCCAGAAGTTCCAGCTGCGCGAGCGGGTCCGCTCGGCCAGTGCCATCGAGTGAAGGAAGCGCGACCATGACCACGACGACCCACGAACCCCTGGTGCTGCGCAAGCGCGACGACCGCGGCGTGATCACGCTGACGCTGAACCGCCCGCAGGCCTTCAACGCGCTGTCCGAAGGCATGCTCGAGGCGCTGCAGGTCGAGCTCGACGCGGTCGCCAGGGACGAGACCGCGCGCGTGCTGGTGCTGGCCGCGGCCGGCAAGGCCTGGTGCGCCGGCCACGACCTGAAGGAGATGCGAAGCGCGCCCTCGCTGGACTACTACCGCACGCTGTTCGGCCAGTGCGGCAAGGTGATGATGGCGCTGCAGAAGCTGCCGCTGCCGGTGGTCGCCAAGGTGCACGGCGTCGCCACCGCCGCCGGCTGCCAGCTGGTCGCGATGTGCGATCTGGCGGTGGCGGCCCGCACGGCGAAGTTCGCGGTCAGCGGCGTCAATCTCGGCCTGTTCTGCTCGACACCCAGCGTCGCGCTGTCGCGCAACCTGTCGCGCAAGGCGGCCTTCGAGATGCTGGTCACCGGCGACTTCATCTCGGCCGACGAGGCGCAGGCCAAGGGCCTGGTCAACCGCGTCGCCGAGCCCGAGCAGCTGGACGCCGCCGTCGAGGCCCTGGTCGCCAGCATCGTCGCCAAGCCGCGCGTCGCAGTGGCGATGGGCAAGCAGCTGTTCTACCGGCAGATCGAAAGCGGCATCGAGGCGGCGTACAACGAGGCCTCGCAGACCATGGCCTGCAACATGATGGACGAGCACGCGCTGGAAGGCGTGCAGGCCTTCATCGAGAAGCGCAAGCCGGCCTGGTGACGGCCCAGGGGCTCAGAAGACGGTCTTGTCCCCCGGCTCCAGCACCAGCACCTTGGTCGGTGCGCTGCCCATCGCGTCGACGTACTCCTTGGGCGTGCCGCGCAGCAGCGGGTTGGTGCCGTAGTGGATGGGGATCGCGAACTTCGGCTTGAGCATCTCGCGCGTCGCCAGCGCCGCGTCCTGCGGCGGCATCACGAAGTGGTTGCCGATGGGGATGAGGATCAGGTCGGGCTTGTACAGGTCACCGATCAGCTTCATGTCGCCGAAGATGCCGGTGTCGCCCATGTGGTAGATCCGGAAGCCGTTCTCCAGCTCGACGATGAAGCCGAGCGGCTCGCCGCCGAGGCGCATCTCGTCCTTGCCGGTGTCCGGGTTGCGCCAGCGGAACTCCGAGCTGTGTTCGGCATGCGTGGCGATGATGCGGATACCGCCGTCGGCGCCGAAGGGCAGCACCACGCCACCCTTGTTGAAGCGCGGCGCCATCTCGGCCGGCATCACGCCCAGCGTCGTCATCGAGTCGGCCAGACCGGCCGGCGCGTAGACGCGGGCCTTGTTCAGCGCCGACAGCGCCGGCGCGTCGGCCATGTGATCGAAGTGCGCGTGCGTGACGAGGATGAGATCGACCTTGCCCAGCGCCTCGAGCTTCTTGTACTCGGGCGGCGTCTTGGGATTGGTGATCAGCCAGGGATCGATGACGATGACCTTGCCGCCGGGCGAGGTGATCTTGACCGCGGCCTGGCCCAGCCACTGGACCTCGACCCTGGGTGCCTGCGCGGCGGCCAGCGTGGACAGGGCGGCGCAGCCGACACCTGCGAGCAATCGAACGAGGGCAGGGATCATCGCGGTACGTCCTGGTCGGATGAAGGTGAAGCCGATTCTAGGGACGGCGTGCTGCCGCTGGCGGCGAGGCGTCTTCGCAACTGCTCGTAGACCTCGCGGCGGCTCAGCAACTCCATGTGGTTGCAGTCGTGCGGTCCACTGCCGGCTCTTCGCGAAGGCCAGCGTGCGCGCCGGGTCCGCGTGGCGGCCGAGCGCACTGTCCAGCGGTACCAGGCCGTCGCCGAGCAGGCGGTCCTTGAGGTCGCCGCGGCGCTGGCCGATGCTGGCGGCGATCGCGTGGCAGCGCAGCCCGCGCGGCAGCGGCAGGTGCTGGCGGTGGTCCGCGCCGCGCTGGAAGCGGTCGCGGCCGACCCAGTCCTCGTCGACGAGGTAACCGTGGCGCAGGTCGGTGATGCCCGCGCTGCGCAGCTTGCCCAGGCGCGCGAAGGGCGCGGCATAGGGCACGGCGCCCAGGACGGTGTCAATCCAGCTGCCGGCGCGCTCGAGCGGCGCGCCGTGATGCGGCGTGCCCAGGAACACCAGGTCGTCCAGGCGCTGCGGCCAGCGCAGTCCGCCTGCGGCGGCGTGGTGCAGCGCGCTGCGCGCCAGCAGGCCGCCCATGCTGTGGGTGACGATCACGCAGCGCTCCAGCGGCCGCGGCCAGGCGTCGAGCAGCGACTCCAGCTGCCCGGCCAGCGCGCGGCCGTTGATCGACACGTGCTGGCCGCTGTTGTAGTGCAGGTAGACGGGCGTGAAGCCCAGGTCGCGGGCCAGCGCTGCGCCGTGGTCGTGGCCGTCGCGCGACCACTGCAGGTCGTTCATGCACAGGCCGTGCACCAGCACCAGCAGGCGACCGCCGGCCTGGGGCAGGCGCGCGGCCAGCGCGGGCCGCTCGAGCGGCAGCGCGCGCCCGCCGCTGCGCAAGGCCATCGTCGTGGCCAGCGGGTTGCCGGTGGCCGCCAGGTAGTCGCCCAGCACGCCGTTGAGCGCGGCCACGATGGCTTCGCGCTCGGGGCTTTCGAGCTTGCTGCCGATGCCGCCCAGCGCGGGCGCCAGCGCCCCCAGCAGCGCGTCGAGGCTGCCGCCGACCACGCGCGTCACGCCGCGGATGCTCTTGTAGACCAGGCCGGTGATGCCGCGGGTGCGGCCGGCCAGCGCCGCTTCACGGGCGATCGGACCGCGGGCGATGCGCTCGTGCAGCGCCTCGACCAGGTCGGTCAGGCCGGCCGTGGCATCGGTGGCCAGGCGCGCGGCGCCGCGCAGGTCGGACGGGCGGAGCGGTGCACGTGGGCTCATCGGGGCTTTCGGAGGGGCTTCGGTGGCGAATCAGAACACCGTGTGCTCGCCGCGCTCGTGCACGGCCTCGCCGCGGACCAGGCGCGCGTAGTGATCGAACAGCGTGACGGTTCCGGTCGATGGCGTGGCATCGGCATCGTAGCGGCCGGTCGACGGGTCCAGCACCAGCATCGACTCGGTGGCGTAGTAGCGGCCGATGCGGGCGAGCTCGGCCTTGTCGGCCAGCGCCGGCACGACGCGCCCGGCGCCCGCCAGCGCGCCGACGACGAGGTCGAGCAGCTTCAGCGGCACCTGGCGAAAGCGCGGCGGCCGGCCCAGCAGCTCGAACAGCCGTTCGCCCTGCTGGCGCGGCGTGATGGCCTGGCCCGGCCCGCCGATCGGCAGGATGCGGTTTCGCAGGCGCTCGTCGTCCACGCAGTCGGCCAGGTAGTCGGCCAGGTCGTCGTCGGCGATCGGCTTGCAGGCCGTCAGCCGGCCGTCGCCGAAGACCAGGAAGGGCCGGCCCTGCCGCACCCGGTCGACCTGGCCCGACAGCGACTTGAAGTAGGCCGTCGGCCGCACGATCGACCAGGCGAGTCCGGACTCGATCAGCCGCTGCTCGAAGGCCAGCTTGGCGTGCTGGAAGGCCAGCACGGGCTTCTGCACGCAGATCGCCGACAGCAGCACGACCTGCGACACGCCGGCGCGCCGTGCGGCGTCGAGCGCATGCACATGGGCCTGGTGGTCGATGGCCCAGGCATCGCGCGGCGCGCCGGTGCGTGAGGCCAGGCAGGACAGCAGCACGTCGAAGCGTTCGCCGCGAAAGCCGTCGCCGGCCAGCGAGGCCGGGTCGGTCACGTCGCCGAGCCGGACCGTCGCGCCGGCCGGCAGCCGCGCGCCGTGCCCCCCGGCGCGGGGTCGGACGAAGCACACCAGCTCGTGCCCGCGCCGCAGCAGCGCGCGGACGGTGGCACGACCTATCGTGCCGGTGGCGCCGAGCATGAACACGCGACGGGGCCGCGGTGACGCGCTCATCGATGCGCTCATGCGGCCTTCGGATAGAGGCACTGCAGCAGCGCGGTGGTCGTCGCGCCGAGCCGCGCCGCCAGCGCATCGGTGTCGTCGGCGCGCATCGCGACGCGCAGGGCTTCGGCGCGGCCGTCGACCGCCGCGTCGACCGCCGCGCGCCAGAAGCCCGGCGCCTCGCCTTCGGCCCAGTCGCCACGGCCGCGGCCGTAGTGCGCCACCGCGAGGTAGCCCAGCAGCGCGGCCTGGACGAGGTCGAGCAGCACCTCGTCGGTCCACGCGAGGGTCGGCTTGTCGACGCCGCGCACCAGGTTCACGCCCTTGGCGAGGCCCGCCGCGCCCAGTGCGCCCAGCAGGCCGCCGGCGAGCAGGCCGCCGCCGAGCGTCATGCCGCCGGTGGCGATGTCGGCCTTCAGGCCGGCCAGCGCGCCGGCGACGGCCCCGCCCCAGAGCGCAGCCTTGCCCTCGCTCAGCGGCTCGCGCACCGCGTAGTGCTCGGCCAGCCGCGTCAGCACGACCTCGGTGGCATGGCCGTCCAGGCCGTGCAGGCGGATGAGTCGGTCGGTGCTGGTGCGGACGTCGGCGTCCAGGCGCTGCGCCAGCGCCTGCATCGCGCGCTCGCGCGGCGCGGCGCCGCCTTCGGCGAACAGGCCCATCGCGCTGCCCAGCTGCTTGAGCTTGTCGGTCCAGCCGCTGTCGGGCACCTCCTCGCGGTCGCGTGCAGCGCGCGCAAGGCGTTGCGCCAGCACCCGCATCGCCGCCTGGAAGATCGTGCGGCTGCGTGCATCCCAGGCCTCGCGCAGCCGCTCGAAGGCGGCGCGCCGTGCGGCGGGCTCGGCCGGCAGCGCGTCGGCGATGGCCTGCAGCAGCCGGCCTTCCTGCACCCAGCAGCGCGCGAAGGCGTCGAGCGCCAGCACCTCGCGGACGATCGCCCGGCCGGCCAGGTGGCGGCGCCAGCCCTCGACCTGCGCCGCTTCATCGGCCGGCGGCCGCGGCGGGCCGAGCTGGTTCAGCAGCACCAGCACCGGCTTGCCGATCAGGGTCAGCACCTGCAGTTCGGGGTCGAGGTAGCCGCTGTCCTCGGGCGCCTCGGAGGCGTTGACGAGGTAGAGCACCACGTCGGCCTGCTCCAGCACGTTGCGCACCGCGCGCTGGCTGTGCCAGAAGCCGCGGTCGCGGAAGCGGTCCCAGACCTCGGTCATGAACCAGCCGAGCGGATTGCCGCGCTGCGCCAGGCGCTTCGCGAGGCGCAGGCTGTCGCCGAAGCCGGGCGTGTCCCACAGCTCGAGGCGATCGCCGGCCGGCGACTCGATCATCGGATGGCGCTCGGCCTCGCTGGTCACATGGGCCTCGTCGCGCACCTCGCCGATGTCGCGACGCAGCAGCGTGCGCGCCAGCGTGGTCTTGCCGACGTTGGTGTGCGAAACCAGGCTCAGCGCGATCTGCATCACGCGCCCTCGTCGACGGCGACCAGCTCGCCGGACGCCAGGTCGACGAACAGCGGCGTCAAGCCCAGGTCGGACAGCATCGACCGCCAGGCGGCGCGGCGCTGCGCGCGGCGCGCCTCGTCGAAGGCGCGGAAGCCCGACTCGTCGATCGGCACCAGCGCGCGCGCGTCGTCGCGTCGCCGGGCCGCCAGTGCCGACAGGAAGGCGCCGTGGGTCTCGCGCTCGGGCGTCGCGGTCAGGGCCAGCAGCGGCATCAGCACGGTGTGCGGGTCGATGCCGGCGAGCCGGTCGTCGAGCGTGTCCTCGCCGCCGAGCGGCAGGCTGTCGGCGAGCTGCAGCGCCACGTCGGCATCCAGCGCCCGCTCCAGCGCGGCCTGCAGTCCCGCCTGCAGCGCGGCGTCGACTTTGTAGCTGTACGGCAGCACGCGCACGGCGATGCGCGTCGCGTGACGGGCCGGCAGCAGTCGCCGGAAGTAGGGCGCATCCAGGGCCAGCGGCAGCTCCTTCTGCAGGCGCTGCGCGCGCCATGCCGCCCACGCCACCAGCAGGTTGCGCGGCAGCAGCACCACCAGCAGCACCGTGAGCGCCAGCAGGTGGATCCACGGGGCGGCGTTCTCGCCCGGGCCGTCGGAGAAGCGCAGCGCCGCCAGGTGCTCGGCGCTCGGCAGCACGCTGTCGGTCAGCGTCAGCGCCGGGGTCAGCACGACGGACAGCAGGCGCTGCACGTCCTCGGGGCCGAGGAAGGTGCTGTCCCAGCCGGCGCGGTACTCGAAGGCGAGGCCGCGCACGTAGAGCGACGCGAGCAGGCCGAGGGCCAGCGCCGCGGCGGCGGCGTGCAGCACCGCGGCGAGGCGCTGCGCATGCAGCGGCGCGCCGACACGGGTCCAGTCGGCGGCGTAGCGCGCCAGCGCCTCGGGCGCGCCGCCACGGCGCACGACGCGCATGACGCGGGCGTGCAGCCAGCCGCCGAGCCGGCCGACGCCGCCGCCTCTCAGGGCCTGCCACGCGAGCAGCAGGTAGACCGCCAGGTTCCAGGCCAGCACGCCCAGCAGCGGCAGGGCGATGATGTTGAGGCGGCCGGTCGGCCCGATCGCGTCGATCGCCGCGCCGCACGCGAAGGCCAGCGGCACCAGCAGCCACGCGAGGTCTGCACGCCGGTCGGCCGCGAGCGCGGTGGTGGTCGCGGGGACGCGCTCGGCGAGACGCTGCAGCGCGATGTCGGCGCGGCGCGCGATCCATCGGTCCGGTGCGGCCGCCTCGCCCTCGAGCCGTGCGGTCTCGGCACTCGCCCAGGTGGCGTCGGCCTCGGTCCAGGGCGCGGTGGTCGGGGACTCGAAGGCACGCAGCAGCAGGACCTTGCGGACGTCGTCGGCGTTCATGCGGGGTCGGGGCGCGTCGGTGGCAGCGGGAGGGCGCCCGCATTGTGGCGGCTGGCCGCGCGTTTTCCTGGGTACGTCGCCGCCGGGGCGCGCCTAGGATGGGTCGTTCTTCAACGACCGACGCGAGGACGACATGGCCAAGAAGTCCGCAGACGCCGTCTACAAGGTGGTGGAGGTGATCGGCACCAGCTCCAAGTCCTGGGAGGACGCCGCCAGCAGCGCGGTCGCGACCGCCGCCAAGACCCTGCGCGACCTGCGCGTCGCCGAGATCACCAAGCTCGACATGAAGGTCGAGGGCGGCAAGGTCGTGGCCTATCGAGCGCGCGTGTCGCTGTCGTTCAAGTACGACAGCTGAGCAGTGATCAGAGCTCGGTCGCGGTAGCCGTTGCGCAGCAAGGCACCCGCGGTCTCGGCGCGGCGCGGAGAACACTCCGCACCGCGCCGATGACCGCTGCCGCTTCGGCCCCCTGCCGCCTCAGCGCTTCAGCCCCGCATACACCGCCGTCTCGAACTCCACGAAGCCCGGATAGGACGCGCAGTCCTGGAACGGCAGGATCTGCGAGCCCCAGTAGCCGCCGACGCCGTTCTTGCGGTCGATCCAGTAGTAGAGGTTGCCCAGCCCGGCCCACATCAGCGACCCCGCGGGGCGGCCGCTGCGGGTCGGCTCCTCGTTGCGCTGGAAGGTGTAGGCCCAGGTCTTCCTGATGCCGGGATCGAACTCGCCGCTGTTGCTGAGCGAGGCGATCGAGGTGGTCCAGCCGCCGCTCGTCATGTGGCCCGGCAGTCCGTTCCTCGACATCGCCTCGACCGTCTCGGCCTTCAGCACGCGGCCGTTCGGGCCGTTGCCGTCGTTGAGGATCATGCGGATGAACTTCATGTACTCGCCGACGGTGGCGTACAGGCCGTGGCCGCCCATGTCCATCTCGGGCGGCTGCGGCAGCACCAGGTCGGGCAGCGGCGTGAGCTTGCCGTCCTGGGCGCGGTCGTGCAGCGTCGCGCGTCGCGTCTTCATCGAGTCGGTCATCGTGAAGGCGATGTCCTGCATCTCCAGCGGCGCGAAGACGCGCTCCTTCATCACCTCGCCGAGTCGCTTGCCGCGCTGCTGCTCGACGATGCGGCCGAGCCAGTCGATGTTGACGCCGTAGGTCCACTTCTCGCCCGGGTCGTGCAGCAGCACGGTGCGGACCGAGGCGAAGCTGCTCGACACGACGGTCGGGATGCCCTTGGCGGTGCGGTACTTCAGGTCGTCATGGCTGAAGAACTCGTAGCACAGGCCCGACGTATGCAGCATCAGGTCGTCGATCGTGATGTCGCGCCGGGGCGCGCGGGTCCGAGGCTGGCCGGCGGCATCGAAGCCGTCGAGCACCTGCAGCTCGGCGATCTCGGGCACGTACTGCTTCGCGGCGTCGCCGAGGGCGATCCTGCCTTCCTCGACCAGCTGCATGATGCAGGTGCCGGTGATGGCCTTGGTGGTCGAGAAGATCGCCATCACCGAGTCGGTGGTCATCGGCGCGTCCTGGCCGAACTCGCGCTTGCCGGCGGCGCCCTCGTAGAAGTTGCCCTTGCGGTCGGTGGCCATCGCGACCACCCCCGGCGCGCCACCGGCGCGGCCGACCGTGCCGGCGAGGACCGCGTCCGCGACCTGCCTGAGTTCCTGCGTCATGCTTGTCTCCTGCTGACTTCGCGACGGTTGACACGACGACCTGCCGCGAACCGCCGGGACATCTAGCAGGTGCATGCAATCTAGTCGCGTGCGAGCGAGCAGGCGCTCGGCATTACCCTGCTCCCGGGTGGAGCAGGTCGGGCGTCACATCGAGCTGTAGTTCGGTCCGCCGCCGCCTTCGGGCGTGACCCAGACGATGTTCTGGGTCGGGTCCTTGATGTCGCAGGTCTTGCAGTGCACGCAGTTCTGCGCGTTGATCT
>NZ_CADEFR010000045.1 GCF_902826655.1 uncultured Methylibium sp. | reverse complement strand
GACTACCTCGGCCTGCAGACGCTGTACGACCGCTACTTCCTGCACGTGCGCAAGAAGCGCATCGAGCTGCCCCAGGCCTTCTTCATGCGCGTGGCGATGGGCCTGGCGCTGAACGAGGTCGACCGCGAGGCGCGCGCGATCGAGTTCTACGAGGTGCTGTCGACCTTCGACTTCATGTCCAGCACGCCGACGTTGTTCAACGCCGGCACGCGCCGCTCGCAGCTGTCGAGCTGCTACCTGACGACCGTGGCCGACGACCTGGACGGCATCTACGAGGCCATCAAGGAGAACGCGCTGCTGTCCAAGTTCGCCGGCGGCCTGGGCAACGACTGGACCAACGTGCGCGCGCTCGGCAGCCACATCAAGGGCACCAACGGCGAGTCGCAGGGCGTCGTGCCCTTCCTGAAGGTGGTCAACGACACCGCGGTCGCCGTCAACCAGGGCGGCAAGCGCAAGGGCGCGGTCTGCGCCTACCTGGAGACCTGGCACCTCGACATCGAGGAGTTCCTGGAGCTGCGCAAGAACACCGGCGACGACCGGCGGCGCACCCACGACATGAACACGGCCAACTGGATCCCGGACCTGTTCATGCGGCGCGTGGTCGAAGGCGGCGACTGGACGCTGTTCTCGCCGTCCACCTGCCCGGACCTGCACGACAAGTTCGGCAAGGCCTTCGAGCAGGCCTACACCGCCTACGAGGCCAAGGTCGACCGCGGCGAGCTCAAGCTCTTCAAGCGCCTGCCGGCCAAGGACCTGTGGCGCAAGATGCTGTCGATGCTGTTCGAGACCGGGCATCCCTGGATCACCTTCAAGGACGCCTGCAACGTGCGCTCGCCGCAGCAGCATGTGGGCGTCGTGCACTCGTCGAACCTGTGCACCGAGATCACGCTGAACACGAACGACAGCGAGATCGCCGTCTGCAACCTCGGCTCGGTCAACCTCGCGCAGCACCTGAAGCAAGGCGACGCCGGCCTCGAGATCGACCACGCCAAGCTGAAGAAGACCGTGTCGACCGCGATGCGCATGCTCGACAACGTCATCGACATCAACTACTACGCGGTCAAGAAGGCCCGCGACTCCAACCTGCGCCACCGCCCGGTCGGACTGGGCGTGATGGGCTTCCAGGACAGCCTGTATCAGCTGCGCATTCCCTATGCGTCGCAGCGGGCGGTCGACTACGCCGACCGCTCGATGGAGGCGGTCTGCTATCACGCCTACTGGGCGTCGACCGAACTGGCGGCCGAGCGCGGCCGCTACTCCAGCTACCGCGGCTCGCTGTGGGACCGCGGCATCCTGCCGCAGGACACGCTCGACCTGCTGGCCGGCGAGCGCGGCGGCCACGTCGAGGTCGATCGCTCCAGCACGCTGGACTGGGACGCGCTGCGCGCCCGCATCGCGCAGCACGGCATGCGCAACAGCAACTGCGTTGCGATCGCGCCGACGGCGACCATTTCCAACATCATCGGCGTCGATGCGTCGATCGAGCCTTCGTTCAGCAACCTGTCGGTGAAGAACAACCTGTCAGGCGACTTCACCGTCATCAACGAGTACCTGGTCCGCGACCTGAAGAAGCTGGGCCTGTGGGACGACGTGATGGTGATGGACCTGAAGCACTTCGACGGCTCACTGCGCCGCATCGACCGCGTGCCCGAGGAGCTGAAGTCGCTGTACGCGACCGCCTTCGAGGTCGAGCCGGTGTGGCTGGTCGAAGCCGCGTCGCGTCGCCAGAAGTGGATCGACCAGGCGCAGAGCCTCAACATCTACATGGCCGGTGCCTCGGGCAAGAAGCTCGACGACACCTACAAGCTCGCGTGGCAGCGCGGCCTGAAGACCACGTACTACCTGCGCACCATCGGCGCGACGCATGCGGAGAAGTCGACGGTCACGGGCAGCCAGCTCAACGCGGTCGATCGCGGCGGCAGCGTCGACGCGGCAGCGGCTGCGGCGCGCGCGCAGATCGCCGCGGCGAGCAGCGCGCCGGCGACCGACATGAAGTTCTGCGCCATCGACGATCCGACGTGCGAAGCCTGTCAGTGACGACGACGCGATGCGCCCGAAGCGATCGTGCACGCGAGCTCGAGCGATGCACGATCGCAACAACTTCATCGCATCGATGTCAACAAGTGCTTGGTGTTTGAACACAACAATCCGATAATTCAATCGACAGGACGTACACCATGCTGGTTTGGGAAGACGACTCTCGTTCAACCGCCACTGCGACGCATCACCTTCCGCCCTCATCGCTGCGCGATGCACGGGCCACAGAATCGTCACCCCTGATTTCGAGCCTGTCGGTCCCGAGTGCGACTCCCTTCGAAGCGCCGCTGCCGACCCCGCCGGTCGGGATGCCGTTGAAGTCGACGGTCGCCTCTGCGGTTTCGTCCGCCGTCAGCACGCGTCGCGTCAACGTCGCCGACAAGCGCATCATCAACGGCCAGACCGACGTCAACCAGCTGGTGCCGTTCAAGTACAAGTGGGCCTGGGAGAAGTACCTGGCCACCTGCGCCAACCACTGGATGCCGCAGGAAGTGAACATGAGCCGCGACATCGGCTTGTGGAAGGACCCCAACGGCCTGACCGAAGACGAGCGCCGCATCATCAAGCGCAACCTCGGCTTCTTCGTCACCGCCGATTCGCTGGCCGCCAACAACATCGTGCTCGGGACCTACCGGCACATCACCGCCCCCGAGTGCCGCCAGTTCCTGCTGCGCCAGGCCTTCGAGGAGGCGATCCACACGCACGCCTACCAGTACATCGTCGAGTCGCTCGGCATCGACGAGAGCGAGATCTTCAACGCCTATCACGAGGTGCAGTCGATCCGCGACAAGGACGAGTTCCTGATCCCCTTCATCGAGGCGATCATGGACCCGAACTTCCACACCGGCACGCCGGAGACCGACCAGACTCTGCTCAAGAGCCTGATCGTCTTTGCCTGCCTGATGGAGGGCCTGTTCTTCTACGTCGGCTTCACGCAGATCCTCGCGCTCGGCCGGCAGAACAAGATGACCGGCGCGTCGACGCAGTACCAGTACATCCTGCGCGACGAGTCGATGCACTGCAACTTCGGCATCGACCTGATCAACCAGATCAAGCTCGAGAACCCGCACCTGTGGACGCCCGAGTTCAAGGCCGAGATCAAGGCGCTGTTCCTGAAGGCCGTCGAGCTGGAGTACCGCTACGCCGAAGACACCATGCCGCGCGGCGTGCTGGGTCTGAACGCGAGCATGTTCAAGGGCTATCTGCGCTACATCGCGAACCGGCGCGCGGTGCAGATCGGCCTGGAAGCGCTCTTCCCGAACGAGGAAAACCCGTTCCCGTGGATGAGCGAGATGATCGACCTGAAGAAGGAGACCAACTTCTTCGAAGGTCGGGTGACGGAGTACCAGTCGGGCGGGGCGCTCGACTGGAACGAGTGAAGAAGACGGAACCTAGATCTGTGGGTGAGACGGCTGGCGACGCCCGAAGCGCCATCGCATTGCCCACGACAGCATTCGCCGACCTGGAGCATTTCTCCAAGATGCCTCAGGCGGTGAATCGCCGTACCGCTCGAGCGGTGCGGTGCTCTTTGCAACTTGATCAAGGAGAATCGTGATGGCAACTGCGAAGAAGGCGGCCAAGAAGGCCCCGGCGAAGAAGAAGGCCCCGGCCAAGAAGGCGGCGGCGAAGAAGGCCCCGGCCAAGAAGGCCGCGGCGAAGAAGGCTCCGGCCAAGAAGAAGGCGCCGGCGAAGAAGGCCGCTGCCAAGAAGGCACCGGCGAAGAAGGCGGCGGCCAAGAAGGCGCCTGCCAAGAAGAAGGCGGCCAAGAAGGTCGCCAAGAAGCCTGCTGCCAAGAAGGCCAAGAAGCCTGCGGCGAAGAAGGCCAAGAAGCCTGCTGCCAAGAAGGCCAAGAAGCCTGCGGCGAAGAAAGCAGCGAAGAAGCCGGCTGCGAAAAAGGCCGCTGCAGCTCCGGCTGCGCCTGCGGCCCCCGCAGCGAAGACCACGCTCAGCCCCCAGGCTGCGTGGCCGTTCCCCACGGGCACCAAGCCCTGAGAGCGGACTTCCTGAGCTTGAAAGCCCGGCTTCGGCCGGGCTTTTTCGTTGTCGGCCCGTTACCGGGTCAGCGCGCCAGGTTCGTCGGCGGCACCGACAGCGGCTGCGTGTCGGCGAAGCCGTTCGCGGGCGCACGCGGCGTGGCCGCCTGATCGAGCGAAGCCTCCAGCGCCTGCTTGCGCGCCGCCGCCTCGGCGGCTTCGTCGCGCACTGCGCGCTGCGACTTGCTGAGCGGCGGACGCTCCGCCAGCTCCTTCTGCAGCACCGTGATCTGGTGCCGTGAGGCGGCCGACTGCTGATTGGCGGCGTGCCGGACCTTGTCCAGCCGCTGCTGCAGGTCGACGAGCTTGCGCCCGTACCACCACGCCGAGACGAACCAGGCCAGCGCTGCGAGCGCCAGCGCCGAACAGATCAGCAGCAACCAGGTCGTGATGTTCATCTTGCCTTCCTCGTTCGCTCGGGTCGCGACCCGGCGCCTCGCCTTTCGCTCGACGTTAGCGCGCGTGGATGCACCGCAGGCGTGAATCCATCGCGCCGCGTTCCGACTTGGCGGGGGATGTGGCGTCGCCGACGCGTGCTTTGTGCACGCTGGCCGCGACTTCAGAGCTCGAGCGATGCGCGATCGATGCGGTGATTCTGCGGGCCGGCACAGGCGATCTTCAGCGCCCCGACACGGTTGCCCAGCGCCGCGCAGCGGGCCAGCGACCAGCCGCGCTCCAGGCCGTAGAGCAGCGCGCCGCGGAAGGCATCGCCGCAGCCGGTCGGGTCGACGACCGCCGCGGCCTGGACGCCGGGTACGCGCTGGGCCTGGCCTTGCTCCCAGACCTCGCAGCCGTCGGCCCCGAGGGTCACGATCACGCCGCGCAGGTGCGAACGCGACAGTTGCTCCAGGCTCAGGCCGGTCCGGTCGCACAGCATGCGGGCCTCGTAGTCGTTGACGGCGACCCAGCTGGCCTGCTCGATGAACCGCCGCAGTTCCGCACCGTCGAACATCGGCAGGCCCTGGCCAGGATCGAAGACGAAGGGGATGCTGGCGGCGGCCAGTTGCGCCGCATGCTCGATCATCGCGTCGCGTCCGTCGGGGGCGACGATCGCCAGCGCCAGGTCCTGGCGCGCCGGCACCGCCGTGCGCTGCGCGAACTGCATCGCTCCGGGGTGGAAGGCCGTGATCTGGTTGTTGTCCTGGTCGGTGATGATGATGGCCTGCGCGGTGTAGCTCTCCTCGATGCGCCGGACCAGGGTCGTCTCGACGCCCCAGCCCGTCAGCCGCTCCAGGTAGCCGTCGCCGTCGGCGCCCACCGTGGCCATCACCACCGGCGCTCCGCCCAGCTGCTGCAGCGTGTAGGCGATGTTGCCGGCGCAGCCGCCGAACTCGCGTTTGAGCGTCGGCACCAGGAAGGACACGTTCAGGATGTGGATCTGCTCCGGCAGGATCTGCTGCGCAAAGCGGCCGGGGAAGGTGGTGATGGTGTCGAAGGCGAGCGAACCGCAGATCAGGGCAGGCATGGGAACTCCGGGAATGAAGGGCGCCGGGCCGGCACGGTGCAGCCCTGGGCGGGGGTCTCAGGGATAGAAAAGCTCGACGGTGTAGCCGCTGATGCGCAGCCCGCGCGCGCTCAGCAGGGCTTGCAGCTGGGCTTCGGAACTCGCCGCCAGCACGGGAGCGGGCGGTGCCTGGCCCGGCAGCGCACGGAAGTCGCCCGGCACGAGGGCGCGCCGCGAGATCAGTGCGCCGGTCGCATCGGTCAGGCTCAGCTCCACGGCCGGCAGCGCGATCGGCACCGCGCTGCGGTTGTGCAGGGTCACGTTGAGCCGGTAGGCCTCGCTGCCCTCGACCTGCGTCAGGCCGCTGGCCTCGACGGTCACGGCCGACAGCCGGCGCAAGGGCTCGATGCGGCAGTCGAGCAGCTCGCACAAGGTCTCGAGCGTCGGGCGGGACTCGGGCCATTGCGTGGCGAAGGCGTCGCGGAACTGCACCGCGATCTGCGTCAGCAGCACGCCCAGCAGCAGCGTGCCCAGCACGACCAGCGAGACACGCACGCGCGGACGTTGCCAGCGCGCCTCGGCCTCGGCCTGTCGCAGGAAACCGGGAGCGCCGGGCGGCAGCGGGGCCGCCGCAGGCTCGGCCAGGCGGGCCGCCGCGGCCTCGCCCATCGTCGGCTCCTGCGGCGACGAGAGGCTCGCGGCACGCCGGGCCGCGCGCTTGTCACGCCAGCGCTGCAGCAGCGGCGGCGCCGGCTCGGGCGCTGCAGGCGGCGGCGCTTCGAGTCCGAGGTCGATGCCGGGTTGCGGCTCGTCGGCGGCATCGAGCGGCAGTTCGCTGGGGAAGCGTGCGTCGGCAAAGTCGGGATGCGCGTCACCGCCGGGTCGGGCGGCCACGCCGAGTTCGCCGCTGCCGCTGGGTGCGGCGAGGAAGCGCGATTCGATGGCATCGCCTTCGTCGGTGGCGGGGAAGGGTTGCTGGCTGTCCTCGCCAGGACGCGGCGGATGGCTGGCCACGAACTCGGCCATGCCTTGCGCCACCAGCTGCGTGGCGCTGAGCTTGCGCTGCGGCGGCGCTTCGCGCTCGAGGTCGAACAGGCCTTCGAGCGCGTTGAAGACCTCCTGACAGCGCCCGCAACGCACCCAGCCTTCCGACACCTTGAGCTGGTCCTGCACGACCCGAAAGATCGTGCCGCAGGAAGTGCAGCGGGTGGCCAGGCTCATGCGTCGGATGATGCCATCGGGGTGTGGGCTGTCTCAGTCCGCACGCCGGGCGGTCATCAGGATCCAGCCGTCTTCTTCGTCGGCCACCTGCAGCGCGAGTTGCGGTGCGTAGGCTGCTTGCAACTCCTGCGCCTGGCGCGCCAGGATGCCGGCCAGCACGAGGTGGCCGCCGCGCGCGACGTGCGCGCCGAGCAGCGGTGCCAGCAGCTTGAGCGGCGTCGCCAGGATGTTGGCCAGCACCACCGGATAGGCCGCCGACGGCGGCCCCGCCGCGTCCGGCGATCCCACGGCGAAGGCAACACCGTTGGCCGCGGCGTTGTCGCGCGTGGACTGCAGCGCGGCCGGGTCGATGTCGACGGCCACGACCTCCGCCGCGCCGAAACGCGCCGCGCCGATCGCCAGGATGCCGGAGCCGCAGCCGTAGTCCAGCACGCGCGCGCCGTGGACGGCCGTCTCGTGGCCCGCGATCCAGCGCAGGCACATGCGTGTCGTCGGGTGGGTGCCGGTCCCGAAGGCGAGGCCCGGGTCGAGGCGGATCACCTGCGTTGCCGCGGCCGGGGCCTCGTGCCAGGTGGGCACGATCCAGAAGGTCGGCGTGATCTCGACCGGGGCGAACTGCGATTGCGTGAGCCGCACCCAGTCCTGGTCCGGCACCGCCTCGATGGCCTGCAGCACGACACCGGCGGCCCAGTCCTGGCTCAGCAGCAGCGTGGCGGCCGCGGTGGCCGCGGCCTCGTCGGCGAACAGCGCGCGCAGCGTCGACTGCTGCCAGCCGGGCGCCGGCGCCGGCATGTCCGGCTCGCCGAACAGGGCCTGCTCGGCCGGCGTGTCGGCGTCCGCGTCCTCGACCGAGACCGACAGCGCCTCCAGCTCCATCAGCGCGTCGGACAGCGTCTCGACCGCGGCCTCCGGCGCGCGCAGCACGAGCTCGTGCATCAGCGCTTGCGCTGGGCCATCCAGCCTTCGAGGTAGTGGATGCTGGTGCCGCCCTCGACGAACTTGGCATCCACCATCAGCTCGCGGTGCAGCGGGATGTTGGTCTGGATGCCCTCGACCACGGTCTCGAGCAGCGCGGTGCGCATGCGCGCCAGCGCCTGGTCGCGGTTGTCGCCGTGCGTGATGATCTTGCCGATCATCGAGTCGTAGTTCGGCGGCACGAAGTAGTTGGTGTACGCATGCGAATCGACACGCACGCCCGGGCCGCCCGGCGGGTGCCACATCGTGATGCGGCCCGGCGAGGGCGTGAACTTGTACGGATCCTCGGCGTTGACGCGGCACTCGATCGCATGGCCGTTCAGCTCGATCTGGCGCTGCGTGAACGGCAGCTTCTCGCCGGCGGCGACCAGGATCTGCATCTGCACGATGTCGATGCCGGTCACGAGTTCGGTCACCGGGTGCTCGACCTGCACGCGGGTGTTCATCTCGATGAAGTAGAACTCGCCGTTCTCGTAGAGGAACTCGAAGGTGCCGGCGCCGCGGTAGCCGATCTTCTTGCAGGCGGCCACGCAGCGCTCGCCGATGCGCTCGATCACGCGGCGCGGGATCCCCGGGGCCGGCGCTTCCTCGATGATCTTCTGGTGGCGCCGCTGCATCGAGCAGTCGCGCTCGCCCAGCCAGACGGCGTTGCGGTGCGTGTCGGCCAGCACCTGGATCTCGATGTGGCGCGGGTTCTCGAGGAACTTCTCCATGTAGACGGCCGGGTTCCCGAAGGCGGCACCCGCCTCGGCCCGCGTCGTCTGCACCGCGTGCACCAGCGCGGCCTCGGTGTGCACGACGCGCATGCCGCGTCCGCCGCCGCCGCCGGCCGCCTTGATGATCACCGGGTAGCCGATGGCGCGGGCCTGGCGGATGATCTCCTTCGGGTCGTCGGGCAGTGCGCCCTCGGCGCCCGGCACCGTCGGCACGCCCGACTTGATCATGGCCTGCTTGGCCGCGACCTTGTCGCCCATCACGCGGATCGCTTCCGGTGTCGGGCCGATGAAGACGAAGCCGCTCTGCTGCACGCGCTCGGCGAAGTCGGCGTTCTCGGACAGGAAGCCGTAGCCGGGGTGGATGGCCTCGGCGTCGGTCACCTCGGCCGCCGCGATGATGGCCGGCATGCTGAGGTAGCTCTGCGCCGATGCCGCCGGGCCGATGCACACCGCCTCGTCGGCCAGCTTCACGTACTTGGCGTCGCGGTCCGCCTCCGAGTAGACGATGACGGCGCGGATGCCGAGCTCGCGGCAGGCGCGCTGGATGCGGAGGGCGATCTCGCCCCGATTCGCGATCAGGATCTTCTTGAACATGAAGGCCCCGATCTCACTCGATGATGAACATCGGCTGACCGAACTCGACCGCCTGGCCGTTCTCGCACAGGATCCTGGTGACCGTGCCGGACTTGTCGGCCTCGATCTCGTTCATGATCTTCATCGCCTCGATGATGCAGATCGGCTCGCCTTCCTTGATCTCGCTGCCGACCTCGACGAAGGCCTTGGCCCCGGGGCTGGCGGAACGGTAGAAGGTGCCCACCATCGGCGACTTGACGGCATGGCCCTCGGGCGCTGCCGGCTCGGGCGCCGGGGCGACGGCCGGTGCCGCAGCCGAGGCTCCCGCGGTCGGGGCCGCCGGCATGACGACCGGCGCGACGACGGCCGGGGCGGCCACCGGCAGCATCGCCACCGAAGCGCTCTTGACGATGCGGACCTTGCCGTCGGCCTCGGTGATCTCCAGTTCGGAGACGTTGGACTCCGACACGAGGTCGATCAGCGTCTTGAGCTTGCGCAGGTCCATGGGGTTCTCTCTCCAACGGTTGTACTTGTGGGAACACCGGCCGCCCGCGGGATCGCCGCAGGGGCCGGTTCAGCGCGCGGCCGGGGTCAGGCGTTCGAGCGCGAATTCGAGCGCCAGCCGATAGCCGCTGGCGCCCAGGCCGGCGATCACGCCGTCGGCCAGGTCCGAAAAATGGGAGTGATGGCGGAAGGCCTCACGCCGGTGCACGTTGGACAGGTGCACCTCGACGAACGGGATCGCCACGGCGGCCAGCGCGTCGCGCAGCGCCACGCTGGTGTGGGTGAGGGCGGCGGGATTGATCAGGATGAAGCGGGTGCCGTCGCGGCCGGCCGCCTGGACCCGATCCACCAGCGCGCCTTCGTGGTTGCTCTGGAAGCTGGCCAGCCCGACCCCGGCCTCAGCGGCCCGCTTCTGCAGCATCGCGTCGATCTCGGCCAGCGTCGTGGCGCCATAGACCGAGGGCTCGCGGCTGCCGAGCAGGTTGAGATTGGGTCCGTGCAGGACGAGAATTTCCATCAGAAGCAGCTGGGATGCCGGCAGATCGGCCGGCGAAGGCGCGACTTTACGCGCAAAAAGCGCGGCGGTCGATGCGGCGGCGGAGCCGGATCAGCCCATCGCACGAGCCCAGCCGGCCAGTTCCTCGTAGCTGGTTTCACCCAGCTTGCGGTGGGCCGCGGCGCCACGGGCATCGAAGGCGACGCTGAAGGGCAGGCCCCCCTGTTCATTGCCGAGCTGGCGCGACAGCTCGCTGCCCTCCAGGCCGGCCAGCGCCACCGGGAAAGGCAGCGGCAGCTTGCCGAGGAACTCGCGCACCGGGGTTGGGCTGTCGACGGCCAAAGCAAGAACTTGCCAGCCGTTGGGGCCGAAATCGCGGTAGAAGCGACCGATCTGCGGCAGCTCGCGGATGCAGGGTGCACACCAGGTGGCCCAGAAGTTGATCAGCAGGGGCTTGCCGCGCAGGCTGGCCATGGCCAGGGGTGCGCCGCTCGGGGTATCGAAGCTCAGCGACCAGAGATCAGGACCGGCGGCGACCACCGGCGCCTGCCGGCGCAGGGCCACCCAGGCGCCCGCCCCGACGCCGGCGGCGGCTGCGCCGGCCATCAGGAGGCGGCGGTTCAGGCCGGAGCGGGGCTTGGGGTCGGTCATTCGGGGTTCTCCGTCATCAGTCGGCGCAGCGCTGCGGCGTCGCCGCGCGGCGTCCGGCCGCGAGCGTCGGGCCTGAGCGCGCCGCGCAGGTCGTCGTGGTCCAGGATGCTGAGGTGGACGATGACGCGCTCGCCCAGATCGCGGTTCGGCTGGGCGAGGCTCAACACGTCGACCTGGCGACCGTCGGCAGCCCGGGTGCTGCCGACCTCGTAGGAGACGCCGGCATCCAGCAGTGCGATCTCGGCCGACTTGGGGTCGTCGCAGTAGAGCTGCAGGTGCACGTCGTTGAGGCGGGTGGCCGTGCCGCGCCAGACCGCGCCGGTCAGGTGGGGGCGGAAGACCGCGAGGCGATCCATCCACCGCAGTGCCGTCTCGCGCAGCGCCGCCAGCTCGGCCGGCTGGGTGTCGGCGCAGAACAGCGCCAGGTAGCTGCGCACTTCGTCCTCGAGCTGGTCGTTGTCGGGCAGGTCGCCGGCCGGCAGGCCGCGCTTGCCGAGGATCTTCAGGGCGCGCTGCTTGGCCGGTCCGTACTCCAGCCCTTCCTCGACCACCAGCCGGGCGGCGGTCGCGGCGATCTCGGCGCTGAGGGTCGAGGCGGACATGCGGCTTGGAGCGTCGCGGCGGCCCGGCGTTCAGGGCAGCTCGACCGCGCCCATGCGCGCGACGATGGTGGCGGCGCGGCCGGCGATGTAGGCCGAGCCGGGGCGTTTCTCGAAGCGCTTGGGCGCCGGCAGCATCACCGCCAGCCGGGCCGCCTGCATCGGCGCCAGCCGGTCGGCGTCGACGCGGAAATAGTGGCGTGCCGCGGCCTGCGCGCCGAACAGGCCCTCGCCCCACTCGACACTGTTCAGGTAGATCTCGAGGATGCGCTCCTTCGTCAGCAGCGCTTCCAGCACGTGGGTGACGACGAATTCCTGGCCCTTGCGCGCCAGGCTGCGCTCCCCCGACAGGAACAGGTTCTTCGCCAGTTGCTGGGTGATGGTCGAGCCGCCGACCACCTTGGGCGGCGGGGCGGCCCGCGTCGAGCCTTTCTTCGGGCGCTGCGCTTCCAGTCGTGACTGCAGCTGCTCGGCGCGGGCCTCGGCGCGCTGGTTGCGCTCCCAGGCCTTCTCGATCGCTTCCCAGTCGACGCCGCCGTGGTCGGTGAAGCTCGCGTCCTCGGCAGCGATGACGGCGCGCTTGAGCGGCGCGCCGATGCGCGGGTAGGACCGCCACGCCTGGCTCCAGAGGACCTCGTGGCGTTCGGTCGCCAGGCGCCAGATCTCGCTGCGCTGGAAGCTCGTCGACTGCGGGTCCACCAGCGCCATCATTGCGATGCGCGCCACGAACATCAGCTGCAGCGCGACCGCGCTCAGCAGCAGCAGCACCAGGCCGCGCGCCAGCCACCTCATCATGCCGACTCCTGCGCGACTGCACGCTGCAACTCGGCCAGCACCTCGGTCGTCGGCGGGCGGACGCCGCGCCAGAAGGCGAAGGACTCCGCCGCCTGCTCGACCAGCATGCCGAGACCGTCGCGGCCGTGCGCGCCGTGCTCGCCGGCCCAGGTGAGGAAGGGCCGGGCGGCCGCGCCGTACATCATGTCCAGCGCCAGCGCGCCCGGCCGGAGCACCTGGCCGGCCACTGGCACGGGGGCGCCCGACAGGCTGGCGGCGGTGGCGTTGACGACGATGTCGAAGGCCGTCCCGGTCCGCTCGAGCGGCGCCGCACGCAGCTCGACGCCCTGCCGCACGGCCAGCGCGGTGTGCCGCTGGACCAGCGTGCGCGCCTTGTCGACGCTGCGATTGGCGAGCACCAGCGCTTGCGGGCCGGCCTCGAGCAGCGGACCCAGCACACCGGCGGCCGCGCCGCCGGCGCCGACCACCAGCAGCCGCGCGCCCTGCAGTGCAACGCCCGCGTGGACGGTGATGTCGCGCACCAGGCCGGCACCGTCGGTGTTGTCGGCCTGCCAGCCGTCGGTGTCGAAGCGCAGCGTGTTGGCGGCCCCGGCCAGCGCGGCGCGCGGCGTGAGCCGGCCCGCCAGCGCCGGCGCCTCGAACTTGAAGGGCACCGTGACGTTGCAGCCGCGCGCCGGACCGAAGCCGGCTTCGACCGAGGCCGCGAAGCCGCGCACGGTCGCCGCGAACGCGCCGGGCGGGCAGGGCAGCCGGCCATAGGCCACCGGCTGGCCCGTCGACTCGGCGAAGCGCGCGTGGATGAAGGGCGAGCGGCTGTGCTCGACCGGATGCCCGGCCACGGCATACCGGTCCTTCATTGCTGGGGCGCCTGCAGCAGCCGCGTCTCGAGGCCTTCTTCGCGCGTGAACCGGAAGCGCGACACGACCGCGATCTGGTCGGCCTGGGCGCGCATCGCGTCGCTGAAGGGGCCGAAGGGCGCGGCGGCGCGCACGATGGCCTGCGCCCGGCGGTCGAGCACGCGCTGACCCGAGCCCTGGACGATCTCGGTCTCGATCACCCGGCCTGCGGCGTCGACCCAGATCATCATCACCAGCTCGCCGTAGAGCTTGCGGCCCTTGTCCTCCGGGAAGCTCTTCGTGCCGCGTTCCTCGATGCGGCGCTTGAGCACGTCGTAGTACACGGCGTAGACCGCCTCGCTGGTCGACGGACTCACGTAGCGCTTGCGCGGGCGCGAGTTCTCGGTGTTGATGCGCTTCTCGATCTCGGCCAGCATCTCCACCAGCTGGCGACGCTGCTCGGCCTGGGCGCGCGCCTCGGGGCTGCCCTGGTCGCGCTGCGGATCGGGCGGCGGCAGGCGTGCCAGCTCGCGGCGGATCTGCGCGAGCATCTGCATCTGCTGCTCCTGCAACTGCTGGATCTGCTTGCGGGCGTCCTCGAGCGAGTCGCCGACCTCGGTCAGCGCCGACGGCGGCAGCGGCGACGTCGCCCGGCCGGCCTGGGCCTCGCCGCCGCCGGCCAGTGCCGCCTGCGCGATCGCCTGGGCCTTGAGCGGCGGTTCGGTCGAGCGCGCGTTGACGAGGATCACCTCGAGCGGCGTGTCCTTGAAGACGCGGTTGAAGCCCTCGGGGTCGACGAAGCGCACGGTCAGCAGCGCGGCGTGCACGCCGACGGAGACCAGCAGCGCCAGCTGCAGCGTGCTCAGCCGTCGCAGCCCGGACAACCAGCCGTGGTTCGATGGCTTCTTCATGAAAGGTCAGCTCGCGGTGCCGGCGTCGGCCGGCTCGGGGGCATTGTCGCCATCCTGCAGGTCGATCGCCAGCGCCAGGGGCGCGGCGGCCGCGGCTTCGTCCTCGCCGTCCTCGGCTTCGTCGCAGGGGTCAGTCTTGGCCGCCGACGTCTCGTCGAGTCGCGTCACCAGGCTGGCATGGACGTCCAGCGTCAGCAGGTCGGTGCCGGTGATGCGCACACGCACGCGCGTGCCGCGCGGCAGGCTCTCGCAGCCGAGCGCACGGAACACCAGCGGCAGGGTCTCGGCGCGCACCAGACCGTCCTTCATCACGGCCGCGTCCAGCTCCGTGATGCCGGCCTGCTCGAGGTGGCGCAGCGTCCAGTAGCGCTCCAGGCCGTTCTGGAACTGGTTGTAGGCGCTGTAAGCGGCATCGAAGCCGGAGATCACCGAGAAGAGCTCCGCGTCCTTGGGCTTGAACGGTGCGACCAGCGCCGCGGTGCGGCCATGCCGCGCGCAGGCGACGATCTGCCACTGGTTGACCAGATCGACGTAGCGCCGCAGCGGCGAGGTCGACCAGGCGTACTGCTTCACGCCCATGCCGGCATGCGGCGCCGGCCGCACGCCCATGCGCACCTTGATGCCGGGCGCCATGCTGGCCTGGCTGCGGTAGATCGCCGGCACGCCGCATTCGGCGACCCAGCCGCCCCAGTGGCTGTTGGCCAGGATCATGGCCTCGGCCACGATCAGGTCGAGCGGCGAGCCGCGCTTGCGCTCGCCGATGACCACCGTCTCGCTGCCGTCGGGTTCGGTGCCCTGCACGCCGTCGAGCTTGAAGCTGTAGTCGGGGCGGTTGAAGTTCTCGGGCTTGCCGCGCGCCACCTCGCGCTGGGCCTTGAGGTGCCGCGCCAGCCGGAAGGCGAAGGCCAGCTCGTCGGCATGCGCGTAAGTGGCCGTCGCCTCGCCGGTCAGCGCGGCTTCGGTGATCACCGCGTCGAGCTGGTCGTGGCGCAGGTTGGCGACGATGGGCACGCGTTCCAGGCGCGTCTCGGCCTGCTTCAGCGCCAGCGTGGCGGCATCGAAGGCGAAGTAGACCGACACCGCCGGGCAGTCGCGGCCCTCGACCAGCGTGTAGGCCCGCACCACCTCGTCGGGCAGCATGGTCAGCTTGTGGCCGGGCATGTAGACCGTGGACCAGCGCGTGCGCGCGACCTGGTCGACTGCCGAGCCGGGCGCGATGGCCAGCGCCGGCGCGGCGATGTGCACGCCGAAGGTGATGGTGTCCGTGCCCAGGCCCTGCACCGACAGCGCGTCGTCGATCTCGGTCGTCGACGAGTCGTCGATCGAGAAGGCCTGGCACCCGGCCAGCGGCAGTTCTTCCTTGATCTGCGGCGCCGCCAGCGGCGGGAAGGTCGTGCCCTTGGGGAAGAACTCGAAGAGGAAGCGCTTCCAGTGGAACTGGTAGGGGCTGGTGATGGCGCCGGCCGCCTTGAGCAGGTCGAGCGGGGCCTGGTGCGAGCGCTTCGAGGCCTCGACGACGGCCTTGTACTCGGGGCCGTTCTTGTCGGGCTTGAAGAGGATCCGGTAGAGCTGGTCGCGGATCGGCACCGGGCAGTCGCCGGCCGCGAGCGCGGCCGCCCACTCGTCGATCTGCCGCGCCTGCTGGGCCTTGCGCTCGATCGCCAGCAGCGCCTGCTTCAGCACGTCCTCCGGCGCCTTGCGGAAGCGCCCCTTGCCGCGGCGGTGGAAGTAGTGCGGCGCGTCGAAGAGCCGCAGCAGCGTCGCCGCCCGCTGCGGGGCGTCGGCATCGGCGCTGAAGTACTCGCGGGCGATCTCGTCGAAGCCGAACTCCTCGTCGGGGGCGGCCTCCCAGACCAGGTCGAGATCGATCTCGCCGGACAGCGCCTGCGCCTGCGCCAGCAGCTCGGCCGGCGCCGGCTTGGCGAAACGCAGCAGCGCATGGGCGCTCTTCACCTTGACCCGCTTGCCGGAGTCGAGCTCGACCTGCAGCGAACTCTCGGCCTCGGACATCACCCGGCCGGCCAGGAACTTGCCGGCATCTTCGAACAGCGCATACATCGCTCTATTGTCGCCTCGGGCTCCAAGGCCCCGGACTCAGGCCGGGCGATCGAGGCCGAGGAAGGCCAGGACGTCGGGCAGGTGGAGGTCGAAGTCCGTCAACGCGTGGTCGCTGCCCTCGAGCAGCTTGAGGTGCGCGCCGGCGTAGCGCGCCCGCATCTCGCGCCAGTCGAGCAGCTCGTCGCCCTTGGCGATCACGGCGAGGTAGCGCTGCGCATCGACGATGTCGCCGGGCCGCATCGCGCGCAGTTCCTCGACGTGCGCGGCGGTGAACTCGAAGCGCAGGGCCGGGTCGTGCCAAACGGTCAGCTCGCCGATGTGGCGCGCCAGGTCGCGCGCCGGCTCGACGGCGGGGTTCAGCAGCACGGCACGGCAGCCTCGACGTTCGGCCAGCACGGTCGCGTAGAAGCCGCCGAGCGAGCTGCCGATCACCGCCATGCGCTCGGCCGGCCAGGACGCGGCCAGCGCGTCGATCAGCTCGCGTGCCTCGGCCGGCGAGGGCGGCAGTTGCGGACAGCTCCATTCGATGTCGACCCCGCGTGCCTGCAGTGCCGCGACCTCGGCCGCCATGCGCTGCGCCTTCGTCGAGCCCGGCGAAGAACGGAACCCGTGCAGGTAGAGCAGATGCCTGACGGCGCCTCGCCCGCCGTTCGGCCCACCTTGCATCATCGCGGCGGCATCACGGCGCCAGCGCCGCCAGCAGCCTGGCGTGGATGCCGCCGAAGCCGCCGTTGCTCATGCACAGCACGTGGTCACCGGGCCGCGCAGCCTGGGCGACGCGCCGCACCAGGCCGTCGATCGTGTCCGCGACGACGGCGCGTTCGCCCATCGGCGCCAGCACCTCGGCGGCGTCCCAGCCCAGCCCGCCGCTGTGGCAGAAGGCCAGCTCGGCCTCTTCCAGCGCCCAGGGCAGCTGGGCCTTCATCGTGCCGAGCTTCATCGTGTTGGAGCGCGGCTCGAAGACCGCCAGGATGCGCGGGCCTTCGCCGATCGGGCCGATGCGGCGGCGCAGGCCGTCGATGGTCGTGCGGATCGCGGTCGGGTGGTGCGCGAAGTCGTCGTAGACCTTCACGCCGGCGACCTCGCCGCGCAGCTCCAGCCGGCGCTTGACGTTCTCGAAGCGCGCCAGCGCCTGTGCCGCCTCGGCCGGCGCGACGCCGACATGCTCGGCCGCGGCGATCGCCGCCAGTGCATTGAGCTGGTTGTGCTCGCCGAGCAGCGACCACTCGACGCGGCCCACCTTGACGCCCGACCTCAGCACGTCGAAGGCATGCGGTTCGCCGCGCGCGCGCCAGCCCGGCACGTCGCCGCGCACGCCGAAGCGCGCGACATCGCTCCAGCAGCCGCGCTCGAGCACGCGTGCGAGGCTGTCCTCGCGCGCGTTCACGACCACGCGGCCGCTGGCCGGCACGGTGCGCAGCAGGTGGTGGAACTGGGTCTCGATCGCCGCGAGGTCCGCAAAGATGTCGGCGTGGTCGAACTCCAGGTTGTTCAGCACCGCGGTGCGCGGCCGGTAGTGCACGAACTTGCTGCGCTTGTCGAAGAACGCGGTGTCGTACTCGTCGGCCTCGATGACGAAGGGCTCACGCTGGCCGACGCGGGCCGAGACGCCGAAGTTCTGGGGCACGCCGCCGACCAGGAAGCCGGGCTGCAGGCCCGCGGCCTCGAGGATCCAGGCCAGCATCGAGGTCGTCGTGGTCTTGCCGTGCGTGCCGGCCACCGCCAGCACGTGACGGCCCGGCAGCACGTGCTCGGACAGCCATTGCGGGCCGCTGGTGTAGCGCGCGCCGGCATCGAGGATCGCCTCCATCAGCGCGTTGCCGCGCGAGACCACGTTGCCGATGACGAAGAGATCGGGCTTCAGCGCCAGCTGGTCGACCCCCCAGCCCTCGATCAGCTCGATGCCCTGGGCGCGCAGCTGGTCGCTCATCGGCGGGTAGACGCCGGCATCGCAGCCGGTCACGCGGTGACCGGCCTCGCGGGCCAGCGCGGCCAGCCCGCCCATGAAGCTGCCGCAGATGCCCAGGACATGAAGATGCATGAGCGGATTCTAGGAGTCGCCCCGTGATGGTCTCGATGTATGGTCCGCGGCATGCAGGAGCGCGCCGACTTCACCGCCTTCGCGTGGATCGCCAGCCACCCCTGGCTCTATCCGCTGCTCGAGTCGCTGCACGTCGTCGGCATCGCGCTGCTGCTGGGCAGCCTGGTGGTGTTCGAGTTGCGCGTCTGGGGCCTGGGTGCGGCGCTGCCGGTGCAGCCGCTGGCGCGGCTCGCGCTGCCGCTGACGCTGGCCGGCTTCGGCCTCGCCGCGCTGACCGGCCTGCTGATGTTCGCCAGCCAGGCCGTCGAGATGCTCGGCAATCGTGTCTTCGTGCTGAAGATGACGCTGCTGATGGTCGCCGGCCTCAACGCGGCGGCCTTCCACTCGCGCGGCAGCCTCGACAGGCTGGACGGCGTGGCGCGCGCGCAGACCCTCGCGTCGCTGGGTCTTTGGCTGGCCGTCATCATCTGCGGTCGCTGGATCGCCTACTACTGATGACCCACCCCCGTTGCGGCTTCGCCGCTCCCCCTCGAGGGGGCGACGCTGGCGGACCGGCGGAGCCGGATCCGCGGCGTCTGCTGGCTTGTGCCGGTGCTGCGCGTCACTGATTCAAGGAGCTTCTCATGCAACGTCGTTTTCTCCTGCTCGCCGCGGCGGCCCTGCCGCTGCCTCCCGCGCTCGCGCACCACGGCTGGAGCAGCTTCGACCAGGGGCGTCCGGTCTACCTGGCGGGCACGGCACGCAAGGTCGCGTGGCGCAACCCGCACGTCGAGTTCGACCTCGAGGTCGCGCCCGATCTCAGGCTGCCGGCCGACCTGGCGCGGCGACCGGTGCCGGCGCAGTCGTCGCCGGTCGACGGCGCGGGCCTGCTGGCGCGGGCGGAGCTGCCGCGTCGCAAGGACAAGGTCTGGCACATCGAGTGCGCGCCGCTCACGCGCATGGAGGCCTGGAAGGTGGCCGAGATCCGCAACGGCGACGCGGTCGCCATGGTCGGCTTCACGTTCGCCGGCGAGCAGGGCGAGGCGATCCTGCGGGTCGAGTACCTGTTCGTCGGTGCGGCCAGCTACGGCCTGCGCTCCTCGCCGGCCTGATCAGGCCGGCGCGAGCCGGAACACCGAGACCGCGCTGACCAGCTGCTCGGCCTGGGCCTTCAGGCTCTCGGCCGCGGCCGCCGATTCCTCGACCAGCGCGGCGTTCTGCTGCGTCGCCTGATCCATCTGGCTCACTGCCTCGCCGATCTGGGCCACGCCCGAGGACTGCTCGGTGCTGGCGCCGCTGATCTCCGCGACGATGTCGGTCACGCGGCGGATCGACGCAACGACCTCGCTCATCGTCGTGCCGGCCTGGTCGACCAGCGCCGTCCCCTGCTCGACGCGCTCGACGCTGGCGGTGATCAGCGCCTTGATCTCCTTGGCCGCGCCGGCGCTGCGTTGCGCCAGGTTGCGCACCTCGCTGGCGACAACCGCGAAGCCGCGACCCTGTTCGCCGGCGCGCGCTGCCTCGACCGCGGCGTTGAGCGCCAGGATGTTCGTCTGGAAGGCGATGCCGTCGATCACGCCGATGATGTCGGCGATCTTGCGCGAGCTGTCGTTGATGCCCTTCATCGTCTCGACGACGCGGCCGACGACGTGGCCGCCCTGCGTCGCGACGGTCGAGGCGCTCTGCGCCAGCTGGTTGGCCTGGCGCGCGTTGTCGGCGTTCTGGGTGACGGTGCTGCCGAGCTCCTCCATCGATGCCGCGGTTTCCTGCAGTGCGCTGGCCTGCTGCTCGGTACGGCTCGAGAGGTCGTTGTTGCCCTGCGCAATCTGCGCGCTGGCGGTGGCCACGCTCTCGGCGTTGCCGCGGACGCCGCCGACGATCCGCGACAGATTGGTCTGCATCGCGCGCAGCGCATCGAGCAGCTGGCCGACTTCGTCGCGCCCGGCCTGCGGAACGGGTGCCGTCAGGTCACCCTCGGCGATGGCCCGGGCCGAGCGCTGCGCGCCGCGCAGGCCCCGCGTCGTGGTCTGCGCCACCCACCAGGCGAACAGGCCGAAGCCCAGCGCCAGCAGCACGCAGGCCACCACGCCGACGAACAGCGTGTTGCGCACCGTCGCGGCGCGTGCCTGCAGCGTGCGATCGATCAACTCGGTGCCGATCTGGTTCACGTCGAACTGACGCTTGATCACGCCGGTCATCGTCGCGAAGTAGGCGTTCGGATCGTGGGTCGCCTGGTCGGCCAGCTCGAGCTCGGCGATCGCCAGCTCCAGCGCCTCGGTGACGCCCTTCTGCAGTTCGGCCAGCGGGGTCTTGAACCGCTCGGCGAAGGCCGGGTCGGCGACCATGGCCTTGGTCAGCGAGCTGCGCACGCGGTCGTGACCGTCCGTGGCCAGCGCCACCAGCGTGCCGATCTGGCGGCGGTCGTCCGGCGTCAGCTTCTGCTGCGTCAGCATGCGCGTGCCGGCGGCCCGCAGCTGCCCGAGGCGCTCGGTCAGCAGCACGCCGTCGCCGGCGGTCGCCGACATCGTGAAGTAGGTGTTGATCTCGGGATCCAGCGACCAGACGTAGAAGTCCATCGCGTCGCTCAGCACCGCCATCTGGGCGCCGACGATCTCGGTGTGGCGGCGGAAGCTGTCGGGGCCGGTCGTCGTGCCGGCGGCCACCTCGCTTGCCAGCTTGCGCCACTGCGCGGCGCTCTCGGCCCAGCGCTCGCGCAGCTTGTCGGCGCCGGCCGCACCGGCCAGCAGCGCGGTCATGGCGTCGATCGCCTGGTCGGCCTCCTGGGCCTTGGCGGGCCGCGCGTCGCGGGCCTTGGCGTTGCCGGCCAGCGCGCCGGCCGACAGGCCGCGGTGCTCCTGCGTCACGCGAATCGCGGTGTACAGGCCACGCATCGTCGGCGTGCCGGCGGCTTCGAGCGTGACGAAGTCGAGGTCCTTCACCGCCGCTCGCCAGTACAGCGTGGCGGGGACGATGACCGCGAGCGAGGCGAGCACGCCCAGCACGATGAACTTGCGGCCGATGCCGAGGTTGGAAAGCGTCTGCACAGTCGTGACTCCGGGGTGATCAAGAACTCCCTACAGCGAGATTACGACCGTGACACCGAAACCTTGAGCGAATAAAAGGTTTGAACACCATGCAGTTCGGGCGATCCGCGGTCGTCGTCGAACGACGTCACGGCGACGGCGCGGCCATCCGGCCGATGCGATCAGGTCCCGGGCGGTGGCCCGAGCGGGCTCAGGCGGCCAGTGCAGACCGCGCAGCCGCCAGCGTCGCTTCCAGATCCGCAGCGCTGTGGGCCGCGCTGACGAAGCCGGCCTCGTAGAGCGCCGGCGCGAGGTAGACGCCGGCGTCCAGCATCGCGTGGAAGAAGGTGTTGAAGCGATCCTTGTCGGTCGCCAGCACCTGGCCGTAGTTCTGCGGCAGGCTCTCGCCGGCCGTGCGCGGGAAGAAGAAGCCGAACATGCCGCCTTCGCAGTCGCCGACCATCGGTACGCCGGCCTCGCGCGCGGCGGACAGCAGGCCATCGGTGAGGCGCCGGGTGCTCTGCGACAAGGCCTCGAAGAAGCCGGGCTTGCGGATCTCGCGCAGCGTCGCCAGCCCGCAGGCGGTGGCCACCGGGTTGCCGCTCAGCGTGCCGGCCTGGTAGACCGGGCCGAGCGGCGCCAGCTGTTCCATGATCGCCCTGGGCCCGGCAAAGGCCGCCAGCGGCATGCCGCCGCCGATGACCTTGCCGAAGACGCTGAGGTCGGGCTTGAACCCGGGGATCGCCTTCGCATACACGCTCTGTGCGCCGCCGAGCGCGACGCGGAAGCCCGTCATCACCTCGTCGAAGACCAGCAAGGCGCCGTGCTGCGTGCACAGCTCGCGCAGCCGCCGCATGTAGGGCACGGCGGTACGGACGAAGTTCATGTTGCCGGCGATCGGCTCGATCATCACGCAGGCGATGTCGCGGCCGTGGGCGTCGAAGGCGGCTTCGAGCCCGGCGAGATCGTTGTAGGTCAGCACCAGCGTGTGCTGCACCACCTCGGGCGGCACGCCGGCCGAGGTCGGGTGGCCGAAGGTCGCGAGGCCCGAGCCGGCCTTGACCAGCAGCGCGTCGGCATGGCCGTGGTAGCAGCCCTCGAACTTGACGATCCTGCTGCGGCCGGTCGCGCCGCGCGCCAGCCGCAGCGCGCTCATCGCCGCCTCGGTGCCTGAGCTGACCAGGCGCACCTGCTCGACGCCGGGCACCAGTTGCAGGATCTCTTCGGCCAGCTCGATCTCGCGCTCGGTCGGCGCGCCGAAGCTGAAGCCGTCGCGCGCCGCCTTCTGCACCGCCTCCAGCACGGCCGGGTGGCCGTGGCCCAGGATCATCGGACCCCAGGAGCCGATGTAGTCGATGTAGCGCTTGCCGTCGGCGTCCCACAGGTAGGGGCCTTCGGCGCGCGCGATGAAGCGCGGCGTGCCGCCGACTGCGCGGAAGGCACGGACCGGCGAATTGACGCCGCCGGGGATGCTGCGCTGGGCGCGCTCGAACAGTTGCGAATTGCGGGAGTCGGCCATCGCGGCGGATTCAGTGGATGCGGCGCGGGCCGCGGTCGGGCGTGGTCGGGTCCTCGGCTAGGGGCTCGCCCTCGGGCTCGTCGCCCTCGGCGCCCGGGTCGGCCTCGGGCAGCGCCCAGAAGAAGCGGTCGGGCACGACATTGCCCATGCCGGGACGGAAGCCCGCGTCCAGCGCCTGGTCGAGGAAGCTCAGCGCCTCGGACACGGCCAGGTGCAGGTCCTGGCCGCTCGCCAGCAGCGAGGCCAGCGCGGCCGAGACCGTCTCGCCGGCGCCGATGAAGGCGGCGTCGAAGCGCTCGAACTTCTCGCCGGTGATCGCGCCCTGGGGCGAGGCCAGCACGTTGTCGACGTAGGCCTCGCTGCCCTTGCCGGCCGGCAGCGCGATGCCGGTGACCAGCACGTACTTGGTGCCCAGCTCGCCGGCGGCGACCGCCAGTTCGCGCGCTGACGGGGGGCGCTCGCCGTCCCACTCGGGCAGCAGGAAGTCGACCAGCGTCTGCTGGTTGCCGACCAGCACCTCGGTGGCGGGCAGGATCAGCTCGCGCCAGGCATCGAGGTAGGCCTGCTGGTCGTCCTCGTCCAGCCACGACACGCCGTTCATGTAGGCCACCAGCGGCACGTCGGGGTAGTCGCTCAGCACCTCGGCCACGCCGGCCACGCCCTCGGCGCTGCCGAGGAAGCCGACCTTCCAGGCCGAGATCGTGATGTCCTCGAGGATGCTGCGGGCCTGCTCGACGATGGTGTCGGCCTCGATCTCGTGCGACTCGAAGACCTCGGCGGTGTCGCGCAGCACGATGGCGGTGACGACCGGCAGTGCGTGCGCGCCCATCGCGGCGATCGTCGAGACGTCCCCGGCCAGGCCGCCGGCGCCGCTCGGGTCGCTGGCGTTGAAGCTCATCACGCAGGCCGGCGGCGCGTCGCCGACGGGCACTTCGGGGGACTCGGTCGCGCTCTGCGCGGGGGTGTTCATCGGCGGTCAGTTCGGTGACGGGGCCCGCGGTGCGCAGGGGGTCACGGAGTTCCAGAGTTTTATGAGGAATGTTGCGTATGTGCCCACTAACCCTTGTCTTTTCGCTGAGGGCGCTCGCTACAATTCTTTTTCATTGTAGTGAACAGTCAAGACACCGTGAGCGAACCGCGAACCTGGATGTGCCTCATCTGTGGGTGGATGTACGACGAGGCAGCCGGGGATCCGGAGCACGGTATCGCTCCGGGTACCGCCTGGGCCGATGTGCCGATGAACTGGACCTGTCCCGAATGCGGAGCCCGCAAGGAGGACTTCGAGATGGTGCAGATCTGACCCGTGGGCTTCGTTGAGGAGAACGGCCGGTGAACCAAGCGCTGACGCAAGAGGGAGCGGGGTCCGAGACCGCCGCCGAGGTGGTGCGCGTCCTGGTCATCGACGACAGCAACACCATCCGCCGCAGCGCCGAGATCTTCCTCAAGCAGGGCGGTCACCAGGTCGTGCTGGCCGAGGACGGCTTCGATGCGCTGGCCAAGGTCAACGACCACCAGCCGCACCTGATCTTCTGCGACATCCTGATGCCGCGCCTGGACGGCTACCAGACCTGCGCCATCATCAAGCGCAACCCCAAGTTCTCCGGCGTGCCGGTCATCATGCTGTCGTCCAAGGACGGCCTGTTCGACAAGGCGCGCGGCCGCATGGTCGGCTCCGAGGACTATCTGACCAAGCCCTTCACCAAAGACCAGTTGCTGCAGGCGGTGCAACAGCACCGCCGCGCGGCATGACGGCCGTGCGCCGTCGCCCCGCCGCGTGCCTGGCAGGGCGCGTGCCGGCCCCCCGATAACGAGGACCCCACCATGGCGATCGAGAAGATCCTGCTGGTCGACGATTCGAAGACCGAACTGCATTTCCTGTCCGACCTGCTCAGCAAGCGCGGCTACAAGGTGCGCACCGCCGAGAACGGCGACGAGGCCATGAAGCGGCTCGGCGAGGAGAAGCCGGACCTGATCCTGATGGACGTCGTGATGCCGGGGCTCAACGGCTTCCAGCTCACGCGCGCCATCACCCGCGACCCGCGCTTCCTGGACGTGCCCGTGATCATGTGCACCAGCAAGAACCAGGAAACCGACAAGGTCTGGGGCATGCGCCAGGGCGCACGCGACTACGTGGTCAAGCCGGTCGATGCCGACGAGCTGGTGGCCAAGATCCGCGCCTTCGACTGAAGCCGCGACGCTGAACCGCACCGCAACGGGATCTCCAGGGCATGGCCAAGAAGGAAGCGCTGCGCGAGTTGCAAAGCCGGCTGGCCGAGCGCCTGCAGAGCGCGCGCCTGCAGACCGACACCGCCAGCTGGCTGGCGGTCGAGTGCGCGGGCCAGGGCGTGCTGCTGCCGCTCGGGCAGGCCGGCGAGATCTTCCCGCTGGCCGCGCTGGTCGCGGTGCCGCACACCAGCGCCTGGTTCCTGGGCGTGGCCAACCTGCGCGGTCGCCTGCACGGCGTCGTCGACCTGGCGTCCTTCCTGGGACTGCGGGCCACGGCGATGAGCGACATCGGGCGCGAGCAGTCGCGCCTGGTGGCCTTCAATCCGGGGCTCGAGATCAATTGCGCGCTGCTCGTCGACCGGCTGGCCGGTCTGCGCGGCGCCGACCAGATGACGCGCGACGCCGACGATCCGGCCCGGCCGGCCTTCGCCGGCGGGCGCTACAGCGATGCCAGCGGCCGCCGCTGGCAAGAGTTGCAGCTGGCCGCGCTGGCCAGCGAGGATGCTTTTCTGAGGATTGCCCGGTGAGCGCAAGCCGCCGGAGCACGCCGACCGAACCACCGAGGTGAGCGAGAGGCTTTTATGGGCTTTCTGAACAAGTTCAAGGGTCTGGGTCAACGCAAGTCGAACGACGACGACCTGTCTTTCGACGACGCCTACCCGGGCGCCGACGACCTGGTCGTGGGACCGGACGGCACGGCCACGCTCGACATGGCGCCGACCCAGCAGGCCACGGTGCAGAACCCCGATTCGTCGATCATCTCCGAGGCTGCGCCGTCCGAGATGCCCGACGCCTTCGGCGAGACCCGCATCGAAGGCGGCGAGCCGCGCAGCGGCGGCGGCCTGCCGATGATCGGCGGCCTGCCGGCGGCCGAGCAGCGGCGCGTGCTGGCCGGGATCTTCGTGCTGGGCCTGGTCGGCCTGATCACGGTGACCGGTCTGGCGCTGAACTCGGCCAACCAGAGCGCGAGCCAGGTGGCCGCCGCCGGTGACGCGCTGATGCAGTCGCAGCGTCTGGCGAAGTCGGTGTCGCAGGCCCTGGTCGGCAGCACCGCGGCCTTCCCGGAAGTGAAGGAAAGCGTCGGCGTGCTGGCCGGTGCGACCCGCGGCCTGCAGGCCGGCAGCGAGACGGTCTCGCAGGCGCCGACGGGCGTCCAGCCCACGCTCGAGCCGCTGATGCCGCTGATCGACAAGGCCGAGAAGAACTCCAACACCGTGCTGTCGCAGCAGAAGACGCTGACCGAGGTGAGCCAGGCGCTGCGCGGCATCAACCGCCAGTCGTCGGACCTGCTCGAGATCGCCGAGACGGTGTCGTCGCTGAAGCTGCAGCAGGACGCGTCGCCGGCCGAGCTGTCGGCGGTGGGCCAGGTCGTGATGCTGACCCAGCGCATCGGCAAGTCGGCCAACGAGTTCCTCACCGTGGAGGGCGTGTCGCCCGAGGCGGTGTTCCTGCTCGGCAAGGACCTCAACTCCTTCCGCGAGATCGCCCAGGGCCTGCTCGACGGCAACGCCGACCTGCGCCTGCCCGGCACCAAGGATGCGGCGACCCGCGAGCGCCTGCAGGCGCTGCTCAAGCAGTACGAAGAGACCCGCGTGCAGGCCGGCGCCATCCTGGGCAACCTGCAGGGCCTGGTGTCCGCGCGCGAGGCGCAGTCGCAGATCGTTGCCGACAGCGAACCGCTGCGCAAGGGCCTGCAGGAGGTGCAGTCGCAGCTGCAGTCGCGGGCCGGTCTCGGCTTCGGCAGCCTGCTGCTGATCATCGTCTCGCTGCTGCTCGTGCTGGCCGGCATCGGCGGCCTGCTGTACGTGTCGCTGCAGGACCAGCGCCAGCGTGCCGCGATCGCCAACCAGCAGCGCGAGGAAGCCGAGCGCCAGGAGCAGGAAGCCAAGCGCGTCAACGACGCCAACCAGGCGGCCATTCTGCGGCTGATGAACGAACTGCAGACGGTGGCCGAAGGCGACCTGACGCA
>NZ_CADEFR010000044.1 GCF_902826655.1 uncultured Methylibium sp. | reverse complement strand
ACACGCTGGACCTGACCGAGCGCGCCCGCCAGGGCAAGCTCGACCCGGTGATCGGTCGCGACGACGAGATCCGCCGCGCGATCCAGGTGCTGCAGCGTCGCACCAAGAACAACCCGGTGCTGATCGGCGAGCCCGGCGTCGGCAAGACCGCCATCGTCGAGGGCCTGGCCCAGCGCATCGTCGCGGGCGAGGTGCCCGAGTCGCTGAAGAACAAGCGCGTGCTGACGCTCGACATGGCCCTGCTGCTGGCCGGCGCCAAGTACCGCGGCGAGTTCGAGGAGCGGCTCAAGAACGTGCTGAAGGAACTGGCGCAGGACGAGGGCCAGACCATCGTCTTCATCGACGAGATCCACACCATGGTCGGCGCCGGCAAGGCCGAAGGCGCGATCGACGCCGGCAACATGCTCAAGCCGGCGCTGGCGCGCGGCGAGCTGCACTGCATCGGCGCGACCACGCTCGACGAGTACCGCAAGTACGTCGAGAAGGACGCCGCGCTCGAGCGCCGCTTCCAGAAGGTGCTGGTCGGCGAGCCGACGGTCGAGGCGACCATCGCCATCCTGCGCGGCCTGCAGGAGAAGTACGAGGTCCACCACGGCGTCGAGATCACCGACCCGGCGATCGTCGCCGCGGCCGAACTCTCGCACCGCTACATCACCGACCGCTTCCTGCCCGACAAGGCCATCGACCTGATCGACGAGGCCGCAGCCAAGGTCAAGATCGAGATCGACTCCAAGCCGGAGGTCATGGACAAGCTCGACCGCCGGCTGATCCAGCTGAAGATCGAGCGCGAGGCGGTGCGCAAGGAGAAGGACGAGGCCTCGCAGAAGCGCTTCGCGCTGATCGAGGAGGACATCGCGCGGCTCGAGCGCGAGGCCGCGGACCTGGACGAGGTCTGGAAGGCCGAGAAGGCCACCGCCCAGGGCTCGGCGCACCTCAAGGAAGACATCGACCGCATCCGCACGCAGATCGAGGAGTTCAAGCGCAAGGGCGACTTCAACAAGGTCGCCGAGCTGCAGTACGGCAAGCTGCCCGAGCTGGAGAAGAAGCTCAAGGATGCGCAGGCCAAGGAGGCCGGGGCCGGTGCCGCCGGCAAGCCGACGCTGCTGCGCACGCTGGTGGGCACCGAAGAGATCGCCGAGGTCGTGGCCCGGGCCACCGGCATTCCGGTCGCCAAGCTGATGCAGGGCGAGCGGCAGAAGCTGCTGCAGATGGAGGACAAGCTGCACGAGCGCGTCGTCGGCCAGGACGAGGCGATCCGCGCGGTGGCCGATGCGATCCGACGCTCACGCGCGGGGCTCTCCGACCCGAACCGGCCGACCGGCAGTTTCCTGTTCCTCGGCCCCACCGGCGTCGGCAAGACCGAGCTGTGCAAGGCGCTGGCGGGCTTCCTGTTCGACAGCGAGGAGCAGCTGATCCGCATCGACATGAGCGAGTTCATGGAGAAGCACTCGGTCGCGCGCCTGATCGGCGCGCCGCCGGGCTATGTCGGCTACGACGAGGGCGGCTACCTGACCGAGGCGGTGCGTCGCAAGCCCTACAGCGTGCTGCTGCTCGACGAGGTCGAGAAGGCGCACCCGGACGTGTTCAACGTGCTGCTCCAGGTGCTGGACGACGGGCGGCTCACCGACGGCCAGGGCCGCACGGTGGACTTCAAGAACACCGTGATCGTGATGACCAGCAACCTCGGCTCGCACCTCATCATGCAGATGGCCGGCCAGCCGGCCGAGGACATCCGCGATGCGGTCTGGGCCGAGCTGAAGCAGCACTTCCGCCCGGAGTTCCTGAACCGCATCGACGAGACCGTGGTCTTCCACGGCCTGGACGCCAAGCACATCGAGGCGATCGCGCAGATCCAGCTGCGGCTGCTGGCGGCGCGACTCGGCAAGCTCGACATCCAGCTCGACGTGTCGGCCGCAGCGCTGGCCGAGCTGGCCAAGGTCGGTTTCGACCCGGTGTTCGGCGCGCGGCCGCTCAAGCGGGCGATCCAGCAGCGCATCGAGAACCCGCTGTCCAGGCTGCTGCTGGAAGGCAGGTTCGCGCCGAAGGACGTGGTGCCGGTGGACGTGGACCCGATCCGCGCGCCGGGCGAGTTCCGGTTCGAGAGGGTCGTGCACTGACGACGCGGGCCGCGGCGGGCCGCGCGTCAGAAGCGCGTCGCGGGCGGCTGTCGGGCGGCTGCGAGCAGCGCGTCGTCGAGGCGGCGCAGTTGCAGCTGCACCAGCGCCAGCGTCACGTGCGGCTTGTCCAGCACGACGTGCAGCGCCATGCCCGGATGGGCTGGCAGCGGGCGCAGCAGCAGGTGGTGCTGGCCCAGCGTGACGGCGGTTTCCGGCACGACGGCGCCCATCCCCATCGCGCGGCTGGCGCCCATCATCGAGGCCAGCATCGCGGCGCCGTGGCGGGCCAGTTCATCCGGGCCGGGTCGGGCGCCGGCATGCCCGACCGGGCGGCCGGTCATGATGTCGAAGGCGCAGGCGCTGACGACGCCGGTCATCTGCCCCAGGTCGTGCAGATAGCGCTCGAGCGGGGCGTCGCGTGGCGGTGCCGGCGTGTTGCCGACCACCGGCATCGGCGTCGGCGAGGCGGCAGCGCTCGGCATCGCGCGCTGGCCCGGCGCCACCGCGGCCGGGGCGGCCGCAGCGGCGGCCGCGTTCGGTGATCCGAGCAGGGGCAGGGCCGACGGACTCACGCCGGGCTTGCTCTGCTGCTGCAGCGTGTTCCAGGCCTGGCACAGCTGGGCCCAGACGTCGGCCGGCCGGCCGACCTGCGGCGTGGGCGTGGCCTCGATCGCGGTGGCCGCGCGGAAGCGGGCGATCTCTCCGGGCAGCGCCACGCCGGCGGCGAGCGGCATGAAAAGCATGCGGCGGCAGGTCCAGCCGCCGCGCAGTGCGGTGTCGCGCCAGGGCTGCAGCGCGCTGGTCAGCGCGTGCGCCGGCAGGTCGCCGACCATCACGACGCCCAGCCGGGCACGACCCAGCAGCACGCGCGCCATGCTCTGGCGGGTGTGGGTGTCGGCGTCGACCTCGGTGCTGTAGAGGCGCACGGCCTTGCCATTGCTGGTCGGGCAGTCGACGAACTCGATGGTCGCCAGCACGGTGCCGGCGCCGTTGCGCCGCACGACCAGCTTCTGCACCACACGCTGGCTGGCCGCGGCGATGCCGGCCAGCAGCTTGCGCGACGCGGCGACGCCCAGATCGCTGACGGCCACGAACTCCGGCTGCAGGTGATCGAACTGCTGGACCATCGCCTCGGCCGGCTCGCAGGCGACGAAGAGCTCGCGCGTGTTGTTGCCGACTGCCCGGCCGATGTCGATGTCGCCGACATCGTCGTCGGCCGGACCGCCGCCGAGGCGCGGCGTGACCTGCGTCTGCACGCGCGTGGATTCCCAGCCTGGAGCGCCGGCCGGCGGGCGGGTGATCACGTTGCGATCGGAGGACTGGCTCATGGGCTGTACAGATCCGGACAGCGAGCGAGGCAGGGACGGCGTGGCGACATGGGCGCACGCTCGGATGGTTTGTCACCAAGTGTAATCCCCGGGGTCGAGCGCAGTCGTCCCTAGGTCCGTCGCCTGTGAGCCCGTCGATAGAATTCGTGGCAGATGTCGCGCCGGTCTGGCGCGATGCGCACGCGACTGTTGCTCCGATGCCGACCCGCCACGCTCCCGCTTCCCCGCCGCCCGTGGTCATCGTCGGCGCCGGCCTGGCCGGCCTGACCGTCGCGCTGCAACTGGCACCTCGCCACCCGGTCATCGTGCTGGCCAAGCGCAACCTCGACGAGGGAGCCACCGCCTGGGCGCAGGGCGGCATCGTCGGCGTGCTGGGCAGCGACGACAGCATCGACAGCCACGTCCGCGACACGCAGGACGCCGGGGCCGGCCTGGTGGCCGAGGACACCGCGCGCTTCATCGCCGAGCGCAGCGCCGAGGCGGTCGAGTGGCTGGTCCAGCGCGGGGTGCCTTTCTCGGGCGATCCCGACGGGCCGCTCGGCCTGCACCTCACGCGCGAGGGCGGCCACGCGGTGCGCCGCATCGCGCACGCGGCCGACGCCACCGGCAAAGCGATCCACCAGGTGCTGCTGGACGAAGTCAAGCGCCACCCGAACATCACGCTGCGCGAGCGATGGATGGCGGTGGACCTGATCACACAGCGCCACCTCAAGGTCGACGGCGCGGCGCCGCGCTGCCACGGCGTCTATGCGCTGGACATCGACCGCCAGCGCGTCGAGACGCTGCCGGCCGCGGCCGTGGTGCTGGCCACCGGCGGCGCCGGCAAGGTCTACCGCTACACCACCAACCCCGACACCTCCACCGGTGACGGCATCGCGATGGCGTATCGCGCCGGCTGTCGTGTCGGGAACATGGAATTCATCCAGTTCCATCCGACCTGCCTGTACCACCCGCAGGAGCGCAGCTTTCTCATCACCGAGGCGCTGCGCGGCGAGGGCGGGCAGCTCAAGTTGCCGGACGGCACCCGCTTCATGGCCGCGCACGACGAGCGTCTCGAGCTCGCGCCGCGCGACATCGTCGCCCGCGCGATCGACTTCGAGATGAAGAAGCACGGCCTCGACCACGTGTGGCTCGACGCCACGCACCTGGGCGAAGCTTTCCTGAAAGAGCACTTCCCGACGATCCACAGCCGCTGCCTGGCCCTGGGCATCGACATCGCCCGCCAGCCGATCCCGGTGGTGCCGGCGGCGCACTACACCTGCGGGGGCGTCGTCACCGACCTCGACGGCCGCTGCGACGTGCCGGGCCTGTACGCGGTCGGCGAGACCACCTACACCGGCCTGCACGGTGCCAACCGGCTGGCCAGCAACTCGCTGCTCGAGTGCGTGGTGCTCGGCAAGACCTGCGCCGAGCACATCCTGTCGCAGGCCGCGGCGCCGTCGTCCGAGTTGCCGCCCTGGGACGAGAGCCAGGTCGAGAACGCCGACGAGCAGGTCGTCATCTCCCACAACTGGGACGAACTGCGGCTGCTCATGTGGAACTACGTCGGCATCGTGCGCACGACCAAGCGGCTGGAGCGCGCGCTGCATCGCATCAAGCTGCTGCGTACCGAGATCGACGACTACTACGCGAACTTCCGCGTCACGCGCGACCTGCTGGAGTTGCGCAATCTCGTCGATTGCGCCGAGCTCATCGTGCGCTCGGCACTCAGCCGTCACGAGAGCCGCGGGCTGCACTACAGCCGCGATTTCCCGGCGACGCTGCCGGTCAGCTTCCCGACGATCCTGACGCGCAAGCCGAAGAGGAAGGCACCGCCCTGGGCGGCCTAGGCGAGACGCTTCAGCGCGCCCTCATGGCCACGCGCGCCTGCACGAACTGGAAGGCGTAGGTCACGGCGTCCTTCAGCGCCTTGTCGGCGGCCGCGCGTTCCTTTTCGCCCTGATAGAAGGCGAAGTCCACGTCGTGGCGGACATAGCGGGGCGGCAGGCGGTTCAGCGCCACGCAGGCCACGTCGGCCAGCGTGTCCCCGTCCAGACCCGGGTGGCCGCCATGGGCCGAGAGCACCGCGTCGAAGACGTGGCGCTCGTAGTAGTTGTGGACGGAGGTGAAGTCGGTGCTCATGGCGGCAGTGTCGGCCCGCCACCGCGGCCGGGAAGCCGCGAAATGAGGGCGGGTCGCCCGGCTTTTCAGCCGAGGACGCGCATCGAGTAGTCGGTCGCCGTGACGTCCTTGGTCAGCCGACCGATCGAGATGCGATCGACGCCGGTGGCGGCGATCTCGCGCACCTGGTCCAGGCCGACGCCACCGGACACTTCGAGCAGCGCGCGGTCGGCCGTGACGGCCACGGCCTCGCGCATCTGCGCGAAGCTGAAGTTGTCGAGCAGCACGCTGGTGGCGCCGTGCGCCAGCGCCTCGCGCAGCTGGTCCAGGCGTTCGACCTCGATCTGGATGTCGACACCGGCCTGCAGCTCGCGCGCCGCCTGCAGGACCTGGGGGATGCCGCCGGCCGCGGCGATGTGGTTCTCCTTGATCAGGATGCCGTGCCACAGCGCCAGCCGCTGGTTCTGGCCGCCGCCGGTGCGCACCGCGTACTTCTGCGCCTGCCGCAGGCCGGGCAGGGTCTTGCGGGTGTCGAGGATGGCGCAGCCGCCGGGACGGGGCGAGGCGCCGGCGATCGCGTCGACGTAGCGCCGCGTCAGCGTGGCCGTGGCCGACAGCAGCTGCAGGAAGTTGAGCGACGGTCGCTCGGCGGCCAGCAGGGCGCGGGCGTCGGACTCGATGTCGCAGACCGGCGTGTCGGCCTGCATGCGCGCACCTTCGGCGTAGCGCCACTCGACGACGGCGTGCCCGTCGAGCGCCTTCACGCAAGCCTCGAACCAGTCGCACCCGCACAGGACGGCGGCCTCGCGCACGACGACGTGCGCCCGCACGCGCCGGCCTGGCGGCACCAGGCGCCCGGTCCAGTCGGCGCGGCCCAGGTCCTCGAACAGCGCGTCGCGCACGTTGCGTTCGCGGGCCTGCTCGAGCGTTTCGTTGAACTCGAAACTCAGCATGGCTTCACGCTGCTCCGATGTTGGGGACGAAGCCTCGCGCCGGCTGGCTGATCGCACCCGGGTTCGCCTTGACGAAGTCCAGCATCCGCTCGATGCAGCCCAACGCCTGCGAGCGCGTCGGCTCCGGCACCGTGATCTCGCCGACGCGCTGCTCCAGGCAGCGGACCAGGCCGGCGAGCCCGTTCATCGCCATCCACGGGCAGTGCGCGCAGCTCTTGCAGGTGGCGCTGTTGCCCGCGGTCGGCGCCTCCATCAGCGTCTTGCCGGGCGCCAGCTGGCGCATGCGGTGCAGGATGCCGTTGTCGGTGGCGACGATGAACTTGTGCCGGTCGCTCCTGACCACCGCGTTCAGCAGCTGCGAGGTCGAGCCGACGACGTCGGCCAGGTCGACCACGCTGCGCGGCGACTCCGGGTGAACCAGCACCAGCGCGTCCGGGTGCTCGCGCTTCATCAGCTCGAGTTCCAGGCCCTTGAACTCGTCGTGCACGATGCACTCGCCGTTCCACATCAGCATGTCGGCGCCGCTGTGGTCGGCGATGTAGCGGCCGAGGTGGCGGTCGGGCGCCCAGAGGATCTTCTTCCCCTGCGCATGCAGGTGCTCGACGATGGCCACCGCGCAGGAGCTGGTCACCATCCAGTCGGCGCGCGCCTTCACCGCGGCGCTGGTGTTGGCGTAGACGACCACGGTGCGGTCCGGGTGCGCGTCGCAGAAGGCCGCGAACTGGTCCGGCGGGCAGCCCAGGTCGAGCGAGCAGGTCGCGTCGAGGTCGGGCATCAGCACCGTCTTCTCGGGCGACAGGATCTTGGCGCTTTCGCCCATGAAGCGCACGCCGGCGACCACCAGGGTCTGCGCGGCATGGTCACGCCCGAAGCGCGCCATCTCCAGCGAGTCGGACACGCAGCCGCCGGTCTCCAGCGCCAGGTCCTGCAGGTCGCCGTCGACGTAGTAGTGCGCGACGAGAACCGCGTTCTTCGCCTTCAGCAGCTCCCGGGCGCGCGCCATCAGGCCGGCACGCCGAGGTGGCGTCAGCAGCTCGGGCGCCTTGGCCCAGGCCTGGGCGGTGGAGCAGGCGCCGCGGGCGTCCTGCCTGGTGAAGTCGTAGAGGATCTGGGTGCTCATGCTCGTTCCATTGTCTTACGCCGACGCGAAGAACTTGGAGGGCGGCGCGCCGACCGAGCGCCGCACCATCGCACTGAAGGCGCTCGGGCTCGTATAGCCCAGCTCGGCGGCGATCTCGCTCATCGGGCGCTTGCGTGCCGCCAGCGTCAACGCGCGCGCCAGCAGCACCTGCTGGCGCCACTGGCCGAAGCTGGTGCCGAGCTCGTCGCGGAACAGCCGCGCGACGGTGCGCTCGCTGGCGCCGATGCCCCGCACCCAGTCGCCCAGCGTGTCGTGGCGGGTCGGCTCGTCGAGGACCGCCTCGCACAGCGTGCGCAGTCGCTTGTCCTGCGGCATCGGCACTCCCAGCGGTACCGGCGCGGCGCGCTTCAGTTCGTCGGCGAGCAGCGGGCCGATCAGCTTCTCGCGCTCGAGCTCGGCGGGCCGCGGTTGCGGGCCGTGGTCTGACGCGGCGGGCAGGGCCAGCATCAGCGCCCGCAGCAGGTCCGATACCTCCAGCACCCGACACAGCTGCCAGCGGCCCTCGACCGGCCCCTTGCGCGCGCCGGGGCCGCAGCAGCCGGGACGCTGGTGCAGGTACAGGGTGCACAGCTCGGCCGACTCGACCACCGTGACCGCATGCTCGACCCCCGGCGGGATCCACAGCGCCCGCGATGGCGGCACGAGGTAGGTGCCGCCCCGCGTCGTCAGCCGCAGCACGCCGGTGGCCGACCAGGCCAGCTGCGCCCAAGGGTGGCTGTGCGGCTCGACCTGGGTGTCGGCGGCAAGCTGGCTGTGCTTGGCGCGCAGCGGCCGCTCGGCGGTCGGTGCGTACAGCTGCGGCGTCTGCGGGCCGACGAGCACGGCGGGTGGTCTTGGCATGATTGCGACAGAAGTTGTCCTGCTATCGTAAGCGCGCCGGAGCGTCCTGATCGATGATCCGGTCATGATCTCCACGACTTCGACCGCGTCGGCCACCGCGCCGGCCGTCCCGCTGGCGCAGGACGCCCGCACCATCACGCTGATCGGCGTTGCGCACGGCACCTCGCACTTCTTCCACATGCTGCTGCCGCCGCTGTTTCCGGCCTTCATCCGGGACTTCGGCCTCAGCTACTCCGAGCTCGGCCTGCTGGTGACGGTGTTCTTCGTCATCTCGGGCATCGGCCAGGCGCTGGCCGGCTTCGTCGTCGACAAGGTCGGCGCGCGCCCGGTGCTGTTCCTGGCGCTGGCCTGCTTCGTCGGCGCGGCGCTGGTGGCCGCCAGCGCGACCGGCTATGCGGGCCTGATGGCGGCGGCCGCACTGGCCGGCCTGGGCAACTCTCCCTTCCATCCGGTCGACTTCACCATCCTCAACAAGCGCGTGTCGCAGCCGCGGCTGGGCCACGCCTTCTCGGTGCACGGCATCACCGGCAACCTGGGCTGGGCGGTCGCGCCGATCTTCCTGGCCGGCATCACGGCGCTGTCGGGCTCGTGGCGCGTGGCCTATCTGGCCGCCGCCGCGTATGCGCTGGCCGTGCTGTTGCTGATGGTCCTGAACCGCGAGGCCATCGACGACCGCTCGGGCACCTGGGCCCACGAGACCCAGGCCGGCGCCAAGGCGCTGGCCGAGGAACATCCGCTCGCCTTCCTGAAGCTGCCCTCGGTGTGGCTGTGCTTCGCGTTCTTCTTCTGGACGACGGCGGCCCTGTCGGCGATCCAGAGCTTCGCCAGTCCGGCGCTGCAGCAGATGTACGGTCTGCCCCTGTCGGTCACGGCCTTCGTCGTCACCGGCTACATGCTGTGCGGTGCGGCCGGCATGGTGGCGGGGGGCTTCCTCGTGTCGCGGGTCGACCGGCTCGAGCGCACCATCGGCTGGGCCATGGCCGCGGCGGCAGCGCTGCTGTTCGTCGCCGGCACCGGCTGGCTGCCGGGCCTGGCGACTGCCGCGGTGGCGGCGCTCGCCGGCTTCGGCACCGGCCTGGCCGGCCCGTCGCGCGACATGCTGATCAAGCGCGCGGCGCCGCCCGGTGCCACCGGTCGCGTCTACGGAACGGTGTACTCGGGCCTGGACATCGGCTTCGCGCTGGCGGCCCCGGCCTTCGGCGCGCTGCTCGACCACGGTCACGCGAACGGCATCTTCCACGGGGCGGCCGCGCTGCTGCTGATGGGCGTGGTGTCGGCTTCGCTGGTGGGCCTGCGCGTGGCGCGCGGGCGGGCCGTGCCGGTCGCGGCCTGACCTGGCGCCTGCGGCGCTCAGCGCCGCGCGCCGGCGGTCAGCCGCTCGACGTTGGCCTCACGCTCCTCGAGGAACTGGTCGATCTTGTACTGCCCGCGCAGGCGCAGGAAGCGCTCGAAGGCCGCGGCGACGTCGGGCAGCGACGGCCCGGGTCGGTGCACGACGAACCACTCGCGCTCGACCAGGTTGCGGGGCATCGGCAGCAACTGCAGCAGACCGGCTTTCATCTCCAGGATGCAGGTGTGCAGCGACAGGTAGGCGGGGCCGAAGCCCGCGATGCACATCTGCTTGATCGCCTCGTTGCTGGACAACTCGGACCCCACGCGCAGGCGCAGGCCGGCTTCCTTGAACAGTCGTGCCAGGGTCGTGCGCGAGCCCGAGCCGCGTTCGCGCACCAGCATGTGCGATTCGGACAGCTTGGCCATCGTGAGCTTGCGTTCGGCCATCAGCGGGTGGTGCGGCGCGGCCATGAAGCCCATCGGGTTCCGGGCGAACCGGGTCGCCGTGGTCTTCAGGGCATCGGGTGGGTTGCCCATCACCGCGACATCGATCTCCTGCCCGTTCAGGCAGCGCACGATCTCCTCGCGATTGGCGATGTGCACCTTGAGATTGACCCGGGGGTTCTCGTTCACGAAGGCCACCAGCAGGGTCGGCAGCCAGTACTCGGACGTCGACACCGCACCCACGCGCAGGGCGCCCGAGAACGCGCCCATCGACGCTGCCATCGCGTCGCCCATTTCGTTCCAGGCCGTGAGCACGCGTTCGGCGTAGCCGTACAAGGCCTCGCCGGCACTGGTGAGCCGCACGCCGCGGCCCGTGCGGGCCAGCAGCGGCGTCCCGACCGCAGCTTCGATCGACGCGATCTGGATCGACACCGCCGACTGCGTGAGGTGCAGTTCCTGGGCCGCCCGCGACACGCTGCCCAGCCCGGCCACCGTGTGGAAGGCGACCAGCTGCTTGAGGGTGGCGAGCCGGGCGAGCTGCATGAAATCGATATTAGTCAGCGCTCATAGCAGCGTCAATTAATTCAATTTCGGTTTCGACAATGCGCTCCCTACACTGATTCGCAGATTGAAGGCTGATGCGCTTGCCTGATTCGGCAAGCGACCGGCGCACTACAAGATCCACAGGAGACCCGGCCCATGCCATGCGCATTGCAGTACGCGCTGTGTGAGGTGAGCCCCCGCCCGGCATCGGGCCGCGTGGTGCCTGTGTCGCTCTTCCCGGGGCGCCCGTGGCGGCGCTCGGCGCCGCGGGCCACGCCGCCCGGTCTGTCGATCTCGTCCTTGCCGCATCCCACCGGGCGCGGCCCCTCCCACATCTCGTAGAAGGAGCCAGCGACATGGCGGATCCGCACGATTCCGATCGAAGGGACTTTCTCGGCCTGGCCGGCAAGGCCGGCCTCACCACGGTGTTCGCGCAGGCGGTCGGGGTCAATCTCGGCATGGTCGACATCGCGCAGGCGAAGTCGGTGACGCCGTTTCGCTTCGCGATCATTGCGGACCCGCACCTGTACAGCCAGAAGGACCATGTCTTCGACAAGCAGCTCGAGGACGCGGTGGCGCAGGTCAACGCGCAGGCCAATCCGCCCGACTTCGTGATGATCATGGGCGACGTGGCGCACCACGGCGAGCTCGACCAGCTGCAGAAGGGCAAGCGCATCCTCGCCAAGCTCAAGGCGCCGATCCGGTCGATCCCCGGCGAGCACGACTGGTACCTCGACATGGGCGCCGGCTGGAAAGCCAACTTCGGCGACGAGTTCTGGTCCTTCGATCACAAGGGCGTGCACTTCATCGGCCTCAATTCCATCCTCGTGCCGGACTTCTGGACCAAGGCCGGCCTCACGCCCGAACAGCGTCGCGACTGGTTCATGCCGCTCAACAGCCCGGTGCCCGGCGTGTGGGGCACCGACCAGCGGCAACGCGACTGGCTGCGCAAGGACGTGGCGAAGCTGCCCGCATCGACGCCGATCGTGATCTTCACGCACTCGCCGCTGTGGGACTACTACCCGCGCTGGAACTTCCAGGTCAGCGACTCCAAGGAGATCCGCGCGATCCTCTCCAAGTTCAGCAACGTGATGGCCTTCCACGGCCACGTGCACCACACGGTCTACAACAAGATCGGCAACCTCACGTCGATCGGCACGATGAGCACCTCGTGGCCCTGGCCGTATCCGCCGATCAAGCTGCCCTACCCGCAGTACCAGCAGTACCGCGCCGATCCGGCCAACACCGCCGACGGCATGGGCACCGCCTCGGTGGCCATCGGCAGTTCGGGCGGCGCGACGATGCAGTACGAGCCGTTTGCCGATTCGCTGCCCGAGCGCCTGCTCGCCGGCTTCAAGATCTGAGCGGAGATGCCACGATGACTTCACTCCCCTTGAGAACGCTTCGCGTCGCAGCGCCTGTCGCCGCGGTCTGCCTGGCCCTGCTGGTGGTGAACGGTGCGTCCGCCCGCAACCCGTTCACCGCAGACGAGCTGAAGGACATGGACGCCAAGCTCACCGCATCGGCCAAGCGCGGCTACGACCTCTGGTACGGCGCGCGCGCCGACATGGCCAACAACGGCCTGGCCTGCGCCAACTGCCACCCGGACGGTTCGGCGACGAACCCGCAGACCTTCCCGAAGTTCATGCCGAGCTTCGACCGGGTCGCGGCCTACCGCGAGATGATCAACTGGTGCATCGAGAACCCGCAGGGCGGCAAGGCACTGGATCCGAACAGCGCGGACATGATCGCGCTCGAGTCCTATTCCTACTACCTGCACCGGGGCGTGCCGATCGACACCGGTCTGCAGACTCGCCAGACCGCCGGGCCGACGCCGAAGAACGCGCGCGGCCTGAACGTGCCCGGCACCGGCATCGGCTTCGACAAGAAATGAGGGTGCGCCGCGCCGCGCTGGCGGCAGCGCTCGTGGGGGCGCTGGCGGCCTCTGCCATGCCGGTCGCTGCGGCCGATCCGGTGCGCGCCGATCCGCAGGGCGGGTGCGCGCGCAGCGAGTCCGCGTCGCTGCCGGCCGAGCGCTTTCGCGACAACGGCGACGGCACCATCACCGACATCGCGTCGAAGCTGATGTGGATGCGTTGCTCGATGGGTCAGCGGTGGCAGTCGGGCGCGTGCGTCGGGGCCGCCGGCGTTGCGAGCTGGCCCGAGGCGCAGCGGCACGCCGACCAGATGAACCTGGACGGCGGCGCATCCTTCAGCGACTGGCGGCTGCCCTCCGTGCGCGAGCTGGCGACGATCACCGCCCGCGAGTGCTTCCGGCCGCGCACCAACGTCGCCATCTTTCCCGGTACGGCCCCGGCCGCCTACTGGTCGGCGACACCGCGGGCAGGCGAAGCCAGCGGCGAGCGTGTCTTCGCGCTGGGCTTCGGCGCGCAAGGCGTGTTCGCCGCCCGCAAGGACGAGCGGCACCACCTGCGCCTCGTGCGCTCGGGCCCCTGAGTCCGGCGGCCTGCGCGCTTCCGTCGCCGTGCCCATTCCCTCCTCGAAAGGAACCCCGCCGATGCAAACCCGCGAGCGTCGCACCTTCCTGCTCCAGGTGATCGCCGGCACCACGGCCCTCACGACCCAGGTCCCGGCACTCGCCGCCGACGGGCCGCGGCCGACGGTGGCCGTCAAGGAGTCCGACGCCTATCCCAAGTCGATGGGCTTTCGCCTGAAGACCGAGGACGTCGACAAGGCCAAGTACCCGCGCCACGACGTGAAGCAGCGCTGCAGCGAATGCCAGCTCTACAGCGGCGAGAAGGGCGAGGAGCAGGGGCCGTGTTCGTTCTTCAAGCGTCTCGTGCCGCCCGACGGCTGGTGCCGCAACTTCAAGCCTCGCAAGGCGGCCGCCTGATGCCGCGGTGCGTGATCGCGTCGTGGGTACGGACCGCGGCCGCGGTCGCGGGTGCCGTCGTCGCCCTGGGTCTGGCGGGCTGCGAACGCAAGCTCACCGAGCAGGGCGGATACCGCGGCACGGGGCAGGTGCAGGTCAAGTCGCCGACCACGGTGGCGGCCTTGCACGAGCTCAACCGCATCCCGCCGCCCGAAGAGGCGGCCGACCTCGAGTCGCCGCCGTCGACCGAGGTCTTCACCAACCTGAAGGTGCTGCAGGACCTGAGCGCGACCGAGGTCTCGCGCCTGATGCAGGCGCTGTCGACCTGGGTCTCGCCGGTGGAGGGCTGCGACTTCTGCCACAACCCCGACGTGCTGGAGTCCGACGAGAAGTACCCCAAGCTCGTGGCGCGTCGCATGCTCGAGATGACCCGGCGCATCAACACCGAATGGAAGAGCCACGTCGGCGAGACCGGCGTCACCTGCTGGACCTGCCACCGTGGCCAGGCCGTGCCTTCGGGCGACTGGTTCAACTCCAACCCGCCCGGCGCAGGCCTCGGTGCGCTCGGCAACCGCGACGGGCAGAACGCGCCCGGGGCCAACGTCGTCGGCTCGGCGCTGCCGGGCGACCCCTTGTCGCTCTTCCTCGTCACGGACCAGGCCAGCGTGCGCATCCAGGGCAACACCGCGCTGCGCTCGGGCGGTCATGACTCGATCAAGGCCGCCGAGCGCACCTACTCGCTGATGCTCTACATGTCCAAGTCGCTCGGCGTGAACTGCACCTATTGCCACAGCACGCGGGCCTTGGCGAGCTGGCAGGAGAGCACGCCGCAGCGGTCGAAGGCCTGGTACGGCATCCGCATGGTGCGCGAACTCAACACCGACTACCTGATCCCGCTGGAGCCGATGCTGCCCGCCCACCGCATGGGCCCGCTGGGCGACGGCCCCAAGGTGGGCTGCGAGACCTGCCACAAGGGCACGTTCAAGCCGCTGAACGGCGTCAGTCCGCTGACGGACTACATGGCCTTGTCCGGCATCGGCAAGGTGCCGCCCGGCGTGCCGACGCCGGCCGAGCCGGAGCCCGAGGCACCGCCAGGGCCCCAGGCACGGAAGTAGCCCGACGGCCCTTCGACGATCTCGGCGCGAACGGGCTTCGGCGGCCGGCTAAAGTGCCGGCCATGCCGCACCCACCCACCTCGCGCCTCGCCGGCCACGCGCTGGTCGAGGCCTTGATCGAGCAGGGCGTCGACACCTGTTTCGGCGTTCCCGGCGAAAGCTATCTCGCGGTGCTCGACGGCTTTCACGAGCATCGCGAACGCATCCGCTTCATCGCCTGCCGCCAGGAAGGCGGTGCGGCCTTCATGGCCGATGCGCAGGGCAAGCTGAGCGGCCGGCCCGGCATCTGCTTCGTGACGCGCGGGCCCGGCGCCACCAACGCCAGCATCGGCCTGCACACCGCCTTCCAGGACTCGACGCCGATGATCCTGTTCATCGGCCAGGTCGCGAGCGACCAGCGCGATCGCGAGGCCTTCCAGGAAGTCGACTACCGCCAGATGTTCGGTCCCGGCACGCTGGGCATGGCCAAGTGGGTCGGCGAATGCCACGACGCCGATCGGCTGCCCGAGTACGTCGCGCGCGCCTTCCGCACCGCGCTGCAAGGCCGGCCCGGCCCGGTGGTCGTCGTGCTGCCCGAGGACATGCTGACGCGCGCGACGGCCGCCCCCGTGCTGCCGCGCGCCCTGCCGGCACAGGCCTGGCCCGCGCCCGGCGCCTTGCGCGAGCTGCGCTCGATGCTGCTGGCCGCGAAGCAGCCGCTGATGATCGTGGGCGGCAGCGGCTGGGACGCCGAGTCGGCGAGCGCGCTGCAGCGCTTTGCCGAGAACTGGTCGTTGCCGGTCGGTTGCGGCTTCCGCTTCCAGGACACGTTCGACAACCGCCATCCGCTCTATGCCGGCGACGTGGGCATCGGCATCAATCCGAAACTGGCGCAGCGCGTGAAGGACGCGGACCTGGTGCTCGCCATCGGCGTGCGCCTCGGCGAGATGACGACCGGCGGCTACACGCTGCTGCAGGCGCCGCGCCCGGTGCAGAAGCTCGTGCACCTGCACGCCGGCCCCGAGGAACTGGGCCGCGTCTACGCCGCCGACCTGCTGCTGCAGGCGTCCAGCGCCTGCGCCGGCAAGGCGCTGGAGACACTGGCCGCACCGCTCGACCTGCCGTGGCGTGCCTGGGCCGAGGCCGCGCACGCCGACTACGACGCCAATCACGTCGCGCCGCCGGTCGCGCCGCTCGACATGGCCGAGGTGGTCAAGGCGGTGCAGCGTCTCGCGCCGGCCGATACCGTCTACACCAACGGCGCCGGCAACTACAGCGGCTGGCTGCATCGCTATGTCCGCTACCACGGCTTGCAGCACCACGGCCGCACCCAGCTCGCGCCGACCTCGGGGGCGATGGGCTACGGCCTGCCGGCCGCCGTGGCCGCGGCGCTGTTGCACCCGCAGCGCACGGTCGTCAACCTCGCCGGCGACGGTGACTTCCTGATGACCGGCCAGGAGCTGGCGACGGCCACCGCCTACGGCGCCCGCAAGCTGATCAGCATCGTCGTCGACAACGGCAGCTACGGCACCATCCGCATGCACCAGGAGCGCGAGTACCCGGGCCGCGTCTCCGGCAGCGACCTGTTCAACCCCGACTTCGCCGCACTGGCGCGCGCCTACGGCTGGCGGGCCTCACGCGTCGACACGACGGCGGCGTTCGAGCCGGCCTTCGCCGAGGCCCTGCGGGCCGGTGAGCCGACGCTGATCCACCTGAAGCTCGATGCCGACGTCAGCACCTCGCGCACCACGCTGGCGGCGATCCGCGCCGCCGCGCAGGCGCGCGACACTGCAGGCTGAACCGGATCACAACAGGGAGTCTCCATGTCCACCATCTGCTCTCGTGCACCTTCGCTGCTGCCCGCGCTGGCGCTGCTGGCGTTCACCGCCTGCGGCGGCGTGCCGCCGTCGACCCAGCCCATGGCCCCTCCCAAGCCCCAGGCCGCCGTGAAGCCCGAGCCGCCGCCGCAACAGGTGCTGATCGAGGCCCCCGACCCGCAGGTGCTGGGCGAATGGATCATCGAGCAGGCACGCAGTGCCCCGCTGGTGGACAAGAGCAAGGCCCGCCTGGTCTTCGGCCCGGAAGGCGCGCTCGGCGGCCACGCCAGCTGCAACACGCTGCGCGGTCGCTACACGCTGGAGGGCAATCGCCTGAAGATCGACCCGGTCGCCACCACCCGCATGGCCTGCAGCCCGGCGCTGATGGAGCAGGAGGACCGCGTCCTCACCGCGCTGGAGCGTGCCGCGCGGGCCACGGTGCCGCCGCACGGCTTCCTGACGCTGCAGGACGCCGACGGCGCGGTGCTGATGCGCGCGTCGCGCGCGCAGCCGAAGTCCTAGTCGGTGGTGGGCGCGCGCCGCCCGGCCAGCATCAGCACCACGCCCACCAGCACGACGCCGGCCGCGGCCCATTCGTAGCCGCTGACCACCTCGCCGGCGACCGCGACGCCCAGCAGCATCGCGATGACCGGGTTGACGAAGGTGTAGCTCGACGCCAGCGAGGCCGGCGCGCGCGCCAGCAGCAGCATGTAGGCGTTGAAGGCGATCAGCGAGCCGAAGACCACCAGGTAGACCCAGGCCGCGACGGCCTGCGGCTCGGGCGGCCACTGCGCGGCCAGCGTCGCGTACTCGCCGTCCAGCGCGGCCATCGCCATCAGCACGACGCCGCCGCAGATCATCTCGCTGGCGAAGCCGGTGGCGCCGGGCGCCAGGGGCAGGGCGCGCAGGCTCAGCACGCTGCCCACGCTCCAGGCGACGCAGGCGATCGCGATGGCGACCAGCCCCGCGGTCGACGCCTGGAAGCCCGCGCCCTGCGTCAGCATCAGAACGCCCGCCAGCCCGACGGCGATGCCGAGCGCCTCCTGGCGCGTGGGGAACACGCGCCACAGCGTCAGCAGCAGCGCCATCACCACCGGCACCACCGCGATGAAGGCGACCACCAGGCCGGAGCCCACGGTCTGTTCGGCGTAGGCGGTGCCGCCCATGCCGCCGCCCAGCATCAGCGTCCCGACCGCCAGCGCGTGCAGCCACTGCCGGCGCGTCGGCATCGGCGCGCCGCGCCAGGCCATCCAGCCCAGCAGCACGCCACCGGCGACGAGGAAGCGCGAACCCATCTGCACGAAGGGCGGAAAGCTGATCAGCGCGAACTTGATGGCCAGGTAGGTCGAGCCCCAGACCAGCCAGGTCGCGGCGAGGCAGGCGATGACCAGCGGCGACAGGCCGGCGCGGGAGGTGGCCAGGGCAGGGGCAGCGAGCGTGCTCATGAGGCAGGATCGTAGAAGGCCGCACCGCCCTCATCCAGCGTCGAATCAAGGAAACATGGGCACCGCGCCTTGAGATTGCAGCAAAAATCCCTGCTAGGCTTTGCACATGCCCGAAGCGATTTCCCTCGACCACTACGACACGCGCATCCTCGCGGAGCTGCAGGCCGACGCGCGCCTGTCGATGGCCGAACTGGGCCGCCGCGTGCACCTGAGCCAGCCGGCGGTGACCGAGCGCGTGCGCAAGCTCGAAGGCGCCGGCGTCATCACCGGCTACCGCGCGACGGTCAACCTCGCGGCCCTGGGCTACGGCATCCGCGCGATGATCCGCGTGGGGCGGGCCGAGTACCAGCGCGTCGTCAAGCTGATCCAGCAGACGCCCGAGGTCGTGAACGCCTACAACGTGACCGGCGAGGACAGCTGGATCCTCGAGATCGCCGTCATCGACGTGGCCCACCTCGATGCCGTGGTCACCAAGTTCTGCATCCTCACCGAGACCTCGACCGCCATCGTGCTGAACGCCGCGCGCGCCAACCAGGCCATGCTGCCCGCCAAACGCGAGGACGTGAAGCCGACCATCAGGAAAGTGGAGAACGCATGACGACGACCCCGGGCACCACCGACTTCTCGACGTGTGACTTGTGCGACGCGCACAAGAACGACAGCGACGGCCGCTTCCGCGTGCTGCCGCCGGGCTTCCACAGCTACGGCGGCGTCGGCAAGTTCGCCGGGCCGGCCAGCACGGTGAAGTGCTTCGAGGACAACTCGCTCGTCAAGGCCGCGCTCGACGAGCCCGGCCGGGGCCGCGTGCTGGTGGTCGACGGCGGCGGCTCGCTGCGCCGCGCGCTGGTCGGCGGCAACCTGGCTGCGGCGGCGGCGAAGAACGGCTGGGCCGGCATCGTCGTCGACGGCTGCGTGCGCGACGCCGCCGAGCTGCGCGCGGCGAAGGTCGGCATCCGCGCGCTGGGGCTGATGCCGCTGCCGACCGAGAAGCGCAACGAGGGACAGCGCGACGTGGCGGTGCAGGTGCAGGGGGTGTGGGTCAGGCCGGGCGATGCGGTGTACGCGGACGAGGACGGCATCGTCGTCGACGCGGCACGCTAGTAGCCCTGGATCTCCACCGGCAGCGCGTCTTCCACCGTGATGGTGACGGCCACGTCCAGCGGCGAGTTCCATCCGACGTGCACGATGAAGCTGACGCCGCCGGGCTGGCCGCTGAACTCGTTGCGGTGCGGCGAGATGTTGCTGACCCAGATGTCCGCGGCGCCCAGGTTGTAGAAGAAGTTCTGCAACGGGGGTTGCGGGTTCACCTGCGTCGTGCCGAACCGCACCTCGGCGGCCGAGACGTGGACGATCGAGCGGGCGGAGATGATTCCCCAGTTGAAGTTGGCCGGGACGCGGCCCCGGATGCCCCGGATGACCCAGCGGACAGAGTTCGACATCTGACATCTCCGACGTGGAAGCGGTGTGTTCTTGTTCTTCGTGCATCGGCGGGCGCGCTTCAACCGCGAGAGCCGCCGATGGCCGCGAAGGCACCAGTTCAAAGTGGGGAGACACCGTGGCCGGCGGGTCGCCTCTGGACTAAGGTCGGGGCATCGCTTCAGGAGCCGGCCATGCAGCAGGACGCAGCTTCCTTCGACACGCTGATGGGTCGCCAGGACGTGGTGACGGGCAGCGCGCGCCACGTGCCGGGCCGCGGCTGGATCGCCGAGCCGGGCGTCGCCGCCCCGGAGGCACCCGCCGCCGAGGGGAGCGCGATGCCGATCCAGGGCAGCTTCCGCGGCGAAGCGATGGCCGATGCCCGCACGGTCACGGACGAGATCGGCCCGGTGGTGACCGGCGCATTCCGCGGCGAGGGTGGCGCTGCGGCCTGACGACGCTGCGCCGCCGTCTCGGATTCACTGCCTCGCTGCCTCGCTGCCTCGCTGCCTCGCTGGTTCCCAGGGCCGCGGGGCGCGGCCTGTCGCGCGACTCAGGGCGCGACGGTCTGCCGGACCGCGTGCTCCCAGCGCGCCATGCGCTCGGCGGCGCGCTCGCGGCTCAGCGTCGGCACGAAGCGGCGTTCCACCTGCCACTGCGCCGCCAGCTCATCGAGATTGCTGTAGATCCCGCAGCCCAGGCCGGCGAGGTAGGCCGCACCGAGCGCGGTGGTCTCGATGACCTTGGGTCGCACCACCGGGATGCCCAGCAGGTCGGCCTGGAACTGCATCAGCATGTCGTTGACGCAGGCGCCGCCATCGACACGCAGCTCGCTGACGGGCTGGCCGCCCGCGGCCATCGCATCGCGGCTCATGGCCTGCAGCAGCGCAGCGCTCTGGAAGGCGATGCTCTCCAGCGCGGCGCGCGCGATGTGCGCCACCGTCGTGCCGCGCGTCAGGCCGACGATCGCGCCGCTGGCCTGCGGCTGCCAGTAGGGCGCCCCCAGGCCGGTGAAGGCCGGCACGAAGACCACGCCGCCGGCATCGGGCACGCTTTCGGCGAGTGCCTGCACTTCGCCGCTGCCCTTGATGGCGCGCAGGCCGTCGCGCAGCCACTGCACGACGGCGCCGCCGATGAAGACGCTGCCTTCGAGGGCGAACTCGGGGGTCGCGCCGGGCTGCGCGGCACTCGTCGTGATGAGGCCGTTGGCCGAGGTCTGGAACGCGCTGCCGGTGTGCATCAGCATGAAGCAGCCGGTGCCGTAGGTGTTCTTCGCGAGGCCGGGGCGGAAGCACGCCTGACCGAAGAGCGCGCTCTGCTGGTCGCCGGCGATGCCGCCGATGCGCAGCGGCGCGCCCAGCCAGTCGGCGTCGGCCGTGCCGAACTCGCAGGCCGAGGGCCGGACCTCGGGCAGCAGCTCGCGCGGGATGTCGAGCAAGGCCAGCAGCTCCTCGTCCCAGGTGTTGTCGTGCACGTCGAGCAGCATCGTGCGCGAGGCGTTGCTCACGTCGGTGGCATGCACGCGGCCCCGGGTCAGGTGCCACAGCAGCCAGCTGTCGACGGTGCCGAAAGCCAGCTCGCCGCGCCGCGCAGCCTCGCGCGAGCCGGCCACGTGGTCGAGGATCCACTTGAGCTTGGTGCCCGAGAAGTAGGCATCGATGATCAGCCCGGTCTTGCGGCGCACCAGCGCCTCGTGCCCGGCCTCGCGCAGCGCGGCGCAGGTGGGTTCGGCCCGGCGGTCCTGCCAGACGATCGCGGGGTGGATGGGCTCGCCGGTCCTGCGATCCCAGACGACGGTGGTCTCGCGCTGGTTGGTGATGCCGATCGCCGCGACGTCCTGCGCGCGCAGGCCGGCCCGGGCCAGCGCCTCGCGCGCCGTGGCGAGCTGGGTCTCCCACAGCTCGCGCGGATCGTGCTCGACCCAGCCCGGCTGCGGGTAGATCTGCCGGAACTCGCGCTGCGCCATCGCGACGATGCGCCCGCCGCGGTCGAACACGATGCTGCGCGAGCTGGAGGTGCCCTGATCGAGCGCGAGCAGGTGGGTCATGGCCGTGCCTCGTCGATGTGCGCCTGCAGCCGCGAGGCCGCAGGGGGCGGGTTCAATCTGCGATCACGCACTCTACGCCGGCCTCGGCCAGCAGCGGCACGAAGGCCTCCGGCGGCGGCGCGTCGGTGAACAGGGCGTCGATCTGCCCGAAGCGCGCCACCTCCACCATCGCCGGGCGATTGAACTTGCTGTGGTCGGCCGCGAGCCAGACCTCGCGCGAGTGCTCGACGATGGCGCGTGCGACCGTCACCTCGCGCACGTCGTAGTCGCGCAGCGTACCGTCCTGCTCGATGCCCGAGATGCCGATCAGGCCGATGTCCACCTTGAACCGGCGGATGAAGTCCACCGTCGCCTCGCCGACGATGCCGCGGTCGCGCGGGCGCACCACGCCCCCGGCCACGATCACCTCGATCGCCGCGCTGTCGCTGAGGATCGCGGCGACGTTCAGGTTGTTGGTCAGCACCCGCAGGCCGCGCTTGCCGAGCAGCTCGCGGGCGATCGCCTCGGTGGTGGTGCCGATGTTCAGGATCAGCGAGCAGCCGTCCGGCACGCGCTGCGCGACGGCGCGCGCGATGCGGGCCTTGCCCTCGGCCTGCAGCGCCTGGCGCTGGCGGTAGGCGATGTTCTCGGTCGTCGAGCTCGGCACGCGCACGCCGCCGTGGAAGCGCGCCAGCAGCCCCGCCTCGGCGAGGCGCTGCACGTCGCGGCGCACCGTCTGCAGCGTGACGCCGAAGCGCGCGGCCAGCGCTTCGACCGACACCGCGCCCTCGGCGCGTACCGCATCGATCAGCTCGGCTTGGCGAGGATTGGGAGTCATGGGGCAGAGGCGCGAAGCCTAAGCGAACATAAACGAAAAGAAACGCGGGTAATCGCGGGTGCGTTTGGGTGCGCTTGGGTCTACAACCTCGGCTTGCTTCGCGACAGGCGGGCTCCCCGACCCGCCCCGACGCCCGCCCAAGCCTCTCCGTGACCCACTCGCCAGCCACTCCTCCTGCCGTGCCCGGCGCCTGCGACGTGCTCGTCGTGGGCGGCGGCATCAACGGCTGCGGCATCGCCCGCGACCTGGCCGGCCGCGGCTGGCAGGTGGTGCTGTGCGAGCGCGACGACCTGGCGGCCCACACCTCGTCGTCGTCGACCAAGCTCATCCACGGCGGGCTGCGCTACCTCGAGTACTACGAGTTCTCGCTGGTGCGCAAGGCGCTGACCGAGCGCGAGGGCCTGCTGCGCAGCGCGCCGCACATCATGTGGCCGCTGCGCTTCGTGATGCCGCTCGACGCGTCGATGCGGCCCGCATGGCTGATCCGCGTCGGGCTGTTCGTCTACGACCACCTTGCGCGGCGCGAGGTGCTGCCGGCCTCGCGGGCCGTCGACCTGCGCCGGCACCCGGCCGGCCTGCCCCTGAAGCCCGACTTCGTGCGCGGCTTCGTCTACAGCGACGGCTGGGTCGACGACGCGCGGCTGGTGGTGCTGAACGCCATCGACGCCCGCGCGCACGGCGCGACGGTGCTGACGCGCACGCGCTGCCTGCGCGCCCAGCGCAGCGCCGATGCCTGGAGCGTGCTGATCGAAGACGCCGCCGGCCGGCGCAGCACGGTGCGCGCGCGCGCGCTGGTCAATGCCGCCGGGCCCTGGGCCGAGAGCTTCCTGCGCGGCGTGGCCGTGCCCGCGGCCGGCGAGACCCTGGCCACGCGCAGCCTGCGGCTCGTGAAGGGCAGCCACATCGTCGTGCCGCGGCTCTTCGAGCACGACCACGCCTACATCTTCCAGAACCCCGACCGCCGGATCATCTTCGCCATTCCCTACGAAGACGCCTTCACGCTGATCGGCACGACCGACATCGAGCTGCAGGGCGACGACCCGGCGGCCGCACGGATCGACGCCGACGAGACGGCCTACCTGTGCACGCAGGCCAGCCGCTACTTCCGCGCCCCGGTCAGCCCGTCCGACGTGGTGTGGAGCTACTCCGGGGTGCGGCCGCTGCTCGATGACGACTCCGGCGACCCGAGTGCCGTGACGCGCGACTACCTGCTCGAAGCCAACACCGACGCCGCGCCGCTGCTCAGCATCTGGGGCGGCAAGATCACGACCTTCCGCAAGCTGGCCGAGGACGCGGCCGACGACCTGGGCCGCATGCTCGGCCAGGGACCGACGAAGCGGCCGGCGTGGACGCACGGCGTCTTCCTGCCGGGCGGCGACCTGTCGGCGTGGATCGACGGCGAGGCGGGCGGCCCCGATCGCGGCCGTCGGCCCGACCTCGACTTCGAGCGCTTCGTCGGCGCGCTCGGCCGCCGGCATCCGTGGCTGCCGGTGCCGCTCGCGCGCCGCCTCGCGCGGGCCTACGGCTCGCGCATCGATCGCGTGCTCGGCGACGCGGCATCGCTGCGCGAGCTCGGCCCTGAAGTCGCCCCCGGCCTGCACGAGGCCGAGCTGCGCTACCTGCGGCGCGACGAATGGGCCACGAGCGCCGACGACGTGCTGTGGCGCCGCTCCAAGCTCGGGCTGCATGTCGGTGCCGGTGCGCGCGAGCGCGTGCAGGACTGGTTCGACGCCGCGAACGACGCCCCGTCCGGCAGCGGCGCGGCCGGACGGTCCGCCCGGAGCGAGGCCGCCTGATGCAGCTCGTCCTCGATCAGGTCGCGCAGAAGGTCGGCGCGGTGCAGCACCTCTACCCGCTGGACCTGGCGCTGCACCCGGGTGCCGTCAACGTCCTGCTGGGCGCGACGCAGGCCGGCAAGACCAGCCTGATGCGCGTGATGGCCGGCCTCGACCGGCCCAGCGCTGGGCGGGTCAGCGTCGACGGCGTCGACGTGACCGGCATGCCGGTGCGGCAACGCAATGTCGCGATGGTCTACCAGCAGTTCATCAACTACCCGTCGATGAGCGTGGCCGAGAACATCGCGTCGCCGCTCCGGCTGCGCGGCGCGAACCTGCAGAAGATGGATCGCGCGGCGATCGATGCGCGGGTCCGGCAGCTGGCGCGCAAGCTGCACATCGAGCCCTTCCTCGCGCGGCTGCCGGCCGAGCTGTCCGGCGGGCAGCAGCAGCGTGTCGCTCTCGCGCGGGCGCTGGCGAAGGAGGCGCCGCTGATGCTGCTCGACGAGCCGCTGGTCAACCTCGACTACAAGCTGCGCGAGGAACTGCGCGAGGAGCTGACGCAGCTCTTCGCCGCCGGCGACTCGACGGTCGTCTACGCGACCACCGAGCCCGGCGAGGCCTTGCTGCTGGGTGGCTGGACCGCCGTGCTCGATGCCGGCGAGCTGCTGCAGCACGGCCCGACCGCCGAGGTCTTCCATGCGCCGAAGTCGCTGCGCGTCGCGCGGGCCTTCAGCGATCCGCCGATGAACCTGATCGCAGCCGAGGCGGCGAGCCTGGGCGTGATGCTGAACGCCGGGCCGTCGCTGCAGGTGCCGCTGCCCGCCGCGGCGACGCGCAGCCTCACGGTCGGCGTGCGTGCCGGCGCGCTGCGCGTTCAGCCGCGGCCCGGCGACGTGGCCCTGGCCGGCACGGTCGAGCTGGCCGAGATCGCCGGCTCGGACACCTTCGTCCACGCCAGCACGGCCGTCGGCGAGCTGGTCGCGCAACTGACGGGGGTGCACGACTTCGAGCTCGGCATGCCGATCACGCTGCACCTCGACCCGGCGCAGGCCTACGTGTTTGGCGCCGACGGCGCGCTGCTCGTGGCGCCCGAGCGCACGCGGAGACGCTGATGGCCCGCATCGACCTCGATCTGGCGCACGCCTACCGGCCCGACCCCCAGGCCGACAGCGACTACGCGCTGCTGCCGCTGAAGATGAGCTTCGAGGACGGCGGCGCCTATGCGCTGCTCGGTCCGTCGGGTTGCGGCAAGACGACGCTGCTCAACATCGTCTCGGGGCTGCTGACGCCGTCCCGCGGCACGGTCCGGTTCGACGGCCGCGACGTCACCGCCGCCAGCCCGCAGGCACGCAACATCGCGCAGGTGTTCCAGTTCCCGGTCATCTACGACACGATGACCGTCGCCGAGAACCTGGCCTTCCCCTTGCGCAACCGCCGGGTTCCCGAAGAGCGGATCCGGCAGCGCGTCGGGCAGATCGCCGAGATGCTGGAGCTCAGCGCCCAGCTCGACCAGCGCGCCGCGGGCCTGCCGGCCGACGCGAAGCAGAAGATCTCGCTGGGCCGCGGTCTGGTGCGGCCCGACGTGTCGGCGGTGCTGTTCGACGAGCCGCTCACCGTGATCGACCCGCACCTCAAGTGGCAGCTGCGGCGCAAGCTCAAGCAGATCCACCACGAGCTGAAGCTGACCCTGGTCTACGTCACGCACGACCAGGTCGAGGCGCTGACCTTCGCCGACCAGGTGGTGGTGATGACGCGCGGCCGCGCGGTCCAGATCGGCCGGGCGAGCGAGCTGTTCGAGCGCCCGGCGCACACCTTCGTCGGCCACTTCATCGGCTCGCCGGGGATGAACTTCCTGCCGGCCTCCGTGCTGCCGGGGGCCCCGCCCGCGGCCGCCCGGCTCGGCGTGCGGCCCGAGTACCTGGCCCTGGCGACGCCGGACGCCCCCGGGGCCGTGGCGGCGCGGGTGACGCAGGTCCAGGACGTCGGCACCTACTGCCTGCTCACGGCGGCGCTCGCCGATGGCGCGGTGCTGCGCGCGCGACTCAGCGGCGAGCAGGACGTGCCGAAGGTGGGCGAGACGGTGTGGCTCGCGATCGTCGGCCCGCACACCTGCTGGTACGGCGCGAACGAGGAGCTGATCGCATGAAGCCGCTCAACCAGAAGGCCTGGCTGCTCGTGCTGCCCGTGATCGTCTGCGTCGCGTTCTCGGCGATCCTGCCGTTGATGACGGTGGTGAACTACTCGGTGCAGGACATCATCAGCCCCGAGCGCCGCGTGTTCGTCGGCACCGAGTGGTTCGCCAGCGTGATGCGCGACGAGGACCTGCACGCCGCACTGCTGCGCCAGCTCGGCTTCTCGCTCGCGGTGCTGGCCGTCGAGATCCCGCTGGGCATCGTGCTGGCGTTGTCGATGCCCGCCACGGGCTGGAAGGCCTCGGCGGTGCTCGTGGTCGTCGCGCTCTCCCTGCTGATCCCGTGGAACGTCGTCGGCACGATCTGGCAGATCTACGGCCGCGCCGACATCGGCCTGCTCGGCGCCGCGCTGCAGAAGCTGGGCATCGACTACAGCTACACCGGCAACGCGCGCGACGCCTGGATCACGGTGCTGGTGATGGACGTGTGGCACTGGACGCCGCTGGTCGCGCTGCTGTGCTACGCCGGCCTGCGCGCCATCCCGGACGCCTACTACCAGGCGGCCCGCATCGACGGCGCTTCCAAGTGGGCCGTGTTCCGCTACATCCAGCTGCCCAAGCTGCGCGGCGTGCTGATGATCGCGGTGCTGCTGCGCTTCATGGACAGCTTCATGATCTACACCGAGCCCTTCGTGCTGACCGGCGGCGGGCCGGGCAACGCGACGACCTTCCTGTCGCAGTACCTGACGCAGAAGGCGGTCGGCCAGTTCGACCTCGGCCCGGCCGCGGCCTTCTCGCTGATCTACTTCCTGATCATCCTGCTGCTGTGCTTCGTGCTCTACAACTGGATGCAGCGCGTGGGCACGGTCGATGCCGGCGCCGCCGACCCGGGAGCGGTCCGATGAACGCGCGCCGCTTCCAGAAGCGATCGGTCTTCCTGGGCGCCTACATCCTCTTCGCGCTGTTGCCCATCTACTGGATGGTCAACATGTCGTTCAAGACGAACAACGAGATCCTCTCCAGCTTCAGCTTCTTCCCGCAGCAATTCACCTGGGACAACTACCGGACGATCTTCACCGACGCGTCCTGGTATTCGGGCTACATCAACAGCCTGATCTACGTCGCGATCAACACGGTGATCTCGATCACGGTCGCGCTGCCGGCCGCGTACGCGTTCAGCCGCTACCGCTTCCTCGGCGACAAGCACGTGTTCTTCTGGCTGCTCACCAACCGGATGACGCCGCCGGCGGTCTTCCTGCTGCCCTTCTTCCAGCTCTACTCGACGCTCGGGCTGATGGACACGCACCTCGCGGTCGCGCTGGCGCACCTCGTGTTCAACGTGCCGCTGGCGGTGTGGATCCTCGAAGGCTTCATGAGCGGCGTGCCGCGCGAGATCGACGAGACGGCCTACATCGACG
>NZ_CADEFR010000043.1 GCF_902826655.1 uncultured Methylibium sp. | reverse complement strand
AACGACAGCAGCCTGCGCTACGAGCCGGAAGTCAGCCAGGCGCTGGGCTTCGGCTTTCGCTGCGGCTTCCTCGGCCTGCTGCACATGGAGATCGTGCAGGAGCGGCTGGAGCGCGAGTTCGATCAGGACCTGATCACCACCGCCCCGTCGGTCGTCTACCAGGTCCAGCTCGGCGGTGTGGCCGGCGAGGTCATCGAGGTCGAGAACCCGTCCAAGATGCCCGAGATCGGCAAGATCGCCGAGATCCGCGAGCCCATCGTCACGGTGCACCTGTACATGCCGCAGGACTACGTCGGCCCGGTGATGACGCTGTGCAACCAGAAGCGCGGCGTGCAGATGAACATGGCCTACCACGGTCGCCAGGTGCACCTGACCTACGAGCTGCCGCTGGCCGAGATCGTGCTGGACTTCTTCGACAAGCTGAAGTCGGTGTCGCGCGGCTACGCCTCGATGGACTACGAGTTCAAGGAGTACCGCGCGGCCGACGTCGTCAAGGTCGACATCCTGATCAATGGCGACCGCGTCGACGCACTGTCCATCATCGTGCATCGCGGCCAGAGCCAGTTCCGCGGCCGGGCGGTCGCCGCCAAGATGCGCGAGCAGATCCCGCGGCAGATGTACGACGTGGCCATCCAGGCGGCCATCGGCGCGAACATCATCGCCCGCGAGAACATCAAGGCACTGCGCAAGAACGTGCTGGCAAAATGCTACGGCGGCGACATCACGCGCAAGCGCAAGCTGCTCGAAAAGCAGAAGGCGGGCAAGAAGCGGATGAAGCAGATCGGCACCGTCGAGGTGCCGCAGGAAGCCTTCCTTGCCATCCTCCAAGTCGACGACTGACCCTGAACGCATGAGTGCACTGACCGGCCTGCTCTACGGCGCCCTTGTCGTCTACCTGGGCGGCTGGTACGTCGGCTCCTGGGGTGGCAACTTCTCGCTGCTGCTGTTCGTCCTCACCCTGGTGACCTTCGGCTACTGGCTTGCCGAACGCCTTCACTTCATGCCGCAGCGGCTGGCCGCTGCCGGGCAGCTGGAGGCGCAGGACGCCCAGCGCCGGGCCGACCTCCAGCGCCAGGGCATCGACCAGGTCGATGGCCAGGTCGACGCCGCGCGGCAGCGGCTGCTGGCCCAGCCCTGGTGGCTGGACTGGACCGCGGGCCTGTTCCCGGTCATCCTGGTCGTGTTCCTGTTGCGGTCCTTCCTGTTCGAACCGTTCAAGATCCCGTCCGGGTCGATGATCCCGACCCTGGCGATCGGCGACCTGATCCTGGTGAACAAGTACCACTACGGCGTGCGCCTGCCGGTGATCAACAAGAAGCTCGTTGCCAACCACGACCCGCAGCGCGGCGACGTGATGGTGTTCCGCTACCCGGTCGACCCCAGCGTCGACTACATCAAGCGGGTGGTGGGGCTGCCCGGCGACGAGGTCAGCTACCTGAACAAGAAGCTGACCATCAACGGGCAGCTGGTCGAGACCCAGCCGCTGCCCGACTTCTACAACGAGGACGTGCGCCGCTACGCCCAGCAGGCCACCGAGAAGCTCGGGCCGGTGGAGCATCGCGTCCTGACGGACAAGGATCGCCAGAGCTTCGTGCTGCCGCGCCCCGAGTTCCAGAAGTTCCGCGACCAGTGCCGCTACAACGCGGAGGGCGTCATCTGCACCGTGCCGCCGGGCCACTACTTCATGATGGGTGACAACCGGGACAACTCCGAGGACTCCCGCTACTGGGGCTTCGTGCCCGACGAGAACATCGTCGGCAAGGCCTTTTTTGTGTGGATGAATTTCGGTAACCTTCGCCGGATCGGTCCGTTCCAGTGAGTTCGCATACCAACAGGAGAACATCGATGGCCTTGGCACTGCCGCAGGCGGCTCGCAGCCTGTCTGCCCAAAGGGGCGTCACGCTGATCGGCCTGCTGTTCTGGGCCATCATCATCGCGTGCGTCGCCCTGGTCGGCCTGAAGGTCCTGCCGACGATGAACGAGTACTTCACCATCCAGCGGACGGTCAACAAGATCGCCAAGGAAGGCGGCGGCACGGTCCCCGAGATCCGCAACGCCTTCGAGCGCCAGAAGGACATCGAGTACTCCATCTCGTCGATCGCCGGCAAGGACCTGGAGATCACGAAGGAAAACGAGCGCGTCGTGATCAAGTTCGGCTACGACAAGGAGATCGAGCTGATCGAGCCGGTCTACCTGGTCATCAAGTACCGGGGCCGCTCGCAATGAGCGGCGACCGCGGCGCCGCCCGGCGGCCGCGGTGAGGGGCCGGCGACCTTGACCTCGGCCCTGGACACCCTGCAGGCCCGACTCGGCCACCGGTTCGCGCAGCCGGACCTGCTGGACCGGGCCCTGACCCACCGCAGTTTCGGCGCCGGCCACAACGAGCGGCTCGAGTTCCTCGGCGATGCCGTGCTCTCCGCGGCCGTCTCCGGCCTGCTGTACCGGCACTTCGAGGAATCCGACGAGGGCGACCTGACCCGCGTGCGTGCCCACCTCGTGCGCGAGGAGACCCTGCACCGCCTCGCGCTCGACCTGCAGTTGCCGCTGCTGCTGCGCCTCAGCGAGGGCGAGGCGCGCAGCGGCGGCGCGCAGCGCGCCTCCATCCTGGCCGATGCGCTGGAGGCGCTGATCGGGGCCGTCTACCTCGACGGCGGTTTCGCTCCGGCCCAGGCGCTGGTCGAGCAGCTGTTCCGGCCCCTGGTCGCCAGCACGGCCGCACAGGCCTGGACCCGCGACCCCAAGACGGAACTGCAGGAGTGGCTGCAGGCCCGGCGCCTGCCGGTCCCCGGCTACCGCATCGCGAGCACCAGCGGCCGCCAGCACGAGCAGTCGTTCGTCGTGGTCTGCAGCATTCCGTCGCAGTCGCTCGAGGCCCGAGGCGAGGGCCGCTCGCGCCGCGCCGCCGAGCAGGAGGCGGCGCAGGCGGCGCTGGCTACACTGAAAGACAAGGACCGGCCCCCGCCCCCATGAACGCCTCTTCTCCTGCGGACGACGCCATCGACGAGTCGCCTCGGCGCTGCGGGCTGGTGGCGATCGTCGGACGGCCCAATGTCGGCAAGTCGACGCTGCTCAACGCGCTGGTCGGCCAGAAGGTCAGCATCACCTCGCGCAAGGCGCAGACCACGCGCCACCGCATCACCGGCATCCGCACCGAGGGCGCCACGCAGTTCGTGTTCGTCGACACCCCCGGCTTCCAGACGCGCCACACCGTGCGCGGCACCGGAGCGCTGAACCGCAACCTCAACAAGACGGTGCAGGCGACCGTCGGCGACGTGGACGTGCTGCTGTTCGTGGTCGAGGCCGGACGCTTCGGCCTGGACGATGCCAAGGTGCTGGCGCTGCTGCCGCCGGACAAGCGCGTGCTGCTGGTCGCCAACAAGCTCGACCTCGTGCGCCGCCGCGCCGAGCTGGCGCCGTGGCTGAAGGGCATGCAGGAGCGCCACCCCTTCGCCGAGTTCGTGCCGCTGGCTGCCAAGGACGAGGCCGATGCGCTGCGGCTGCTCAAGATCGTCGAGCCCTACCTGCCCGAGCAGCCCTGGTTCTACGACGAGGAGGCGCTGACCGACCGCAGCGAGCGCTTCCTCGCCAGCGAGATCGTGCGCGAGAAGCTGTTCCGCTTGACCGGCGACGAGCTTCCGTACACCTCGACGGTGGTGATCGACGAGTTCAAGGAAGAGGGCGCGCTGCGCCGCATCAGCGCCACCATCATCGTCGAGCGCGAGGCACACAAGGGCATGGTCATCGGCGACAAGGGCGAGCGGCTCAAGCGCATCGGTACCGATGCGCGCGTCGAGCTCGAGCGCCTGACCGGCGGCAAGGTCTTCCTCGAGCTCTGGGTCAAGGTCCGCTCGGGCTGGGCCGACGACGAGACGCGCCTGAAGAGCTACGGCTACGAGTGAGCGCCGCGACGCACTCCGCCTACCTGCTGCACCGCTACGACTGGAGCGAGTCCAGCCTGATCCTCGACCTGTTCACGCGCGAGCAGGGCCGGGTCGCGGTCGCCGCCAAGGGCGCCAAGCGGCCGTACTCGCAGTTGCGCGCCGTGCTGCTGCCCTTCCAGCGGCTGCAGGTCGCCTACGGCACACGTCGCGCGCCAGGCCCCGAGAGCGAGGCGGCCGAGGTGCAGCCGCTGCGCGCCGCCGAGCGGGCCGGCGGGCCGGCGATGCTGGGCGGCGCGGCCCTGCTGACCGGTTTCTACATGAACGAGCTGCTGATGAAGCTGCTGGCGCGCCAGGATCCGCACCCCGCGCTGTTCGATGCCTACGCCCAGACGCTGCCGGCGCTGGCGGCCGGGGACGACACCGGCGTCGAGGCCGCGCTGCGGGCTTTCGAACTGGTGCTGCTGCGCGAGATCGGCCTGCTGCCCGACCTCGTTCTCGTGACGCCGACCCAGCAGCCGCTGGCGGCCGGCGTTCTGCACACCCTGAAGCCGGATGCCGGGCTGGTGCCGGCCGCGCCCGGCGAACCCGGCCTGGCCGCGATCGCCTGGGCGGCGCTGCAGGCGGCGCTCGACGCCGACGACCTGGCCGCGCTGCAGCGCGCCAGCCTGCCGGCGCTGGCGGGGCTCAAGCCGATGCTGCGCAACCTGCTTCACTATCATCTCGCGACCCCGGTGCTGCGCACCCGCCAGCTGATGGTGGAACTGCAGAACCTCGAACGCTGAACCCGCGAGTGCCCCGATGAACCCGCTGATCGTCTCCGGACTGCCGGCCCACGGCGCCACCACCGCGCTGTCGGTCAACCTCAACAAGGTGGCGCTGCTGCGCAACCAGCGGACCCTGACGATTCCCAGCGTCACCGGCGCCGCGCAGCGCGTGCTGGAAGCCGGCGCTCACGGCATCACCGTGCACCCGCGGCCCGACCAGCGCCACATCCGCACCCACGACGTGCACGACCTGGCCGCAATGCTGGCCAGCGACTGGCCGCAGGCCGAGTACAACCTCGAAGGCAATCCCTTCCACAACCTGATGGACCTGGTGCGCGAGCTCAAGCCGCACCAGGCCACCTTCGTGCCCGACAGCGTCGAGCAGGCCACGTCCGACCATGGCTGGAGCCTCCCGGCCGACGGCGAGCGCCTGCGGCCGCTGATCGACGAGTGCCATGCGCTCGGCGTGCGCGTCAGCCTGTTCATGGATCCGCTGCCGGAGGCGATGGCCGAGGCGCGCGCGATCGGCGCCGACCGCGTCGAGCTCTACACCGAGGCTTGTGCGCGCGCCCACGGCACGGCCGAGGCCGCGGCGGTGCTGGCGCGCTACACCGCGGCGGCCGAGGCCGCGCTGTGCGTCGGCCTGGGCCTCAACGCCGGCCACGACCTCAACCGCGACAACCTCACCGACTTTCTGCGTGCCGTGCCGGGCGTGCTGGAGGTGTCGATCGGCCACGCGCTGATTGCCGACGCGCTGGAGCTGGGCCTGACCGAGACCGTGCGCGACTACCTGCGCTGCATCCACCGGGCCGCGTCGTGATCTTCGGCATCGGCACGGACCTCTGCGACATCCGCCGCATCGCGGCCACCCTCGAACGGCGCGGCGAGCGCTTCCCGGAGAAGGTGCTGGGCCCGCACGAGCTGGCGGTGTACCGGGCGCGCAGCGCCAAGGTCCCGGCGCGCGGTCTCAGCTACCTCGCGACGCGCTTCGCGGCCAAGGAGGCCTTCTCCAAGGCCATCGGCCTGGGCATCCACCAGCCGATGAGCTGGCGGGCCTGCGAGGTCGTCAAGGCGCCCAGCGGCAAGCCCGAGATCGCGCTGCACGGCGAACTGGCCCGCTGGTTCGCGGAGCGTCGCCTGATCGCCCACGTGACACTGACCGACGAATCCGACTACGCGGCCGCCTTCGTGGTCGTCGAACGACTCCCGACATGACCGAGCACTCGCCCATCGTCCTCGACATCGCCGGCACGTCCCTCGACGCCGACGACCGCCGCCGCCTGCAGCACCCGCTGGTCGGCGGGCTGATCCTGTTCGCGCGCAACTGGCGCGACCGGGCGCAGCTGACGGCGCTGACCGCCGAGATCAAGGCGCTGCGCCCCGACGTGCTGGTCTGCGTCGACCACGAAGGCGGCCGTGTGCAGCGCTTCCGCAGCGACGGCTTCACTCACCTGCCGCCGATGCGCGCGCTGGGTGAGCGCTGGATGCTGGACGCGATGTCGGCGACCGACGCCGCCACCGCCTGCGGCTTCGTGCTCGCGAGCGAACTGCGCGCTTGCGGCGTCGACTTCAGCTTCACGCCGGTGCTCGATCTGGACCACGGCCCCAGCGGCGTGATCGGCGACCGCGCCTTCCAACGCGACGCGCGCGTGGCGACGCTGCTGGCCAAGAGCCTGATGCACGGCCTGCTGCTGGCCGGCATGGGCAGTTGCGGCAAGCATTTCCCCGGCCACGGCTACGTCGCGGCCGACTCGCACACCGAGGTGCCGGTGGACCGACGCACGCTGAAGGCCATCCTGGCCGACGACGCCAGACCCTACGAGTGGCTGTCGACCAGCCTCGCCAGCGTGATGCCGGCGCACGTGATCTATCCGAAGGTCGACGCGCAGCCGGCCGGCTTCTCGGTGCGCTGGCTGCAGGACATCCTGCGCGGCCAGCTCGGCTTCACCGGCGCGATCTTCAGCGACGACCTCAGCATGCAGGGTGCGACCGTCGCCGGCACGCCGACCGAGGCCGGCATCGCGGCACTGAACGCCGGCTGCGACCTGGTGCTGTTGTGCAACCAGTCGCTGAACGGCGGTGCGCCGCTCGATGCGCTGATCGACGGCCTGCAAGCTGCGCTGGAGCAGGGCCGCTGGCAGGCCGACGCCGACGGCGAGACGCGCCGCCTGGCGCTGCTGCCGCAGACCGCGCCGCTGCCCTGGGACGAGCTGATGCACCACGCGCCTTACCAGCGCGCCCTGGACCAGCTGCCCTGAAAACGCGAACGGCGCACCGCGGTGCGCCGTTCGCGATCAGGGCAGGCCCCGATCAGCTCCGCTGCTCGAACGGCAGCTTGATCTGCGTCAGGTCCTTGCGCGTCTCGACCAGCACCAGCGGGCCGTCGTCCAGCATCACCACCGGCTTCGGCTCGCGCGGCACGCGCGCCGGCTTCGGCGCGTCGGCCATCGCCTGCTGCACGGCGCGAACCTTGTCGGCGTCGGAGTTCACCCACTCCAGGCCGGCATCGCTGGCCACGCCGGCCAGTTGCGCCAGCGGCAACTCGTAGGGCGCGACGACCACCGGTGAAGGCGCCACCGGCGCGGCGACGACGGTCGCAGCGGGCTCGACCGGTGCCGCGGCGAAGGCCGGGGCCGGCGAAGGCCGCGGGGCAGGGGCAGGGGCAGGCTCCGGTTCAGGCTGCGCCGCGGCGACGGGCGCCGGCTGCTGCGTATCGTCCTGCGCCGGGGCCTCGTTCTCCCACCACGGGCGGGCCGCCGTCGAGCTGTCCGCCGCCGGGGTCGCCGGGGCTTCGGCTTCGGCCGACGGCTCGGCAACGCCGGCCACGGCCATCGATGCGCCGGCTTCGCCTTCGCCGCGCTCGCGACGACCGCGGCCGCCGCGACGGCGACGACGCGCCTCGCCGCCTTCGCCTTCCGGCCCGGTGGCTGCGGTGTCGTCATCGGTGCGGGCGACTTCGCTGTCCTCGGCGGCAGCCGTCTCGCTCGGCGGTTCGCCGGTCAGGGACTCGGGCGCGTCGGCGCTGCCGGGGGCCTGGCCCTCTTCACGCTCGCCGCGACCGCGACCCCCGCGACGGCGACGCCGGCGCTGGCCGTCGCGCTCGCCCTCGGCGGCATCGGGTGCGTCGGTGCCCGGCAGCTGGCCTTCGGCGGCAGCGACCAGCGGCAATGCCGACTCGTCGAGGGCCGGCGTCGTCTGGGCGTCCGGACGCGGGCCGCGACGGCCCTGGCCCTCGCCGCGCGGCGGACGATCGTTGGTGCGCGCTTCGGCTTCGGCGCCCTCGGGGCGCTCGCTGCTGCGGCCGCGGCCGTCGCGTTCACCGCGGCGGTTGCGATCGCCGCCACGGTCCTTGCGTTCGCCGCGCGCCTCGCGGCCTTCGCCGCCGCGCTCACCGCCGCGCTCGCTGCGCTGTCCATCGCGCTGGCCGTCACGACCCCCGCGGCGTCCGCCCCGGCCACCGTCGCGACCGCCCTCGCGCTGACCCTCGCGTCCACCGGGCGTGGTGGGCGTCGGCACGGCTGCCGGCGCGGCGGCCGGTGCCTCGCCGGCACCGAACAGCTTCTTGACCCAGCCGAAGAAGCCGCCGCTGGCCGGCACCGGCGCAGCAACCACCGGCGGCGCGGCGACCGGCGCCTTCGCGACCGGCTCGGGCCTCGGCGGCACGGGCTCGCGCGCCACGGGTGGCGGCGCCGGCTGGTCGGGCAGCACGCCCTTGATCACCGGCTCCTGCTTGGCCTTGGCCTTCTCGCGACGCGTGATGCCGACCTCGTCGTCCGGCTCCTCGATCATCGTGTAGCTGGCCTGCAGGTTCTCCAGGCGCGGGTCGTCGTGGCGCAGGCGCTCGAGCTTGTAGTTCGGGGTCTCGAGGTGCTTGTTGGGCACCAGCAGCACGGTGGTGCGCTGGCGCAGCTCGATCTTCGTGATCTCGGTGCGCTTCTCGTTGAGCAGGAAGGACGTCACCTCCACCGGCACCTGCACGTGCACGGCGGCGGTGTTCTCCTTCATCGACTCTTCCTGGATGATGCGCAGGATCTGCAGCGCGGAAGACTCGGTGTCGCGGATGTGGCCGGTGCCGTTGCAGCGCGGGCAGGTGATGTGGCTGCCTTCGCTGAGCGCCGGACGCAGGCGCTGGCGGCTCAGCTCCAGCAGGCCGAACTTGCTGATCGAGCTGAACTGCACGCGAGCGCGGTCGTTGCGCAGCGCATCGCGCAGGCGCGTCTCGACCTCGCGGCGGTTCTTGCTCTCCTCCATGTCGATGAAGTCGACGACGATCAGGCCGCCCAGGTCGCGCAGCCGCATCTGGCGCGCGATCTCGTCGGCGGCCTCGAGGTTGGTGCGGGTCGCCGTCTCCTCGATGTCGGAGCCGCGCGTGCTGCGCGCCGAGTTGACGTCGACGGAGACCAGGGCCTCGGTGTGGTCGATCACGATCGCGCCGCCCGACGGCAGGTTCACCGTGCGCGAGAACGCGGTCTCGATCTGGTGCTCGATCTGGAAGCGGCTGAACAGCGGCGCCGCGTCCTTGTAGCGCTTCACGCGATTGGCCGTTTCCGGCATCACGTGGTTCATGAACTGCTGCGCCTGCTCGTAGATGTCGTCGGTGTCGATCAGGATCTCGCCGACTTCCGCGGTGAAGTAGTCGCGGATCGCGCGGATCACCAGCGAGCTCTCCTGGTAGATCAGGAACGCGCCCTTGCCCGCCTTGGACGCGCCGTCGATGGCGTCCCACAGCTTGAGCATGTAGTTCAGGTCCCACTGCAGCTCGGGCGCGCTGCGGCCGATGCCGGCGGTGCGCGCGATCAGGCTCATGCCCTTGGGGTAATCGAGCTGGTCGAGGTTCTCCTTGAGCTCCTCGCGGTCCTCGCCCTCGATGCGCCGGCTGACGCCGCCGCCGCGCGGGTTGTTGGGCATCAGCACCAGGTAGCGGCCGGCCAGGCTGACGAAGGTGGTGAGTGCAGCGCCCTTGTTGCCGCGCTCTTCCTTCTCGACCTGCACCAGCAGCTCGGTGCCGTTCGAGATCACGTCCTGGATCTTCGCGTCGCGGACGCTGACGCCCGGCTTGAAGAACTCCTTGGCGATCTCCTTGAACGGCAGGAAGCCGTGGCGGTCCTCGCCGTAGTCGACGAAGCAGGCTTCCAGCGAAGGCTCGACGCGCGTGACGACGGCCTTGTAGATGTTGCCCTTGCGCTGCTCGCGCCCCTCGATCTCGGTCTCGAAGTCGAGCAGCTTCTGGCCGTCGACGATCGCCAGGCGCCGCTCTTCCGGCTGCGTGGCATTGATCAGCATGCGTTTCATGTGCACTCCATCGCGCAGGCCTTCATGCGGCCGCGCACGAACCCGACCGCGCCCGTCGCCGGGGGCGGCCCATCGATGCACGAAACAGCGGGGAGGGACCGGAAGGAATCGCCCTGGACTGCCCGCCACCCCCGGTAAGGGGCACTCAGCGAAGCAGCGTTGGCGCGTGCGCTGGCCAGAGACCGGACGAGGCCGCCGCAGCCGTCAAGGCCGCGACGAGGCGCGCCGCGCCCGCGGCCCGGCCTGCGCCCTGCAGCAGAGCTGCGGGCGCCAGGCAGGCATGAGGCTGAGGGCGGGCCGGGAACATCCGGGGGGTCTGGAAGCGCGGGTCGCAGCGTGGATGGCGCGCTGTGCGCCTCTGTTCTGCGACCTGAAAACCTTGTGTGTTGGTCCGTTCTACGCTGGTTCTGCCACCGACCCGCGCCGACTGCCGCTCACCTTGGGAGCCGGCCCGGCTGCGCGAGGCAGCGTTGCATCACCGATTGAGTCCCGCCGCACGCCGATCGAACGGTCGCGAGGCAGGGCCCACGACGCGGCCGCTAAACTCAAGTGAATCAATCACTTACGGCGCACACGTGGTGGACCGCATTATAGGAGGCAAAGACGGCGCCGCGCGCAAGCCTCCGCGGGCCCGCAAGGTGGCCCCGACGCCAGCCCCGAAGCGGGCCGTCAAGGCCGCCGCCCAGGCCGCCCCGCCTGCCGTGCCGCGGCCGGCCGCGGCGCCTGCCGTGCGGCACGTGCAGGTCGGCGAGGACGGCGCCGGCCAGCGCCTCGACAACTATCTGGTCAAGACGCTCAAGGGCGTTCCCAAGACCCATGTCTACCGGATCATCCGCAGCGGCGAGGTGCGCGTGAACCGGGCGCGCGCCGCCGCGGACACGCGGCTCGCGCTGGGCGACGAGCTGCGGCTGCCGCCGGTGCGCGTGGCCGACACCGCCGCCGACAAGCCGGCGCCGCCGCGCGAGTTCCCCGTCGTCTGGGAGGACGAGCACCTGCTGGCGATCGACAAGCCCGCCGGCGCCGCCGTGCACGGTGGCAGCGGCGTCAGCTTCGGCGTCATCGAGCAGCTGCGGCGCGCGCGCCCGGGGGCGACGTTCCTGGAGCTCGTGCACCGGCTCGATCGCGAGACCTCGGGCCTGCTGCTGATCGCCAAGAAGCGCAGCGCGCTGACGAAGCTGCAGCAGCAGTTCCGCGACCGCGACACCGGCAAGACCTACGCGGCCCTGGTGCAGGGCGCCTGGCCGGCCGGCCGCAAGGTGATCGACGTGGCGCTCCACAAGTATCTCGACGCTGCCGGCGAGCGCCGCGTCCGCACGACGGGCGCGGACGACGCCGACGGGCGGCGCTCGATCACGCTGGTCAAGGTGGCCCAGCACTACGAGGGCTACAGCCTGCTCGACGTCACCATCAAGACCGGCCGCACCCACCAGATCCGCGTGCACCTGGCGCACGAGGGCCACGCCATCGTCGGCGACGACAAGTACGGCGACTTCGCGCTGAACCGGGAACTCGCGCGCGGCGCCGCCTTCGAAGGCCTGCGCTTCGACCGCATGTTCCTGCACGCGCGCCGGCTCGCCTTCGACCACCCGGCCAGCGGCGAGCGCATCGAGCTGCAGGCCCCGCTCCCGGCCGAATGCAGCGCCCTGCTGGCCCGCCTGAGCTTTCCCCACTGACTGGCATGACCGACTTCCGCCCCCGCCACTTCGACCTGGTCGTCTTCGACTGGGACGGCACCTTGTTCGACTCGACCGCGCTGATCGTCAAGGCCATCCAGTCCGCCGCTGCCGACGTCGGTACCGAGGTGCCGACCGACGGGCAGGCCGCCTACGTGATCGGCATGGGCCTGCAGGAGGCGCTGCAGCACGCGGTGCCGGCCTTCCCGCGCGAGCGCTACGCCGAGCTGGCGAGCCGCTACCGCCATCACTACTTCGCGCGCCAGCACGAGCTGTCGCTGTTCGACGGCACGCTGGAGATGCTGCACGCGCTGAAGACGCGCCACCACTGGCTGGGCGTCGCCACGGGCAAGTCGCGGCGCGGGCTCGACGAGGCGCTGCACACCGTGCAGCTCAAGGGGCTGTTCGATGCGACGCGCACGGCCGACGAGACCGCGTCCAAGCCCCACCCGCGGATGCTGCTGGAGCTGATGGCCGAGTTCGGCGTCGCGCCCGAGCGCACGCTGATGGTCGGCGACACGACGCACGACCTGCAGCTGGCTGCCAACGCCGGCGCGCACAGCGTGGCCGTGAGCTTCGGGGCGCACGAGCCCGACGCGTTCGAGCGCTTCGAGCCGCGGGCGGTCGTCCACTCGACCGCCGAGCTCGACGCCTGGCTGCGCACCCATGCCTGAAGCCCCCGACGCCGCGGACGCGATCGCGCTGTGCGCGTCCGCCGAGCTCGAGGAACGCGGCAAGGCCCTGCTGTTCGACGTGCTGGAGTACGGCCGCCCGATGCGTGCCTTCGCGCTGCGCATCGACGGCGTCGTCGTGGCCTACCTCAACCGCTGCGCGCACGTGCCGGTCGAGATGGACTGGAACCCGGGCGACTTCCTGGACGCCGATCGGGCCTTCATCGTCTGCTCGATCCACGGGGCACAGTACGAGCCCGCGAGCGGCCGCTGCGTCGGCGGCCCCTGCGGCCGCGGACGGCTCACGGCGCTGTCTGTGACAGAGCGTGACGGACAGGTGAGTTGGTATCCTTCCCGCGACATCCGACCCGTCTTCGGGAACTGAGTGCCGGCGCCACGCGCCGCCAACCGAGACCCAGCCCATGAGCAGCTACGACAACCCCGGCCCGGCCGAACCCACGCTGGGCCCGATGGCATCGCGAGCCGCGTCCGCACCGGTCGCCGCCAGCGTCGACGGCAGCGTGATCGAGCAGTTCGCGCGCGACTACCTGAAGGAAAAGCGCAGCGAGCGCCGCTGGCGCGTCTTCACCCGCCTGCTGTGGCTGGCGCTGTTCGGGCTGATCGTCTGGGCGCTGATGCAGCAGCAGAAGCATGCGGTCGCGCCCAGCGGGCCGCACACCGCGCTGGTCGAGGTGCGCGGCGAGATCGCCGCCGACAGCATCGCCAGCGCCGAAGGCCTGAACGCCGCGCTGCGCCGTGCCTTCGAGGACGGCGGGGCGCAGGCGGTCGTGCTGCGCATCAACTCGCCCGGCGGCAGCCCGGTGCAGGCCGGCCTGATCAACGACGAGATCAAGCGCCTGAAGGCCAGGAATCCCAAGCCGGTCTACGCGGTGTGCGAGGAGCTGTGCGCATCGGCCGCGTACTACATCGCCGCGGCGGCCGACGAGATCTACGTCGACAAGGCCTCGATCGTCGGCTCGATCGGCGTGCTGATGGACGGCTTCGGCTTCACCGGCACGATGGACAAGCTGGGCGTCGAGCGCCGCCTCATCACGGCCGGCGACAACAAGGGCCTGCTCGACCCCTTCTCGCCGCTCAGCGAGGCGCACCGCGCCTACGCCCAGGCGATGATGCAGCAGATCCACCAGCAGTTCATCAAGACCGTCAAGGACGGCCGCGGCGCGCGGCTCAAGGAAACGCCGGACACCTTCTCGGGCCTGTTCTGGAGCGGCGAGAGCGCCGTGCAGAACGGCCTGGCCGACAAGCTCGGCAGCCTGGACTACGTGGCGCGCGAGGTGGTCAAGGCCGAGGAGGTCATCGACTACACGCCCGAGGAGAACATCGCCGAGCGCCTGGCCAAGCGCTTCGGCGCGGCGATCGGCGCCGGCGCCGTGAAGGCGCTCGGCGGGATCGGCTCGCTGCGGTGAGTGGCGCTCAGGCGGGAGGGATCCGGAGCGTCTGCCCCGGATAGATCTTGTCCGGGTGCGTCAGCATCGGCTTGTTGGCCTCGAAGATCTGCGGGTACTTGTTGGGTGTGCCGTAGAACTGCTTGGAGATCTTCGACAGGTTGTCGCCCTTGACCACCGTGTACCACTGCGCCTCGGGCTCCGGGGCGGCCACGGTCAGCAGGTCGTTGACGCCGGCCACGTTCTCGACGTTGCCGCAGCACAGCAGCACCTTCTCCTTGGTGGCCTGGTCGGCGGTCTGGCCGGCCACCGTGACGGTGGCGCTGGCGCCGTCGAAGGACACCGCCAGCCCGTCGACCTGGAGGTTCTGGCTCTCGATGTAGGTGACGATCGCCGAACTGGCGGCCTTGTTCAGCCGGTCCAGGTTCTCGGGGTCCGGGGCCTTGGCCACCGCCTCCTGCGCGGCCTTGGCCTCGCCCTTGCCGAACAGCTTCTCGCCGGCTTCCTTGATGAAACTCATCAGACCCATGGCGTCGTCCTTTCGTGGTGAGCTGGGGGAGGCCGGACTTTAAGCCCGAGGCCTGACCGCCTGGTGACCGGATGCTGCGTTGCACCCCCCACGAACCGCGGCCGCCCGGCTCAAGTCCGCCGCGCCGACACCGATAGCGCGGAGAGACGCCCAACGACCCACCATGCCCGACCTCATCGGATCCGTCGCCAGCCTCACCGGCTACCACGACCGCGACCTGCTGGCCAGCACGCTCGTGGAAGTGCTGGCCGACTGGCTGCAGCCGTCCGGCCTGAGCATGTACCGCTGCGTCGGCGAGCCGGAGCAACCGCGGCTGCTGCTGCAGGCCGGCCTGGAGCGGGGCTCCCTGCCGGCGCGCGGCGATCCGCCGTGGACGCCGCTGGAGGCGCTGCCCGCGGCCGCCGACCGGCCCGTGCATCGACAGGCGCTGGCCAGCGGCCGGCCCGTGCTGGGCATGCCGTCGGTCCAGGGCGGCGAGCTGATGAGCGTCTTCCCGCTGCTGATCGGGACCGACCGCTTCGGCCTCATCGAGGTGCGCAGCGACGGGCCCCTGAGCGTGGAGCAGCAGGGCCTGGTCGCGGGCGTGCTGAAGATCTACCGCAACCAGATCGGCCTGCTGGACTACAGCGAGCGCGACACGCTGACCGGCCTGCTCAACCGCAAGACCTTCGACGAGCAGTTCGGCAAGTGCCTCGAGGCGGACGATGCCGGTCCGCGCGGCCAGCCGCCGCCCGACGGGGCGGAGCGGCGCCAGGGCCGGGCGGCGTCGAGCCACTGGCTGGGCGTCATCGACATCGACCACTTCAAGCGCGTCAACGACGGCTGGGGGCACCTGATCGGCGACGAGGTGCTGCTGCTGGTCGCGCGCATCCTGCGCAGCGCCTTCCGCTACGGCGACCGGCTCTATCGATTCGGCGGCGAGGAGTTCGTGGTGCTGCTGCGTGCCGACGGCCGCGTCAACGCCGAGTCCGCCTTCGAGCGCTTTCGCTCGCAGATGGAAGGGTTCCGCTTCCCCCAGGTGGGCCAGGTCACCGCCAGCGTCGGCTTCACCGAGCTGCGCAACCACGACACGGCGAGCGCCGCCTTCGAGCGCGCCGACCGGGCCGTCTACCAGGCCAAGGACAGCGGCCGCAACCGCGTGCGCTGCCACGAGGCCCTGATCGAGGCCGGCACGCTGGAAGCGAGCGAGAAGGTCGGCGCGATCGAGCTGTTCTAGGCGCGGTCGACCTGCGGCCGCGGCGACCGTGCCGCGGTCTGGTGCCCTTTGGTTCCGCACTGTCTGTGCGGTCGGGCACGACAAATGCTCCGAACGACAAGTGATGTAAGAGCATGCACCAGCGTGGTCGCTAACCGTCCCCTGTGGGTCAAGATGAGGCGGATCCGTATCCACCGATGAAGCGGGGCCCGTCCCCCGTTCGCCTGTTCCATGACGCTGAACCAGTTCCTGGTGGCCCTGCGTGCCCGCTGGCTGACCGCGCTGTCGGTCATGCTGGTGGTGATCGCGCTCGTGGTCGCGGTGAGCCTGCAGTTGCCGCGCCAGTACACGGCCGGCGCGGCCGTGGTGCTGGACGTCAAGTCGCCCGATCCGATCGCCGGCGTGGTGCTGCCCGGCATGTCGATGTCGGGCTACATGGCGACCCAGGTCGATGTGCTGCGCAGCGAGCGCGTGGCGCTGGCGGCCATCCGCGAGCAGCGGCTGGACGAGCGCCAGCCCCTGCGCGATCAGTGGCAGGAGGACACCGGGGGCCGCGGCGAGTTCAACGCCTGGCTGTCCGAGCGCATCCTGCAGAGGCTCGAGGCCAAGCCGGCGCGCGACTCCAACGTGATCGCGGTGGCCTACACCTCGCCCGACCCGGCGTTCTCGGCGGCGATGGCCAATGCCTTCGTCAAGGCCTACATCGACACCACGCTGGACCTGCGCACCGAGCCGGCCAAGCGCTACAGCAGCTTCTTCGACGATCGCGCCGCGCAGCTGCGCGACTCGCTGGAGAAGGCGCAGGCGAAGCTGTCCGCCTACCAGCAGCAGAACGGCATCGTCGCCAGCGACGAGCGGCTCGACGTCGAGAACTCGCGCCTGTCCGAGCTGTCCACCCAGCTCGTGATGCTGCAGGCCCTGGCCGAGGAATCGCGCAGCCGCAACAGCGAGGCCGGCGCCAACGGCGACCGCCTCCAGGAGGTGCTCAACAACCCCATGCTGGCCAACCTGACGACCGAACTGGCGCGGCAGGAGGCCACGCTCAGCCAGCTGACCTCGCGGCTCGGCGACAAGCACCCGCAGGTCGAGGAACTGCGCGCCAACATCGCGCAGATGCGCGCGCGGCTCGCCACCGACACCCGACGCGTCGCCGGCAGCCTGACCGTCAACAACAGCGTCAACCAGTCGCGGCTCGTGCAGGTGCGCGCCGCCCTCGAGGAGCAGCGCGCCAAGCTGCTCAAGCTGCGCGGGCTGCGCGACGAGGCCCAGGTGCTGGTGCGCGACGTCGAGAACGCGCAGCGTGCCTACGACGCCGTCGTCGCACGCGCCAACCAGACCGGCATCGAGAGCGAGATGACGCAGACCAACGTGTCGGTGCTCAAGCGCGCCTCACCGCCGGTCGTGCCGTCCTCGCCGCGCCTGCTGCTCAACACGGCCATCGCCGTCGCGCTGGGGCTGCTGCTGGGCCTGGGCGCGGCGCTCGCCCGTGAACTGGCGGACAAGCGCCTGCGCTCCGAGGACGACGTGCTGGGCGTGCTGCGTCAGCCCCTGATCGGCGTGCTGCCGGTGCGCGCGCGCGTTCCGCTGCTCGGCCGCTCGCGCGCCAGGTTGCAGCGCCTGCGCATCCTGGGCGCGCGGTCGGCGCTCGCGCGGTGAGGACGCTGCCATGAGCATGGTCCTGCCAGCCCACCCCGCGCGCACCGGCCACGGTGCGACGCCGCCCACCGACGCCGAGGCCACCGATCCGATGGTGCTCGACCGCTCGATCGGCGACTTCCTGCGCCGCGCGCGCAGCCTGTCCGACGGGCAGATCGAGCAGATCCTCCAGCACCAGCGCAAGCGCGGCATCCGCTTCGGCGAGGCCGCGGTCGCGCTCAAGCTGGCCACGCCCGACGAGGTGCTGTGGGCGCTATCGCAGCAGTTCCACTACCCCTACGCGCTGGACCACGCGCGCGAGTTCAACGAGGAACTGGTCGTCGCCATCGAGCCCTTCGGCCAGCAGGCCGAGGTGTTCCGCGAGATCCGCAGCCAGCTGATGATGGGCGTGCTGGCGCCCGAGCAGCGCCGCAGCGCGCTGGCCATCGTCAGCTGCGACCCGGGCGACGGCAAGAGCTTCTTCGCGGCCAACATGGCCATCGCCTTCAGCCAGCTGGGCGGCCGCACGCTGGTGATCGACGCCGACATGCGCACGCCCCGCCAGCACGAGCTGTTCCGCGTCCCCAACGAGGCCGGCCTCAGCAACGTGCTGTCGAACCGCAGCGACAGCAACCTGATGTACCGCGTGCCCGAGCTGCCCAGCCTCTACGTGCTGCCGGTCGGCACGGTGCCGCCGAACCCGCTCGAGCTCTTGCAGCGCCCGGCCTTCGGCCTGCTGATGCAGGAGCTGATGGGCAAGTTCGACCACATCGTGGTCGACACGCCGGCGGCGTCGAGCGGCGCCGACGCGCGCGTGATCGCTTCGCGCTGCGGCGCGGCCCTGCTGCTGGGTCGGCGCGGCCGCACGCGCATGCGCGCGATCGAGCCGCTGCTGCACGCGCTGCAGGGCGTCACGCGCGTCGCCGGCGTGACGATGAACGACTACTGAACCCGCACCAGCGCGGGCGGCGTGGACGGCGACGCCATCGCGTCGCCGGCATCGTCACGGAGCTCGGGCTCGCGAAAGCGCCGCCACTCGCGGTCCACGTGGGCCGCCAGCCGCTCGCGGAAGGCGGCGGCCGAGAAGCTCAGCGCGTGCGCCCTACAGGCCTCGGGCGTGAAGCGCTCGGCCTGGGTGTCGAAGCGCCGCACCGCGTCGACGATCGAGGGCACGCTCTGCGCGTCGAAGAACAGGCCGGTCGGCTGCGCACCGTGGCCCCTGACGGTCTCGAGCGAGCCGCCGCGGCCGTAGGCGATCACCGGCGTGCCGCAGGCCTGGGCCTCGACCGGTGCGATGCCGAAGTCCTCCTCCGCGGCGAACACCAGCGCCCGGGCGCGCTGCATGGCCTGCACCAGGGCGGCGGTCGGCAGATGGCCCAGCAGGCTCACGTTGGGCGGCAGCTGGCGGCGCACGCGCTCGAAGTCGGGGCCGTCGCCGATCACCAGCAGCCGGCGGTCCGGCATCGCGGCGAAGGCCTCGACGACCAGCGGCACGCGCTTGTACGGCACCATGCGCGAGGCGCTCAGGAAGTAGTCCTCCTTCTCGTGCGCCAGCGCGAAGCGATCGATGTCGACCGGCGGCGGGATCACGGCGGCCTCGCGCCGGTACACCTTGCGGATGCGCTGCGCGATGAAGCGCGAGTTGGCGATGAATCCATCGACACCGTGCGCCGACTGGCGGTCCCAGACCCGCAGGTAGTGCAGCATCGCGCGCACCACCGCGGCCTTGGCACCGCGCACCAGGCCCGACTCGGCCAGGTACTGGTGCTGCAGGTCCCAGGCATAGCGCATCGGCGAGTGCACGTAGCTCAGGTGCAGCTGGTGCGGGCCGGTGATCACGCCCTTGGCCACCGCGTGGTTGGACGACAGCACCAGGTCGTAGGCCGACAGGTCCAGCTGCTCGATCGCCATCGGCATCAGCGGCAGGTAGGCGCGGAAGCGCCGGCGCGCGAACGGCAGCCGCTGGATGAAGGTGGTGCGCGGCACGCGGCCCTGCAGGAAGCCGCGCTCGGCCTCGCGCAGGAAGTCGACCACGCCGTACAGGTCGGCCTCGGGGTAGACGCGCAGCATCTGCTCGACGACGCGCTCGCTGCCGGCATAGGTGGCCAGCCACTCGTGGACGATGGCGATCTTCATCGGGTCGGGGGTGCAGGGCTCATGGATGGGATCGGGCGGCTTCGGGCCGGGCGGGTCCGGCCTCGGGCCGGCCCTGCAGCACCGCCGCCAGCCGCAAGGCGCCGGCGCGCCAGGCGTGCCGGCGGGCGAGATCGGCTTCGGCGACTCGGGGTGTTGCCAGCACGCGCTTCAGCCCGTCGCGCAGGCCGTCGAGCGTCGGCGGCACGGCGATCGCGTGCGGCCCGCCGGCTTCGCGCAGCTCCGGCACGTCGGCCACCAGCACGCGGGCGCCGCAGGCGCGGGCCTCGAGCACCGGCATGCCGTAGCCTTCGTAGAACGACGGGCAGACCAGCGCGTCGGCGCCGGCATAGAGCGCCGGCATCATCTCGTCGGGCACGTAGCCGGCGATCACGACACCGAACTCGCAGGCCGCGGCCAGCTCGCGCTCCAGCGTGGTCTGCCGCCAGCCGCGCGCGCCGACCAGCACCAGCCGATGCGCCGGCAGCTCGCCGGCCCGCTTGAGCGCCACGAAGGCGCGCAGCAGGCCGGCGACGTTCTTGCGCGGCTCCAGCGTGGCCACCGACAGCAGGTAGGGCGGGGCGATGCCGACGGCCGCGAGCCGCACCGCCGCCGTCTGCGACTCGGGCTCCGACGGCGGTCGGAAGTGCGGCGCCAGGCCCGGCGTCACCACGGCATCGACGGCCACACCGAGTCGCTGGCGCAGCCGCTGCGCCGTGCCCTGCGAGTTGGCCAGCACCGCGTCGGCGCGCTCCAGGTCGCCGGCGAACCACAGGCGATGCGACCAGCGCGTCGGCAGTTCCATCGTCTCGGGCACCAGCAGGTGGTTCAGGTCGTGCACGGTGCACACGGTGCGCACCGGTGCGGGCAGCCGCGGGTGCAGCGTGCGGCCGGCCCAGAACACGTCGAGCCGGTCGGCCTGCGCCAGCTGCCGGCCGCGCGTGCGCAGCCAGGCGAAGGACGGGATCCGCCGCAACGCCGGCAGCGGCTCCTGGCGCAGTTGCCAGCGTTCGGACGGCAGGGCCAGGCGCTCGGCCGGCAGGCGGGCGTAGGCGAAGAACTGCGCGTCGGGCCACAGCGCCTCGAGCTCGCGGCACAGCTGGAACACGTAGTGGCCGACGCCCGACAGCGGCCGGCGCAGCGCCTCGCCGTCGATGCCGACGCGCAGGCCGCTCATCGCGGCGCCCTCGCCGGCAGCGCGGTGCCGAGGCCGTGCACCCCGGGCGCTGTGGCGCGGCCCTGTCGCCAGCGGCGCGCGATCGGCTGCTCGAACCAGCGGAACGAGGCCGAGGCCACCGCCACCGTCGCCAGCCACACGGCCGCGAAGGCCAGCAGCCGCGGGCCGAGCGGCAGATCCTTGACCGCGCCGCCGATCATCTGTCCGGCCATCCACAGCAGCAGCGCGTGGAACAGGTAGCCGCCGTACGAGACGCGGCCGACCCAGGCCAGCGGCGCCCAGGCCAGCAGCGCGCTGCCGCGGCGCCGCAGCAGCGCGTGCACCAGCGCCGCGGCGGCGACCAGGTCGACGGCGATGTAGGCGAAGACCTCGCGGTGGGCGCCGAACAGGATGCCCGAGTAGACGTTGCGCAGCGCCTCGATGCCTCGCGCGCCGCCGGCGTGGTGGAGCGCGACCATGACCAGCGCGTAGCCAGCCGCCACTGCCAGCGCGACGATCCACAGCGTGCGTGCGTGCCGCGGCTCGGCCTGCAGTCGTGGCTCGAGCCGCGCGATCAGCGAGCCGATCAGGAAGGCGTCGAAGTGGCACACCGACGCGGCGTAGACCGCGAAGGCCAGCCAGCCCGGATCGTCGGCGCCGCCGGCCTGCAGCAGCGCGACCCAGGCCCAGCGCACCAGCGGTCCGCAGGCGATCAGCGCCAGCGTCACGCCGACCTGCAGGCGCGGCGCGACCCACAGCGCCAGCAGCGGGAACAGCAGGTAGAACTGCTGCTCGACCGACAGCGTCCACAGGTGCCCGAACGGTCCCCAGTCGCTGGTGCCCGGCCAGAAGCCGAACAGCATGTGCCAGTTGTGCATGAAGCTCAGCAGCCACGGCAGGTCACCCAGCCGCGCCACGCCGCCGGCGGCCAGCAGCCCCGGCAGGTTGAGCGCGAGGTAGAGCAGGTAGACCGGCACGATGCGCACCGCGCGCTGCGCCATGAAGGCGCGCCAGCGCGCGCCGCGGTCGGCCACGCGGCCGCCTGCGACGGTGTCGTCTACCAGGAAGCCGCGCGTGATGACGTAACCCGAGATCACGAAGAACAGCCACACCCCCGTCCAGCCGAAGGGCAGCAGGCCGCAGTGCTGGGCGATGACCATGCTCATCGCGATGGCGCGCAGACCGTCGACCGCGTCGATGCGGGTGGCGGAGGCGGTGACGGCGGCACTCATGCGGACTGCGTCGACAGCTCGGCCGAGACCAGGCGGTCCCAGCGTTGCAGGAAGCGCTCGCGGGTCGCGCCGCGCGCATGCGCGGCGAGTCGCGCCCGCCAGGCCTCGCGCTCGCCGGCCGCCAGGCCGTGCACGCGGCGCATCGCCGCGGCGATCTCGTCGGGCGCATGCGTGCCGACCGGCAGCCCCAGGCCGCCGACGGCCTCGTTCAGCGCGCTGTCGCCGGAGATGATGGGAATCAGCCCGTGCAGCGCCGCCTCGAGTGCCGGCATGCCGAAGCCCTCGAGCCGGCTCGGCAGCACGAAGGCCTCGGCCTCGCGGTAGAGCCAGCGCAGCTGCGCGTCGCTGACGTAGCCCGGCAGGTGCATGCCCGGCGTGCGCGCGACGCGTTCGGCGACGCCGGCCGCGTCGTCGCCGCGCGAGCCGCAGATCACGTGCGAGACACCGGCCGCCGCGAGGCCCGAGCGCTCGAAGGCCGCGATCGTCGTGCGGTGGTTCTTGCGATGCTCCAGCGCGCCCACGGTCAGGAAGAAGGGTCTGGCGATGCCGGGCACCGGCTCGGCGGGACCCTCGGCCGAGGCGGTGCGCACGTAGAGCGGGATCGTGTGCAGGAAGCGGAAGCCGCGTCCGAAGCGCTGCTCGAAGGCCAGGCGCGAGGTCTCGCTGACGAACACGATGCCGGGCCGGCATTCGGCGATGCGCTCGTAGGCGCGGCGGTACCAGTCGACCGTCCCGGCGGCGTACAGGTCGGGGTGCGTCAGCGGGCCGACGTCGTGGCACAGCACCACGTCGTCGGGTGACAGCGCCGAGCGGCGGACGTAGAGCGGATCGAGGAAGAGGCGCAGCGCGCCGTCGCCGCCCGGCCAGCGCGCGCGCGGGCTCTCGCCGAGCCAGCGCATCTCGGCCAGCATCGCGCGCGCCAGCAGCTTGCGCGGCAGGCCCTCCGGCCAGGCGGCGCCGAACAGGCGCCAGCGGCGCACGCGCGCCCGCCCGGCGAAGTGCGTCACCAGGTCGCGCGCGATGAAGTGCGCGCCGGTGCGGTTGATCAGCGACAGCGAGTCGTCGATCAGCAGCGGGCGGCCTGCGGCGGCCTGGGCATCGCTGACGCGGATCGGGGCGGCGGTCATCGTCTCAGCGGATCCTGAGCGTGTGGCGGATCAGGGCCTTGGCCGACTCGATGCCGCCGCCGAGCCGGCGTCGCAGCAGGTCGGGCAGGCGGTCGCGCCGCGCGCGGTGCGCGGCCGACGCGTCCTGCAGCGCCAGCACCGCGCCGTGCCGCAGCGACGCCAGCCCGTCGAGCGCGGCCATCACCTCGTGCGGCGTGGCCTGCGGCGCGAGGCGGCCGTCCAGCATCAGCGCCTGCACCAGCACCTGCGGCCGGATCGCGAAGGGGCAGACGTCGAGGATGGGTGTCAGCGGCAGACGCCGCAGTGCCGGGGCCAGCACCTCGTCGTACAGCGCCTGGCCCGGGTCGGCGTGGCTGACGAAGGTGGCGGGGAGGCCCACCGAGCCGGCGAAGTCCTGCCACTTGAAAACGATGTCGACGTGGCCGTTGTCCCAGAAGGCGAAGGGCACGCGGTAGGCGCAGGCGATGATCGCGCCGTGCAGCGACGCGGTCAGCACGAAGCGCGCGCTGGCGATCTGGTCGAGGATGCGGCGCAGCGCCGCCTCGCTGGCGTCGATCTGCGGCCGCAGCACCACCTCGGCGCCCGAGATCGCGAGCAGCTCGGCGTCGCCCTTGGCATCGTGGATGTGCGGGATGCAGATCACGCGGCCGGCGGTCGCCGGGGCCGGCGCCGGCACGTGGAACAGCGGCGCCAGCAGGCCGGGGTCGCCCAGCACGGTGGACGCGGGCAGGCCCAGCAGCTCGCGCGTGCGCGGCCCGCGCACGCCGAAGAAGCTGCACATCGACCGCGCGCGCGCATCGAGCGGCCGCGCGTCGCGCATGCCGCAGCCCCAGTAGGCGATGCGGCCGGACGTGGTGCCGACGTGGTGGCGCAGGTCGCGCAGCACCCACGAGGACTCGATGACGCTGCCGATCAGGCGGTAGAGGTCGGCGTCGACGCGCGGGTGCAGGAAGAACTCCTTCGCCAGCAGCTCGGGCAGGTAGTCGCCGAAGTTCTGCACCGGAGCACCCTTGACGAAGTACTGGATGCGCGGGTCGTGCTCGCGGAAGCCCGTGGCCGGCGGCGTGCGCCCGGGCGCGGCGGGCAGGGTGGCGGCGTGTTCCATCGGCAGGTCCGGTCGGGCTCAGCCCAGCGCGCGGATGCGCCCGGGATCGAGGCGGCCGCGCAGCAGGTCGCCGACCGCGAGCAGGTTGCCCTTCAGGCGCCCGCGGCGATCGACCCAGGGTTCGGGCCAGGCGGCCCGGGCGAGGTTCTTGGCGACGTTCCTGGCGATGTGGCGCAGCGCGTACGACGCCGACATCGAGCCCTTGCGCAGCAGGTAGACCGGGTTGGCGACCTGCGAATAGCCGAAGCGCAGCCCGGAGGTGCGGCCGCGCTTGCTGCCGAGGTGCACGCCGCGCAGCGCGGCGCAGTCGACGATCGCGCCGTGGGCGGCCATGCGCCGGCTGAAGTCGATGTCCTCGAGCCAGCCGTAGAGCGGCAGGTTGTCGTCGAACAGCACGCCGTGCGCGCGCACCGGCGCCAGCCGCACCGTCATGTTGCAGCCGTAGCCGCCGTAGGTCGTGCGCAGCGCGGCCGCCGCGCCTTCGGGTTGCGGCGGCAGCGCCGCCAGGATCGCCAGCGCCGTCTCGTGGCCGATGCCCGGGCCGACGGCGCCGTCGCGCACCGGATGGTGGGTCGCGACGACGACCTCGGGCCGCGCCGCGAACAGGTGCTGCACCTGCTCGACATAGTCGGGTGCGGGGTAGTAGTCGTCGTCGATGAAGACGACCACGTCGGCGTCGCCGCAGCTGGCGAGGATCGCGTTGCGCTGCGCGCACGAGCCGCGCGGGCCGTGCACGACCTCCACCGGGCAGGGCATCGGCGGCGCGCCGTCGGCGTCGAAGTCCTCCGGCGAGGCCGGGCAGACGATGACGCGCGCCGGCGGCCGACGCTGCAGCGCCAGCTGCGCCAGCGTCAGCGGCATCTGCTCGCGCCGACCGGCGGTCGCGATGCCGATCACCACCTGGAGTCCTGGGCTCATGCCTGCCAGATCCTTTCGAAGAGTCGCTTGCGGTACAGCACCAGGGCCAGCGCGAAGGCGATCGCCACGTAGCCCATCACGCGCGCGACGGCGACGCCGCTGCCGCCCCAGGCCAGGCCGAAGCCGAGGATCATCAGCACGGTGGTGACGGCGCCGAACAGGCTGATCAGCGACACCAGCTGGTCGTGGCGCAGCGGGATCAGCACGTAGCCCGAGACGACCTGGCAGAAGGCCGCGAAGGGGAACATCACGCCCAGCATCTGCAGCATCGGCACCGTCGGCCCGAACGAGGGGCCGAGGATCAGCGGCACCAGGCGGTCGGCCAGCAGCAGCGTCGACGCCAGCATCAGCACGCCGAAGGCGGTCATCGCGAACAGCGAGGTGCGCATCAGCCGGTAGGCGTTGCCCTCGCTGTCCTTCTGGCTGATGCGCTGCGCGACGGTGCCCACCAGCACGTGGTTGGCGGGCTGCATCAGGCTCAGGCCGACCGTCGCCAGCCGCTCCGCCACGCCGTACCAGCCGACCTGCGCGGCGCTGCCGAACAGGCTGAGCAGGTAGGTCGACGAGCTGGCCATCAGCATCGTCAGGCCCTTGTGCGCGAACAGCGCCGTCGACTCGCGCACCAGCGAGAAGCCGCCGCGCCAGCGGATCGCCGGGCGGTCGATCGAGCGCATCACGATCACCAGCGCCGCCACCGAGCAGATCAGGCTGGACGCGAGCAGCGTGGCCAGCGCCAGCGGCGCATCGCCGGGGCCGTCCACCAGCCACAGGATCAGCGGCAGGTTGATCGCGAAGCCGCAGACCTCGAGCGCCACCGACGTGGTGAAGCGCAGCGTGCCCTGGAAGAACCAGCCCAGGTTGAAGGCGGCGACGATGCCGCACAGTGTGGCCAGCACGCCGAGGATCGGCGTCTCGCGCAGCACCGGCGACAGCAGCGTGCCGCCCAGGCCGACCGCGATGCCGGGCAGCATCATCGCCAGCCGGCCCATGGTGTGGCGGCCGAACAGGCGGGCCAGGTCCTCGCGGCTGCGCGTCGACGCGGCGTCGCGCGCGCCGACGATCGGAAAGCCGTACTCGGTGAGCATCCACACGACCTGGTAGAGCGACATCGCGGCGAGCAGGCGGCCGTACTCCTCGGCGCCCAGCACGCGGCCGTAGAAGGGGATCAGCACCAGCAGGTAGGCGTAGCGGAACAGGTAGCCGACGTAGACGAACACCAGCGCGCGCTGCGTCGACGGGGTCGGCGCGGCGGCCGGCGGCACCGCCTCGGCGGCGGTCGGCGAGATCGCGGTCGTGCCGGCAGCAGGGACAGCACCGGGCAGGGCGTGCAGTGGCGTGCTCATGCCTGCAGCACCTCCCGCACGGCCGCGAGATTGAGTCGCGCCGCCTGCGTCCACGAAAAGTGTTGCACGCGTTCGTGGCCGGCCTCGCGCAGGCTGGCCTGCAGGGCCGGGTCGTCGAACAGCTCGCGCAGCCGCTCGGCCAGCTGGTCGGGTCGCGCCGGGTTGAAGTACAGCGCGGCCGGGCCGCAGACCTCCTGCACGGCGGGCGCGGTGGAGGCGATCACCGGGCAACCGCAGGACATCGCCTCCAGCGGCGGGATGCCGAAGCCCTCGTAGAAGGACGGGAAGACGAAGCAGCTCGCGTGCTGGTACAGCGCCTTCAGTTCGGCGTCGCTGACGTAGCCGACACGCACCAGCGTGTCGCCGGCCGGCTCGGCCGTGCGGAACACCGCGCCGTCGGCCGCACCGACCACCACGCAGCACGGCGCGTCGGGCCCGAGCCGGCCCAGCGCGGCGGCGATCGCCGCGAAGTTCTTGTTGGGCGTCGGGCTGCTGACGGCCAGCGCGAACGGCCGCTGCCGCAAGGCATGCCGATCGAGGATGGTGTCGTCGGCGGTGACGCGCTGCAGGTGCTGCCAGCCTTCGGTGGTCACGCGCAGCCGCTCGGGCGGCACGCCGAAGCATTCGCTCGCCTCGCCGGCACCGAACTGCGACACCGCCAGCGTGCGCGGCGCGCGCTGCCCGATGTGGCCGACCAGCCGGCGGTAGGCGTGGCGGAAGGCGCGCGTGTAGGCCTGCGGCATGCGCACCACGGCGGCGTCGTGCACGGTGATGATCTGGCGGCGCTTGAGCAGCGGTCCGGTGAAGCCGAAGCTCAGCAGCAGCGAGCGGCCGGCGCGCCAGGGCAGGTCGAGCTGCTCCCACGCGTGACCCTGCAGGCGGCCGACATGCTCGACACGCAAGTGGGCAAAGGCCGGCAGCGGCGTGCCGCGCGGCGCGACCACGGTCCAGCGCGCGCCGCTGGGCTCGCCGGCGGCCAACAGCTCGTCCAGGCTCGCCAGCGTCTCGCGCGCGTAGCGTTGCACGCCGGTGACGCGCTGGCCGTAGAAGCGGCCGTTGACCAGCACCTCGGGCAGCGCCTCGGTGCGCGCCGCGGCCCGGGGCGCGGTCAGGGCCTCAAGCGGCGGCATGGCGTGCTCCGGTGCGTCGCGACGGCAGCGGCTCGCGCCACGGCGACGGTGCCGCCGCCGCGGCCGCGAAGGCGTAGAACGCCAGGCCCAGGTCGAACACGACGGCCGAGATCGTCGCGGCGATCAGCGCCGCCAGCACAGCCCGGCGCGCCGCCTGCGCCACGGCGGCGTCGTCCGGCGCGGCGAGTGCGGTGGTCCGGCCGTCGAGGAAGAGCCGCAGCACGAAGGCCGCGAACAGCGCACTGCCCAGCACGCCGACGTTGGACAGCAGCACCAGCGGATAGCTGGAGGCGCGCGCGCTGCCGAGCCCGGTGCCGATGCCGTAGACGTCGACGAAGTTGTACCAGGCCTGCAGGTTCCAGGAGCCGCGCTCCAGGCCGGAGCTGCTCTCGAGCTTGCGCAGCAGCGTGACGCCGAAGAAGTCGACGATGCGCGCCACCAGGTCCGGGCGCAGCAGCAGCAGCAGGCAGGCGCCGACGGCCAGCGCCCACAGCAGCAGGCTCAGCGTGCCGAAGCGCGGCGCCTGGCCGCCACGCAGCAGGCGCAGGGCGGCGCCGACGCCGATCAGCGCCGCATAGATCGCCAGCCCCGCATAGGCGGTGCTCGAGGTCGACATCAGCAACAGCAGCAGCAGGCCCAGCGAGAGCGCGCCGCTGCAGTGCGGCCGCACGCCGTCGCGCCACAGGCTGGCGGTGAAGGCCAGCAGCGGCAGGCTGAAGGCCGCGAAGGCCGACGCTTCCGGGAAGGTGCCCGACACGCGCTGCAGGCCGCCGACCTCGCCGCCGACCAGGATCGCGTAGCCGGCGTTGCGCACGTACTGCAGCAGGCTCGGCAGGCCCAGGTGCAGCTCGGCGAGGTTCAGCACGCCGGCCGCGATGTTCAGCGCCGCCAGCAGCAGCACCGCGTCGCGCAGCTTCGCCGTGCGACCCGGCGCGTCGAGCAGCGCCCGCACGCACACGAAGCCCAGCAACCCGGCGATCGCATAGGCCGACTGCGTGAGGTTGGTCGACAGCGGCTGCAGCGGCAGCAGGCGCACGCCGCCCATCTGCGTGCGGTCGGTGCCGAAGAGCATCGTGTCGCCGGCGAAGAAGCGCGGCAGGAAGGCGGCGCTGAAGACGCCCCAGACGACCAGCAGCAGCAGCCAGAAGCCCGCCTGCGGATACGCCAGCGGCGCGAGGCAGGCCGACAGCCCGCGCTCGGAGACGGTACGCACGCACAGGAAGGGCAGCAGCATCACCGCGGGCGTCAGCGGTGCGCCGCCCAGCGCCGGCAGCGCGATGGCCGCGCTGGCGCCGAACAGGCAGCACAGCATCAGCGCGCGCAGCATCTGGTCGCCCTTGCAGAACAGGCCGGCCAGCAGCACGATCAGGGCGAAGGGGGTCGGCTGCACTGGTGTGCCCTCAGCCCAGGCCCAGCGCTCGCGCGCAGCCGGCGCGCACGGCGAGCTGGCGCAGGATCAGCGGCCCGGCGATGCCGGCCGCGATGGCCAGCGTGGCCAGCAGCCAGGCCGCGTCGATGCCGGCCAGGCGGTGCAGCGCGATGCGCGCGCCGGCCACGAACAGCACGTGCAGCACGAAGATCGCCATCGAGGCCTGACCCAGCGCCGCCAGCGCGGCGGCCACGGGCCCGCGCGCCGCCGCGGCCAGCACGACCAGGGCCGCGCCGCCGGCCAGTGCGGCCGGCAGCGCGAGCAGGCCCCAATAGCCGGCGCCGACCGCGTAGGCCGCGCCGG
>NZ_CADEFR010000042.1 GCF_902826655.1 uncultured Methylibium sp. | reverse complement strand
GTGCACCAGCGCCTGCGCCACCAGCACGCGGCGCTTCATGCCGCCCGAGAGCTGGCGCATGTTGGCGTCGGCCTTGTCGGCCAGGCCCAGGTTGGCCAGCAGCTCGTCGATCCAGGCGTCGTTGCGCTGCTTGTCCACGCGCACGCCGAAGTAGCCGCTCTGGATGCGCAGCGTCTCGCGCACGCTAAAGAAGGGGTCGAACACCAGCTCCTGGGGCACGATGCCCAGCGACTGCCGCGCCGCCGCGTAGTCGCTCACCACGTCGTGGCCGCGCACCGTGACGCGCCCCGCGCTGGCGCGGCTCAGGCCGGCCAGGATGCTGATCAGCGTCGTCTTGCCGGCGCCGTTGGGACCCAGCAGCCCGAAGAAGTCGCCCTCCTCGATGTCGAAGCCGACGTCCTGCAGCGCGTGGAACTCGCCGCGCGGCCCGCGATAGGTCTTGGAGACGGACTCGAAGCGGACGGCGGGCATGGGGCGGCGATTGTAGGGAGCCGCCGCGGTTCGCGTTGCCCGCCTTGGTTGCCCCTCGTCTTGATGCTAGATTGACCGCCGTCATGCCCGCCGCCAAGAAGCCCCCGCGCCGCACCGCCGAGCGCATCCTGGAAGTGACGCTGGAGCTGTTCAACCGCTTCGGCGAACCCAATGTCAGCACGACGCTGATCTCGGCCGAGCTGAACATCAGCCCGGGCAACCTGTACTACCACTACCCGGCCAAGGACGAGCTGATCAACAGCCTGTTCGACCGCTACGAGACGGCGCTGACCGAGCTGCTGCGCGCGTCGGACAACGTGCGCAACGTCGAGGACGCGTGGCTCTTCTTCCACATGTTCTTCGAGCTGATCTGGCAGTACCGCTTCCTGTACCGCGACCTCAACGACCTGCTCAGCAAGAACCGGCGGCTGGAGACCCACTTCCAGTTCGTGCTGAAGAACAAGCAGCAGGCCGTGCGCGAGGTGCTCGACGGCCTGGCCCGCGGCGGGGCGCTCGGCAAGACCGGCATGGACGTGCGCGAGGTCGAGCCCGTCGCCACCGCGATGGTCGTGGTGCTGACCTACTGGCTCAGCTACGAGTACGTGCGCGACCCGCGCAAGGCGCTCGAGCCCGAGAGCGCCGGCGCCGCCCTGCTGCGCGGTGCCCAGCACGTGCTGAGCCTGCTGATGCCCTACCTCGACCCTGCCCAGCGCGAGCACCTGTTCACGCTGGTCGGCAGCTACGCCAAGCCCTGAAGCAGCCCTTTCGACAACGACACGACCGGAGACGACGATGGCCAAGTGGACCGCCTTTCCCTACGACAACGCCGACTACAGCCACAGCGCCGCAGCGCTGAAGAAGCACTGGGCCCGGCTCCATGCCGGCGACGCCGAGCCGCTGCCCAAGGAGGCCGCGGTGCTGGAGGCCTGGGCGCTGTTCCACGCCGGCGAGTTCAGGAAGGCCGCCGACGCCGGCCTCAAGGCGGGCGGGGCCGGGCTGACGGTCGCCAACAAGGCCCAGTCGATCTACGCCAACTATCTGGAGAAGAGCGAGAAGACCAAGCTCGAGCTGTTCCAGGAGGTCGCCGAACGCGCCGAGGCCCAGGCGGCCGCGGAGCCGAAGAACGCCAACGCGCACTACTTCATGGCCTACGCGCTGGGCCGCTACAGCCAGGGCATCAGCGTCGCCAAGGCGCTGGCGCAGGGCCTGGGCAGCAAGGTCAAGGGGGCGCTGGAGACGACCATCCAGCTCTCGCCCAAGCACGCCGACGCGCACATCGCGCTCGGCGCCTTCCACGCCGAGGTCATCGACAAGGTCGGCAAGCTGCTCGGCCGGACCCAGGGCGCCGACACGGCGACCGGGCTGAAGATGTTCCAGACCGCGCTCAAGCTCAACCCGACCAGCGCGATCGCGATGGTCGAGTACGCCAACGGCCTGGTCATGCTGGAAGGCGACAAGAAGATGAAGGAGGCGACCAGGCTCTACGAGCAGGCCGCTGCCTGCGAGCCGCTCGACGCGATGGAGCGGCTGGACGTCGAGATGGCCAAGGCCGAGCTCGAGGACTGACGCCGGACCCGGCGCCTGCAGCGGACCCGCATGCAGATCCTGATCGTTGAGGACGACCGCCCGATCGCGGAGAACCTGCACGACTACCTGGAGGCGCGCGGCCACCAGTGCGACCACGCCGCGACGCTGGCGCAGGCGCGGCGGCGGCTTGCCGCGGCGCCGCCCGACGTGCTGCTGCTCGATCGCTCGCTGCCCGACGGCGACGGGCTGGCGCTGGTGCACAGCCTGCGCGCCCAGGGCTCGTCGCTGCCGGTGCTGGTGCTGAGCGCGCGCGAGACGCTCGACGACCGGCTGCGCGGCTTCGAGGCCGGCAGCGACGACTACCTCGTCAAGCCCTTCGCGCTGCAGGAGGTCGAGGCGCGGCTGCTGTCGCTGCTGCGCCGTGCGGCGCCCGCGCCGACCGCGACCACGCTCGAGCTCGGGCCGCTGCGCTACGACGCCGCGGCGCAGGAGCTGCGCCTCGAGGGCCGCACGCTGCCGCTGCCGCCCAAGCCGCTGCGGCTGGCCGCGCTGCTGATCGAGCATCCGAACCGCGTCTTCTCGCGCCAGGAGCTGGAGACCGCCGTCTGGGGCCAGGCGCTCGAGTCGAGCGACAACCTGCGCAGCGTGCTGCACACGCTGCGCCGCGCGCTGGCCGACGCGGCCGGCATCGAGATCGTCAACGTCCATGGCCTCGGCTACAAGCTCGTCGTCCGCTGAGTCGCGAGACGCGGCGCGCGGCAGCAGCCTGCGGCTGCGCATCGCGGTGGCGGTCGCGCTGCTGGTGCTGGTGGCGATCCTGGCGCAGGCCTTCGCGATCTTCTTCCTGTTCGAGGACAAGGAAGACGAGCTGATCGACGACGTCGTCAACGGCCAGCTGGCCCACAGCATGGCGATGTGGCGCGAGTCGCCCGAGCGGGCCGCCCCCAACACGCCCGACATGCGCCTGTTCCGCGTGACGCGCGCCGAAGGCGACGCCGCCCTGCCGGCCTGGCTGCGCGGCCTGGCGATCGGCAACCACGAGCGCTACGACGGCAGCAACGAGTACCACGTCGCGGTGCGCGAGGATGCCGACGCGCGCTACATCCTCACCTACGACGCCGAGGAGCACGAGGAGCGCATGCGCGCCATCGGCTCGGTGATCGTCGTCGCGGCGCTGGTCATCGCGGCCGCCGTGCTGGCGGTGGTCTACCAGCTGGCGGGCCGGCTGACGCGCCAGCTCGGCGACCTGGCCGAGCGCGTCGACGCCGGCCGCGAGGGCGGTCATGCCCGGCCCGGCATGGCCCATGAGGTCGCGGCCGTGGCCGGCGCGCTGGACCGCTACGAGCAGCGTCAGCGCGAGGCGGTCACGCGCGAGCGCGAGTTCACCGCCAACCTCTCGCACGAACTGCGCACGCCGCTGGCCGTGATCCGCAGCGACGCCGAACTGCTGGCCGCGCCGGCCGACCTGGGCGGCGAGACGGCGCCGGCCGGCGTGCAGCGCCGCGCCCAGCGCATCGTCGAGACGGTCGACCGCATCACCGAGCTGTCGGCCAGCCTGCTGACCCTGGCGCGCGAGGCGCGCCCGCAGCTCGAGGAGACGCTGCGCCTGCGCGAGCTGCTGCAGCAGTCGTGGCAGGCGCTCGCGGCGCGGCACGGCAACGGGGCCCGGCTCGACCTCGGCGTGCCCGACACCGCCACCGTCAGCGGCGACCCCGCGCTGCTGCGCCTGGTCGTCGACAACCTGCTGGACAACGCGCTGCGCCACGGCCAGGGCGGCCCCATCGAATGCCGCCTCGCCGGCACGCGGCTGGACGTGCGCGACCACGGCCGCGGCTTCGCGCCCGGCGACGTCGAGCGCGTGTTCCAGCGCGGCTGGCGCGGCGGCCGCAACGGCAGCGCCGACGGCATCGGGCACGGTCTCGGCCTGGCGCTGGTGCAGCACGCCTGCCGGGCCAGCGGCTGGCAGCCCGGCGCGGCCAACGCCGACGGCGGCGGCGCGGTGCTGAGCGTGGACTTCGGCACGGCGCTGCGCTAGCGCCCGTTCCCTCTCACAACTCGCTCACAGCCGCCTCACCGCGGCCTCACGCCGCGTTACCGACAGTGCAGGGGCCACTCGCCCTGCAGCATGTCCACCTCCTACCTCCCGCATCCGGCCCGGCCGGCCCCCACGCCCTGGCTCGCGCGGCGCTGGTCCTGCAGCACCGAGACCCTGGCCCTGCTGGCCAGCCTCTACTTCGCGGTCGCCGTCAACGGCGGCTTCTGGACCGGCGCGATGCAGGGCCGCAGCCTGTCGTCGGTGGCCGGCTGGGGCCACGCGCTGTCGCTGTTCGCGATCCTGACCGGCCTGCAGTTCGTGCTGCTCGGCCTGCTGCTGACGCGCCGCAGCGCCAGGCCGCTGCTGGCGCTGCTGTTCGTCGCGGCGGCGCTCGCCGCGCACGCGATCTGGCGCTACGGCGTCTATCTCGACCCGGCCATGCTGCGCAACGCGCTGAAGACCGACGCGCCCGAGGTCCGCGAGCTCATCACGCCCGCGCTGTGGCGCGACCTCCTGCTGCTGGCCGGCCCGCCGCTGCTGCTGCTGTGGCGGCTGGACCTGCCCCGGCGGCCGCTGCGCCGGGCGCTGGGGCGCCGCGCGCTGGCGCTGGGCCTCGGTCTCGCGGTCGTCGTCGGCACGCTGCTGGCCGACTTCCAGGGCCTGGCCTCGCTGATGCGCAACCACAAGGAGCTGCGCTACCTGGTCACTCCGACCAACGTCGTCTACTCGCTGGCGCGAGCCACGACGTCGACCGGCCTGCGCCCGGCCGAGGCGCGCCTCCCGATCGGCAACGATGCCCGGCTCGGCCCGGCCTGGGCGGCCTCGGCGCGCCCGGTGCTGATGGTGGTCGTGGTCGGCGAGACGGCGCGCAGCGCCAACTGGGGCCTGTCCGGCTACGCGCGCCAGACCACGCCGGGCCTCGCGGCCCGCGCGCCGATCTCCTTCCCGCGCGTGGCGACCTGCGGCACCGACACCGAGACTTCGGTGCCCTGCCTGTTCGCGCGCATCGGCCGCCAGGCCTACGACGAGACCCGCATCCACCGCGAGCAGTCGCTGCTGCACCTGCTGGCCCGCACCGGCCTGGATGTGCAATGGATCGACAACCAGTCCGGCTGCAAGGGTGTCTGCGACGGGCTGCCGACGCGCCAGCCGAAGCCGGCCGACCACCCCGACCTGTGCGACCACGACCGCTGCCTGGACGACGTGCTGCTGCGCGAGCTCGACGCCGTGGTCCGGCCCGTCGGCGCGTCCGCCGGCGGCCGGCGGCCCGATGGCCAGGTCGTCGTGCTGCACATGCTGGGCAACCACGGGCCGGCCTACTACCGCCGCTACCCGGCCGACGACGCGCCCTGGCAGCCGGCCTGCCAGGACGACGACCTGTCGCGCTGCACGCGCGAGGCCATCGTCAACGCCTACGACAACGCGCTGCACCACACCGACCAGGTCCTGTCGGCCGCGATCGACCGCCTGCGCGCGCTGGCGTCGACCCACGACGTGGCCCTGGTCTACGTCTCCGACCACGGCGAGTCGCTCGGCGAGAAGGGACTGTTCCTGCACGGCATGCCCTACGCCATCGCGCCCGACGAGCAGAAGCAGGTGCCGATGATCCTGTGGATGTCCGACGGCTACGCGCAGCGCTTCGGCGTCGACCGCGAGTGCCTGCGCCGCGAAGCCGCGGCCGGCGGCGCCAGCCACGACCACCTGTTCCATTCGCTGCTCGGCCTGCTCGACGTGCAGACCGCGACCCGCCGCCCGGCCCTGGATCTCGCCGCGGCCTGCCGCTCGTGAGTGCGTCGCACGACGACCGCAGCGCGTGGCTGCGGCGCCAGGCCGGCGGGCTGGTGCTGGCTGCCGGCGCCCTGCTGTGGCTGTTCGAGACGCATCCGCTGGACCTGCAGGTCGCCGGCTGGTTCTACGACGCGGCCCGGGGCGCCTTCCCGCACCGCCACGAGTGGCTGTTCGACACCCTGCTGCACCACGGCCTGAAGTCGCTGTCGGTCGCCGCCGGCCTGGGTGCGGCCGGCCTCGCGATCGCCGGCATGGCCGGGCTGTGGCCGGACTGGCCGCGCCGCAACGCGCTGGCGGCCGCGCTGGGCATGGCGCTGATCCCGCTCGGCACGGCCCTGCTCAAGCACTGGACCCATCGCCACTGCCCCTGGGACCTGACGCCCTTCGGCGGTTTCGTGCCCTACACCACGCTGCTGCAGGGTGCGCCCGACGGATACGCCCCCGGCCAGTGCTTCCCGGCCGGCCATGCCGCGGGCGGTTTCGTCTGGATGGTGTGGGGCGTGGCCCTGCGGTCGTGGAAGCCGCGGCTGGCGCGCTGGGCGCTGGCCGGCGGCCTGACGCTGGGGCTGCTGATGGGCGTGGCGCGCATGGCGCAGGGCGCGCACTTCCTGTCGCACACGCTGTGGTCGGCCTGGTTTGCCTGGGCCGTGAGCGTGGGACTGGCGGCGGTCTGCCGGGTCGAACTCGGAGCGCGCGGCGCCGGTGGCCGTGCCGGCGACGGCCCGCAGGCCGCGTCGCTCACATCGGCATGTTCATGATGTCGGAGTAGGCCTGCACCAGCTTGTTGCGGACCTGCAGGGTCGCCTGGAAGCCGATCTGGGCCTTCTGCATCGCGATCATCGTCTCTTCGAGCGAGACCGACGAGTTGCCCAGCTGCACCTGCTTCTGCATCTCGCTGGCCTGGGTCTGGGTGGCGCTGACCGCCTTGAGCGCGGCGCTGAAGCTGGTCTGGAAGCTGGCCGGGGCCACCGCCTGCGGCTGCGTGGCCTGGCGCACGCGCTCCGCCACCTGCGGCATGCCCGCACGGGCAGCGGCCTGAGCAAAGTCGAAGGGCTTGAGCTTCACGTCCATGGGTCGCCATCGTGCCAGCCGCGCGGCCGGACGATGGAGCGAACTGGCCGGATTTGGCCGGCTTGTTCGCCGCTTTTGCCGCTCAAGGGTAACGAAACAATGCCGAGGCGATGGGCGGAAACCGCTTCGTCGCGACCGACCCACGAGACACCCCCGAACCACACGCGACGCCCACACCTCCGACGATGGACACCGCACTTGCCACCGTGAACTCCGCCCCGGCCGCCGCGCTGGCCCCGGCCGACGGCTTCGGCTCGCGCCTGGCCGCGCTGCCCGCCGGCCGCAAGGCAACGCTGGCCCTGGGCCTCGCGGCGCTGGTCGGCATCGCGCTGGCGATGTCGATGTGGTCGTCGCAGGGCAACTACAAGGTGCTCTACGCCGGCCTGTCCGACAAGGACGGCGGCGCGATCCTCGCGCAGCTGTCGCAGATGAACGTGCCCTACCGGCACGCCGACGGCGGCGCCGCCATCCTGGTGCCGGCCGACAAGGTGCACGACGTGCGCCTCAAGCTCGCGTCGAGCGGTCTGCCCAAGGGCAGCATCGCCGGCTTCGAGCTGATGGACAACGCCAAGTTCGGCCAGACCCAGTTCCAGGAACGCCTGACCTTCCAGCGCGGCCTCGAGGGCGAGCTGACGCGCTCGATCTCGGCGCTGTCGGCCGTGCAGGCCGCGCGCGTGCACCTGGCGCTGCCCAACCAGAACGGTTTCTTCCGCGAGCAGCAGAAGCCCAGCGCCAGCGTGCTGCTGACCCTGCACCCGGGCCGCACGCTGGACCGCGCGCAGATCGCCGGCATCGTGCACCTGGTGTCGTCCAGCGTGCCCGAGATGAACCCCAAGGCGGTGAGCGTGCTCGACGCCAGCGGCGCGCTGCTGTCGACCAGCGGCGACAGCGCCGCGTCCGGCAGCGGCCTGGACGCCGAACAGCTGCAGTACCGCCACCAGATCGAGGCCAACTACACGAAGCGCGTGCTCGACATCCTGGAGCCGGTGCTCGGTCGCGACAACCTGCGCGCCCAGGTCACGGCCGAGGTCGACTTCTCGCAGACCGAGTCGACCTCCGAGCAGTACGCGCCCAACCAGGGCGAGAAGACGCAGGCCACCGTGCGCAGCCAGCAGACCAGCGAGTCCGCCGGCGGCGGCAGCGCCACGCCGGCCGGCGTGCCGGGGGCCACCAGCAACCAGCCGCCGGTGCCGGCGACCGCGCCGATCAACGGCAGCGCGCAGGCGATGCAGGCCGCCCAGGGCGGCGGCGCCAGCGGCGGCAACAGCCGGCGCGAGGCCACCACCAACTACGAGGTCGACAAGACCGTGCGCGTGACGCGCAATGCCACCGGCACCGTCAAGCGTCTCAACGCCGCGGTGGTGCTGAACCACAAGTCGAACACCGACGCCAAGGGCAAGACCACCACCACGCCGATCCCGGCCGAGGAGATGGAGAAGCTCACCGCGCTGGTCAAGGAGACGATCGGCTTCAACGAGACGCGCGGCGACTCGGTCAAGCTGATCAACGCCCCCTTCAAGATCGAGAAGCCGGTCGCCGAGGAGCCGCTGCCGCTGTGGAAGCAGCCCGAGACCCAGGACCTGCTGCGCTCGCTGGCCGTGCCCGGCGCGCTGACGCTGCTGGCGCTGATCGTCGTCTTCGGCGCGATCCGCCCGGCGCTCAAGGCGGCGACCCCGGCCAGGCCGAACCGTCAGCTCGACGCCGTGGTCGACGACGCGAACGCGCTGCCGCTGCCGCAGGCCCCGCTGGCGCTGGAAGCCCCGGTGGCCGACAACCGCCTCGAGCAGGCGCGTGTGCTGGCCAAGGAGAACCCGGCCGCGCTGGCCAACATCGTGCGCGGCTGGTCCGCCAAGGAAGCGGCGTGAGCCGGGAGTCGAGCTGACATGGATGCCCAAGGTATCGAAGACGCCGCGATCCTGCTGATGTCCCTCGGCGAGGAAGAGGCGGCCGAGGTCTTCAAGCACCTCGCGCCCAAGGAAGTGCAGCGCCTCGGCGAGACCATCGCCAAGATGAAGACCGTGCCGCGCGAGCGCTTCGAGCAGGTGCTCGAGCGCTTCAGCGGCGACGCCGCCGACACCAGCATGCTGGTCAGCGACACCGACGAGTACGTCAAGGCCGTGCTGCGCAAGGCGCTCGGCGACGACAAGGCCAACCTGCTGATCGACCGCATCCTGCAGGGCGGCGACGTGTCCGGCATCGAGAGCCTGAAGTGGATGGACCCGGCCTCGGTGGCCGAGCTGCTGCGCAACGAACACCCGCAGATCGTCGCGGCGATCCTGGTGCACCTCGAGGCCGACCAGGCCGCCGACGTGCTGAAGAACTTCGTCGAGCGCCAGCGCAACGAGGTGATGGTGCGCGTGGCCACGCTCGACGGCATCCAGCCCAGCGCGCTCAAGGACCTGAACGAGGTGATGAGCAAGGTGCTGGCCGGCGGCGAGCGCATGAAGAAGTCGATGATGGGCGGCGTCAAGCCCGCGGCCGAGATCATCAACATGATGGGCTCGACGATCGAGACCTCGGTGCTCGACTACATCCGCGAGGCCGACGGCGACCTGGCGCAGAAGATCATGGACAACATGTTCATCTTCGACGACCTGCTGAAGATCGACGACCGCGGCATCCAGGCCCTGCTGAAGGAAGTGCAGAGCGAGTCGCTGGTCATCGCGCTCAAGGGCGCTGCGCCCGAGCTGCGCGAGAAGGTCTTCACCAACATGTCGACGCGCGCCGCCGAGACGCTGCGCGAGGACCTGGAGTCGCGCGGCCCGGTGCGCGTGAGCGAGGTCGAGGCCGAGCAGAAGGAAATGCTGAAGATCGTGCGCCGCCTGGCCGACGAAGGCCAGATCGTGCTGGGCGGTGGCGGCGATGACCAGTTCCTTTGAACGCAAGCTGGGCGCGACCCCGGACCCGCGCGATCCGTCGGCCCGCAGCCGGCGCAGCGATGCGGCCGACGGCGGCCCTGCCTCCGGCAACGCCTACGCGCGCTTCATCCCACGCGAGGAAGTGCGCAGCTTCGCGGCCTGGACGCCCGGCAGCTTCGGCGGCAGCGGCAGCGCGGAGGCACAAGCCGCCGCGAGCGCGCCGCCGCTGACGCCCGAACTCGTCGCCGCACAGCTGCAGGCGGCCCGCCAGGGCGGCTACCAGGACGGCTACCGCGACGGGCTGGTCGCGCTCGAAGGCTTCAAGCAGAGCTACGCGCAGCAGGTCACGGCCCAGGTCGCGGCGATCGCCACCGCCTACCGGGCGCAGGTCGAACAGCTGGAACAAGGCCTGGCCGCGCAGGTGGCCGAGATCGCGATCGCGCTGGCGCGCCAGGTGGTGCGCAGCGAGCTCGCCGCACGCCCCGAGCTCGTGGCCGCCGTCGCGCAGGAAGCGCTGGCTGCCACGCTGGTGTCGGCGCAGCAGATCGCCGTGCACCTGCATCCCGACGATCAATCGCTGGTCGCCCAGCACGCCGGTGAGGCCCTGGCCGCGCGCGGCGCCCGCCTGGTGGCAGACGCCAGGGTCGCGCGCGGCGGCTGCGTGGTCGAGACCGAGGTCGGCGTGATCGACGCCGGCATCGACGCGCGCTGGCGCCGCGCCACCGAGACCATGGGTCGGCCGAGCGAGCTCGTCCCCGGCGACCCCGAAGCATGAGCTCGCCCGCACCCGCCCTGTCACCGACGTGGCAGCGCTACCTCGACGACCTGAAGGCACATGCCACGGGCCCGACGCCGCTGGAAGCCCAGGGCACGCTGGTGCGCGTCGCCGGCCTCGTGCTCGAGGCCGCCGGCATCCGCGTGCCGGTCGGCTCGGTCTGCGAGGTCCGCATGGCGGGCCAGGCGCCGGTGCTGGCCGAGGTCGTCGGCTTCGCCGGCGACCGCGCCTACCTGATGCCCACCGGCGAGCTGCACGGCCTGGCCAGCGGCGCGCGCGTGGTGCCCCGCGCCAGCGTCGGCGAACCGCCGCGCCTGGGCGCCGCCAGCCACCCCTGGCGCCGCAGCGAGGACCGCACCCGCCACCTGCCGATCGGCGACGGCCTGCTGGGCCGCGTGGTCGACTCGCACGGCGTGCCGCTCGACCGCCTGGGCCCGCTGTCCGGCGCCCGCAACGAGCCGCTGGTGCGCCGCCCGATCAATGCGATGGACCGCGACCCGGTGCGCGAGCCGCTGGACACCGGCGTGCGCGCGATCAACGCGATGCTGACCGTCGGCCGCGGCCAGCGCATCGGCCTGTTCGCCGGCTCCGGCGTCGGCAAGTCGGTGCTGCTGGGCATGATGGCCAAGTACACCGCCGCCGACGTGATCGTCGTCGGCCTGATCGGCGAACGCGGCCGCGAAGTCAAGGAATTCATCGAGGACATCCTCGGCGAGGAAGGTCTCCAGCGCTCCATCGTCGTCGCGGCGCCCGCCGACGCGCCGCCGCTGACGCGCATGCAGGGCGCCGCCTACGCGACCGCGATCGCCGAGCACTTCCGCGACCGCGGCCAGCACGTGCTGCTGCTGATGGACAGCCTGACGCGCTATGCGATGGCGCAGCGCGAGATCGCGCTGGCGATCGGCGAGCCGCCGGCCACCAAGGGCTATCCGCCGAGCTGCTTCGCCAAGCTGCCGCAGCTGGTCGAGCGCAGCGGCAACGGCCTGAACGGCTGCGGCTCCATCACCGCCTTCTACACGGTGCTGAGCGAGGGCGACGACCAGCAGGACCCGATCGCCGACGCCGCGCGCGCCATCCTCGACGGCCACATCGTGCTGTCGCGCGACCTGGCCGAGGGCGGCCACTACCCGGCCATCGACATCGAGCGCTCGGCCTCGCGCGTGATGCACAACGTCGCCGCACCCGAACACCTGCAGGCCGCGCGGCGCCTGCGCCAGCTGTGGTCGCGGGTGCAGAAGGCGCGCGACCTGATCGCACTCGGCGCCTACGCGCCGGGCCACGATGCCGAGCTGGACCTGGCCGTCAAGCAGCACGACGCGATGCGCGCGCTGCTGCAGCAGGACATGCACGACGCCGCACCGCTGACCGACAGCGTGCGCCAGCTGCGCCAGCTCACCGCCATCTGAAGAACACCACGGGGGATCCGTCATGACCGCACTGCAACCGCTGCACACCCTGCTCGAACAGATCGGCATCGAGCGCGACGCCGCGCTCGCCACCCACCAGCGCCTGCTGCTCGCGCAGCGCGGCGCGCAACAGCAGGCCGAGCAGCTGACCGCCTACCGCCGCGAGTACGCGCAGCGCTTCGGCGGCCAGTTCCAGCGCGCCGGTGCGGTCGAGCTGATGCAGTGCTACCAGGGCTTCATGGCGCGCCTCGACGAGGCGGTCGTTCAGCAGCAGCACATCGCCACGCAGGCCGAGTCGCGCACCGACGCGGCCCGGGCCGAGCTGGTGCAGGCCGAGCAGCGCGTCGCGGCCGTCACCAAGCTGATCGAGCGCCGCAGCGCCGAGGCAGTGCAGATGCAATCGCGCCGCGAGCAGAAGGAGACCGACGAGCTGGCCGCTCGCGGCGCCTGGCTGCGCAACGCCACCACGGCCGCCTTCGGCGCCTGCTGATCCCCCACCGGACACACACACCGGATCCGCGACGACCCCATGAACGTTTCCGTTCCGATTCCCACCGCCCTGCCGACCCCGCCCGGCGGTGGCCGCGGCCTGCCGCAGGCCGAGCCGTCGCGCGCCGGCTCGCCCTTCGCCGGCCTGCTGGGCGAACAGCGCCTCGCACTGGCCCGAGCCGGCGACGCCCGCCATGGCCGCAGGACCGACGACGCCGCCACCGACCGCAACGACGATGCGGGCCCGAAGCTCACCGAGCCGCCGGCCGCACCGGTCGCTGCCGAAACCCGACCAGCCGACGGCCAGCCCGCCGCCGACGAGACGCCCGTCGACCCGACCCATCCCGAGACCCCGGCGCCGATGCTGGACTGGTTCGCCACCTGGCAACCCGAGCCTGCGATCGCACGCGGCTTGCCGGGCGCGGACGCCGCGGCCGCGGTGCCGACCGAGCCGGCACCGACCGCCAGCGATCTCACCGCGGTCGAGTCCGCCGACGCCCGCAGCGGCCCGGCGCGCCGCCCGGACGCGGCCGCGATCGCGGCCGACACCATCGCCGACGCACGCGGTCGTCTCGCGCTGCGTGCCGCATCGCACGACGCGCTTCAGGCGCGCGCCCACGACGAGGCTGGCCGCGCCGAGCGCCCCGCCGAGATCCTTCAATCGAAGGCAGTGCAGTCCGAAGGTGAGCACCTGCTCGCCAAGGACATGACGCCGGCTCGAGCCGACCCGCCCGTGGCCGAGGCGCGCAGCGCCGACACCACGGCCGCGCTGCTTGCGCCGCCGGCTGCCGCGCCGCCGGCCGCCTCGAGCGCCGCGCCGGTGCTCACGCTGGCCACGCCGCTGGGCTCGCCCGACTTCTCGCAGGCCCTGGCCGCCCAGCTGACCACGCTGGCCCGCGACGGCGTGCACGAGGCCCAGTTGCAGCTCAACCCGGCCGAGATGGGCCCGATCGCGGTGCAGATCGTGGTCGACGGCAGCCAGGCCCAGGTCGACTTCGCGGCCGCCCAGGCGGCCACGCGCCAGGCCCTCGAGGCCAGCCTGCCCAGCCTCGCCGCGGCGCTGCAGACGCTGGGCCTGACCCTGAGCGGCGGCGGCGTCTTCGAGCAGGGCTCGGCGTCGCACGACGAGCGCCCGGGCGAGCCGGCATCGCGCGGCCCGCGCCGCGTCGGCGGCAGCGGCGAGCCGTCGGCGATCGGCGGCCAGACGGTCGCGCTGCGCGCCCGCGCCGGCCTGCTGGACCTCTACGCCTGAGCCGGCCCCGCTGCGCGCGCCGGGACGAGGGAAGGGCCGGTTTCGCCCCCCTTATCCCCGGTTCGGCCACGGGGCCGCCTCGAATAATCCTTCTCATCCCCTGCGTCCGGCGGCCTGCGCCGCGGGCGCGCGCATGGCAAGGAGTCCTCTGAAATGTCTGCCGCTGCAGCCGATGCCGTCGAAGTACCCGTCAAGAAGGCGGGGGCCAAGCTTTCCAAGAAGCTGGTGCTCATCCTCGCGGTCGTCCTGCTGCTGGTCGCGGTGGGCGGTGGCGCCGCCTTCTACCTGATGAAGCAGCGCGCAGCGGCCGCCGCGGCGGCGGCCGAAGACGGCGACGACGAGGGCCATGCCGCCGCGGACCACGAGCCGGCCAAGCGCGACCCCAAGAATCCACCCAACTTCCTGCCGCTCGAGCCCTTCGTCGTGAACCTCGCCGACCGCGAGCAGGAGCGCTACGCCCAGATCGGCGTGACCCTGCAGGTCGACGACGCCAAGGTGGCCGAGCAGCTCAAGCTCTACATGCCGGCGATCCGCAACGGCGTGCTGATGATCCTGGCGCACAAGACCTCGGCCGAGCTGCTGGAGCGTGCCGGCAAGGAACAGCTGGCCGCCGAGATCATGCGCGAGGCCGTGCGCCCGCTGGGCATCGAGGTCCCGGCCGAACCGGCCGCGACCGGCGGCGAGCCGCGCAAGAAGAAGCGCGCGCCGCCGGTGCACAACCCGGTCGAGCACGTGCACTTCTCGTCCTTCATCATTCAATGAGCGGGCTGCCGGCATGAACCAGCAGATCCTCAGTCAGGACGAGGTCGATGCCCTCCTCCAGGGCATCACCGGCGTAAGCCAGAAGCTCGAGACCGAGGAGGTCGAGCACGGCGCGATCCGCGACTACAACCTGGCCAGCCAGGAGCGCATCGTGCGTGGGCGCATGCCCACGATGGAGATCGTCAACGAACGCTTCTCGCGCAACATCCGCGTCGGCCTGTTCAACATGATCCGGCGCACGCCGGAGGTGGCGGTCGGTGGCATCAAGGTGCAGAAGTACAGCGCCTTCCTGCGCGAGATCGTCGTGCCGACCAACTTCAACATCATGAGCGTGCGGCCGCTGCGCGGCAGCGGGCTGGTGGTGTGCGACCCGACGCTGGTGTTCGCCGTCATCGACGCGCTGTTCGGCGGCGCGGGCAAGTTCCACACGCGCATCGAGGGCCGCGACTTCTCGCCGACCGAGCAGCGCGTCATCGTGCGGCTGGTCGAGGTGATCGCTGCCGAGTACAAGAAGGCCTGGGCCGGCGTCTACCCGATCGAGCTGGACTACCAGCGCTCGGAGATGCAGCCGCAGTTCGCCACCATCGCGGCGCCGAGCGAGATCGTCGTGACGACCTCGTTCACGCTCGAGATCGGCGAGACCAGCGGCACCATCCATTTCTGCGTGCCCTACGCGACGCTCGAGCCGATCCGCGACACGCTGTACTCGGCCACGGTCGGCGACTCCAACGAGCCCGACCGCCGCTGGGTCAAGCTGCTGACGCAGCAGATCCAGGCTGCCGAGGTGGAGCTGGTCACCGAACTGGCGCATGCGCCGGCCACCGTCGAGCAGCTGCTGGCCTTCAAGCCCGGCGACTTCATCGAACTGGACCTGAGCCAGGTGGTGCAGGCCAAGGTGGACGGCGTGCCGGTGTTCGACTGCCAGTACGGCACGAGCAACGGCAAGTACTCCATCAAGATCGATCAACTGCTGACGAACCAGGGCATGTCCTGGCTGGGAGAGCACCATGGCTGAGGCCGCACCGACCAACGAGCAAGACGACATGGCCGCCGAGTGGGCGGCCGCGCTGGAACAGCAGACCACCACGGCGCCGGCGACCGAGGTCGTGGCCGCCGCCGAGCAGGTCGCGCCGGCCGCGTTCACGAACTTCACGCCGACCGCGGCGGGCGGCGCGGGCAACGACATCAACATGATCCTGGACATCCCGGTCCAGCTGACCGTGGAGCTGGGTCGCACGCGCATCCCGATCAAGCACATCCTGCAGCTCGCGCAGGGCTCGGTGGTCGAGCTCGACGCGATGGCCGGCGAACCGATGGACGTGCTGGTCAACGGCTACCTGATCGCCCAGGGCGAGGTGGTGGTCGTCAACGACAAGTTCGGTATCCGGCTGACGGACATCGTCACCCCGAGTGAACGCATGCGGCGCCTGAGCCGCGGGATGTGAGCCCGGCATGACCGGTTCGCTCGGCTTCGGCCTGCTGTGGTTCGTCGTCATCCTGGCGCTGATCCCGCTGGCGCTGTGGCTGCTCAAGCGCACGCCCTACGGCGCGGCGATGAGCGGCGCCGGGGCCGCGTCGCGCGTCGTCTCGACGCTGCCGCTGGGGCCGCACCAGCGCCTGGTCACCGTCGAGGTCGGCCAGGGCGACGAGAAGCGCTGGCTGGTGCTGGGTGTGACGCCGCAGGCCATCGCCACGCTGCACACGCTGTCGCCGCTCGAAACGCCGCCCGCCGCGACGCCGGTGGAGACGCCGTTCGCGACCCTGTTGAAGAAGGTGCGTGATGCGCGCCGCTGATCTGGCTGTTCTTTTCGCTCGTCACCGCCGCGGTGCGCTGATCGCTGCCGTATCGGTGTTGTCGGCGCTTCCTGCAGCGGCTTTAGCCCAGCAGGCCGGCGGCAACGCGGCGCTGCCGCTGATCGTCGGCCAGGGCGCCGGCGGCACCAGCTACTCGGTGCCGATCCAGACGCTGCTGTTCTTCACGGCGCTGTCCTTCCTGCCGGCCGTGCTGCTGATGATGACGGGCTTCACGCGCATCGTCATCGTGCTGAGCCTGCTGCGCCAGGCGCTGGGCACGCAGTCGGTGCCGCCGAACCAGGTGCTGATCGGGCTGAGCCTGTTCCTCACGATGTTCGTGATGGGCCCGACCATCGACAAGGTCTACAGCGAGGCCTACAAGCCCTACGCCGAGAACAAGATCGCCTTCGACGAGGCCCTGGCGCGCGGCGAGAAGCCGATGCGCGAGTTCATGCTCAAGCAGACGCGCCAGAGCGACCTGATGCTGTTCGCCCGGCTCGCCAAGCTCGACCCGGCGATCAAGGGCGAGGACGCGCCGTTTCGCGTGCTGGTGCCGGCCTTCGTGACCAGCGAGCTGAAGAGCGCCTTCCAGATCGGCTTCCTGATCTTCATCCCCTTCCTGATCATCGACATGATCGTCGCCAGCGTGCTGATGAGCCTGGGCATGATGATGCTGAGCCCGGTGCTCGTGGCCCTGCCCTTCAAGCTGATGCTCTTCGTGCTGGCCGACGGCTGGAACCTGCTGCTCGGTTCGCTGGCCGCGTCCTTCGTCACCTAAAGGTCACTCTCATGGATCCCCAGCAAGTCTTCTCGATCGGCCAGCAGGGCCTGATGCTGCTGCTCACGGTCAGCGCACCGATGCTGCTGACGGTGCTGGTGGTCGGCCTGCTGGTCAGCATCTTCCAGGCCGCGACGCAGCTGCACGAGGCGACGCTGTCCTTCGTGCCCAAGCTGATCGCTGCGGTCGCGGTGCTGGCGATCGCCGGCCCGTGGATGCTGACCTCGATCGTCGAGTACCTGCAGCGCACGCTGCAGTCGATTCCCACGGTCGTCGGTTGAAAGTCGTGATCGGCGATCTGTGATCACTGATCACCTTCCATGCTGACCTTCAACGACGCCCAGCTCACCGCCTGGCTCGCGCCGCTGATCTGGCCCTTCCTGCGGGTGCTGGCGCTGTTCACCACGATGCCGGTGCTCGGCATGCGCAGCGTGCCGGCGCGGGTGAAGGTGGCGCTGGCCCTGCTGATCACCGTCGCGGCGCAGCCCTCGCTGCCGGAGATGCCGGTGATCGCCCTCGACAGCGGTCTCGCCGTCGAGGCCGTGATCCAGCAGCTGCTGATCGGCATGGCGCTCGGCTTCGCGGCGCGCATCGTGATGGCCGGCATCGAGTTCGCCGGCGAGCTGATCGGCCTGCAGATGGGCCTGAACTTCGCGTCCTTCTTCGACCCCATCAGCGCCACGCAGGCCACGTCGGTCAGCCGCTTCTTCAGCACCAGCGCGGCCTGGCTCTTCGTCGTGATGAACGGCCACCTGCTGCTGACGGCCGCGGTGATCCAGAGCTTCCATGCCTTCCCGGTGGCCAGCCCGGACGCCGCGCCGCTGGCCTTCCTGGCCCAGATCCAGCCCCAGGCCTGGGGCACCGAGGTGTTCCGCCTGGGCCTGTGGATCGCGCTGCCGATCGTGACGATGCTGCTGTTCATGAACCTGGTGCTGGGCGTGATCGCGCGCGTGGCCTCGCAGATGAACATCTTCGCCATCGGCTTCCCGATCACCCTGGGCGTCGGCCTGATCGGCATCACGCTGACGCTGCCGCTGATGGAACAGCCCTTCACGGCGGCGCTGGAAAGGCTGCTGGCGCAGTTCCAGTAGGCGCCGGCGGGTCGGCTCCCGAGTCTGAACCCTCGACTCCCGGGAAAAGGCCGCGGAACCGGCCACTTTTGTTCAGTTCTGGCACGTAGATTGCGCGCATATTGGTAGCAACCCGAATCACTCGGGGTGTGTTCCGGAGGTGCCCAATGCGTGCTTTCCTGATGGCCTTGATGACGGCAGTGTCCGCACCAGCCTGGTGCGGCGAAGACATCCTGGCAGTCCTGCAGCGGTCGCAGCAGATGCAGCTGGACGCCCTCTCGGATGCCGCGGTGGCCGCGGACCACCCGGCGGCCCAGGTGGTGCAACGCAGCTTCGACCAGGTCAGCATCGCGATGGGCATGGCGCAGCCGGTCCGGCTGGTCGTCGTCCGCGGGCCGCTGCTGGCGGTCTGCCTGATGGGGCGGGTGGTCGCGGCGAACGTCTCGCTGGCCGACCTGAGCGAAAGCGAACGCCGCTTCGTGCTGGCCCACGAGCTGGGCCACATCGCGCACGGCCACTGGTCGCAGCTGGGCGAGCTCTACAAGCGCCACATCCCCGGCGAGGTCGTCAAGGAGCACACGGACGCGATCGCCGGCGTGCTGGGGCGCGAGGCCTCGCAGCTTTCGCACGAGCAGGAGTACGAGGCCGACGCCTTTGCGCTGCGCCTGCTGCGTCGCATGGGCGACCCGGACGACACGCCGCTGGTGCTGTTCCAGCACCTGCCGCTGGTCAAGGCCACGGCCACGCACCCCGGCACGCATCAGCGCGTCGCGCACCTGCGCACGCTGCGCTGAGCGGCCGCGGCAGCGCCGCGCGGTAACGATTCCGAACCCCGACCCCCCTTCCGAGCGAATGCCGGCGGCACCGGCTTCGCCTAGGCTCACTGCAGAGTCTCCGGCGACACCGGACCGGCTCGCAGCGCACGCCCAGACCCGAGACCCGGCACCAGGCGCCACCCAGGGGATCCCATGTCTTCCACCCAGGCCAGCAAGACGGCCGAGATCGCGGCCGCCGTGCGTGCCGCGCACCGGCGTTACGACCATCCGGTCGTCTTCGACGACCCGCACGCGCTGGCGCTGACGAGCCCGGCCTGGCGGGCCATCGTGCGCAGCCGCGTCCTGCACCGCCTGGTGGTGCGCCGGCTGCTGGCCGACTTCCGCAGCATCCACGCCGAGATGCTGGGCCGGGCCCGCTTCGCCGAGGAAGAACTGCTGCGCGCCGTGGCCGGCGGCCTGGGCCAGTACGTGATCATCGGCGCGGGGCTCGACTCCTTCGCGCTGCGCCATCGCGAACTGGCGCCGCAGTTGCGGGTGTTCGAGCTCGACCACCCGGCCAGCCAGGCGGTCAAGATCGAGCGGCTCGCGAAGATCACGACCGAACCCCTGGCCCACGTGGAGTTCATCGCCGCCGACCTCGAGCACGAGACGGTGGCCACGGCGCTGGCCCGCTCGGGCTACGACCGCGGCGCGCCGGCCTTCTTCGCGTGGCTGGGCAACACCTACTACCTGACGCCCGAGGCGATCGCCGGGACGCTGCGCGGGATCGCCGGGCTGGCCGCGCCCGGCAGCGAGCTGGTGCTCGACTACGCGCTGCCGGTCGAACAGCAGCCCCCCGAGGAACGGCGCGCCTTCCTCAAGGCGCAGGCCGCGGTCGAGCGGCGCGGCGAGCCCTGGCGCGCCTTCTTCACGCCGCCGCAGTTCGCCCGGCTCGCACGCGAGTGCGGCTTCGAGCTGATGGCGACCCTGTCGCCGGCCGAGCAGTTGCAGCGCTACTTCAGCGGCCGCAGCGACGGCCTGCGTCCGCCGGCCTGGGGCCACTTCGCCCACCTGCGACTGATGCGCTGGCAGACCGTGCCCTGAGGCGGGTGCTCAGGCGCGGCCGGGCTCCACGCCCGCGTGCTGCGGCAGGTCGTCGTCGATGGTCCACCACCCGGCCTTCGAGGCCACGTGGATGTGCGCCGCCGGACGCCCGGCGATCGGCGTGTCCAGCGTGCCGATGCGCAGGCGCAGGACCTCGGGCCGATCGTCGCGACGGCTGTGGATCGGCGAACCGCAGCGGGCGCAGAAGCTGCGCCACTTGCCGGGCGACGAGGCGTAGGCCGTCAGCACCTCGGCACCCGCCAGCAGGTGGAAGTCGGCCGCCCGCACCGGGGCATTGACGGCGAAGGCCCCGCCCTGGGCCTTGCGGCACAGGCTGCAGTGACACAGCACGATGGGGCCCGGCTCGCCGTCGATCCGGTAGCGCACCGCGCCGCACAGGCAGCCGCCGGTCAGGGGGGTCGGCTCGGTCATGTCGATGGAAGACTCAGGTCAGCTTCACCGGTCGAAAGACTCCGGCCCCCGCCAGCAGACGCCGTGGATCCGGCTCCGCCGGTCCACTGGCGTCGCCCCCTCGAGGGGGAGCGGCGAAGCCGCAACGGGGGTGGGCCACTAAACCAATCCGTTGCGGATCGCGTAGACCGTCAGCTCGGAGTTGTTCGACAGCGCCAGCTTCTCCAGCACGCGGGCGCGGTAGACGCTGACCGTCTTGGGGCTGAGCGTCAGCTCGGCCGCGATGTCCGACAGCCGCTTGCCCGATGCGATCAGCACCAGCGTCTGCAGTTCGCGGTCGGACAGCTTCTCGTGCGCCACCTCGGCGGTCGGGTGGCTCAGGCTCTCGGCCAGCATCTGCGCGATCTCGGGCGTGATGTACTTGCGGCCCTTGGCGACCGAGCGCACGGCCTCGACCAGCATCTTCGTGTCGCTGCCCTTGTTGACGTAGCCGTAGGCGCCGGCGCGCAGCGCGCGGATCGCGTACTGGTCCTCGGGGTACATCGACACCACCAGCACGCGCAGCGTGGAGCCTTCTTCCTTCAGGACGTGCAGCACGTCCAGGCCGCTGCGGCCCGGCAGGTTGATGTCGAGCACCAGCACGTCACAGCTGTGGTCGCGCAGCAGGCTGCGCAGTTCGCCGTAGTCGCCGGCCTCGCCGACCACCTCGATGTCCTGGGCGTCGGCCAGCGTGTCGCGGATGCCGCGGCGGATCAAGGCATGGTCATCGCACAGGATCACGCGGATCGTCATGTCCTGACTCTACCGTGCGCGCCGCGGCCGGGCCACCGGGCCGGCGTCAGAGCACGTCCCAGGACGTCGGGTCATCGGGGTCGTCGTGCAGTTCGTCGAAGCTGCCGACACCGCTGTCGCCGGGGCCGGACAGCGGCACGGAGAGGATGATCGTCGTGCCGCCGGGTCCGCTGGACAGGTCAACCCATCCGCCGACCTGGGCGGCCCGCTCGCGCAGGCCGCGGATGCCGAAGGAGCGCGCCTTGCCCAGGTCGTCCTGGTTCAGCCCGCGGCCGTTGTCGCTGACCTCCAGCGACAGCACCTTGCCGGCCACCGTGAGGTCGACCTGCACCCGCGTCGCGTGAGCGTGCTTGCTGATGTTGGTCAGCGCCTCCTGCGCCGTGCGGTAGGCGGCCAGCGGCACGCCCGGCGGCAGGGCCGGCAGCTCGTCGCGGCTGGTGCGGAACACGGTCACGACGCCGCTGCGCTTCTCGAAGCGCTGGGTCATCCACTGCAGCGCCGGGATCAGCCCCTGCTCCAGGATCGCCGGGCGCAGGTTGTGCATGATGCGCTGGCTCGACTCGATGGCCAGCGTGACGGTCTCGAGCGCGCCCTGGGCGCGCTGCGCGATCGCGGCGTCCCCGGTGTGGCGCTCGATCCAGGCCAGGTCGAACTTCAGCGCCGTCAGCGAGCCGCCGACGTCGTCGTGGATCTCGCGCGCGATCGCCATGCGCTCGGCCTCGATGTTGGCCTGCAGGTGCTGGGCCAGCTCGCGCAGCCGCTGCTCGCTCTGGCCCAGCGCCAGGTCGGCCTCCTGCTTGGCGCGCAGCGCCTCGATGCCGTCGATCGCGTGCAGCATCGCCGGCACCAGGCGCGCCAGGTTGTCCTTGAGCAGGTAGTCGCTGGCGCCGTTGAGCATGGCCTGCACGGCGACCTGCTCGCCGATCTCGCCGGAGATCAGGATGAAGGGCAGCATCAGCCGCGTGTCGCGCAGGATCTCCAGCGCCCGCAGCCCCGAGAAGCCCGGCAGGTTGTAGTCGGACAGCACCACGTCCCAGGGTTCCTCCAGCGCGGCCCGGTAGGCCGCCTCGGACTCGACCCGGACGGCCTCGGCATCGATGCCGCCGCGCCGCAGGTGGGCCAGCATCAATTCGTGATCGAGTTCCGAATCCTCCAGGTGCAGCACGCGCAGCTGCATCGGGGTGGCGGAGAGCGGCGTGGGCCGGCTGGACAGGTCGGGCATCGGTCGGAAGGCGGGCTGGAAAGCGCGGAACTGGCGGCCGTTTGGCCCGGTGATCTTGACACCGCGGCCCTGAGGGCTGTCGAAGAATTGTGCCAAGTCGCATCCGGCTGCACATGCGGTGCGCCGATCGCCGGTGCCGCGTGCCCGCAGCGTCCCGTTTCCGCAGAGTCCCGACCGATGACACCGATGCCACACGCCGAACCCCAAGACGCCGCCCTGCCGCTGCTGCTGGCCGCCGATCTGCAGGACCACCTGATGGTGGCCGGGCACGATCTCGAGCGCCTGCAACGCCTGCTGGCCGACACCTGCGACACGCTGATGGCGCGCTTCCACGGCGCACTGGGACAGATCGACGCGGCCGGCACCGACCGGCTGGACGGCGCCCGCAGCCAGCTCGCCGAAGCGGTGACGGCGCTGCAGTTCCAGGACCTGGCCTCGCAGCTGATCGCCCACACCCACCAGCGCCTGCGCAACTGCGCCGACCTGCTGGCCCACGACGCCTTCGGTCCCGACGCCGAAGGCGAAGCCGTCATCGCGCCGCCGCCGCTGCGGCCCAACCCGGTGACCCAGGACGAGATGGACGCCGGCTCGGTGGAGCTGTTCTAGCCCGCCGCCGACTCAAGTCACGCAACGACCCGCCGATACCCCCCGAGCAATCCGGAGACCCTCATGCATTCAATCCTGGCCGTGGACGACTCCGCTTCGATGCGGCAGATGGTGTCCTTCACCCTCAAGAGCGCCGGCTACAAGGTGACCGAGGCCGTCGACGGCAAGGACGCCTTCGACAAGGCCTCGATGGGGGCCTTCGACCTGGTCCTGACCGACCAGAACATGCCCAACCTCGACGGCATCGGCCTGACGAAGAAACTGCGCGAGCACCCGCAGTTCAAGGCCACGCCGATCCTGATCCTGACCACCGAGTCCAGCGACCAGATGAAGCAGGCCGGCCGCGCCGCCGGCGCCACGGGGTGGATGGTCAAGCCCTTCGACCCAGCCAAGCTGCTGGAAGTCATCAAGAAGGTCATTCGCTGACCAGGCCGGGGGAGTCGACATGGGTGAGATGAGCACCGAGGGCGCAAACGCCAGCGCCGGCATCGACCTGAGCCAGTTCTACCAGGTCTTCTTCGAGGAAGCCGGCGAGAACCTCGACCGCATGGAGCAGCAGCTCCTGGCGATCGACGTGGCCGCGGCCGACGACGAGGAACTCAACGCGATCTTCCGCTGCGCGCACTCGATCAAGGGCGGCGCCGCCACCTTCGGCTTCGCCGACGTGGCCGAGCTGACGCACCAGATGGAGACGCTGCTGGACAAGCTGCGCCGCCACGAACTCGAGCCGACGCCGGCGATGGTCGACGTGCTGCTCGCCTCGGGCGATGCGCTGCGCTCGCAGCTCGGCCGCCACCAGGGCGCCGGCGGCGAGGTCATCGACACGACCGAACTGCTGGTCAACATCCGCGCCTTCGTCGCCGGCGGCGGCGCCGTCGCGGCGGCGGCGCCCGCGCCGGCCGCGCCGGCGATCGCCGCCCCGGTGATGGCCGTCGAGGCCGACGTGCCGGTGGCGCTGAACGGCGACCGCATCCTCGAGCTCGTGCTCGGCCCGCTCGATCGACCCGAACTCGCGATCCACATCGTCGAGCTGTTCAAGGAGATCGAGGGCCTCGGCACCATCGAGGCCATCGACGGCGGCATGCCGCAGGACGGACTGCGCCGCTTCAAGGTGACGACCTCCAGCAGCGACAGCGACCTGCTGGACCTGTTCAACTTCCACGTCGCGCGCGAGCAGTGCGTGCTGCGCCCCTTTGCCGGCGAGCGCGTCGCGCCGGGCTACGGCTTCCACGCCGGCGCACCGGGCTCGCCGATCACCGAGGAAGACAAGGGCTACGGCTTCTTCGACGAGGCCCCCGGCGCACCGGGCAGCCACGCCGACGCCGCGGCCGCCGCGCCGGCGGCGGCGACCGCGGCCGCCACCAGGCCGGCCGCGGCCAAGGCCGACGCCAAGGCGCCGGCCGCGACGCTGGAAGCCGCGTCGATCCGCGTGTCGGTCGAGAAGGTCGACCAGCTGATCAACCTGATGGGCGAGCTGGTCATCACCCAGGCGATGCTGGCGCAGAACAGCGCCAGCCTCGACCCGGTGCTGTACCAGAGCCTGGTCTCGGGCCTGACCGCGCTGGACCGCAACACCCGCGACCTGCAGGAAGCGGTGATGTCGATCCGCATGATCCCGATGCAGACCGTGTTCAGCCGCTTCCCGCGCATGCTGCGCGACCTGGCCTCCAAGCTGGGCAAGAAGGTCGAGCTGGTGACGGTGGGCGAGGCGACCGAACTCGACAAGAGCCTGGTCGAGAAGATCACCGACCCGCTGACCCACCTGGTGCGCAACTCCTGCGACCACGGCGTCGAACTGCCGGCCGAACGCCTGGCCAGGGGCAAGTCCGAGACCGGCACGATCACGCTGGCCGCCAGCCACCAGGGCGGCAGCATCGTCATCGAGGTCAAGGACGACGGCAAGGGCCTGTCGCGCGAGAAGCTGCTGAAGAAGGCGCGCGAGCGCGGCCTGTCGGCGCCCGACACGATGACCGACTCCGAGGTCTGGGGCCTGATCTTCGAGCCCGGCTTCAGCACCGCCGAGGTCGTGACCGACGTGTCCGGCCGCGGTGTCGGCATGGACGTGGTCAAGAAGAACATCACCGCGCTCGGCGGCACGGTCGAGATCGACTCGGCCGAGGGCTACGGCATGCGCGTCGCGGTGCGACTGCCGCTGACGCTGGCCATCATGGACGGCATGAGCGTGGGCGTCGGCGAGGAGGTCTACATCCTGCCGCTGTCCAGCGTCGTCGAGAGCTTCCAGATCGGCGAGGACTCGGTCAAGACCATCGGCGGCAACGGTCGCGTGGTGGAAGTGCGCGACGAGTACATGCCGGTGCTCGAGCTCGAGCGGCTGTTCAACGTGCCGCGCTTCGACCTGGGCAAGGCCAGCGGGATCATGGTCGTGATCGAAGCCGAGGGCGGGCGCGTCGCGCTGATGGTCGACGAGCTGCTCGGCCAGCAGCAGGTCGTGGTCAAGAACCTCGAAGCCAACTACCGCAAGGTCCAGGACATCTCGGGCGCCACCATCATGGGCGACGGCCGCGTCGCGCTGATCCTCGACGTGGGCTCGCTGGTCCGCCGCTCGCGTCACTGAATTCCGTCACAGCGGGCGCGGACCGGGGGGTCTTCGCCGCGTTCCTCCGAGGGTAGAAGATGAAGCTCAATCAACTGAAGATCGGTGCGCGACTCGGCGTCGGATTCGGCGCCGTGCTGGTGCTGGTCGTCGCGATGGTCGGTCTGGCCTACACGCAGCTCGAAGGCCTGCGCAGCGACTTCACCGAATCCGCCGAGCTCGAGCGCCGCGCCGCGATGGCCGACGAATGGCGCGGTCTGACCCATCTCAACGCGAGCCGCACGCTGGCCATCGCCAAGTCTGGCGGACACCCGGAGTTGCAGAGCTACTTCGCGCCGCGGATCAAGGAGACGAGCGAGCGCATCACCAAGATCCAGAAGGAACTCGAGGGTCACCTGGTCTCCGCCAAGGGCAAGACCCTGTTCGCCGGGATCGCCGACCAGCGCAAGGCCTACATCGCCGAGCGCGACATCGTCTTCGCCCTGATGAAGGCGGGCGACCTGGCCGGCACCAAGGTGGCGCTCGAAGGAAAGATGGTCCCCGCCGCAGAGGCCTACGTCGCAGCCATCACCGGCTTCCAGCAGTTCGAGCGCGAACTCGTCGCGGAGACGGCCGAGAAGCTGCAGGCGAAAGTGCGCAGCGCCGAACTCTCGATGCTGGTCGCAGCACTGGTCGCGTTGGTGCTGGGCAGCGTCAGCGCCTGGATCATCACGCGCTCGGTCACCGCGCCGCTGCGCCAGGCCGCCGAGGCGACCCGCACGATCGCCGCCGGCGACCTGACCGGACGCATCGAGGCCGAAGGCCGCGACGAGGTCAGCGCGCTGCAGCAGAGCCTGCTGGAGATGCAGGCCTCGCTGCGCAAGACCATCGGCGCGGTGCGTGCCGGCACCGACAGCATCACCACCGCCAGCAGCGAGATCGCGACGGGCAACGCGGACCTGTCCTCGCGCACCGAGCAGACGGCCAGCAACCTGCAGCAGACCGCGTCCTCGATGGAGCAGCTCACCGGCACCGTCAAGCAGACCGCCGACTCGGCCCGCACCGCCAACCAGCTGGCCTCCTCCGCCCAGGCCTCCGCCGCCAAGGGCGGCCAGGTGGTCTCGCAGGTCGTCTCGACCATGCAGGACATCAACGCCAGCTCCAAGAAGATCGCCGACATCATCGGCGTCATCGACGGCATCGCCTTCCAGACCAACATCCTGGCGCTCAACGCCGCCGTGGAAGCGGCCCGCGCCGGCGAGCAGGGCCGGGGCTTCGCGGTGGTGGCCGGCGAGGTGCGCAACCTCGCCCAGCGCTCCGCCCAGGCCGCCAAGGAGATCAAGGGCCTGATCGGCGCCAGCGTCGAGAAGGTGGAGTCCGGCTCCCGCCTGGTGGCCGATGCCGGCCAGACCATGGGCGAGATCGTGGGTTCGGTGCAGCGGGTCTCCGACATCATCGGCGAGATCACTGCCGCTGCGGCCGAGCAGTCCGACGGCATCGGTCAGGTCAACACGGCCGTGAACAACCTGGACCAGATGACGCAGCAGAACGCCGCCCTCGTCGAGGAGTCCGCCGCCGCGGCGGAGAGCCTCAAGGAGCAGGCGGTGAGGCTGGCCGCCGCGGTCGCGGCCTTCCGCGTCGACGAGAGCGCGCATCGCGCCTCGTCGCCCGCACCGACCCTGGCGCTGGCAGCGCCGAAGCCGGCCGCGACGCCCAAGCCGACCCCCAAGCCGACGACCCAGCCCACGACCGCGCCGAAGGCCGCCGCCAAGCCGGCCGCCGCCCGGTCCGTCCCGACCGCGCCGGCGCGACCCGCTGCAGCGCCGGCAGCCGTCGCGGCCCGACCGGCCGCGGCCGAAGCCGCCGGGGGCGACTGGGAGACCTTCTGAGGTCGCCCCGACTCCAGTTTCCGATCCACGCGCCGAAACCCATCCAACGTTGCGGCCCGACCGCGCCACGAGGACCTTTTCCATGGACATGATCAACGACGCGACCCAGGTCGCCCGCCACGAAGCGCAGCGCCAGGGCGCCGGCAGCAAGGCCCAGCCGGGCCGCGAGTACCTGAGCTTCCGCCTCGGTGCCGAGGAGTACGGCATCGACATCCTCAAGGTGCAGGAGATCCGCTCCTACGAGCCGCCGACCCGCATCGCCAACGCCCCGGCCTTCCTGAAGGGCGTCATCAACCTGCGCGGCGTGATCGTGCCGGTGGTCGACCTGCGCGTGAAGTTCGGCTGCGACGCCGAGATCAACGCCATCACCGCGGTGATCGTGCTGGGCGTCAAGGGCCGCGTGATCGGCGCCGTCGTCGACTCGGTCAGCGACGTGCTCGAACTGCCGCACGAGGCCGTCAAGCCGGCGCCGAGCATGGGCTCGGTGGTCGACACCAGCCACCTGATCGGCATCGCCACGGTCGCCGAGCGCATGCTGATCCTGATGGACATCGAGTCGCTGATGAGCAGCGCCGACCTCGGCGTCATCGACGCCGCCGGCTGACCGCCGACCACCAAGTCATCCGGGGGGATCGACGACATGAAGCTCTCTACTGGCGGCCAGGGCTCCATCGCCCGCCGCATCTCGGTGATCGGCAGCGCCAGCCTGCTGGTCGTGCTGATGCTGATCTGCGGCGTGATGAGCGTGCTGGCGACAGACCGCTCGCGCGAGCGCATCGTCACCTGGGTCGGCGACAAGACGCAGTCGGTGGCCGACTCGATCGACGCCTTCGACCTGACCTCGCGCGTGCTGGTCGAGAAGTTCTTCTCGACCTTCAAGCAGGAGTTCGGTCCGGACTTCACGCACGACGAAGCCAAGGTCGACCTGTCCAACTTCGGCCAGCCGCTGGCCGGCAACTTCACCGCCGTCGACCGCTTCGCGGCCAACACCGGCGGCGTGGCGACCGTGTTCGCCCGCACCGGCACCGACTTCAAGCGAATCACGACCTCGCTGAAGAAGGAGAACGGCGAGCGCGCGATGGGCACCTTGCTGGCCAAGGGCCACCCTGCCTATCCGCTGATGCTGGAAGGCAAGACCTACACCGGCCCGGCCGTGCTGTTCGGCAAGCCCTACATGACGCGCTACGAGCCGATCAAGGCCGCCGACGGCAAGGTCATCGGCATCCTCTTCATCGGCTTCGACACCCAGGCCTTCCAGACCTCGCTCGACAAGCTGGCCGCGGGCACGCGCTTCTTCGACACCGGCGGCGTCTACGTCGTCGACCCGAAGAAGGCCTGGAACGAGGCCACGCTGGTGATGCATCCGCAGGCCGCCGGCAAGAAGCTGGCCGACGCCTTCGGGGGCCAGGAAGCCTTCTTCGAGTCGCTCGCGAAGGCCGAGCACGGCTTCGTGATGAAGGCACCCGGCGTGTTCGACGCCGCGCACCAGGACGCCTGGGCCGTGCTGCGCAAGAGCCAGGCCACGGGCCTGTGGGTCGTCGCCGAGGTCTCCGACCGCGAGGCGATGGCCACGCACTGGGGCACGCTGATCCCGTTCTGGGCCCTGCTCGGCACGGCGACCGTCGGCCTCGGCCTCGGCCTCTTCCTCATGATGCGCCGCTCGGTGGCGCGTCCGCTGCGCGACGTGCAGCGCGCGGTGCATGCCGTCGCGCAGGGCGACCTGACGCAGCACTTCCACAGCGATCAGCGCGACGAGATCGGCGACGTGATCCGCGAGGTCGAGGCCATGCGCGCCCGCCTGGCCGGCACGATGGGCTCGGTGCGTCACTCGGTCGAATCGATCAGCACGGCCTCGAGCGAGATCGCGACGGGCAACGCGGACCTGTCCTCGCGCACCGAGCAGACGGCCAGCAACCTGCAGCAGACCGCGTCCTCGATGGAGCAGCTCACCGGCACCGTCAAGCAGACCGCCGACTCGGCCCGCACCGCCAACCAGCTGGCCTCCTCCGCCCAGGCCTCCGCCGCCAAGGGCGGCCAGGTGGTCTCGCAGGTCGTCTCGACCATGCAGGACATCAACGCCAGCTCCAAGAAGATCGCCGACATCATCGGCGTCATCGACGGCATCGCCTTCCAGACCAACATCCTGGCGCTCAACGCCGCCGTGGAAGCGGCCCGCGCCGGCGAGCAGGGCCGGGGCTTCGCGGTGGTGGCCGGCGAGGTGCGCAACCTCGCCCAGCGCTCCGCCCAGGCCGCCAAGGAGATCAAGGGCCTGATCGGCGCCAGCGTCGAGAAGGTGGAGTCCGGCTCCCGCCTGGTGGCCGATGCCGGCCAGACCATGGGCGAGATCGTGGGTTCGGTGCAGCGGGTCTCCGACATCATCGGCGAGATCACTGCCGCTGCGGCCGAGCAGTCCGACGGCATCGGTCAGGTCAACACGGCCGTGAACAACCTGGACCAGATGACGCAGCAGAACGCCGCCCTCGTCGAGGAGTCCGCCGCCGCGGCGGAGAGCCTCAAGGAGCAGGCGCTGCGGTTGACCGAGGCGATGAAGGAATTCAGGCTGAGTGTCTGATTTCGTTGCCCGCTGGTTGCGGGGGGACGCGCCGGGTCTCGCCCCGGCAGGCGAGTCACTTTCTTTGCTGGCTCAAAGAAAGTAACCAAAGAAAGAG
>NZ_CADEFR010000041.1 GCF_902826655.1 uncultured Methylibium sp. | reverse complement strand
AGATGACCGCCGGCTCCTGGATCTACATCGGCAGCCAGGGCATCGTGCAGGGCACCTACGAGACCTTCGTCGAGGCCGGCCACCAACACTACGGTGGCAGCCTTTCCGGCAAGTGGATCCTCACCGCCGGCCTCGGCGGCATGGGCGGCGCGCAGCCGCTGGCGGCCAGCTTCGCCGGGGCTTCGTCGCTGAACATCGAGTGTCAGCAGAGTCGCATCGACATGCGGCTCGCGACCCGCTACCTCGACGAGCAGGCCACTGATCTCGACGACGCGCTGGCGCGCATGGCGCGCTACGCGGACGAGAAGAAGGCGGTGTCGGTCGGCCTGCTCGGCAACGCGGCCGAGCTGCTGCCCGAGCTGGTGGAGCGGGCGCGGCACGGCGGCATCCGCCCCGACCTCGTCACCGACCAGACCAGCGCCCACGACCTGCTCAACGGCTACCTGCCGGCCGGCTGGAGCCTGGCTCGCTGGCAGGCCGCACGCGCCGACGCTGTACAGCACGCCGCGCTGCGCGACGCCGCCGCGAAGAGCTGCGCCGTCCATGTCCAGGCGATGCTGGCCTTCCAGGCGATGGGCGTGCCGACGGTGGACTACGGCAACAACATCCGCCAGGTCGCCTTCGATGCCGGCGTGAAGAACGCCTTCGACTTCCCCGGCTTCGTACCCGCCTACATCAGGCCCTTGTTCTGCCGCGGCAAGGGACCGTTCCGCTGGGTCGCGCTGAGCGGCGACCCCGAGGACATCCGCAGGACCGACGCGAAGATGAAGGAGCTGTTCCCCGCCGACCCCCACCTGCACCGGTGGCTGGACATGGCCGGCGAGCGCATCGCCTTCCAGGGCCTGCCGGCGCGCATCTGCTGGATCGGCCTGGGCGAGCGCCACCGCGCCGGGCTGGCCTTCAACGAGATGGTGAAGTCGGGCGAGCTGAAGGCGCCGATCGTGATCGGCCGCGACCACCTCGACAGCGGGTCGGTCGCCAGCCCCAACCGCGAGACCGAGGCGATGCGCGACGGCAGCGATGCGGTGAGCGACTGGCCGCTGCTGAACGCGCTGCTCAACACCGCGGGCGGCGCGACCTGGGTGTCGCTGCACCATGGCGGCGGGGTCGGCATGGGCTATTCGCAGCATGCGGGGGTGGTGATCGTCTGCGATGGCAGCGACGCGGCGGCTCGGCGTATCGAGCGGGTGTTGTGGAACGACCCGGCCACCGGTGTGATGCGGCATGCGGATGCGGGTTACGACGATGCCGTGCGCTGCGCGCGCGAGCAGGGGTTGAAGCTGCCGATGCTCGGGACTGGATGATGGGTCTGCTGACCTTGCAAGGCCGCGCCGGGTCTCGCCCCGGCGGGCGAGTCACTTTCATTTGGGCCAACAAATGAAAGTGACCCGCCCGCCGGGCGGAACCGGCACACCCTCCCGATAACCACGGCCTCATGACGAAGTCAACATTGACCCTGACCCCAGGCTCCCTCGGTCTGGAGGATCTGCAAGCCATCCACTCGGGCAAGGTCCGACTCGCAATCGACGCCGCCGCACGCGACGGCATCCGCGCCAGCGCAGCCGTCGTGCAACGCGCCGCCGCCGGCACTACCGCCGTCTACGGCGTCAACACCGGTTTCGGCAAGCTGGCGAGCACGCGCATCGACGAGGCCGCGCTCGACCGGCTGCAACTCAACCTGATCCGCTCGCACAGCGTCGGGGTCGGCGTGCCGCTCCAGCCCGCCGTCGTGCGGCTGATGCTGGCGCTCAAGGCCGCCAGCCTGGCGCGCGGCGCCTCGGGCGTGCGCGACGTCGTGATCGACACGCTGCTCGCGGTCTTCAACGCCGGCCTCGTGCCCTACGTGCCGAGCCAGGGCTCGGTCGGTGCTTCGGGCGACCTCGCGCCGCTGGCGCACATGACGCTGGCGCTGATGGGCGAGGGCGAGATGCTGATCGCCGGTCAGCGCCGCTCGGCCCAGCAGGCCCTGCGCGAGGCCGGCATCGCGCCGCTGAAGCTGGCCGCCAAGGAGGGCCTGGCGCTGATCAACGGCACGCAGACCTCGACGGCGCTGGCGCTGCACGCCTTCCTGAGCTTCGAGCCGGTGCTGGAGGCCGCGCTGGTGGTGGGCGCGCTGACGGTGGACGCGGCGCGCGGCAGCGACGGGCCGTTCGATCCGCGCATCCACGCGCTGCGCGGCCAGCCGGGGCAGATCGACGTGGCGCAGTACTACCGCGCGCTGCTGGCCGGCAGCCCGATCCGCCGCTCGCATCTGGAAGGCGACGACCGCGTGCAGGACCCCTACTCGCTGCGCTGCCAGCCGCAGGTGGTCGGCGCCTGCCTCGACCAGTTGCGCCACGCCGCGCTGGTGCTGCTGCGCGAGGCCAATGCGGTGACCGACAACCCGCTGGTCTTCGCCGACGGCGAAGAGCTGGTGTCCGGCGGCAACTTCCACGCCGAACCGGTGGCGCTGGCGGCCGACGGCATGGCGCTGGCGATCGCCGAGGTCGGCGCGATCGCCGAGCGGCGCATCGCGATGCTGATCGACGCCGGCGTGTCGCGCCTGCCGCCCTTCCTGACGCGCGACGCCGGGCTGAACTCGGGCTTCATGATCGCGCACGTGACCGCCGCCTCGCTGGCCAGCGAGAACAAGTCGCTGGCCCACCCGGCCAGTGTCGACTCGCTGCCGACCTCGGCCAACCAGGAGGACCACGTGTCGATGGCGACCTTCGCGGCACGACGCCTGCAGCCGATGATCGCCAACACGGCGCACATCCTCGGCATCGAGCTGCTGGCCGCGGCCCAGGGCATCGACTTCCTGCGGCCGCTGGCCAGCTCGCCGGCGCTGGAGGACGCGCATGCGCTGCTGCGCGCCGCCTGCCCCAGCGTCGACGAGGACCGCTATCTGGCGCCCGACATCGAGCGCGCGACCGCTCTGGTGACCGACGGCTCGCTGTCGCGCGTCTTCAGGGCGCTGCCGGGCCTCCCGCGGCTGTGGACGCCGGCCTAGACGCGTCGACGCGGGCGTAGACCCGCGTGTCGCGCGGCAGGCCCTGCACGTCCAGCGCCTCGTTGCGCAGCACCCCCTCGAGCACGAAGCCGCAACGCTCGGCGACGCGCCAGCTGGGTCGGTTGCGGTCGTCGCAGCGGATCTCGACGCGGCGCGCCGCAAGTTGCGTCAAGGCCATGTCGGCCACGGCATTGACCGCCTCGGTGACGAGGCCCTGGCCGCCATGGCCGCTGCGTATCCAGTAGCCGATCTCGAAGCGCCGCAGGGCCCAGTCGAAGCGGTGCAGGCCGGTGCCGCCGACGAGCGGCCCTTCGCCGCCGTCGGCGCGGCGCAGGAAGACGGCCATCACCAGGTCGCGGCGCGCGATGAAGTCGGCGTGGAAGCCGCGAGCGAGCGCCTCGCTGCGCTCGGGAGTCTGCGGTTCGTGCGCCCAGGGCATCCAGGGCTTCAGCGCATCGAGCGAAGCGCTGACAGCCTCGAAGTAGCTCGCGCCGTCGCCGGCACGCGGGCAGCGGATCACCAGGCGCGGCGTGTCCAGGCGCATCGGCACCTCGATCAGCCGCGGGTCGATCGGCGCAACCGTCACGGCAGGTTCCTCACACCGCCTCGGCCTGGGCGGGACGCACCATGCCTTCGGCGCCGACCAGGTCTTCGTCGCTCTCGGGCTGCGGCAGCGACCGCGTACCGCGGATCACCGGGTGCTGCCAGGCCAGCGCCGCCAGCAGCAGCGCGCTGCCGCCGGCGAAGACCAGCGCGGCGCGCAGGCCGACGTGTTCGCCCAGCCAGCCGCCGATCAGCGCGCCCGGGCCGGCGGGAATCAGGATCAGCCAGCGCATCGTGCTGGTCATGCGGCCCAGCAGCGAGGCCGGCGTGACCGCCTGTCGCAGCGCCAGGAAGTTGATGAAGATCAGCACCGCGCCGACGCCGAAGCACACCAGCATCCCCGCGAACACCGCCACACCCCAGGCGTTGGCAGGCGCCACCGACAGCGCCAGCCAGCCCAGCCCGCAGATCGCGATCCCCAGCACCAGGCAGGGCCCCGGTCCGATGCGGCGCGACAGCCGGTTGCCCAGCGTGCTGGCCAGCACCGTGCCGACGCCCAGGCCGACGAAGGCCAGGCCGACCTGCGACTCGTTCAGGCCCAGCGTGCGCGTCGCGAACAGGATCTGCACGACGATGGCGGCGTGGTGACACATCTGCCACAGGCCGACGGCCAGTGCCAGGGCCACCAGCAGCGGCGTGCCGCGCACGAAGGCGATGCCGGCGCGCAGGTCGGGCCAGAAGCGGCGCTCGGCGCGATGGTCCAGGCGCTCGTGCACCTGCACGCCGCGCAGGATCGCGACCGACACCACCAGCAGCACCGCATCGACCAGCAGGGCCAGCGGCGCGCCGACGAGCTTGATCAGCGCGCCGGCCACGCCGGGCCCGGCCACCTCGGCGCCCGAGGTCGCGAGCGAGTTCTTGGCATGCGCCTCGACCAGACGCTCGCGCGCCACCACCTGCGTCAGCACGATCTGCGCCGCCGAGCCGGCCGTGACGTAGATGCAGCCCATCACGAAGGCGGCCGCGTACATCCAGGTCATGCCCAGCCAGCCCATCCACCAGGCGAAAGGCACGCTGACGACGACCAGCGCGATGCTGGCCTCGCCGGCCACGTAGACCGGCAGCTTGCGCACCCGGTCCAGCCAGACGCCGGCCGGCAGCGACAGCAGCACGAAGGGCGCGATCTCCATCGCCGTCAGCAGGCCCATCTGCGTGGGCGTGGCGTGCAGCAGCACGGCCGCCGTCAGCGGCAGTGCCAGCATGGTGACCTGGCCGCCGAAGGAGCTGATGAGGATCGAGGTCCACAGGCGCCGGTAGGTGACGTCGCGCAGCAGGTCGTCGGCCGGCAGCGCGAAGCGTCGGCTCAGGGTCTGGGTCAGCGCTTTGACGAGGCGCTCGAAGATCATGATCGTCTCCCGAGGCCAGCCGCCGGTTGGGCGTCTGGCGAGGCCGCCGGCCGGGTGGGCCGGGGCCTGGTGAAAGTCTGGCGGCAAGGAACGCAGGAGGCGCCTGTTTCCGCCGAGGTCTCAGCGGAACGGCAGCCGGGCTGCGGCTTCGCTGGGGGCTAGTGCGGTGCGGCGGCGACCGGGCGCTTGCCCGCGATGCCGGCGCCTCGCCGTCGGGGTGACGGCCGGAACGACGACGCCGGCATCCACGCGCCGACGCTCGCGCCGCCGCATCGCGCGGTGGGCAGGCTGGTCGGTGGGTGGGTGGTCATCGTGCGCTCCTTGAAACTGAGGACGATGCTAGCAGCGCGTCTCGGGCCGCGGCAACCCCAACGACGTGGGAGTTGCGCGCCGCCGACGGCGCGGACCGGGCGTCAGCTCCGGTAGTCCGCGTTGATCGTCACGTAGTCGTGCGAGAAATCGCAGGTCCACACGGTCGCGTGCGCGTTGCCGCGGTGGAGGTCGACCTTGACCGTGATCTCGGCCTGCTTCATCACGCGCTGGCCGTCGGCCTCCTGGTAGGCCGGGTGGCGGCCGCCCTTCGTCGCGACGTGCACGTCGTCGAGATGGAGGTCGATCAACGACTGATCCAGGTCGGCGATGCCGGCATAGCCGACCGCCGCGAGGATGCGGCCCAGGTTGGGGTCGCTCGCGAAGAACGCGGTCTTGACCAGCGGCGAGTGTGCGATCGCATAGGCGACCAGCCGGCACTCGTCCTTGGTCCGACCGCCGTCGACGCGCACGGTGATGAACTTGGTGGCGCCCTCGCCGTCGCGCACGATGGCCTGGGCGAGCTGCTGGGAAACGGCGATCACGGCGTCGCGCAGCGCCGCGCCTTCCGGCGACTCGAGCTCGGTGATCTCGGCATGCGCCGCCTGGCGCGAGGCGATCAGCAGGAAGCTGTCGTTCGTCGAGGTGTCGCCGTCGACCGTGATGCGGTTGAAGGACCGGTCGGCCGCCTCGCGCACCAGGCCCTGCAGCACGCGCTGCGAGATCTTCGCGTCGGTGGCGACGAAGCCGAGCATCGTGGCCATGTTCGGCCGGATCATGCCGGCGCCCTTGGCGATGCCGGTGACGGTGACCGTCGCGCCGCCGATCGACAGCTGGCGCGACGCGGCCTTGGCCACCGTGTCGGTCGTCATGATGGCCTCGGCCGCGGCGAGCCAGTGGTCCGCCTTGCGGTCGGCCAGCGCCGCCGGCAGCCCGGCGACGATGCGGTCGACGGGCAGCGTCTCCATGATCACGCCGGTGGAGAACGGCAGCACCTGCGCGGCCGTGAGGCCGAGTGCGCCGGCCAGCGCCTCGCAGCTGCGCTGCGCCCGCGCCAGGCCGTCGGCCCCGGTGCCGGCGTTGGCATTGCCGGTGTTGATCACCAGCGCGCGGATCGCGGCGCCGGCGGCCAGGTGCTCGCGGCAGATCTGCACCGGCGCGGCGCAGAAGCGGTTCTGGGTGAAGACGCCCGCCACCGCCGAGCCCTCGGCCAGCGTGAAGACGGTCAGGTCGCGCCGGTTGGCCTTGCGCACGCCGGCCATGGCGATGCCGATCTCGACACCGGGCACCGGGTGCAGGTCGACAGGATCCGGCGCGGCGAGCTTCACGGGCATGGCGATCTCCGGTCGACGCCGCGCCGCTCAGGCGAGCCGGCCGTGGCAGAGCTTGTACTTCTTGCCGCTGCCGCAGGGGCAGGGTTCGTTGCGGCCGACGCGCGGCACCTCGGCCATCCGCGTCGCCACGTCCGTGGCGGCATCGGACTCGCTGACCACGCTGCCGTCCTCGGTCGGGTGGGTGTAGGTCACGTTGCTGATGGCCTCGGCCTTCTCCTCCATCGCCTCGGCGGCCTGCACCACTTCCTCGCTGGAGCGGATGCGCACGGTCATCAGGAGACGCGTCACGTCCATCTTGACGGTGTCGAGCAGCTGCGAGAACAGCTCGAAGGCCTCGCGCTTGTACTCCTGCTTGGGGTTCTTCTGCGCGTAGCCGCGCAGGTGGATGCCCTGGCGCAGGTAGTCGAGCGCGGCCAGGTGCTCGCGCCAGTGCGTGTCCAGCGACTGCAGCAGCACCGCACGCTCGAAGCCGGCGAACTGCTCGGCACCGACGATCTCGACCTTCTCGGCGTAGGTGAGGTCGGCGGCCTTGACGACGATCTCGACGAGATCCTCGTCGGTGATGACGTCGCTCTTCTCGACCTGCACGGCCAGCGGCACCTCGAGCTGCCATTCCTCGCGCAGCACCTTCTCGAGGCCGGGGACGTCCCACTGCTCCTCGACGCTCTCGACCGGCACGAAGGTGCGCACGACATCGGCCATCGCGCCATGCCGCAGGTGCGCGATCTGCGCGGACAGCTCGTTGGACTCGAGGATGTCGTTGCGCTGCTGGTAGATGACCTTGCGCTGGTCGTTGGCCACGTCGTCGTACTCGAGCAGCTGCTTGCGCACGTCGAAGTTGCGCGCCTCGACCTTGCGCTGCGCGCCCTCGATGCTGCGCGTGACGATGCCGGCCTCGATGGCCTCGCCGTCGGGCATCTTCAGGCGCTCCATGATCGCCTTGACCCGGTCGCCGGCGAAGATGCGCATCAGCGGGTCTTCGAGCGACAGGTAGAAGCGCGAGCTGCCGGGGTCGCCCTGGCGGCCCGAGCGACCACGCAGCTGGTTGTCGATGCGCCGGCTCTCGTGGCGTTCGGTGGCGACGATGCGCAGGCCGCCGGTCGCCTTGACCTGCTCGTGCAGGCCGGCCCACTCGCCGTGCAGCTGCTCGATCCGGCGGGCCTTCTCGTCGGCGGGGAGGGCCTCGTCGGCTTCGACGAACTGGACCTGCTTCTCGACATTGCCGCCGAGCACGATGTCGGTGCCGCGGCCGGCCATGTTGGTGGCGATGGTCACCGACTTCGGCCGGCCGGCCTGGGCGATGATCTCGGCCTCGCGCTGGTGCTGCTTGGCATTGAGCACCTCGTGCGGCAGGCCGATCTGCTCGAGCATCTTGGCCACGAGCTCGGAGTTCTCGATCGAGGTCGTGCCCACCAGCACCGGCTGGCCGCGTTCGTGGCAGTCCTGGATGTCGCGCACCACGGCTTCGTAGCGCTCGCGGCTGGTCTTGTAGACGAGGTCGAGGTCGTCCTGGCGCACCGTCGGGCGGTTGGGCGGGATCACGACCGTCTCCAGGCCGTAGATCTCCTGGAACTCGTAGGCCTCGGTGTCGGCCGTGCCGGTCATGCCGCACAACTTGCCGTACATGCGGAAGTAGTTCTGGAAGGTGATCGAGGCGAGCGTCTGGTTCTCGGCCTGGATCTGCACGCCTTCCTTGGCCTCGACGGCCTGGTGCAGGCCGTCGCTCCAGCGCCGGCCGGTCATCAGGCGGCCGGTGAACTCGTCGACGATGACGACCTCGCCGTTCTGCACCACGTAGTGCTGGTCGCGGTGGTACAGGTGGCGCGCACGCAGGGCCGCGTACAGGTGGTGCATCAGCGTGATGTTGGCCGCGTCGTAGAGGCTCGCGCCCTCGACCAGCAGCCCGGCCTGCGCCAGCAGCGACTCGGCCCGCTCGTGGCCGGCCTCGGTCAGCACCACCTGGTGGCTCTTCTCGTCGGCGGTGAAGTCGCCGGGTTCGATCACGCCCTCGCCGGTGCGCGGATCGGCCTCGCCGATCTGCTTCTTCAGCAGCGGCGCGACGGCGTTGATGCGCAGGTAGAGCTCGGTCTGGTCCTCGGCCTGACCACTGATGATCAGCGGCGTGCGGGCCTCGTCGATCAGGATCGAGTCGACCTCGTCGACGATCGCGTAGTGCAGCGGGCGCTGCACGCGGTCGGCCACCTCGGTGACCATGTTGTCGCGCAGGTAGTCGAATCCGAACTCGTTGTTGGTGCCGTAGGTCACGTCGGCGGCGTAGGCGGCCTGCTTGGCCTCGCGCGTCATCTGCGCGCCGTTCACGCCGACCGTGAGGCCGAGGAAGCCGTACAGCCGGCCCATCCACTCGGCATCGCGCCGGGCGAGGTAGTCGTTGACGGTGACGACGTGCACGCCCTTGCCGGCCAGCGCGTTCAGGTAGACCGGCAGCGTCGCCATCAGCGTCTTGCCCTCGCCGGTGCGCATCTCGCCGATCTTGCCGTTGTGCAGCGTCATGCCGCCGAGCAGCTGCACGTCGAAGTGACGCATCTTCAGCACGCGCTTGCTGCCTTCGCGCACCGTGGCGAACGCCTCCGGCAGCAGGGCGTCGAGGGTCTCGCCGGCCGTCACCCGCTGGCGCAGCGCCTCGGTCCTGGCGCGAAGCTCATCGTCGGAAAGGCGTTCGAACTGCGTTTCCAGGGCATTGATCTGCTCGACGACGCGCCGGTACTGCTTGAGCAGCCGCTCGTTGCGACTGCCGAAGATCGAGGTAAGAAGCTTGGGCAACATGCACGGAACCAGTCGAAGTGAGGCGATGCGGGCCGGGGGCCGGGCACGGCCGCGGTAGCGGCACCGACCGGCGCGCACCGCAGGCTGCCTGCGAGCAGCTGCGGACAACGCGTCGCAATACAAGAGCGGCGCCCGAGGCGCCGCTTTCAATCCGTCACTTTAACACCCGGCTCCGGGGCGGCGGGGCTGTCGGACGGGGTCGCCGGGGCGGCCGTGGCAGGCGACGGCACGGCCGAAGCGGCCTTCACCGACGCGCGGGGACGGGCCTCGGTGACGGCGCGCTGCGCTACGCGCTCGGCCGGCGCGGCGACCGGGGCCCGACTGCCCTGGGCGAGGAACTTCGCCGGGTCCTGGGGCACGCCCTCGACCAGCACCTCGAAGTGCAGGTGCGGCCCGGTCGAGCGGCCCGAGCTGCCGACCTCGGCGATCTTCTGACCGCGGCGGATCAGGTCGCCGGTCGCCACCAGGATCTTGGAGGCGTGGGCGTAGCGCGTCACGAGGCCGTTGCCGTGGTCGATCTCGACGGTGCGGCCGTAGGCCGGGTGCATGTCGGCAGTCACGACCACGCCGCCGGCGGCCGCAACGATGGCCGTGCCGGTGTCGGACGGGAAGTCCAGTCCGGTGTGCAGGGCGCCGCGGCCGGTGAAGGGGTCGGTGCGAAAACCGAAGCCGGAGCCGACCGGACCGTCGACCGGCGCCGAACTCGGCACCATCAGCGAACGCAGGCGCGTCTCGAACAGCCGCGACTCGACCAGCGTCAGCACGTCGCCGTGCCGGTCAGAGCGCTCGTCGAGCGAGGTCAGCGCCGCGGTGAGTTGCGTCAGCGAAGGCGATGCGATCGGCACATAGGGCCCGCCGCGCCCGCCGCCCACCGCGGGCGTGGCGGTCGGCTTGTCGAGGCCCTTGAAGTCGTCCTGCTTCAGCCCGGCCAGGCCCGAGACGCGCTCGCCCATCGACTCGAGCTTGAGCAGCTTGGCCTGCATCTCGCCCACCTTGGAGGCCATCGCGTCGAGGTTCTCGCGCATGAAGCGATCGCGCTGGGCGATCTCGTCGCGCACCACCAGCTTGACGATCTGCCCGACCACGGGCCAGCCCTCGCGGGCGGCCGTCAGCAGCACGAAGTGATAGACCAGACCCGACAAGGCCAGCAGCAGCAGCGCCATCGTCACCCCGGCCATCAGCAGCTGCCAGCCCGGCAGGTTGAGCACCCGCGTCTTCGCCAGGCTGCCGTGCGTCACTATGATCTGCATGTCGTTCCCTCCGCACCATGGCCCTGCACCCGAACTCCACCCTGCCGGCCGCGCTGCCGATCGGCGAGGCGCTGGCGCAGTCGGCGCCGCTGGCGCACCTTCAGGCGCTGCTGCGGGAGTCGAACGCAAGATTCGAAATCATCCGCCCGCTGCTGCCCGCGGCACTGGCGCTGCAGGTCAGACCTGGGCCGGTGGGCGAGCAAGGGTGGGCACTGCTGGCCGGCAACGCAGCCGTAGCGGCCAAGTTGCGACAACTGCTACCCCGTTTCGAGGCGGCTTTGCTGGAGCAGGGTCACCAGCCTAGCGCCATCCGCATCCGGGTTCAATCGAACTGAGCCGGGCGAAACATTTCGGTGCAATTCGCAGCGGCAAACCGGTAATGGTGCCGGCTGTCCGGATCGAACGGACGACCTTCCGCTTACAAGGCGGGTGCTCTACCAACTGAGCTAAGCCGGCACGGACGGCGCCCGATTGTAGGAGCCGGCCCTGGCGCGGCCGGCCTGGCCAGCCCCGGGCGGACCGGCTACTTGACGCGCTTGAGCGCCGGGCGGCCGCCGCCGGGCGGCTCGGGAGGCGTGTCGTCCGCGGGGCTGTCGTCGGGCGACTCCGACGGTGCAGCCGGCGTGCTAGCGAGGCGCAGGCCGCCGCGGGCGCCGTCCTCGGGCGCCTCGACCGCTGCAGCCTCGCCGGCGACCGGCGGTGCCGGGAAGGCCATGCCCTGCCCGTTCTCGCGGGCATAGATCGCGATCACGTGATCGACGGGCACCGAGATCTCGCGCGCCGAGCCGCTGAAGCGCGCCTTGAACGTGATGAACTCATTGCCCAGCTGGAGGCCGCTGGTGGCCTCGAAGCTCGCATTGAGGACGATCTCGTTGTTCTTGACGTACTCGGCCGGCACCTGCACCGATGCATCGACGTAGACCGCCAGATACGGGGTCAGGCCGTTGTCGGTGCACCAGTCGTGCAGCGCACGGATCAGGTAGGGCCGCGTCGACGTGCCCTGCGAGGCAGCGCCGTCCGGCGGAACCGGGATCGTCATCGCCCAGCCCTGCCCTTACTTGCGCATCACCTTCTCGGACGGCGTCAGCGCCTCGATGTAGGCCGGGCGCGAGAAGATGCGCTCGGCGTACTTCAGCAGCGGCAGCGCGTTCTTCGACAGGTCGATCTGGTAGTAGTCCAGGCGCCACAGCAGCGGCGCGATCGCGACGTCGAGCATCGAGAAGTCGTCGCCGAGCATGTACTTGTTCTTCAGGAAGATCGGCGCCAGCTGCGTGAGGCGGTCGCGGATCTGCGAACGCGCGCGCTCGAGCTGCTTGTCGTTGCCCTTGACGCCGCCTCGGCCCTCGAGCAGGTTCACGTGAGCGAACAGCTCCTTCTCGAAGTTGAAGAGGAACAGTCGCACGCGGGCGCGCGCCACCGGGTCGCCCGGCATCAGCTGCGGGTGCGGGAAGCGCTCGTCGATGTACTCGTTGATGATGTGCGACTCGTACAGGATGAGGTCGCGCTCCACCAGGATGGGCACCTCGTTGTACGGGTTCATCAGCGCGATGTCCTCGGGCTTCGCGAACAGGTCGACGTCGCGGATCTCGAAGTCCATGCCCTTCTCGAACAGCACGAAGCGGCAGCGGTGCGAGTAGGGGTCGGTGGTTCCGGAGTAAAGCACCATCATGGCGGCGGGCTCCTATCGTTCTCGGGGCAATCCATAAAGACACAAGCGGAGGGGATGCCGGGCATCCCGCTCCGCTGCTCGGCGCAGGCGGCGGCGCTTCAGGCGCCGCGACCTGCCGCACTCATTTCACGTCCTTCCAGTAGCTGGCGTTCAGACGCCAGGCGATGAAGGTGAAGAACGCCAGGAAGATCAGCACGCCGACGCCGATGTGCGTGCGCTTCACCTGCGACGGCTCGCCCATCCACTGAAGGTAGGCCACCAGGTCACCGACCGCATTGTCGTAGTCGAGCGCACTCAGCTTGCCGGGGGTGATCTGCTCGTAGCCGGCGAACTGATGCACCGACTTGCTCGGGTCGAGGGCGTCCTTCACTTCGGTGAACTTCGCCGCCCGCTGGCCCTGCAGTTCCCACAGCACGTGCGGCATGCCGACGCCCGGGAACGCGAGGTTGTTCCAGCCGGTCGCCTTGGTGTCGTCGCGGTAGTAGCTGCGCAGGTAGGTGTACAGGTAGTCGGCGCCGCTGCCCTGGCCCTGGACCGAGCGCGAACGGGCGATCACGGTCAGGTCGGGCGGCAGCCCGCCGAACCAGGCCTTGGCGCTCTTGGGATCGAGCGCGACCTTCATCGTGTCGCCGATCCGGTCGGTCGGGAACATCAGGTTGGACTTGATCTGCTCCTCGGTGAGGCCCAGGTCGGTCAGACGGCTGTACTGCATGAAGGCCGCCGCGTGGCAGTTCTGGCAGTAGTTGACGAACAGCTTGGCGCCGTTCTGCAGCGCGCCGAGTTCGGTCAGCTTCTGCTGCGGGAACTTGTCCCAGGCGATGCCGCCTTCGGAGGCACGGGCCGCACCGGTCCAGGTCAGCAGGACCAGCAGCAGGGCGATCAGTTTCTTCATGGGGTCGGGCTCCTGCGGCTCAATGGGCTTCGAAGGTCACGCGCTCGGGCACGGGCTTGAAGCTGCCGATCTGGCTCCACCACGGCATCAGCAGGAAGAAGCCGAAATAGAACAGCGTGCCCACCTGGGCCACCAGCGTGCGCCCGTCGGTCGGCGGCAGGATGCCGAGGTAGCCGAGCACGAAGAAGAACAGCACGAACAGGCCGTACAGGTACTTGTGCCAGCCCGGCCGGTAGCGGATCGACTTGACCGGGCTGTGGTCCAGCCAGGGCAGGAAGAACAGGATGATCACGGCGCCACCCATCACGACGACACCCCAGAACTTGGCGTCGAAGGTCTTGAGCAGCGCGATCGCCACCACGGCGGCCACGACGACCGCCGCCTTCACGAACGTGCTGAAGCGTCCCTTGACGGCAGCCAGCACCGCCCCGACGCCGATCAGCCCCGCCAGCACGTTGACCATCGGGTCGGTGGTCGCGCGCAGCATCGAGTAGTACGGCGTGAAGTACCAGACCGGCGCGATGTGCGCGGGCGTCTTCAGCGGGTCGGCCGGAATGAAGTTGTTGTACTCGAGGAAGTAGCCGCCGAACTCGGGCGCGAAGAAGACGATCGCCGTGAAGATCATCAGGAACACGCTGACGCCGAGGATGTCGTGCACCGTGTAGTAGGGGTGGAAAGGGATGCCGTCCATCGGCGTGCCGTTCGGCCACTTCTTCTCCTTGATCTCGACGCCGTCGGGGTTGTTCGACCCCACCTCGTGCAGCGCGATGATGTGCGCCGCCACCAGGCCCAGCAGCACCAGCGGCACGGCGATCACGTGGAAGCTGAAGAAGCGGTTCAGTGTGGCATCACCGACCACGTAGTCGCCGCGGATCAGCAGCGCCAGGTCCGGGCCCACGAAGGGGATCGCGGCGAACAGGTTGACGATCACCTGCGCGCCCCAGTACGACATCTGGCCCCAGGGCAGCAGGTAGCCCATGAAGGCTTCGGCCATGAGGCACAGGAAGATCGCGCAGCCGAAGATCCAGACCAGCTCGCGCGGTTTGCGGTAGCTGCCGTAGATCAGCCCGCGGAACATGTGCATGTAGACCACGATGAAGAACGCGCTGGCACCCGTCGAGTGCATGTAGCGGATGATCCAGCCGCCGGGCACGTCGCGCATGATGTACTCGACCGAGGCGAAGGCGAGATTCGCGTCGGGCTTGTAGTGCATCACCAGGAAGATGCCGGTGACGATCTGGATCACCAGCACCAGCATCGCCAGCGAGCCGAAGAAGTACCAGAAGTTGAAGTTCTTCGGCGCGTAGTACTCGGACAGGTGCTCCTTGTACAGCTTGGTCGCCGGGAAGCGGTTGTCCACCCAGGTCATCAGCTTGTCGGCCATCGGGGCGTCCGCCGGAACGGTCTTGAATTCAGCCATCGTGTCCTCGCGCGGCTCAGGCCTTGGCTTCGCCGATCAGCAACTTGCTGTCCGACAGGAAGGTGTACAGCGGCACCTCGAGGTTGTCGGGGGCGGGCTTGTTCTTGTAGACGCGGCCGGCCATGTCGAACAGCGAGCCGTGGCAGGGGCACAGGAAGCCGCCGGTCCAGTCGTCGGGCACCGACGGCTGCGGGCCCGGGGTGAACTTGTCGCTCGGCGAGCAGCCCAGGTGCGAGCAGATGCCGATGACGACCAGGATCTCCGGCTTGACGGAGCGCCACTCGTTGCGGGTCGACTCCATCGGCGTGACCTCTTCGGGCTTTCGCAACGACTTCGGGTCGGCCACCAGGGCGTCGGTCTTCTTCAGCGACTCGAGCTGCTCGGGCGTGCGGCGCACGATCCAGACCGGCTTGCCGCGCCACTCGACGGTCATCTTCTCGCCGGGCTTGAGGTTGCTGATATCCGCCTCGACGGCCGCGCCGGCCGCGCGCGCGCGGTCGGACGGCTGGAAACTGCTGACGAAGGGGACGGCCGTGGCCACACCGCCGATCGCCCCGGCGCAACCGGAGGCGATCAACCAGGTCCGCTTGCCCTGGTCGACTTGCTGCTCGCTCATGGATTTCCTCGGAAGGACGCTTGGATTCCTGATCAACCGGGGATTCTAGACGACAGCCTCCCCGCCGGCGCCTGACAGCGATGGCGGCGGCCGGGCGGCCGCGGGTTGACTTGGGGCCAAGCTGGGGAATACTCGCTTGCCGCGCGATCCCGGCACCGGACCGGGGCCCGGCTCATCAACCAAGTGGAGGGGTGCATGTCGTTCATGACCGAGTTCAAGGAGTTCGCCGTCAAGGGCAACGTCATCGACCTGGCGGTCGGCGTGATCATCGGGGGAGCATTCGGCAAGATCGTCGACTCGATCGTCGGGGACCTGATCATGCCGGTGGTCAGCAAGCTGTTCGGCGGCCTCGACTTCTCCAACTACTACCTGGCCCTGTCCGGCCAGGCGGCCGGCCTGCCGCTCGCCGAGGCCAAGAAGGCCGGCGCGGTGTTCGCCTATGGCAGTTTCATCACGGTCGCGCTCAATTTCGCGATCCTGGCATTCATCATCTTCCTGATGATCAAGCAGATCAACCGCCTGAAGAAGGACGTGCCGCCCGCACCGCCCGCCGCGCCGCCCGAGGACGTGGTCCTGCTGCGCGAGATCCGCGACGCCCTGAGAAAGTGATCCCCACGCGAGCAGCGGCGGCCGCCGGACTGCTCGCGGCCCCGACGCCCGCCACGTGAACGATCCCTACATCCAGGCCGCGCTGCAGGCGGCCAGCCTGCGCATCCAGGGCACGGTGACGGCCGTCGCCGAGCGGCTGATCGAGACCATCGCGCTGCACACGCCGGCCTTCACCAGCGCCTGGGAGCGGCAGGCCCGCAGCGGCGCGCAGTTCGACCTGCGCCGCAAGCTGCCCGACTTCAACCACCTGTTCGGCTCGGCACTGCGCGAGAAGATCTACCAGCAGGCCGAGCCGCGCAGCACCTCGTCGCGCTCGCTGGCGACGACCACGTTCGAGTCGCTCAGTCTGGTCGGTGACGATGAGGTCGACGAGCGCGTGTCGGCCGAGCGCCTGAGCATGCAGGTGCTGCACGAGTCCGAGTGGGAACTGCGCGAACTCGATGCCTACATGGCCGGGCTGCTGCACATCGCGCAGCCCGAGCCCGAGCGTAACCCGCTGCGCCCCGAGGTGGTGGGTCGCGCGCTGCGGCGGGCGATCCACGGCGTGACCGAAGCGCCCGAGCACCGCAACGTGCTGGCGCAGGAGTTCGGCCGGGGCCTCGCGTCGGCCATGAAGGCCTGCTACGCCAGCATCGTGACCGACCTGCGCGAGCGCGGCGTGCAGCCGGTCGGGCTGGCGCTGAAGACCGTGCAGGGGCCGGGCAACGAGTTGCCGCGCGAGATGCTGCGCGAGGCCGGCGGCTACCAGACCTCGGGCTACAACCAGTCGGCGCGCGACCTGGCGCAGGCCGAGCAGATGCTGAGCTCGCTGTTCGGCATCGCGCTGCCGCAGGCGCTGCAGGCCGTGTCCGGGCCGGGCGCGCTCGATGCGCTGTCCGGATCGGGCGGCCTGGGAGGGGCGGGCGGACGGCGCCCCGGCGGGGGTTCAGGGTCGGGCCCGGGCTACAGCGGCGGCGGCGGCGGGGGTGGGGGCGGCTACGGCGGCGGCGGTCTTCCCGGAAGCTACGCGCCCGGCCCGTCGGGCCCGCACGATGGCACACCGGGCTTTCCACCGATCGAGCCTGGCCGTCGGGGGCCGTCTGGCGACGCCCAGATGATGGACATCCTGCGGCGCCTCAGCGCCGCGAGCGTCATGGCCGGCGAAGCACATTCGTCGGCGGCCGCGGAACTGGGGCGCCAGGGTGGTCCGTCGACCGGCAGCCCGCGCCACAGCGGGCTGGGCGGCACTTCGTCCAACCTCGCCCCGCTGGCCGGCCTGATGGCGGCCAACGTGATCCGCCAGCATCGCGACGAGCTGATGCGCGCCTCGTCCGGCACGCTGGACCACATGGTGATCGACGTGGTCGCCGCGCTGTTCGACCAGGTGCTGTCCGACAGCAAGGTGCCGCCGCAGATGGCACGCCAGATCGCGCGGCTGCAACTGCCGGTGCTGCGGGCGGCGCTCAAGGACGTCGGCTTCTTCAGCTCGCGCCGGCACCCGGTGCGGCGCTTCGTCAACCGCATCGCGTCGCTGGCCGCCGCCTACGAGGACCTCGAGCAGGGCCCCGGACGGCAGTTCCTCGACAAGGTACGCCTGCTGGTGCAGGAGATCGTCGAAGGCGACTTCGACCAGATGGACCTGTACGAGTCCAAGCTGCAGGCCATCGAGGCGCTGATCCAGGAACAGAGCGCCGAGGACGGCGGCAGCCACGCGCCGGCGGCGGCCCTGCTGGGCGGCAAGGAGACCCAGCTGCGCATCCAGCAGCGCTACATGCGCGAGCTGAAGGCGCACCTGGAGCCGGTGCCGATCCCGGACTTCGTGCGCGACTTCCTGGCCCAGGTATGGAGCCAGGTCCAGGTCCAGGCCGCCGGGCCGGGCGGGTCGCCGGAACTGGCCGACCGCGCGAACCGCGCCGCCCGCGAGCTGGCGCTGTCGGTGCAACCCAAGGGCGAGCCCCAGCTGCGCAGGAACTTCCTGATGATCCTGCCGCAGCTGATGAAGGACCTCAACGAGGGCCTCGCGCTGATCCGCTGGCCGGAGGCGGCCAAGAAGGAGTTCTTCGCGCAGCTGCTGCCGCGCCACGCCGAGTCGCTGAAGACGGCACCGCTGACGGACTTCGAGCAGCGCCAGCTCAAGCACCAGCTCGACCAGGTCGGCAAGGTCACGATCCCGACGGCCGAGGATCTGGCGCCCAGCATGCCGGCCGAGCTGCCGGCCGCGCAGGAGCATGCGGCGCCGCTGACCTTCTCGGCCGAGGAAGCGGCGCAGATCGGCCTGGTCGAGGAGAGCGCGGTCGACTGGGACGGCAAGGTCGACATCGACCTCGCGGAATCGGGCGGTGCGCCCGGCGAGCCGGGCGACGCGGCCGACGTCGACATCGTGCTCGAGGCGCTGGCGCCGGAAGGTGCGGCGCCCACGCACGGCCCGCAGCTGGTCCACCACCTGCAGACCGGCATCGCCTACCGCATGCACGTCGAGGGCCGCTGGCAACGCGTGCGTCTCAACTGGATCAGCCCGGGCCGCGCGTTCTTCGTGTTCACGCACGGCAAGTCGCACGAAAAGACGATCTCGATGACCTCGCGCATGCTGACCCGCCTGTGCGACACCGAGCGCTTCCGCGCCTTCGAGCAGGCCGAGCTGATCGAGCGCGCCACCGCGCGAGCCCGCAAGCAGCTCGCGCAGCTGGGCGCCCCTCCCCGCGGCAGCGCAGCGGCGCAGAGCCGCCACTGAAGCTGCCGCGAGACGCGGTCAGGCCGCGCCGCTCAAGCGCCGCGCCATCGCGTAGGCGGCCACCAGGCTCGACGGGTCGGCCCGGCCGCTGCCGGCCAGATCGAAGGCCGTGCCGTGGTCCGGGCTGGTGCGCACGAAGGGCAGGCCCAGCGTCACGTTGACGCCCTGCTCCACCCCGAGGTACTTGACCGGGATCAGACCCTGGTCGTGGTACATCGCGATCACGAGGTCGAACTCGCCGCGCCGCGCCCGCATGAACACCGTGTCGGGGGCATGCGGACCCTGGGCGTCGATGCCCTCGGCCCGCGCTGCCGCGATGGCGGGCGCGATGACGCGCTGCTCCTCGTCGCCGAACAGGCCGCCCTCGCCGGCATGGGGGTTCAGCCCGGCCACCGCGATGCGCGGCAACGGGCAGCCCCAGCGCGCCGCCGCGGCATGCGCGATGCGCAGGGTCTCGAGCACGGCGTCGCGCGTCACCGCGTCGATCGCATCGCGCAGCGAGACATGGATGCTGACCAGCACCGTCTTCAGCTCGTCGTTGGCCAGCATCATGCGCACCGGCGGCATCACGCAGCCTTCGGCGGCCTCGGCCTGCAGCAGCTCGGTGTGCCCCGGGTAGGGCACGCCTGCCGCCGCGAGTGCTTCCTTGTGGATCGGCGCGGTGACGATGGCGGCGACCTCGCCGGCACGCGCCAGCGCGGCCGCATGGCGGATGCAGGCAGCGGCCGCCGCACCCGCCGCCGCATCGACACGGCCATGAGGCAGCGCCGCCAGGCCGGCCGGCAGGCCGGGCACCGCCAGCACCGGCACGCAGCGCGGCGGCACGGACGCGGCGTCCGCGGCGCGATCGATCACCGCGACCGGCAGGCTGCTGCGTTCGCCGGCGCCGACGATGGCCGCCGCCCGTCGCATCACCTCGACATCGCCGACGACGAGGCCGCCCGGCAGCGCGCCGCGCGCGAACGCCATCGCCAGGATCTCGGGGCCGATGCCACAAGGGTCGCCCATGCTCAGGGCGATCGGTGCGGTGGACGGGTCAGGCGGGGTTATCAATGTCGATGAACTCGTGCTCGAGGTCGAACAGCTGCGCGACATGGGCGCCGACGGCCGGCGCGCCGAAGCGCTCGGTGGCGTGGTGCCCGCAGGCGTAGAAGGCCACGCCGGTCTCGCGCGCGATGTGGGCCTGCGGCTCCGAGATCTCGCCGGTCAGGTAGGCGTCGGCACCGGCCGTGATCGCCGCCTCGAAGTAGCCCTGCGCGCCGCCAGTGCACCAGGCCACGCGCTTGATCGGCCGGCCATCGCCGTCCACCACCACCGGTGCACGACCGAGGCGGAACTGCAGCAGCGCCGACAAGGCCGCGCCGGTCAGCGGCTGCGGCGGGCGCCCGATGCAGCCGAGGTCCTGCTCGCCGAATCGACCCTCGGTCTGGAACCTGAGCTTGGCACCCAGCTGCGCGTTGTTGCCGTGCTCGGCATGCGCATCGAGCGGCAGGTGGTAGGCGAAGAGGTTGAGGTCGTGCTTCAGCAGCGCGGCGACGCGTTGCCGCAGCCAGCCCGTCAGGCGCCCGTCGTGCCCGCGCCAGAACAGGCCGTGGTGGACCAGCACGGCATCGGCTCCGGCCGCAGCGGCGGCCTCGATGAAAGCCAGGCTCGCGGTCACCCCGCTCACCAGCTTGCGGACCTCCTTGCGGCCCTCGACCTGCAGACCGTTCGGCCCATAATCCTTGAACCGGCCCACGTCCAGCAGGCCTGCGAGGTACTTTTCGAGCTCGTCGCGGCTGGTCACTTGTCCTTCTCCCATGCGCAGAACCTGGCTGATTTTCTCCCAAGCCGTGACCGTGGCCCTGGCGGTGTTGTTCGTCGTCGCCACCTTGAAGCCCGAATGGCTGCAGCGGCGCCCGCTGGCCGCGGTGATCAGCACCCTGCCGGCCAGCCCGATCCAGCCGGTGGCGCTGGGCCCGGGCAGCGGCGGCGCCAGCTACGCGGCGGCAGCGCGCCGGGCCTCGCCGGCGGTGGTGAGCGTGATCACCAGCAAGACGCCGGGCTCTCGCCATCCGCGCTCCAACGATCCGTGGTTCCGCTACTTCTTCGGCGACCCGGACGAGCAGTCCCAGAGCGGCATCGGCTCCGGCGTCATCGTCTCGCCCGAAGGCTACGTGCTGACGAACAACCACGTCATCGAGCGCATGGACGACATCGAGGTCCAGCTCTCCGATGGCCGGCGTGCCCATGCCGAAGTCATCGGCACCGATCCCGAGGCCGACGTCGCGGTGCTGCGCATCAAGCTCGACAAGCTGCCGGCCGTGGCCTTCGGCAACTCCGACGCCCTGCAGGTCGGTGACGTCGTGCTGGCCATCGGCAACCCCTTCGGCGTCGGCCAGACCGTCACCTCGGGCATCGTCTCGGCGCTGGGCCGCAACCAGCTCGGCATCAACACCTTCGAGAACTTCATCCAGACCGATGCGGCCATCAACCCCGGCAACTCCGGCGGCGCGCTGATCGACGCGGCCGGCAACCTGATGGGCATCAACACCGCGATCTACTCGCGCAGCGGCGGCAACCTGGGCATCGGCTTCGCCATTCCCGTGTCGACGGCGCGCCAGGTGATGGAAGCGCTGATCCGCGACGGCGAGGTGCGGCGCGGCTGGATCGGCGTCGAGCCGCGCGACCTGACCCCCGAGATCGCCGAGACCTTCAACCTCAAGGCCACCGAGGGTGTACTGATCACCGGCGTGCTGCAGGGCGGCCCGGCCAGCGACGGCGGCCTGCGCCCGGGCGACGTGGTCGTGCGCGTGGCCGACACGCCGGTGCGCAACACCGCCCAGCTGCTCAATGCCGTCGCGGCGCTGAAACCGCAGTCGCGCGCCCGCCTCGCGGTGCAGCGCGGCGACAAGGCGGTCGAGGTGCAGGTCACGGTCGCGCAGCGGCCGAAGGCGCGGCCGCAGCGCGAATAGCGGCGCCCGACCGGTTCTTCAGGACGCGGCGCGGTCTTCGGGCGCCGCATCGGGCGCCTGGGTGTGCTTGATGAAGATCCGCGCCGCCCAGATGCCGATCTCGTAGAGGATGCACATCGGGATCGCCAGCGCCAGCTGCGAGATCACGTCGGGCGGCGTGACGACCGCTGCGATGATGAAGGCCACCACGATGAAGTAGCCGCGGAAGGCCTTCAGCTTCTCGATCGAGACCACCCCCATGCGCGCCAGCACGACCACGGCCACGGGCACCTCGAAAGCCGCGCCGAAGGCGATGAACATCGACAGCACGAAGCCGAGATAGGCCTCGATGTCCGGCGCCGCGGTGATGCTCTTGGGCGCGAAGCCCTGGATGAACTTGAACACCTGGCCGAACACGAAGAAGTAGCAGAAGGCCACGCCCATCAGGAACAGCAGCGTGCTGGACACGACCAGCGGCAGCACCAGCTTCTTCTCGTGGCTGTAGAGGCCCGGCGCGACGAAGGCCCAGACCTGGTACAGCACGACCGGCAGCGCCAGCAGGAAGCCGGCCATCAGCGTGATCTTCAACGGCACCAGGAAGGGCGAGATCACGTTGGTCGCGATCAGCGTCGCGCCGGCCGGCAGCTGGGCCACCAGCGGTGCGGCCAGCAGGTCGTAGAGCGCGGACGGGCCGGGCCACAGCGCCAGCACGCCGAAGCCGACGACGATCGCCGCCACCGCGCGGATCAGGCGATCGCGCAGTTCGATCAGGTGGGCGACGAAGGGCTGCTCGCTGCCTTCGAGCTCGTCGCGGGGGTCCGGGGTAGCCACGGACCTAGCGCACGCCCGGCGGCCGGAAGCGCGCCACCCGGGCCGCACCCGACTGTGCCCGGGCACGCACGCCGTGGCGCTGCTTGTACCACTGCGGCACGGCGCCTCGCTTCAGGCGCCAGTTCTTCTTCGGGGCCTTGTACGGCAACGGCGGCTCGCTCAAGGTCGTGCCGGCGTGATACATCTCGCCGCTGCCGTCGCCCTCGCTGCCGGCGGAGGTCGACAACTCGCCCCAGGCCTGGTTCATCTCGCTGCTGGCCTGCTGGACCTCGCTCGAGACGCTCTGCTCGACGTTGCGCGCGGCGTCCTCGAACTGCGTCTTCATCTTCTTCAGTTCTTCGAGCTCGATCGACCGGTTGACCTCGGCCTTGACGTCGGCAACGTAGCGCTGCGCCTTGCCCATCATGTGACCGACGGTGCGCGCCACGCGCGGCAGCTTCTCGGGGCCGATGACGATCAACGCCACCGCACCGATCAGTGCGATCTTGTCGAAGCCGAAGTCGATCATGCGGGGCCCGAGGCGGACACTCAGCTCTTCTGCTTCGCCTCGACGTCGACGGTGTTGGCGTCGGCGCTCTTGCTGGTGGTGACCTGCTGGGCCGGGCCGGCCGGGTCGGCGCCGGCATTCGCCGAGCCGTCGCGCACGCCGTCCTTGAAGCCCTTGACGGCGCCGCCGAGGTCGCTGCCGATGTTCTTGAGCTTCTTGGTGCCGAACACGAGCACGACGATCAACAGAACGACCAGCCAATGCCAGATGCTGAAGGAACCCATGGTGTACTCCTGAGGACGCTGGGGTGACGCGCAGCCGCGGATTCTAGGCCCGCGCCCATGTCAGATCGGTGTGGCGGGGTCGAGTTCAACCCTTGGTCCAGGGGCGCGGGCCACCGATCACGTGCATGTGCAGGTGGTAGACCTCCTGGAGGCCGTCCTTGCCGGTGTTGATCAGCGTCCGGAAGCCGTTGGTGACGCCCAGGTCGCGCATCAGCCGGGGCGCCAGGCCCAGCATGTGGCCCAACAGGCCCTCGTCGCCGGGCCCGACGTCGGCCAGCGTCGCGATGTGGCGCTTGGGGATCACCAGCACGTGCACCGGCGCCCAGGGGTTGATGTCGTGGAAGACGAGCACCTGCTCGTCCTCGTGGGCCTTCTTCGCCGGGATCTGGCCGGCGACGATCTTGCAGAAGATGCAGTTCGGATCGTGGGTGCTCATGGTCGATGCGATTCAGGTCGGCATCGGCTGGTTGCCGTTGAGGTTGAGCCAGCCGCGGATGACGCGGTAGAGGAACCAGATCGAGATGAGGATCCAAGCGATGTAGCCCGGCAGCACCAGCAGGAACCACAGCGGCAGCGTCACCAGGTACAGCCCGCCGGCCCACAGCACGCTGCGGATGCGCCAGCTGAAGTGGGACGCCTGCCAGGTCCCGGCCGCCTCGTCCTTCTTGACGACGTCGATGATGAAGGCGATCACCAGCAGCGCGATGCCGGGCTGGAAGCTCGGGATCACCGCCCCGACCGCGACGATCAGGTGCAGCAGGTAGCTGATGGTGCCGACGGTCTTGAGCGAACGCTCGCGTTCGCCGTTGTCGATCACGGTATTCATATGCCCTTGGCCTCCCGGTCCTGTGCCTTGCGTGCCGCGAATTCTTCCAGACCCGACAAACCCTCGCGCCGCTCCAGCTCGGCCAGCACCTCGGCCGGCGTCAGGCCGAACTGCGCCAGCGCGATCATCGAGTGGAACCACAGGTCGGCGGTCTCGTAGACGATCTTCTGGCGGTCGCCGTCCTTGGCGGCCATCACCAGCTCGGTCGCCTCCTCGCCGATCTTCTTGAGGATCGCGTCGCTGCCCTTGTGGAACAGGCGCGCGACATAGCTCTTGTCGGGGTCGCCGGTGCGGCGCGCGTCGATCACGGCGGCGAGGCGCGCCAGGGTGTCGTCGGACGTGGGGCCGCTCATCTGTAGATGCGCTCCGGATCCTCCAGCACCGGCTCGACGGCCTGCCAGGTGCCGCTCTCGTAGCGCTGGTAGAAGCAGCTGTGGCGGCCCGTGTGGCAGGCGATGGTCGGATCGTGGCCGAGCTGGTCGACCTTGAGCAGCAGCACGTCGCTGTCGCAGTCCAGTCGCATGTCGCGCACCTTCTGGATGTGGCCGCTCTCCTCGCCCTTGTGCCACAGGCGGCCGCGCGACCGGCTCCAGTAGACGGCCTCGCCGAGTTCGGCGGTGCGCGCCAGCGCCTCGCGGTTCATCCAGGCGAACATCAGAACGTCGCCGCTCGACGCCTCCTGCGCGATCACCGGCAACAGGCCGTCGCGGTCCCAGGCAATGTCGTCAAGCCAGCTCATGCTGGGCAGTTTAGCGGTCAGAGACGAACCGGGATGCCACGCTGGGCGAGCAGCGCCTTGGCCTGCCCGACGGTGAAGGTCCCGTAGTGGAAGATGCTGGCGGCCAGCACCGCGTCGGCGCCGCCGATCTGGATGCCCTCGGCCAGGTGCTCCAGCGCGCCGACGCCGCCGGAGGCGATCACCGGAATGGACACCGCGTCGCTGACCGCGCGGGTCAAGGGCAGGTTGAAGCCGATCTGCGTGCCGTCGCGGTCCATGCTGGTCAGCAAGATCTCGCCGGCGCCGTGGTCGGCCATCTGGCGCGCCCAGGCGACAGCGTCGATCCCGGTGTTCTTTCGCCCGCCGTGGGTGTAGACCTCCCAACCACCGTCGCCGTCGGCCTTCGACTTGGCGTCGATCGCGACCACGATGCACTGCGCGCCGTACCTGTCGGAAGCATCGCGGATGACCTGCGGGTCGGCGACGGCGGCCGAGTTGAAGCTGACCTTGTCGGCCCCGGCGTTCAACAGCCGGCGCACGTCGTCGACGCTGCGCACGCCACCGCCGACGGTCAGCGGGATGAAGACCTGCGAGGCCACCGCCTCGATGATCGGCAGGATGAGGTCGCGGCCGTCCGAGGTGGCGGTGATGTCGAGGAAGGTCAGCTCGTCGGCGCCCTGCTCGTTGTAGCGCGCGGCGATCTCGACCGGGTCGCCGGCGTCGCGCAACTCGACGAAGTTGACGCCCTTGACGACGCGGCCGCCGGTGACATCGAGGCAGGGGATGATGCGCTTGGCGAGCATCAAGCTTCGCCGTTCAAGGCGTCGGCTCGCGCCTGCGCCGCCGCGAAGTCGAGGTCGCCGGTGTAGATCGCCCGCCCGCAGATCACGCCCTCGACGCCCTCGCCTTCCACCTCGCACAGCCGCTCGATGTCGGCCAGGCCCTTGAGGCCACCGGAGGCGATCACCGGAATGCTCAGCGCCTGCGCCAGCTTCACGGTGGCCTCGATGTTGATGCCCGAGAGCATGCCGTCGCGGCCGATGTCGGTGTAGATCACGCCCTCGACGCCGTAGTCCTGGAACTTTTGCGCCAGGTCGATCACCTCGTGGCCGGTCAGCTTGCTCCAGCCGTCGGTGGCGACCTTGCCGTCCTTGGCGTCCAGGCCGACGATGATGTGGCCGCCGAAGGCCGTGCAGGCATCGCGCAGGAAACCCGGGTTCTTGACCGCCGCGGTGCCGATGATGACGAAGGACAGGCCGTCGTCGAGGTAGCGCTCGATGGTGTCGAGGTCGCGGATGCCACCGCCCAGCTGCACCGGGATCTCGTCGCCCACCTCCGCCAGGATGGCCTTGATCGCCGGCTCGTTGACCGGCTTGCCGGCGAAGGCGCCGTTCAGGTCCACCAGGTGCAGCCGGCGCGCGCCGGCATCGAGCCAGCGCCGCGCCATGGCGGCCGGGTCCTCGCCGAAGGTCGTGGAAGCCTCCATGTCGCCCTGCTTCAGGCGAACGCAGCGGCCGTCTTTCAGGTCGATCGCGGGAATCAGCAGCATGGCCGGCAGCGGGATATCGGCAGGGAGCGGGTCGGTCAGGGACGCCAGTCGAGGAAATTGCGGTACAGGGCCAGGCCGTGTGCGGCGCTCTTCTCGGGGTGGAACTGGGTGGCAAAAATGTTATCGCGCGCCACCGCGCTGGTAAAGCGCGCGCCGTACTCGGTTTCGCCACTGCTGTGGACCGCCTCGGCCGGCACGGCGTAGTAGCTGTGCACGAAGTAGAACCAGCTGTCGTCGGGCACGCCGACCCACAGGGCGTGGGGCCGGGCCTGGCGGACGCGGTTCCAGCCCATCTGCGGCACCTTGTAGCGGCTGCCGTCGGGCTGCGTCTGACCCTCCAGCCGGAAGCGCCTCACCCGGCCGGGGATCAGGCCCAGGCCCGGCGTGTCCTGCTCCTCGCTGTGGTCCAGCAGCATCTGCATGCCCACGCAGACGCCCATCAACGGCTTGCTGGCCGCGGCGTCCAGCACCGCGGCGAGCAGCGCGCCATCGTGGGCCTCGCGCAACTCGCGCATGCAGTCGCGCATCGCGCCCTGGCCGGGCAGCACGACACGCTCGGCCGCCCGCACGACGGCGGGATCGGCGGTGACCACGACGGTCACGTCCGTGGACGTCGCCGCATGGATCACCGCCTGCGAGACGGAGTGCAGGTTGCCCATGCCGTAGTCGACGACGGCGACCGTTCTCATGAGGCTAGAGACTGCCCTTGGTGGACGGTATGACGCCCGCCATCCGCGGATCGCGCTCCAGCGCCATGCGCAGCGCCCGCGCGAAGGCCTTGAACACCGTCTCGCACTGGTGGTGGGCGTTGTCGCCGAACAGGTTGTCGATGTGCAGCGTGACGCCGGCGTGGTTGACGAAGCCCTGGAAGAACTCGTAGACCAGCTGGGTGTCCAGCGCACCGATCATCCCGGCCTTGAAGGGCACGCGCATGTGCAGCCCGGGGCGGCCGGAGAAGTCGACCACCACGCGCGACAGCGCCTCGTCCAGCGGCACGTAGGCATGGCCGTAGCGGCGGATGCCCTTCTTGTCGCCGACCGCCTTGGCGAAGGCCTGGCCGACGGTGATGCCGACATCCTCCACCGTGTGATGGCCGTCGATGTGCAGGTCACCCTGGCAGTCGATCTCCAGGTCGATCAGGCCGTGGCGCGCCAGCTGGTCCAGCATGTGGTCGAAGAAGCCGATGCCGGTGGCGAGCTTGGCGACGCCGCTGCCGTCGAGGTCGATGCGGACGCGGATCCTGGTTTCGGCGGTGTCGCGGCGGACTTCGGCGATGCGATGAGGTTCGGTCATGACAGGATGCCTTTCAGGGCCGCGATCATCTGGTCGTTCTCGGCCGGAAGGCCGACGGTGAGGCGCAGGCAGTTCGCCAGCAAAGGGTGCAGGCCGGAGACGTTCTTGACCAGCACGCCGCGCGCCTTGAGGCCGTCGAAGACGGCCTTCGCATCGGGCACGCGCACCAGCACCATGTTGGCCTCGCTCGGGTGGGGCGTGACGCCGGGCATGGCGCGCAGCGCGGCGACCAGCCGCGTGCGCTCGCTGCGCAGCGCGGCGGCCTGGTGCGCGAACTCATCCTCGTGCTCCAGCGCGAACAGCGCCGCCTCGCAGTTCAGCACGCTCACGTTGTACGGCGGGCGGACCTTGTCGATCTCGGCCACCAGCGCGGCCGGCCCGATCAGGTAACCCAGGCGCACGCCGGCCAGGCCGAACTTGCTGAGCGTGCGCATCAGCAGCACGTGGTCGTGCCGAGCCAGCCGCTCGAGGTAGCTGCGGCTCGCGAAGGGCTGGTAGGCCTCGTCCATCACCACCAGGCCGCCGTGCTCGTGCACCGCTTCGACGATGCGCTCGATCACCGCGTCGTCCCAGAGGTTCGCGGTCGGGTTGTTCGGATAGGCGAGGTAGGTGATCGCCGGGCGGTGCTCGCGCACGGCCGCCAGCATCGCGGCCTCGTCGAGCTCGAAATCGGCCGTCAGCGGCACGCCGATGAAGCGCAGGCCTTGCAGCTTCGCCGACATCTCGTACATCACGAAGCCCGGCAGCGGCGCCAGCACGGTCGCGCCGGGGACATCGCAGGCCATCGCCAGCAGCGAGATGAGTTCGTCCGAGCCGTTGCCCAGCATCAGCGCGCAGCCCTCGGGCATGCCGGCGTGGCGGGCCAGCGCGGCGCGCAGTTCGTCGGTGCGCGTCCCGGGGTAGCGATTGAGCGCCAGCGCGCCGAGGCGCTGTCCCAGCTCGGCCTGCAGTACGGCTGGCAGGCGGTGCGGGTTCTCCATCGCATCGAGCTTCACGTAGCCCGCCGAGGGCTGGATCGCGTAGGCGTGCATGGACTGCACGTCCTGGCGCAGGAAGCGCGCCAGACGCGGCGCCAGGGGCGCGAGCGGCTGGTCGCTCATCGCTTGAGCCTCATCTCGGCCGCACGCGCGTGCGCCTGCAGACCTTCGCCATGGGCCAGCTCGGCGGCGATCGTGCCCAGCACCTGCGCGCCCTGCTCGCTCACCTCGATCAGGCTGCTGCGCTTCTGGAAGTCGTAGACCCCCAGCGGCGAGGAAAAGCGCGCCGTGCCCGAGGTCGGCAGCACATGGTTGGGGCCGGCACAGTAGTCGCCCAGCGACTCGCTCGTGTAGGCACCGAGGAAGATCGCGCCGGCGTGGCGCAGCAGCGGCTCCCAGCGTTGCGGGTCGGCCGAGCTGACTTCCAGGTGCTCCGGCGCGATGCGGTTGCTGATCTCGCAGGCCTCGTCCATCGAGCGCGTGTGGATCAGCGCGCCCCGCCCTTCGAGCGAGGCGCGGATGATCGCGGCGCGCGGCATCTCGGGCAGCAGGCGGTCGATCTCGCGCTGCACCGCGTCGATGTAGGCGGCGTCGGGGCACAGCAGGATGCTCTGCGCCAGTTCGTCGTGCTCGGCCTGGCTGAACAGGTCCATCGCGACCCAGTCCGGCGGCGTCGTGCCGTCGGCCAGCACCAGGATCTCGCTGGGGCCGGCGATCATGTCGATGCCGACGGTGCCGAACACGCGCTTCTTGGCGCTGGCCACGTAGGCGTTGCCGGGGCCGGTGATCTTGTCGACCTTGGGCACGGCAGCCGTGCCGTAGGCCAGCGCGGCCACCGCCTGCGCCCCGCCGATCGTGAAGGCGCGGGTGACGCCGGCCACGTGCGCGGCGGCCAGCACCAGGGGGTTTCGTTCGCCCTTCGGCGTCGGCACCACCATCACGATCTCGCCCACACCGGCCACGCGGGCCGGCACGGCGTTCATCAGCAGGCTGGACGGGTAGGCCGCCTTGCCGCCGGGCACGTAGATGCCGACCCGGTCCAGCGGCGTGACCTTCTGGCCCAGGAGCGTGCCGTCCTCGTCGCGGTAGCTCCAGCTGCGGCCGGTCGCCTCGAGCTGGCGCTCGTGGTAGCTGCGGATGCGGGCAGCGGCCTGCTGCAGCGCGTCGCGCCGGGCCGGCGTGATGGCCTCGAAGGCGGCCGCGAAGTCGTCGGCCTTCAGTTCCAGCGCCGCCATCGACGCGGCCTGCAGGTCGTCGAAGCGTGCCGTGCACTCCAGCACGGCCGCGTCGCCGCGCACCTGCACGTCGGCCAGGATCGCGGCCACGCGCTGCTCGATCGCGTCGTCGGTCTCGGCGGACCAGTGCAGCACGCGCCGGAACGCGGCCTCGAAGTCGGCTTGCGTGGTGGCGAGGCGGCGGACGGCGACCATGTTCAATCCTTGGCGACGGCCGCGGCGAAGGCGTCGATCAGCGCGCGGATCGGCTCGCGCTTGAGCTTGAGCGCCGCCTGGTTCACGACCAGCCGCGAGGAGATGTCCATGATCTTCTCGACCTCGTGCAGCGCGTTGGCCTTCAGCGTGCTGCCGGTCGACACCAGGTCGACGATCGCGTCGGCCAGCCCGGTCAGCGGCGCAAGCTCCATCGACCCGTAGAGCTTGATCAGGTCGACGTGCACGCCCTTGTCGGCGAAGTGGTCGCGTGCGACGCCGACGTACTTGGTCGCGACGCGGATGCGCGAGCCCTGCTTCACGGCGGCCGCATAGTCGAAGTCGGCGCGGGTGGCCACGCTCATGCGGCATTTCGCGATGCGCAGGTCGAGCGGCTGGTAGAGGCCCTGGCCGCCGTGCTCGAGCAGGATGTCGAGCCCGGCCACGCCGAGGTCGGCGCCGCCGTGCTGCACGTAGGTCGGCACGTCGGTCGCACGCACCAGCACCACGCGCACCTCCGGCCGCGTCGTCGGCAGGATCAGCTTGCGCGAGCGCTCGGGGTCCTCGGTGACCTCGATGCCGGCGGCCTTCAGCAGCGGCAGCGACTCGTCGAAGATGCGGCCTTTGGAGAGTGCGAGGGTGATGCCGCTCATTTCATGCGCTCGATGTCGGCCCCCAGGCCGCGCAGCTTGGCTTCCATCCGGTCGTAGCCGCGATCGAGGTGGTAGATGCGGTCGACCACGGTCTCGCCATCGGCCACCAGGCCGGCGATGACCAGGCCGGCCGAGGCGCGCAGGTCGGTGGCCATCACCGTGGCCCCCGACAGCTGCGGCACGCCGGTGACGACCGCGGTGTGGCCGTCGACCTCGATGCGGGCGCCCAGGCGCACCAGTTCGTTGACGTGCATGAAGCGGTTCTCGAAGATCGTCTCGGTGACGAGCGCCGTGCCGTCGGCCACGCAGTCCAGCGCCATGAACTGCGCCTGCATGTCGGTGGGGAACGCCGGGTACTCGCTGGTGCGGAAACCCACCGCCTTGAGCCGGCCGTCGGAGCGCACGCGCACGCCGCCACCCTCCGCCTCGACCTGGGCGCCGGCCTCGCGCAGCTTCTCGATCACCGCGTCCAGGTGGTCGCTGCGCGCGCCCTTCAGCAGCACGTCGCCGCCGGTCGCCGCCACCGCGCACAGGAAGGTACCGGCCTCGATGCGGTCGGGCACGATGCGGTGCCCCCCGGCCGGTGCGTGCAGGCGCTTCACGCCCTGGATGCGGATCTGGCTCGTGCCCTGGCCTTCGATGCGGGCGCCCATCGCGATCAGCAGCTCGGCCAGGTCCGGAATCTCGGGCTCGCGGGCCGCGTTCTCGAGCACCGTCTCGCCGTCGGCCAGGGTCGCGGCCATCAGCAGGTTCTCGGTGCCGGTCACGGTGACCATGTCGGTCGTGATGCGGGCGCCCTTCAGGCCCTGCGGTGCCTTGGCGAGGATGTAGCCGTGCTCGACGCTGATCTGCGCGCCCATCGCCTGCAGGCCCTTGATGTGCTGATCCACCGGCCGCGAACCGATGGCGCAGCCGCCCGGCAGCGACACCGTGGCCTCGCCGAAGCGCGCCAGCAGCGGCCCCAGCACCAGGATCGAGGCGCGCATGGTCTTGACCAGGTCGTACGGCGCCTCGGGGCTGGTGACACGGCTGGCGTCGATGCTCACGACATCGGGGCGATCGGTGCTGCGCTCGGCGCTCGCACCCATGTTGCGCAGCAGCTTCAGCGTCGTCGCCACGTCCTGCAGGCTGGGCACGTTGTGCAGCGTGACCGGCTCGTCGGTCAGCAGCGCGGCGCACAGTTCCGGCAGCGCCGCGTTCTTGGCGCCGGAGATCGGGACCTCGCCCTTCAGGGGCCGGCCACCGCGGATGAGAAGTTTGTCCATGGTGCGGTTGCGTCAACCGCCCCATCCACGCGCCTGCACGACCCGCCCTCGGCAACGAGGGAGCGCACAGGCCGCGCCAACAGGGCGGCCCGTGTTCAGTGGTGGTGGGCGACGGCGCTGCGGGCCACGGGGCCCTGCAGCGCGAATTCGGCCGGCGTCAACGTCTTCATCGACAGCGCGTGGATTTGTTCGCGCATTCTATCGCCCAGGGCGGCGTAGACGCGCTGGTGGCGCTGGATGCGGCTGAGGCCGTCGAACTCGGCCGCGACGATGGTGGCGAAGAAGTGGCGCCCGTCGCCCTCGACCTGCAGGTGCTCGCAGGCGAGCCCCTGCGCGAGGTAGCGCTGCACGTCGTCGGCGGTCGGTTCGGCCATGGCAGGAGTGTATCGGCGGGGCCGGATCAATGGCGCAGCTTGTAGCCGGTCTTCAGCAGGTGCAGCGCGACGCCGGCCACGATCGCGAAGCTCGCGGCCACCACCGCAAGGCTGATCCAGGGCGACACATCGCTGATGCCGAAGAAGCCGCGCCGGAAGCCGTCGATCATGTAGAAGAAGGGATTCAGGTGGCTGGCGCCCTGCCAGAAGGCCGGCAGCGAGTCGACCGAATAGAACACGCCCGACAGAAAGGTCATCGGCATCACGATGAAGTTCTGGAAGGCCGCGATCTGGTCGAACTTCTCGGCCCACAGCCCCGCCACCAGGCCCAGCGCCCCCATCATCGCCGCGCCCAGCACGGCGAACACCAGCACCCAGCCGGGCTCGACCAGTCCCGGCGGCGCGAACCACACGGTGACGGCCAGCACGCCGGCGCCGACGACCAGCCCGCGCAGCACCGAGGCGCCGACGTAGGCCGCGAACCACGCCCAGTGCGACAGCGGTGTCACCAGCAGGAACACCAGGTTGCCGGTGACCTTGCTCTGGATCAGCGAGGAACTGCTGTTGGCGAAGGCGTTCTGCAGCACGCTCATCATCACCAGCCCGGGGATCAGGAAGCTGGTGTAGCCGATGCGGTCGAAGACCTTGACGTGATCCTCCAGCACGTGGCCGAAGATCAGCAGGTAGAGCACGGCCGTCAGCACCGGCGCAGCGATGGTCTGGAAGCTCACCTTCCAGAAGCGCAGGCTCTCCTTGTAGAGGAGTGTTCTCCATCCCGTCATGACAGCTCCGCCGGGCGGGTCGACGACTGCATGATCTCGAGGAACACGTCCTCCAGGTCGGCCCGGCCGATCTCCAGCTCCTCGACCTTGACGTCCGCCGTGCGCAGCGCCGCCAGCAGCGTCTCGACCTCGGCCGCGTCGCGCGCCGTCAGCTGCACGATGCGGCCGGTCACCCGCGCCTGGGCGGCGACGGCCGGCGGCAGGGCCTGGTCGGTCTTGAAACGCAGCATCGTGCTGGCGGTGCCGGCCAGCAGGTTGGCGGTGCGGTCCAGCGCGACGACGCGGCCGGCCTTGAGCATCGCGATGCGGCCGCACAGCGCCTCGGCCTCCTCGAGGTAGTGGGTGGTCAGCAGCACCGTGTGACCCTCGCGGTTGAGCCGCGCGATGAACTGCCACAGCGTCTGGCGCAGCTCCACGTCGACGCCGGCCGTCGGCTCGTCGAGCACGATCACCGGCGGGCGGTGCACCAGCGCCTGCGCCACCAGCACGCGGCGCTTCATGCCGCCCGAGAGCTGG
>NZ_CADEFR010000040.1 GCF_902826655.1 uncultured Methylibium sp. | reverse complement strand
ACGTCGACGGCGAGAAGCAGTTCGAGGTGCTGTCGACCAACGGCGACACCTTCCTCGGCGGCGAGGACTTCGACCAGCGCATCATCGACTACATCATCAGCGAGTTCAAGAAGGACCAGGGCGTCGACCTGTCCAAGGACGTGCTCGCGCTGCAGCGCCTGAAGGAAGCGGCCGAGAAGGCCAAGATCGAGCTGTCCAACAGCGCGCAGACCGACATCAACCTGCCCTACGTGACGGCCGATGCCTCGGGTCCGAAGCACCTCAACATCAAGCTGACGCGCGCCAAGCTGGAAGCGCTGGTCGAAGAGCTGATCGAGCGCACCATCGCGCCCTGCCGCACCGCGATCAAGGACGCCGGCGTGTCGGTCGGCGAGATCAACGACGTGATCCTGGTCGGCGGCATGACGCGCATGCCCAAGGTGCAGGAGAAGGTCAAGGAGTTCTTCGGCAAGGAGCCGCGCAAGGACGTCAACCCCGACGAGGCCGTGGCCGTCGGCGCCGCGATCCAGGGCCAGGTGCTGGCCGGGGATCGCAAGGACGTGCTGCTGCTCGACGTGACCCCGCTGTCGCTGGGCATCGAGACGCAGGGCGGCGTGATGACCAAGATGATCACGAAGAACACCACCATCCCGACCAAGTTCGCGCAGGTCTTCAGCACCGCCGACGACAACCAGCCGGCGGTGACGATCAAGGTCTTCCAGGGCGAGCGCGAGATGGCCGCCGGCAACAAGATGCTGGGCGAGTTCAACCTCGAGGGCATCGCCCCGGCGCCGCGCGGCATGCCGCAGATCGAGGTCAGCTTCGACATCGACGCCAACGGCATCCTGCACGTCGGCGCCAAGGACAAGGGCACCGGCAAGGAGAACAAGATCACCATCAAGGCGAACTCGGGCCTGAGCGAGGACGAGATCCAGCAGATGGTGAAGGACGCCGAGCTCAACGCCGCCGAGGACAAGAAGAAGCTCGAGCTGGTGCAGGCCCGCAACCAGGCCGACGCGATGGTGCACAGCGTGAAGAAGAGCCTGGCCGAGCACGGCGACAAGCTCGACGCCGGCGAGAAGGAGAAGATCGAGGCCGCGCTCAAGGACGCCGAGGCCGCGCTCAAGAGCGAGGACAAGACCGAGATCGAGGCCAGGACCGAGGCCCTGATGGCCGCGAGCCAGAAGCTCGGCGAGAAGGTCTACGCCGACATGCAGGCGGCCCAGGCCGCGGCCGGTGCGGCCGGCGCCGCACCGCAGGACGGGCCGGCCGGCGGTGACGCGAAGCCGGCCGACGACAACGTCGTCGATGCCGACTTCAAGGAAGTCAAGAAGTGACCTGCCCCCGTTGCTGCCTGGTCGATCGCCCCTGAAGGACCTGCATGGCCAAACGCGACTACTACGAAGTCCTCGGCGTCCCCAAGAACGCCAGCGACGACGACATCAAGAAGGCCTATCGCAAGCTGGCCATGAAGTACCACCCCGACCGCAACCAGGGCGACGGGGCGAAGAAGGCCGAGGAGTCCTTCAAGGAGGTGAAGGAAGCCTACGAGATGCTGTCCGACGGGCAGAAGCGCGCCGCCTATGACCGCTTCGGCCACGCCGGCGTCGACCCCGCCATGGGCGGCGGGCGACCCGGTGCCGAGGCCTACGGCGGCTTCGCCGAGGCCTTCGGCGACATCTTCGGCGACATCTTCGGCGGTGCCGGTGGCGCCCGCCGCGGCGCCGGCGGCGGCCAGCAGGTCTATCGCGGCAGCGACCTGAGCTACGCGATGGAGATCACGCTCGAGGAAGCCGCGCGCGGCAAGGACTCGCAGATCCGCATCCCCAGCTGGGACGACTGCAAGGCCTGCGACGGCAGCGGCGCCAAGCCCGGCACCAGCGCCAAGACCTGCCCGACCTGCAACGGCTCGGGCCAGGTCCACCTGCGCCAGGGCTTCTTCAGCATCCAGCAGACCTGCCCCAACTGCCACGGCAGCGGCAAGATCATTCCCGACCCCTGCACGGCCTGCAATGGCGCCGGTCGCATCAAGAGCAACAAGACGCTCGAGGTCAAGATCCCCGCCGGCATCAACGAAGGCATGCGCATCCGCTCGGCCGGCAACGGCGAGCCGGGCACCAACGGCGGCCCGCCGGGTGACCTGTACATCGAGATCCGCATCAAGCAGCACGACATCTTCGAGCGCGACGGCGACGACCTGCACTGCACGATCCCGGTCGGCATCGCGACCGCGGCGCTCGGCGGCCAGATCGAGGTGCCCACGCTCGGCGGCAAGGCCGAGATCGAGCTGCCCGAGGGCACCCAGCACGGCAAGACCTTCCGCCTGCGCGGCAAGGGCATCAAGGGCGTGCGCTCCAGCTACCCCGGCGACCTCTACTGCCACGTCGCCGTCGAGACGCCGATCAAGCTCACCGAGCACCAGCGCAAGCTGCTGAAGGAACTCGACGAGAGCTTCAAGAAGGGCGGCGACCGCCACTCGCCCAACGCCAAGAGCTGGACCGACCGGGTCAAGGACCTGTTCAAGTAGCGCCGCGGCGCGCCGGGCTCAGAGCCAGCCGGCGCGCCGGAACCGCCAGGCCACCAGGCCGCAGGCCGCGGTGATCGCGGCCAGCGCCAGCGGGTAGCCCCAGCGCCACTTCAGCTCGGGCATGAACTCGAAGTTCATGCCCCAGATGCCGGCGAAGGCGGTGGCCACGGCGAAGATGCCGGCCCAGGCCGCCAGGCGCTTGGTGATCTCGCTCTCCTCGATAGCCACCATCGACAGGTTCACGTGGATCGCGGTGCCCACCGTGTCGCGGATCGACTCGATCGAGCTGTTGATGCGCGTCAGGTGATCGACCACGTCGCGGAAGTACTCCTGCGTCCCGGCGCACATGTGCGGCACCCGCCCGCCGTGCAGCTTGCCGGCGGCCTCGAGCAGCGGCGCGACCGCATGCTTGAGCACCATCACGCGGCGCTTCAGGTCGTAGAGCCGCTCGATGTTGCTCTTGGCCGTGCCCTTGACGAAGATCTGCTCCTCGATCGTCTCGAGCTGCGACTCCAGCGTGTCGATGATCGGGAAGTAGCGGTCGACCACCGCGTCCATCAGCGCGTAGAGCACGAAGCCGGCGCCGTGCCTCAGCAGATGCGGTTCGCGCTCGCAGCGGTCGCGCACGCCGAGGAAGCCCTGGGTGCTGCGGTTGCGCACCGACAGCACGTAGTTGCGGCCGACGAAGACGTCGACCTCGCCGACGTTGAGCTCGTGCTCGTTCGCCTCGACCAGGTGGAGCACGGCGAAGATCGAGTCGCCGTACTCCTCGATCTTCGGGCGCTGGTGGCCGTGCGCCGCGTCCTCGACCGCCAGTTCGTGCAGGCCGAACTCGCGGCGCATCACCTCGAGTTCGGCCGCGCTCGCGTCCTGCAGCGCGACCCAGACGAAGCAGTCCGGTCGCGAGATGTAGTCGCTGACCTGGTCGACCGTCAGGTCGGCCAGCTTGCTGCCGTCCTGGTAGGCCACGCAGTTGATGAGCATGGGCGATTGTGCGTTCGGCGTCGGCGCCCGCAAAGCCCGCCCCGACCGCACAATCGCCGCCATGGAAGAGTCCGGCCCGACGGCGACGGCCAGCGGCCTGCGGCGGGTCGCCGCCGGGCTGGTCGCGGCCCTGCGACAGGTGCTTCGGGCCAGCCGCCTGGCGGTCGCGCTGGCCTATGCGCTGGCCACCCTGCTGGTGCTGTGGCCCATCGCCTGGGTCGGCCAGGCCCTCAACTGGGCGCTCGCCCGGCCGGCGCCGTGGATTGGGATCGCTGCGGTGGTCGTCGCCGCGGTGGCCCTGCTGGTCTACGCGGCCTTGATGACCAACGAGGACGTCCTGCGCGCCCTGCCCCAGCAGGGCATCGCCTTCCCGACCTCGCTGTCGGTGGCCCTGGCCGCGTTCGCGGTCGTCGTCTTCGGTGCGCTGAGCTGCGCCTGCGAGCGCCTGGACTGGATCTCGATGCAGCCCGCCGTGCCCCATGCCGAGGGCTGCGCGACACGCTACGCCGACCTCTACCTCTGGCACCTGTTCGACGCGATCCCCGGCATCCGCTTCACCGAGACCGTCGGCTGGGCCCAGAAGTACAGCTACACCGGTGCGCTGGCCGGCTGGCTGCTGGTCGGCTTCAAGCTGCTGGTGATCGTGTGCGTGATCGGGTCCTTCGTGGTCTGCGGCCGGCTGCGGTCGGAGGCCCGGGCCGCCGCGCTGCGGCAGCTCGACGAGACCTGAGGCCTCAGCCGAACAGCTCGTGCTGCGCCGCGTCGGCCGCAGGCGGCCGGAAGCGGCTGCGGTCGAGGGCCGGTGTCTCGCGCGACAGGCCGTGCCGCGCCGCCGCCTTGAGCACGCGCTGGCGGATCAGCTCGGCCCACAGGCCCGCGCCCTTCATGCGCGAGGCGTAGTCGGCGTCGTAGTCCTTGCCGCCGCGCATGTCCTGCACGCGCGCCATCACGCGCCCGGCGCGGTCGGGCAGGTGCTGGTCCAGCCACTGGCGGAACAGCGGCGCCACCTCCCAGGGCAGGCGCAGCACCGTGTAGTGGATGGAGTGGGCGCCGTGCGCCGCCGCGGCCTCGACGATGCGCTCGATCTCGGGCTCGTTGACGAAGGGAATGATGGGCGCGACGTTCACGCCCACCGGCACGCCGGCCTCGGCCAGGCGCCGCACGGCCTGCAGGCGCCGCAGCGGCGTCGTCGCGCGCGGCTCCAGGCGACGCGCGAGCCCGGCGTCGAGCGTGGTGACGCTGACGAAGACCAGCGCCTGTCGTCGCCGCGCGGCCGGGGCGATGAGGTCGAGGTCGCGCTCGATGCCGGCCGACTTGGTGACCAGCGTGAACGGGTGCTCGCAGGCGGTCAGCAGCTCCAGCACGCCGCGCGTCAGCCGCAGCCGGCGCTCGATCGGCTGGTAGGCGTCGGTGGCCGAGCCGATGTTGATGGGGCTCGGCACATGGCCGCGCGCCGACAGCTCGGCGCGCAGCCGCTCGACGACGTTGACCTTGGCCACCAGCCGCGTCTCGAAGTCCAGCCCCGGCGACAGGTCCAGGTAGCTGTGGGTCGGCCGCGCATAGCAGTAGATGCAGCCGTGCTCGCAGCCGCGGTAGGGGTTGAGCGCGATGTCGAAGGGAATGTCGGGCGAGTCGTTGCGGCTGATCACCGTGCGCGCCCGCTCCTCGGTCACGAAGGTCGCGGGGGGCGGCGGCTCGCCCTCCCCGGGCGGCGCTTCCCAGCCGTCGTCGACGGCCTCGCGCAGGTCTCGCTCGTAGCGGTGCGCGATGCGCACCGGCGTGCCGCGGCCCTTGATCGGGTCGATGCGGGACGGGTCGTCGGCTCGGCTCATGGCAATACTGTATTTTCATACAGTCTCGCGCCGATGTCGACAGCGCTCAGGCGGTCGCGCGCTCCGGTTGCGACGCGCCCAGCAGCCCGGCCGTGCGGGCCTCGAACTCCGGCACCGACAGCGCCGCGGCGAACAGGAAGCCCTGGAACTCGTCGCAGCCGGCGCGCAGCAGGAAGTCGCGCTGCGCCGGCGTCTCCACGCCCTCGGCGATCACGCGCAGTCGCAGCGCGCGCGCCAGCTGCACCACCGCCTGCGCGATGCCGGCGTCGCTCTCGTCGCCCGGCAGGCCCTTGATGAAGCTGCGGTCGATCTTGAGCTTCTTGATCGGGAAGCGCTTCAGGTAGCCCAGGCTGGAGTAGCCGGTGCCGAAGTCGTCGATCGCCATCTGCACGCCCAGGCGGTCGAGCGCACGCAGGCGCTGCAGCGCCTCGTCGGCGTCGCGGATCAGGATCGACTCGGTCAGCTCCAGCTCCAGCAGCGCGGCCGGCAGCTGCGACGCGGCCAGCACCGCGGCGACGCGCTCGACGAAGTCGACCTGCTGGAACTGCAGCGCCGACACGTTGACCGACACCACCACCGGCCTCCCCTCGGCCTGCCAGCGCGCGCCCTGGCGCACCGCCTCGCCCAGCACCCAGTCGCCCAGCGCGACGATGAAGCCGCTCTCCTCGGCCACCGGGATGAACTCGCCGGGCGAGATGTCGCCCAGGTCGGCGTCGCGCCAGCGCAGCAGCGCCTCGGCGCCGATGACGCGGCCGCTCGCGATCTCGACCTGCGGCTGGTAGTGCAGCCGGAAGTCGCCGCGCTCGAGCGCGACGCGCATCGCATGGTCGAGCTTCATGCGCGCCAGCAGGTCCACGTTCATCTGCGGCTGGTAGAAGCGGAAGCCCGCGCGGCCGCGCTCCTTCACGCGGTACATCGCGGCGTCGGCGTTCTTGATGAGGTCGTTCATCGACTCGCCGTCGTTCGGGTACATCGCGATGCCGATGCTCGCGGTGACCGAGAAGCTCATGCCCTCCAGCACGAAGGGCTGGCCCAGCACCTCCAGCACGCGGCGCGCCGTGGTCTCGGCGCCGCGCGCGTCGGTCTGGTTCAGCAGCATCACGAACTCGTCGCCGCCCAGGCGCGCCACCATGTCGACCTGGCGCACGCAGGTCTTCAGGCGCTCGGCCACCTCGACCAGCACGCGGTCGCCGAACAGGTGGCCCAGCGAATCGTTGATCTGCTTGAAGCGGTCCAGGTCCAGGAACAGCAGCGCGAAGGGCATGCGATGGCGCTGCGACATCGCCAGCGCGAACTCGAGCCGCTCGGTCAGCATCACGCGGTTCGGCAGGCCGGTCAGCGCGTCGGTGAAGGCCAGCTCCTCGATGCGCTTGTGCGCGGCCACCGTCTCGGTCAGGTCCTTGAAGAAGCCGACGTGGCGCACGCCCGCGCCGACCTCGGCGGGCTCGGCGCCGGCCGGGTCCATGCGCACCAGCGAGACCTGCCCCGGCAGCGTGCTGCCGTCGGGCCGGCGGTGCCACAGCTCGCCCTCCCAGACGCCCTTCTCTTCCAGGCAGGCGCGCAGCGGCTCGAACCAGCCCGGCGCGGCGCTGGGGTGGCACAGCAGGGCCTCGGTCGTCAGGCCGACGATGCGCTCGCGCGACAGGCCGGTGATGCGCTCGCAGCTGGCGTTGGCCGCGACGATGCGGTGCGCGCCGTCGGTGACGAAGATCGCGTCCAGGCTGGACTCGAAGACCTGCGCCGCCAGCTGCAGGCGCGCGGCGCTGGCCAGCTGCTCGGTGATGTCGCGGAACGAGCAGACGCGCCCGATCGGCCGGCCGCGGCCGTACTGCGGCAGCGTCACGCGTTCCAGCACGCGGCCCGAGCGCAGCCGCAGCACGTCGCTGGCGCGCAGCAGCGGCGCCTCGTCCAGTTCGCGCAGCCTGGCGCTGAACCGATCGGCGTCGACCACCTGGCCGCGCATCCATTCGAGGATCGCGCTGTCGTCGTGCTGGGTCAGCAGCTCCTCGGGCAGGTCCCACAGCCGCGCGAAGAGCTGGTTGCAGCCGCGGATCGCGCCGTGCAGGTCGGTGACGAGGATGCCCTCGGCGGTCGACTCCAGCGTGGCGCGCAGTTCGGCGACCAGCTTCTCCAGCTCGTCCTCGGCCTGGCGCTGGGCGCTCTGGTCGCGCAGGCCCAGCACGTAGATCGCCTGGCCGGGCCGCATCCAGACGCGGTCGACGCGGCGCTCGACCGGCAGCATGCGGCCGTCGGCGTGGCGCACGAAGCTGTCGGAGTGGATCTGCGGGCCGTCGGGGCGCGAGCGGCCCGCGGCCATGTCTTCCCAGAAGCACTCGTCTTCCGGCGTCGCCACCAGGTCGACCACCGGCCGGCCGACCAGCGCGCCCGGAGCCTCGCCGAACAGCGCCGCCGCCGCCTCGTTGGCCGCGACGACGCGCAGCCCGAGCGGGTCGACCAGACAGACGGCTTCGAGCAGGCTGTCGATCAGCGGTTGCCAGACCGGCGGAGGAAGGCTCATGCGACCGCCTCGCCCATCGCGAACATCTCGCGCGCGGGCTCGAAGAAGTAGCAGGTGCGCGTGCGCGGCGACAGGTAGTCGAGCGTGGCGCGCGGCAGGTGCTGCGGCTTGAGGCTGCGGCGGATGCCGAGCTCGGGCGTGCGCTCCAGGTCCAGCGGCAGCGCGGTGTCGCGCGACTGCTTCGGGTCGTGCACCAGCACGCAGGGCTTCAGCGGACGCGCGGCGTTGACCGTGACGACCATGCCGTAGCGGTCGTCGCTCAGCTGCACCACCGAGCCCGGCGGGTACACGCCCATCATGCGGATGAAGGCGCCGAACACGGCGCTGTCGAAGCGCGCCTTCATCTGGCCGTAGATCAGCGCCAGTGCCTCGTGCGGCGTCAGCGCCTGCGAGGGCGTGGCCGGATTGCAGAGGTTGTCGTAGCGGTTGATCAGCGCGACGATGCGCGCGGCCGGGCTGATCTTCTCGCCCGCCAGCTTCAGCGGGAAGCCGCTGCCGTCGGCCAGCTCGTGGTGCTGCGCCAGCACCAGCAGCGCGCCGGGCATCAGGCCCATCTTGCGGCCGATGGTCACGCCGTGCGAGACATGGTCCTGGTAGAACTGCCGCTCGGCGTTCGACACGCCCGGCGTCATCGGGTCCAGCCAGCGCACGCGGTCGGGCAGCTCGAGCTTGCCCACGTCGTGCAGCATCGCGCCCGTGCCCAGGTCGAACATGTCTTCCTTCGACAGGCCGAGCTGCTTGCCGAGCAGCAGCGACAGCACCGTCACGTTGACCGCGTGCAGCGAGGCGCGGTCGCCCGCGCCTTCGCTCAGCAGGCGGATCGCCATCTCGTCGGCGCCCAGCAGCTTGCCGAGCAGCCCGTTCATGTGGGTCTCGCAATGCTCGCGGGCCGCGGCCGGCTGGCTGATCGCGAGCTCGAAGCTGCGCTTGAGCGCACGCCCGGCCTCGGCGTACTGCCGCTCGGCCTGGTGGGCGCAGGCCAGCTCGGCCTCCAGCGCCTCGCGGCGCCGGCGGGCCTGGGCCTGCTCGGGCGTCTCGACCGGGGCGGCCGGCGGCGGCGCGACGACCACCGGCTGGGCCGCCGGGCCGGCGTCGGCAGCCGCCAGCGCGCCGGCATCGACCAGCGCGCGCAGCGGCTCGACGTCGCTGCGCTGCGGCAGGATGCGCACGTGCTCCAGCCCCAGTCCGCGCAGGGTCTGGAGCTGTTCCTCGCTGGCGATCCGGAAGCTGTTGAGCGGGAAGGGATGCTGCATCCACCCGAGATCCAGGTGGACGTGCAGGCCGATCCGCAACTGCCGGATGTCGACGATAGGACCGTGAGTCGTGCTGTCGTGCATGGCTGTGGTGGAGCCGGGCGACTAGCCCTGACCCCACCCCTGTTTCGGCAGATCGCCGCCGTCCTTGAGCGCCCTCACGGCGGCGCCGCTACAGTCGATCCGTCCCCGCTTGCGCCTCCCCCATGGACCTGTCCGTCTGGCTCCCCTTCTTCCTGGCCGCCTGGGCCATCAGCCTCTCGCCCGGCCCGGGCGCGGTGGCGGCCATGAGCGCGGGCGCGCGCTGCGGCTTCGCGCGCGGCTACGCGATGACGATCGGGCTGGTGCTGGGTATCTGGACCCAGGTGCTGTTCGTCGGCCTGGGGCTGGGAGCGCTGATTGCCACCTCGGCGACCGCCTTCACGCTGGTCAAGTGGGCCGGCGTGGCCTACCTCGTGTGGCTGGGCGTGCAGCAGTGGCGGGCGCCGGCCCGGCCGCTGGTCGAGGCCGCGACCGACGCCGCCCTGCCCTCGGCGCGCGCGCTGATCCTGCGCGGCTGGGCCATCAACGCGGTCAACCCCAAGGGCACGGTCTTCCTGCTGGCGGTGGTGCCGCAGTTCCTTGACCTGGCGGCGCCGCTCGCGCCGCAGTACCTGGTGATCGCCGCGACGCTGGGCTTCACCGACCTGGTGGTGATGGGCTTCTACACCGCGCTGGCCGCGCGCCTGTTGCGCACGCTGCGCGATCCGCGCCAGGTCCGGTGGATCAACCGCGTGTTCGGCAGCCTGTTCGTGCTGGCCGGCGCCCTGCTGGCGGGATTCCGGCGCAGCCCGCCGTAGCGGCTGCCTGCGGGCGGTCTGGAAAGGTGGCGGGCGCCTACACTGCCGGCCACCCCTTGCGTGGAGTCGTGGCATGTCGAGACCGGCAGTTCTTCTCCGCCGCACCGCGGCCGCCTGCGCGGGCGCTGCCGCGCTGCTCGCCGCCGCTGGAACATCCGCCCAGCCCGTGCCGAGCGACGGCAGTTCGGTCGTCGGCAACTACCAGGTGACGACGATGGCCAACCCGGCCGCCAACGCGCCGCCCGGCAGCTTCATCGCCCACCTCGCCGAGCGCCGCCAATGGGGGCTGACCGCGAGCTTCCGCGGCATCTGCGCCGAGTCGATGCAGGTGGACATCCGCTTCACCGACACGCCGCAGAACCGGCTCGACGCCTACGCGAGCTCGCGCTCGGGACGCGACCTGCCGATCGCCGAGCCGATGGCGGCGCTGCGCCCGGTGCTCGAGCGCCGCTGCCCGCAGCTGCAGGTGCTGCGGGTGACGTTCGAGTCGGCGATCACCGCCAACAAGTACGGCTACGAAGGCGCGATGCAGCGCGCCGAGGGCTGGGTGCTGCGCGACGGCGCGGTGGCCACCGCGTTCGACCGCGGCGCCAACGTCGCGATCCGGATCACCGACCTCTACAGCCGCGTGCGCCTGGACCACCAGGGGCGCTGCGAGGACAGGCCGACACTGCTGATCGAGCCGGTGAACTTGCGCGTGCTCGACAGCGATGTCTCGCTCATCACCAACTACACCGCACTGGCCGAGACGGTGGCGGCGCAGTACGCGCAGCAGTGCCGCGCGGTGAAGCAGATCCGCTTCGCGCTGGGCCGGATGCCGCTCGATTACCGCTGCAGGGACGCCGGCGACTGCTTCCTGGAGGCCGCTCCCGCCGACGGGCGCTGGCGCGTCTCCATGGCGCAGTTCGCCCCGCGCGAGCAGCGCAACCCGGTCGCCACGTTCGAGGACATGGTCGAGGTGCTGGCCGCCGGCCGCTTCGACGTGCTCTACCGCTACGACAGCTTCTTTTCCTTGTTCGTCGCCTCGTACTTCGAGGCCTTCTCCGACGAGTGCCGTGCCTTCATCCGCGAACCGGTCGGCCGCGCGATCCGCTTCACGAGCGTCAAGCGCGACGGCACCGTGGACCGCAGCGAGACCGATCCGATCGTCGTCGAGCGCACGCAGGCGTGGGCCTACGACCGGCACTACGACGGCGCGACGGCCTACATGTTCAACGCGATCACGAAGATGCCGCGCGGCGGCGGCTCGTTCGAGGCCGGCGCCCGCGCCGGTGCCAACGTCGTGAGCTCGGCGTTCGCTCACCGGGCCTCGATGAACGGCATCCTGCGCGGCCAGTGCGCCAGCGAGCGCATCGATGTGATGCGCCAGAACATGCTGGCGCGCGCGGCCTCGCAGCCCGCAGCGGTGACCGGGCGCTTCACCACCGCCAAGCAGCCGGTCGAGGCGTTCGACCCGGACGGGCCTTCGGCGCCGGCCTTCCTGGAGGCCTACCGGCGCACCGCCCCACGCTGAGCGGCCGGCGGCGCGCCCGGTGCGATGCCGTCCGGGCCTGCGCCGCGGCAGCCGCTGGTCAACAGGCGGGCGTCACGGCTTGCGCGTCTGGCGGTCGTGCTTGGCGCGCGCGATGTGGCGGCTGGCGTGGTCCTGGCGCTTCTCCAGCGCCGCCGCCTCGCGGCCGGTGACCTTGCCGTCGGCCTCGGCGCGCGCCTCGGCCCGCGTGATGCGCGCCTGCTCGCGGCCCAGGCGGCGCGTCTCGGGCTTCGTCAGCGCGCCGGACTGGATGCCGTTCTCGATGCGCTGCTCCTGGCGGTCCTGGCGGTTGTCGACGCGCTGCTCGGCCGCGGCCTGGGCCGGCGTGGTCTGGGCCGACGCCATGCCGGCCGCAGCGGCCAGCGCGAAGCCAAGGACGATCAGCGTGAAAGCGGGGCTCTTCATCGGGGACATGCGGGACTCCTGAGTAGTCGTTCGGGGGGCACGGGCCGGCCCTGAAGCCGGATCCATGTGCCGCTTGAACCGCCGCCGGCCGCCGGCGCTTACGGCCCGCGCCGCAATCCCGAGCGATTCGCTCGGCTGACCGTAAGAGCCCGGCCTGCCGGTGGTTCAAGCAGCGTCGCCCCCCGCCCGCCATGCAAGCCGCCACCCTCGCCGCCCACCGCTTCGGCTTCGCCGAGACCGGCCTCGCCGGCCTGCGCGCCGATCCGCGCGGCTGGGTGCAGGTGCAGTTCGGCGCGCCCGAGCCGCTCGACGATCGCGGCCTGCTCGGCAGCGCCGAGGTCGGCCCGCTGACGCGCCGCGTGCTGCGCCGGGCGCTGATGGCCGCCGCGCCGGACGCCGTCGCGGCGACACCCGGGACGATGACCCCGGCGCGCCCCGAGCCGGCGGACCCCGACCGCCGCGCGCTGCGTCGTGCCGGCCTCGACGCGCTGCAGCGCCGCTGGCAGCACGCCGTGGCCAGCGGCACGCCGGTGTTCGAGCGCTGGGTGATGTTCTGGTCCAACCACTTCTGCGTCGCGTCCACCAAGGGCGCGATGCTCGGCATGGTCTGGCCGCACGAGCGCGAGGCGATCCGCCCGCACGCGACCGGCCGTTTCGCGGCGATGCTGCGCGCCGCGACGCTGCACCCGGCGATGCTGATCTACCTGGACAACGCGCAGTCGATCGGCCCCGGCTCGCGCGCCGGCCGGCGTCGCGAGCGCGGCCTCAACGAGAACCTCGCGCGCGAGCTGCTGGAACTGCACACGCTCGGCGTGCATGGCGGCTACACCCAGGCCGACGTCACCGAGCTGGCGCGCCTGCTGACCGGCTGGACCGTGACGCGCGACGACGAAATGAAGACGGTGTTCCAGCCGGCGCTGCACGAGCCCGGCCCCAAGCGCGTGCTCGGCCGCGTCTACCGCGAGGGCCCCGAGGCGGTCGACGCGCTGTTCGAAGACCTGTCGCGCCACCCGTCCACCGCGCGCTTCGTCGCCACCAAGCTGGCGCGACATTTCGTCGCCGACGACCCGCCGGCCGCGCTGGTCGATGCGCTGGCCGCGCGCTTCGTCGCCAGCGACGGCGACCTGGGCGCGGTCGCGCGCACGCTGTTCGACCACGACCTGGCCTGGCGCAGCGACACGGCGCCCAAGTTCCGGCGGCCCGAGGAGTTGCTGATCGCCTCGCACCGGCTGCTCAAGCTGCCCATCGTGCGCACCGAGAAGCTCGCGCTCGAACTCGCGCAGATGGGCCAGCCGGCCGGCCGCGCGCCGTCGCCCCAGGGCTGGCCCGATCGCCGCGAGGACTGGCTGGCGCCGGACGCGCTCTACAAGCGCGTCGAGTGGGCCGCCGCGCTGGCCGCCGAGCACGCCGACCGTGCCGACGCCCGCGCCCTGGCCGCGCTGGCCTGGGGCGATGACCTCGGCGCCGCCACGCGCCGCCAGGTCGAGCGCGCCGACAGCGGCACGCAGGCGCTGGCCCTGCTGCTGGCGAGCCCCGAGATGCAGTGGAGATGACGCGCATGAGCCTGTCGCGCCGCCGACTTCTCCAGTTCACCGCCGCCAGCCTCGGCAGCGCTCGGCTCGCCTTCGCGGCCGCACCGGCCCACGGCGAGCAACGCCTCGCGGTCGTGATGCTGCGCGGCGCGCTCGACGGCCTGGCCGCCGTGCCGGCGGTCGGCGATCCGGCCTGGGCCGCGCTGCGTCCGGCCGCTGCGGGCGACGCGTCGCCGCTGCCGCTCGACGGCCCGTTCGCGCTGCACCCGCGCCTCGCGCAGCTGCATCGCTGGTACGGCGAAGGCACGCTGCGCATCGTGCATGCGGTCGCCAGCCCCTATCGCGAGCGCTCGCACTTCGACGCGCAGCAATTGCTCGAAAGCGGCGGCACCCGGCCCTTCGAGCTGTCGACCGGCTGGCTCGGCCGCGCGCTGCAGGCCGCAGGCGGTCGCGGCGTCGCGCTGAGCCCGGCACTGCCGCTCGCGCTGCGCGGCGCGTCCGGCGCCAGCAGCTGGGCGCCGACGCGCGAGGCGCCGGCCGACGACGACCTGCTGGCGCGCGTCGGCCAGCTCTACGACGCCGACCCGCAGCTCGGCCCGATGTTCCGCCAGGCGCTGGAACAGCGCAGCGGCAGCATGGCCCCGGCCGCCGGCGGCGCCGGCTTCGTCGCGCTGGCGACCCAGGCCGGACGCTTTCTCGCCGCGCCCGACGGCCCGTCGGTCGCCTGGCTCGACACCAGCGGCTGGGACACCCACACGCAGCAGGCGCCGCGGCTGGCGCGCCTGCTGGGCAGCCTGGACGACGGCCTGGCCGCGCTGCGCGCCGCGCTCGGCGAACGCTGCTGGGCCACCACCACCGTGCTGGTGATGACCGAGTTCGGACGCTCGGCCGTGCTCAACGGCAGCCAGGGCAGCGACCACGGCACCGGCGGCGTCGCCTTCGTCGCCGGCGGCCAGGTCGCCGGCGGCCGCGTGCAGGCCGACTGGCCCGGCCTCGCGCGGGCCCAGCTGCTCGACGGCCGCGATCTGCGCCCGACGCTGGACCTGCGCGCGCTGATCGGGCCGGTGCTGCAACGCCAGTTCGGCCTGTCGGGCGCGCGACTCGCGCAAGACGTGCTGCCCGGCACGCCGCGTCCCTTGACCGACCTGTGGCGCGCTTGACGCCACGCCCTCCGACACGACACGCTCGCACCATGCCGCTTCCACGCTTCATTCCGCTCGCCCTCGCCTCCCTGCTGGCTTGGCCTGGCCTGCACGCGCTCGCCGTCGAGGTGCCCGACCCTCAGGCCTGGGCGCGCCTCAGCCCGGCCGAGCAGGCCGCGCGCCGCGCCGAGCTCAAGCAGCAGCTGCAGCAGGCCACGCCCGAGCAGCGCGCCGCCTTCCGCCGCGCGCTGCGCGAGCGGCTCGAGAACCTGAGCCCCGAGGAGCGCCAGGCCCTCGCCGGCCAGGCACGCGAGCGCTGGCAGCAGCTGACGCCCGAGGAGCGCGCCGCCCTGCAGCGCGAACGCCGCGCCCGCGTGCAGGCCATGACGCCCGAAGAGCGTCGCCAGCTGCTGCAGCAACGCCGGCAGATGCTGGAGAAGCTGACGCCGGAAGAGCGCGCCGCCTTGCGCGAAAAACTCGAACGCTGATGGCATCGACCAAGGACCCGCAAGGATGGACCGCGTGTCGCGCCTGAGCGGCTGGCTGGGCGGTGCCGCGGCGCGCGCGCTGCGCGCCGCGCCCGTGGCCGGCGACGACTGGCGCTTGTGGCGCGAGGCCTGCGACGGCCAGGCGGCCAGCGCCTCGCGGCTGGTGCGCGAGCTGACCCCGCAGGCCTACGGCCTGGCGATCCAGCTGGTCGGCCGCCGCGAAGACGCCGAGGACGCGGTGCAGGACGCCTTCCTGCGCCTGTGGCGCAGCGCGCCCAGCGACACCCAGGGCGCGAAGCTCTCGACCTACTTCAACACCATCGTCATCAACCGCTGCCGCAGCCTGCTGGGCGGCCGACGCGAGCAGGCCACCGAGCACGAGGCGCTGACCGAGCTGCACGACGCCGCGCATGCCGACGCGTCCGCGCTCGAAGCGCCGCACGACGACGCGGCGCTCAGCACCGGCACGACCCAGGCCCGTCTGCGAGCGGCCCTCGGCCGGCTGCCGGCGCGCCAGCGCATGGCGGTCGCGATGTGGGCCTATGCCGACGCCTCGGTGGCCGACATCGCGCGCAGCCTGGAACTCGATCCCAACGCCGCACACCAACTGCTGCACCGCGCGCGGCAGGCGCTGCGCGCGCACCTCGAAGGAGGCGCCTCATGAATCCGAAGCACGACCCCGACGACACCCTGTTGCAGCAACAGCTGCGCGCCGCACTGGCGCCCGACGACGCCGAACTCGCGGCGCTGAACCAGCGCGTGCTGTCTCAGTGGCGCAGCCGTCACGACGGTGCGTCGGCGCAGTCCGAAGGCCGCGGCGCCGTGCGCGCGCTGGTCGGCCGCGCCGGCCTGCGGCCCTGGCTGATCGGTGCGACCGGGCTGGCGCTCGGCGGCGCGCTGGCGCTGGGCCTGTGGCTGCAGCGGCCCGACCCGGCGATGGAAGAACTGCTGCAGCTCGACGTGCTGTCGCAGATGGCGGCCGGCGAGATGTAGCCTCGCCCGGCCGCTGCGGCATCGTCGGGCGACGGTGTCGACCAGCTGACCGGTGCCGCCCTTGCCCGGGTGATCGCCGTCCAGGCGATCGGCCATGCGGCGCAGGAAGGCCAGCAGCTCGCTCAGGCTGCCGCCCTCTTCCTTCTTCAGGCGATCCGGATCGAGCGCCTTCCACAGCGACGCGAAGCTCTCCTCCAGGTCGGAGGGTTCGGCCTTGGCGACCAGCGGCGTCGGATCGACCTGGATGGTGTCCGAGACGGGCTGGGCGGCGGGCGCAGCGACAGTCGCGGCGACCTCGGTCGTCGCGACCGGGGCCTGCGGTGCCGGCGTCACGGCCGGCGGTTGCGGAGCCGGGGACGGAGACGGAGCGGGAGTCGTGGGCGCAGCCGGCGCGGCACCGGCAGCCAGCTTCTGCGCCAGCGCCTCGATGCGATCGGCAAGGCTGGACATGCCGCCACGACCCCAGCCATGGCCGCGCCCGTGGCAACCGTGACCGCGACCGCTGTCGCCGGCCAGCTCGCGCAGGCTGTCGAACAGCGCCTCGGTGAAGTCCTTCAGCGCGGTGCGCAGGTCGGGCTGCTTCTCTTTCTTCTCCTTGGCCTCGTCGACGCAGGCGCAGTCCCTGGCCTCCTTCGCGGGCTCGGTCTTGTCGGCGGCCGGCGTGTCGGCCACGGGCCTGGCGTCGGTCGCCACCGGCTTCGTCCCGGCGGCCGCTTCGGCGGGCTTGGGTTCTGCCGCAGGCCGGGCCAGCGCGCGCAGTTCTTCGCTCAGCGCGTCGAACAGTGCGCCCATGCCGCCGTGGCGGCGCTCCGGGCGCGGCGGCTCGCCGCAGCCGCGGCCGGACTCGTCGCGCTCGGCGTGTTGCGGGCGGCGCAGGTTTTCGGCGCGCGGCGCCGAGTAGACGCTGCACGACGCGGAGGACAGGGACTGGATCGACATGACGGGCTCCCACTCGGGCGGCCCGGGATCGGCCGCTCTTTCAGCTTCGATGTCCGGTTTTCGGAACCGCCCCTGGCGCGCTGGAGCCCGCAGGCGTAACGATTTGCGAGAAGTGTTGTCGGCGCGGCGGGCCGCCGCCCGGCGTGGGGCTTCTGCAGGCGCGTCCGGCAAACCACGCCGCTGCTACCCTGGGCGGCAGAACAACGATCTGGAGACACGACGATGAACCCGAACCCGGCCGCCCGTCGCGGCGCCGTGCTGGTGGTCGGCGCCGGCGACGCCACCGGCGGCGCCATCGCCCGGCGCTTCGCCCGCGAGGGCCTGATCGCCTGCGTCACCCGTCGCAGCGCCGACAAGCTGGAGCCGCTGGTCCGGCGCATCCGCGCCGACGGCGGCACGGCGCACGCCTTCGGGTCCGACGCGCGCGACGAGCAGCAGGTCGCCACGCTGGTCGAGCACATCGAGCGCGAGATCGCCCCCATCGAGGTCGCGGTCTTCAACGTCGGCGGCAACGTGCGCTTCGGCATCGCCGACACCACCGAGCGCGTCTACCGCAAGGTCTGGGAGATGGGGGCGCTGGCCGGCTTCCTGGTCGGGCGCGAGGTCGCCAGGGCGATGCTGCCGCGCAGCCGCGGCACGATCCTCTTCACCGGCGCCACCGCCAGCATGCGCGGCAGCGCCGGCTTCGCGGCCTTCGCCGGGGCCAAGCACGCGCTGCGCGCGCTGGCGCAGAGCATGGCGCGCGAGCTGGGCCCCCAGGGCCTGCACGTCGCCCACGTCGTCGTCGACGGCATGATCGACACCGCCTTCACCGCGCAGAACTTTCCGGAGCGCTACGCCGCGCTGAAGCCCGAGGACGGCCTCCTCGACCCCGACGCCATCGCCGAGAACTACTGGCAGCTGCACCGCCAGCCGCGCAACGCCTGGACGCACGAGCTGGACCTGCGGCCGTGGGGCGAGAAGTGGTAGCCCCCTGGCATCGCCCATGCTTCCAGCTGCGGCCATGAACACGACCTCCCCCGTCACCGTCCGCCGCGTCGCGCCCGCCGACGCCCAGGCCTGCGTCGAGCCGCTGGCCGAGGTGCTGCTCGACTGCGTCGAGGGCGGCGCCTCGGTCAGCTTCATGTGGCCGCTGCCGCGCGACAAGGCACTGGCCTTCTGGCGCGGCGTGGCCGACGGCGTGGCGCGCGGCGAGCGCGTGCTGCTGGTGGCCGAGGACGCGGCCGGCCGCATCGTCGGCACGGTGCAGCTGATCACCGCGCAGCCCGACAACCAGCCGCACCGCGCCGACGTGGCCAAGATGCTGGTGCACCGCAGCGCGCGCCGCCGCGGCGTGGCGCAGCAGCTGATGGCGGCGGCCGACGACGCGGCGCGCGGCGCAGGCAAGACCGTGCTGGTGCTGGACACCGTGACCGGCGGCGACGCCGAGCGCCTGTACCAGCGCGCCGGCTGGCAGCGCGTGGGCGAGATCCCGCACTACGCGCTGATGCCCGACGGGCCGCTGTGCAGCACGACCTATTTCTACAAGCACCTCTAGCCCTCGGCCCCCTGGGCCCGGAGGGTGACTCCGCGCCGGCGCAGGAGTAAGGTTCGCCTGCCGCCGCCCCACGCTGTCTGTGGGCCTCGCGCGGCAAGGAGGCTTGCATGGACATGGCGCTCGCGTCGTCTCGCTCCTCGAACGCCGGCCTGCTGCCGACGCGCCTGCTCGGCGCCGGCGCGGCGCTGGCCCAGGCCGGCCTCGGCCCCATCGGACCGGTCACGCCCGACTCGCCGGCGCTCGACGTGATGACCGACCTCACCCTGGTCAAGGCCGTCATCACCGCGCCGCGCACGCGCCTGCGCGACGTCGAGCGCCAGATGATCGAGGCCGGCGTGCGCATGCTCTTCGTCGTCGGCGACAGCCCCGTCGTCGAGGGCCTGATCACCACCACCGACCTCTACGGCGACCGCCCGATGCAGCGCGTGCAGCAGCGCGGCCTGCGCCACGACGAGCTGACCGCCGCCGACGTGATGACGCCGCTGGCCGATATCGACGCCATCGCGCTGGCCGACCTGCGCCAGGCGCGCGTCGCGCACGTGGTCGAGACGCTGGTGCACCACGGCCGCAACCACCTGCTGGTGGTCGACCAGCCCGACGGCGCCGCCGGCCCGCGCGTGCGCGGCGTGCTGTCGCGCACGCAGATCCAGCGCCAGCTCGGCCGGCCCATCGAGGTGCCGGAGATCGCGCACAGCTTTGCCGAGCTGGGGCGGATGCTGTCGTCCTGACGGCTCGCTCGGGTCGCTCGGGTCGGTGCGTGCGGCCTCAGTGCACCGCGCCGACGATCGGCGCCAGCGCCGCCTGGATGCGCGCGCCCTGCTCGGCATTCAGCATCGAGCCCAGCAGCTCGCCGTAGCGCGGGTCCTGCACCCCGCTCACGACGTACTGCCAGCGGTAGGCCCGCAGCATCGTGGCGTGCAGGGCGGCCGCCTGCGCCGCATCGAAGGAGCGGCCGGCCGCCTGCGCAAAGTAGTCGGCGTCGGCCCGGGCCTGCATCTGCACGATGCCGTCGACCGCCGCGACCAGGCCGATCAGCTCGCTCACGGCCTGATCGCGCTGCGCCGCGTCGAGCCGGGCGTTCTCGCTGAGCCACTCGATCTCGTCGAGGATCGCGTGCTGCGACTCCTCCTTCCAGTGGAACAGGAACACGTCCTTCCACAGCGGATCGATCTGCTGCTCGGGCTCGATGCTGCTGCGGTAGTGCGCCTGCGAGAACAGCTCGATGTCGGTGACGAGCGCCAGCACCGCCCAGCTCGACGCGGCCAGCACCGCCTGCGCCACGTCGTTGGGCTGCGGCAGGAAGCGGTAGCCGGCGGGCATGCCGGGCGCCATCATCGTCTCGAGGCGGCGGAACATCTCCTGGTGCTTGAGCTCCTCGTCGGTCAGGCGCACCAGCGCCTCGAGCGCGACCTGGTCGCCGAGCCAGTGGCCGCGGCTCAGTTCCAGCACCTTGGCGCCGATGAAGCGCTCGACCAGCGCGAACATGTTGGCGTAGGTGCGGCCCTGCACCTGCGAGAACAGCCGCTGCTCGTCGGGGCTCAGGAACGGCAGCCGCGCCACCATCGACAGCCCGTCGGGCAGGAACTTGCGGCCGAAGTCGAAGGCGCGGCCGCGGATCACGTCGCGGTCGGTGTCCCAGCGGATGCGCTTGGAGACCTCGACGCACTTGGCGTAGCGGGCGGAATCGGTCGAGTGCGAGGTGGCGTGCGACATGGCGGTGGCTCCTTGAATGTGGGAGGAAGGGCAGGCGGTGCCGGCATCGGTCGACGCCTGTTGCACACTCTGCGCAAGCGGCCGGCGCGGCGTCTTCAAGGCAGGTTCAAGCGTTTTCAAACGGCGTCGACCGACCGCCTGACTGCCCGAACGGGAGACCGCCCTTGCCCACGGCCACCGACGACCCGCTGCGCTTCGACGACTTCGAGCTGCACGCCGCCGAGCGCCAGCTGCGCGTGCGCGGGCAGCCGGTGTCGCTGGGCAGCCGTGCCTTCGACCTGCTGCTGGTGCTGGCGCAGCGCCACGAGCGCCTGGTCACCAAGCAGGAGCTGCTGGACCTCGTCTGGCCCGGCCTGGTGGTGGAAGAGCACAACATCGCCACCCAGGTCGGCAGTCTGCGCAAGCTGCTCGGCGCGCAGGCCATCGCCACCCTGCCCGGCTACGGCTACCGCCTCACCGCGCGGCGCCAGGCGCCGGCCCCGACGCCGGACGCGCCGCCGCCGGGCCCGCGCCCCACCCTGCCGGATCGGCACACCCGCTTCATCGGCCGCGAGGCGGCGCTGGCGGACCTGGCGCGCCTGGTGCCGGCGACGCGCCTGCTCACGCTCACCGGCATCGGCGGCTGCGGCAAGACGCGCCTGGCGCTGCGCTTCGCGCAGCAGCAGGCCGCGGCCTACGCCGACGGCGTGTGCTTCGTCGACCTTGCGCCGCTGCAGCACGCCGGGCGCGTGGCTGCCGCCTGCGCCGCCGTGTGGGGTCTGCCCGACGAAGGCGACGCGCCGCTGCTGACACGCCTGCGCGAACACCTGGCCGCGCGCCACCTGCTGCTGGTGCTGGACAACTGCGAGCACGTGATCGAAGGCGCGGCCGCGCTGGCCGAGGCGCTGCTGGCCGGGCCGGGTCGCCTCACGATCCTGGCCACCAGCCGCGAGGCCCTGGGCGTCAGCGGCGAGCAGCTCTATCCGGTGCGCTCGCTGTCGCTGCCGACCACCGACGACCTGGGCTCGGTGCTGGCCACCGAGTCGGCGCGCGTGTTCGTCGACCGCGCCCGGCTGCTGCGGCCCGACTTCGAGGTCGACGCCGCCGGCGCCGCGCCGCTGGCCGAGATCTGCCGGCGCCTCGACGGCATCGCGCTCGCGCTGGAGCTGGCGGCCGCGCGGGTCACGATGCTGTCGATCGCCGAGATCGCCCAGCGCCTGGACGACCGCTTCCGGCTGCTGACCGGCGGCCACCGCGCCGTGCCGCGCCACCAGACCCTGCGCGCGGCCATGCAGTGGAGCTACGAGCAGCTGACGGCGGCCGAGCAGCGCATGCTGCGCCAGGTGGCGGTGTTCGCCGGCGGCTGGACGCTGCAGGCGGCGGCCGACGTCGCGCAGACCGCCGACGACTACGAGGCGCTGGCGCTGCTGACCGCGCTGCACGACAAGTCGCTGCTCACCGTCGACCGCGACGCGGCCGGCGGCGCCCCGCGCTACCGCATGCTCGAGACCGTGCGCCAGTACGCGCTGGAGCGCCTGGCCGAGCTGGGCGAAGCCGACGCCGCGCGCGGCCGGCACGTGGCGCACTTCATCGCGATGGCCGAAGAGGCCGAGCCGCAGGTGCGCGGGCCCGGGCAGGACGCGTGGATGGGCCGCTTCAAGCAGGAGCACGAGAACCTGGTCGTCGCGCTGGGCTGGTGCTGCGAAGGCGCGCTCGACCCGCAGCCCGGCCTGCGGCTGGCCGCCGCCACCGGCTACTACTGGGGCTGGAACAGCGTGGAGTCGGGCTACCGCCTGACGCGCGCCGTGCTGGACCACGACCGCGCGGCCGCCGCCACGCCGGCGCGCCAGGGCGCGTTGCTCGCGCTCACCCGCATGAGCGAGTTCCGCGGCCGCTACGAAGAAGCGCTGACCTATGCGCAGCAGGCGCTGGCCGCCGCCCGGCAGATCGGCGCGCCGCAGCCGCTGGCCTGGGCGCTCAATGCGGTCGGCTCGGCGCTGGGCAGCCTGGGCCGCGACGAGGCCTCGCTGCAGGCCAAGGAAGAAGCGCTGGCCCTGGCCCGGCAGCTGGACGACGGCGTCCTGCTGTTCACGCTGCTCAACAACATCGGCTCGGTGCGGCATCGCACCGGGCAGCTCGAGGCCGCCGAGCGCTGCTACGTGGAGGCGCTGGCGTGGGCGCGCGGGCACGTCGGCCGGGTCGGCCAGGTGGTCCTGCTGGACAACCTGATCCGCGTGCTGGTGGCGCGCGGCGAGCTGCAGCGGGCCCGCGAGCACGCCGCCGAATGCCTGCCGCTGGCGCGCGACGAGAAGGTCGGCGCCGACCTGCTGGAAGCCGCGGTCGGCCTGGCATCGCGCCGGGGCGAGCACGCGACCGCGGCGCGCTTCTGGGGCGCCGCCGACCGGCAGCTGCTGGCCTGGGGCTACCGGCACGAGCCGGGGGAGATGGAGCATGTCGAGCCGCTGCTGGCGGCGTCGCGCCAGGCGCTGGGCGACGCCGCCTTCGACGCGGCCGAAGCGGCGGGCCGCGCCGCCGACTTCTCCGAGGTGATGCGCGAGCTGGAGCGGTGGCTGGCCCGCGAAGGCTGAGGGCGGCCCGGCTTCAGGCCGCGGCGCGCGCCGGCCGCCGAACCGCGCGGACCTTGCCGCTGGTGGCGCCGCCGCAGTAGAAGAGCCCGGCTCCATCCGACTCGAGCCCGCTGACGAAGACGCCCTGCGGCATCTGCAGCTGCTGCAGCACGGCGCCGGTCTGCGGGTCGATGCGGCGCAGCTCGCTCTCCTCGCCCTCCCAGGTGCCGTGCCACAGCTCGCCGTCGACCCAGGTGACGCCGGTGACGTAGCGGTTGGACTCGATGCTGCGCAGCACCGCGCCGGTCTGCGGGTCGATCTGCAGGATCTTGCGGTCGCGGTACTGGCCGACCCACAGGCTGCCCTCGGCCCAGGCCAGGCCCGAGTCGCGGCCCTGGCCCGGAGCGGGGATGGTGGCCAGCACCTCGCCGGTGGCGGGGTCGATCTTGTCGATGCGCGACTCGGCGATCTGGTAGAGGTGCTTGCCATCGAAGGCGGTGCCGGCATCGGCGGCGCGCGGCAGCGTGGCCGCGACCTCGCCGCTGGCCGGGTCGATGGCGATCAGCTGGGCGCCGGCGGCGGCCCAGACGCGCTGGCCGTCGTGCGTGACGCCGCCGATCTGCGTGACGCCGTCGAAGGGACCGTACTCGCGCACGATCTCGGCGGGGGTGGTGTTGCGCTTCATCCTGGTTTCCTTTTGCGGCGCACGGTGCGGCGCCGATGGAGGCAATCTATGTGAGCGGCAGCGCAGCGGGGAGTAACAAGATCGTCGTGAATCCCGCCAGCGGCGGCGCCAGCCAGCGCTGCGCCCGCGCGCGCCCGACCGATCGCACGCGGCCCGCGGCCTGCAGGTCGGCCAGCGCGCGCTGCACCGTGCGCTGGCTCTCGCCCAGCGCCAGCGCGAGTGCCGAGGTCGACCACGCCGCGCCGTCGGCCAGCAGCGCCAGCAGCGAGGCCGCGTCGCCATCGATCGGCGGCAGCAACACCACCACCACCGGCGCCTCACCGATCGGCCGCAAGGCGAAGCCCGGCGCCGTGGCCTCCACGCGCGCCAGCGGCGCCAGCAGCGCGCGCAGGCGGCCCACTTCCACGCGAAGGCGCGCGCGGTGCGTCTCGTCGGGCCGGCGCGTGCGGAAGGCGCGCGCGATCAGCGCGTTGCGATCGGCATCGCCCGGCCAGGCCTCGGCCAGCGCCTGCGCCAGCGTGAAGAGGATGGGCCGGCGCGCCAGCGCGATCCACGCATCGCCGACCCTCACGCCACGGCGACAGGCATCGACCACCAGCGCGCCCGAGGCCTGGAGCGCCTCGACCTCGTCCAGCCGCAGCGGCTGCTCGTGCCCACCGCCGATGCGGCGCGCGGCCGGCCGGTCGAGTGCGGCGCGCGCCTCGGCCACCTCGGCCGCGAGCGCGGGCACGCGCGACTGCAGCGCGGCCTGCTGCGCCTGGGCCAGCGCGGCGCGCGCGGGCGCGGTGCGCAGCGAACGCAAGGCCAGCTCGGCCTGCGCCAGCGCAGCCACGGCGTGCAGCGCCGGCGGCAGCGCAGCCCCGTCCAGGTCGGCCAGCGCCGCCTGCGCATCGGCCAGCCGGCCGATCAGCAGCGAGCGGCGCAGCGCGATCAGCCGCGCGTGCAGCGCGTTGGCACGATCACCGCGCGCGTCCAGCGTGGCGATCGCCGCCGCCAGCCCGCGCGGCGAGCCGCCCAGGTCGCGCAAGGCCAGCGCCACCTCGGCCTCCGCCACCACGCAACGCGCACGCGCCACGGCCTCGTGCCGACCGAAGCCGCGCGCGGCGCGGCGCAGCAGATCGCGCGCACGGACCAGCTCGCCGAGCTGGGCCATCGCGATGCCACGCAGCGCCAGCGCGGGCGGATCGTCGCGCAGGGCCACGTGCTTCAGGGCGCCAACGGCGTCGCCGGTGGCGAGGGCGCGGGCGGCGGCGGTGGTGAGGGAGTCCACGGGGTGGAGGCTACCGCCTGAGCGGTCGAAGGTCAGCGGACTACACGCTCGGTGGATAAACCACGACTGAACACTTCAGAGCCAGCTGGCGAGCGTCCGCATGCGGCCAGGAGCGGGCATTGATGAATGCCCGGTCCAGGGTACCCAAATGCACGGCGAAAGAGAACATGGTGTCAGCTCTCCGCGCTTCGTGAACCCTATTACATGGGCGTCGCTACCGCCCGGATGGTGTCGGCAACGGCCGCTGGTTTGTCCTTCTGGATGTAGTGGCCGGCGCCCTCCACGGACTCGACACCCCTCGTGTGCAGCAGCGCCGGCCAGTCGCGCCATAGGTCTCGCGACATGTTCTCGAACGCGCCGGCTTCGGGCGGGGCGAAACGCCCGCGCACGAGCACGCGCGTCGGCACTGTCGGCGATGGCAACGAGACAAGGCTGTCCAGGCAGCGCTGCTGGTCGTCGAACTCCCGCCGCATCGTCGGGGAGAAGGCAGCAAGCCGTGCCGTTCGCACGACCACCGCCATGGCCGGAGCCTCCTGCTGCATGCGCGGCCAATGCTGCGGGTGGGTCGGCTCCAGCAGCACGATGCCCGCGACGTCGTTGGGATAGAGCTTCGCATAGGCGTACTGGTAGAGCCCGCCGAGTGAGTGACCGACCAGTACGTACGGTGGGGCGAATCCGGATCGGCGCAGGTGCGCTCGCAGTTCGGACGCTGCGGCACATGGGCTGTGGTCTCCATCGTGCCCGGCGCTGCGCCCATAGCCCGGGCGGCTGACGGCAATCGTGCAGCGCGTGCAATTCGTCGTCGGTGGGCGCATCCGCCTCAATGAAGGCCGGCGAACCATCGGCGTCGCAGCAGTACACCCCGTCCAGTACCAGACAGTGCAGGTGGATGTTGAGGTTGGCGGCCGAGCCAAAGCGCTGGATCAGCGTGACGGCGCCGCCGTGACCTTCGTCAGCCTTGAGCCCCGCCTGCCGCAGCAGATGTCGCGTGACCACGCGCTGCACCACCTGCAGCACCGGCGTGACCAGTTCCGGCTGCGCGGCCAGCAGCACGCGCAGCGGGATCGGCAGCGACAGCACCCATTGCCGCACCGGCACGTGCGGGATGACGTGGTCGACCAGGTGCGCAGCGGTCTGCGACATGCGCCGGGCGCCGCAAGAGGGGCAGAATCCCCGGCGCTTGCAGCTGAAGGCCAGCAGCTTGTCGTGGCCGCACTCGCCGCAGCGTAGCCGCAGGAATCCATGCGCCAGGATGCCGCACTCGAGGAAGGCGTCGAACTCGTCCTTGATGAACCGCGGCAACTCGGCGTCCGTGCTGGCCTCGGTGTGGGCGATGAAGCTGGCCGCATGCTGCTGGACCAGGCGGTACAGCGTGGTCTGCTCCGGTCGGTGGCGTTCGTAGTGGAGCCGGCTGGCCAAGCCGGGTAAGGAACCGGGCTGGCGGGCGGCGTGCACGGCATGCAGAGGACTCGATGGGGACCTCTACCGTCCCAGCATCGCCCTGCACTCGCCATCGCCCTTCGGTCGGGCTTGTGGGTGCAAGAAGATGGCCCTCCACCGGGTGCAGCCGGTTGGGGTGGGCCAGCCCCGGCGGGAGTCCGTCGTTCACCTTAGTGCCGATATCCCCGTGCTTTTGAGGTCGTTCCTGGCCGACGCCATCGTCACATCGCTTCAGGATCCACGCTCCCCCTGGAGCGACGCATGTGGGAGATCTACGCCTACCAGAACGCCGACAGCCTGTTCGGCATCCTGCGCAATGTCGATTGAAATCGAATCGCCTCTCTCCCTGGCCACGGCAAGCCGCTCAGAGAACGCGGTGCGGTCGGCAAGGGAAGCATCTGCGCGGGCGGAGCGCGCGGTTGTGGTGGCGACCCGCGCGTCACGCCGGACATTGACGCTACATATCGAAGAGCGACGGGCGCGGTTCGTCAGGCTCCTCTTCCAGTTTCTCCACCGGGACAACCTGCGCCCGAACCAAGCGACGCTCGCCAGCAGATTCAGGCCTCGTCTTCGATCACCCCGAGCGCGAGTTGGGCGAGGCGCCACGTCTTCGACATCTCGCCCGGGCAGCTGCCGTCGTTGCGCGGGCTGGCGCAGACAACGAGCACCCGCGACGGCGTGCCGGGCGCGGCCCAGTGCGCCTGGGCCTGTTGCAGCGCCTCGGCGGTGGTGCGCCACTCGTTCGACAGCGCGTAGCCAGGGTCGGCGTAGCCGCTGCCGGCCGGCGCGGTGCGCGGCGCCTTGCGGCCGTCCTGATAGGCCTGCCAGGCCAGCGCTTCCAGGCGGTCGATGGCCGGCTGCTCGGCGGCATAGACGGGATCGAAGAAGCGCTGCTGGTAACGGCGTCGAAACGCGTCCCGCGTGACGGGCAGGTTTGTCCGCTTGGCCGAGCCGCAGCGTGGGTTTGATGGCAGGCACGGCGCGAGCTTGCCAGCATGCCGATGTGGAGCGCAAGCGCGCTCCACATGACCCCAGCCGTGCTGGTGCTTCGCTGCGAGAAATCGCCTACAAGCAGCCGAGTTCTTGTCCTACACGGCAACGAGCCGGCGGGGTGTCGAATGAGCCGCTGAAGGCGCGCTCCATTTCCCCTCAACAGCTTGTATTTCAGGAGGCTCTGTGGCCAAGAAGTCGAAAGAGAAAACCCCCGTGGTGTCCGACAGCGGCAGCGCTACGGTGCCTGCGGCGAACGATGCGGGTGCACAGCAACGCGCCCAGACGGAGCAGCTCGCCGCACGGATGCCGTTCAACAGCGCCAAGGCGGGCGAACATGGGCTGCAGGCGGGGCTGAACCCTGAGGAGGGCGACACCGCCGATGCGCCCTCGCGGCTGCCCACGGCGAGCACGCTGAGCGAAGCCAATGGCAGCGACAAGACCGGCAGCATGGCGGTGGAAGGCCTGAACGCGACGATCGAGACACTCGACCGTGTACGCGCTGACGGCTCGGGGCGCCCGCTCACCACCAACCAGGGTGTGTTGATCGCGGACAACCAGAACTCCCTGAAGGACGGCTTGCGCGGGCCGGTGCTGCTGGAAGACTTCATCCTGCGCGAGAAGCTCACCCACTTCGATCACGAACGCATCCCCGAGCGCATCGTGCATGCGCGCGGTTCGGCGGCACACGGCTTCTTCGAGGCCTATGAATCGCTGGCCGAGCTGACGCGCGCGGCACCGTTCAAGGAGGCCGGGAAGATCACGCCCGTGTTCGTCCGCTTTTCCACCGTCGCGGGTGAACGTGGCTCGAAGGACACCGCGCGCGACGTGCGCGGTTTTGCGGTCAAGTTCTACACCGACGAAGGCAACTGGGACTTGGTCGGCAACAACATGCCGGTCTTCTTCATCCAGGACGCGATGAAGTTCCCCGACCTGGTGCACGCCGTGAAGCCCGAGCCCCATCACGCCATGCCCCAGGCCGCGAGTGCGCACGACACGTTCTGGGACTTCGTTTCGCTGATGCCCGAATCCACCCACATGCTGATGTGGGTGATGTCGGACCGCGCCATTCCGCGCAGCTTGCGCACGATGCAGGGTTTCGGCGTTCACACCTACCGCTTCGTCAACGCCGAAGGGGCGTCCGTCTTCGTCAAGTTCCACTGGAACCCGAAGGCCGGCACACACTCGCTCGTCTGGGACGAGGCGGTGAAGATCTCCGGGGCGGACCCGGACTTCCATCGACGCGACCTCTGGGAAGCGATCGAGAACGGCGCCTATCCGCAGTGGGAGCTCGGGGTGCAAGTGTTCACCGAGGAGCAAGCCGAGGCTTTCAGCTTCGACGTCCTGGACGCGACCAAGCTGATTCCCGAAGAGATGGTGCCGGTGCGGCCGATCGGGCGCATGGTGCTCAACCGCAACCCGGACAACTTCTTTGCGGAGACCGAGCAGGTGGCGTTCTGCACGGCGAACGTGGTGCCCGGCATCGACTTCTCGAACGATCCGCTGCTGGCCGGGCGGATTCACTCCTACTTCGACACGCAGCTGTCCCGGCTCGGCGGGCCGAACTTCCATGAGTTGCCGATCAATGCGCCGATCGCCCAGGTGCACAACAACCAACGCGATGGCATGCACCGCCAGGCGATCCATCGCGGCCGCGTGTCGTACGAGCCCAACTCGCTGGCCGGCGGCTGTCCGTTCCAGGCCGGCGCGGCACACGGCTTCGTGTCGGTGGCGGCGCGCTTGAACGCCAGCGAGTCCCAGGTCAAAGTACGGGCCAAGCCGGAGAAGTTCGCCGACCACTACACGCAGGCGACGCTGTTCTATGAGAGCCAGACGCCGGCGGAGAAGGCCCACATTGCCGCCGCCTTCCGCTTCGAGCTGAGCAAGGTCACCGTGCCGGCGATCCGTGAGCGCATGGTTGCCTCGTTGCGCAACGCTTCGGAGGAACTGGCCGCCCAGGTCGCGGCCAAACTCGGCATCGACCCGCTGCCGCAACCGATGCCGCGCGCCATCGACACGCCGGCACGGCCGGAGGTGTCCAGCTCCCCCGCACTGTCGCTCATGGCGCGGCCGGGTGATGGCTCGATCGAGGCGCGCAAGGTCGCCGTGATGGTTGCGCCGGGCGCGCATGCCCGCTCGCTGCTTGCGGTGCGCGACGCGTTGCTGCAGCAAGGGGCCGTGCCGCGTTTCGTCGGGCCGCACGTCGGCCCCATCCCGGCGGCGGACGGGCAGTCGATCGACGCCGAAGCGTCGTTCGAGAATGAACCGGGTTTCCTGTTCGACGCCATCGTGCTGCCCGATGGCGAGAAGGCTGCGCAGGCGCTGGTCGGGGATGCGAACCTGATGGACAGCGTGCGTACGGTGTATCGCCACTGCAAGCCGATGCTGGCATTGGGTACGGGCGCGCAGGTGCTCGGCGAGGCTGGCATCCCGCAGGGCGATGACCCTGCGCTGGTGGTGGTCGATGCAGTTCAGCTCGACGGCGGCATCGAACGGTTCGTGAAGGCCATCGGTGCCCCGCGTCGCTTCGAACGCGAAACGGATCCACCGCGCGTGTAAGAGCCGCTTCGACGCCGAACGAAAAATGCCGCCGGGACACCGGCGGCATTTCCATTCTTGGGTAGGCGATCAGGACGCCATCTCGGCGTACTCCGCTTCCAGCTCGGCCTTGCGCGCCGCCATCTCCTGCGCCAACGCGGCGAAGTCGATGCCCTTGGCCTTGCGCGCCTTCGGGAACATCTCTTCTTCCTCTTCCTTCACGTGGTGGGCGACGTACTCGCACAACACGGTGACCTTGGCGTCGTAGTGGCTGTCGTCCGGGCCCATCGACTCGATCTGCGCGATCAGGTCCTTCGCGCTTTCGTGTTCCACGTCGGCGTGATCCATGATGTCGTCGTCGTCGATGGCTTCGCGCACCGGCGGGTAGAAGACTTCCTCCTCGACCGTCGCATGCACGGTCAGCGCCGCGCAGATGCGCGCCGCGAGTTCGCCGCGCTCCTCGGCATCGGCTTCGCTCTCAACGAGCTTCTCGTAAGCCTTGTGCATCTTCTCGACCTCACGATGGTCGGACTTCAGCATCTCGAAGGGGTCGTTCGCGTCCGAAGCGGCCTTGCTCGTGCGAGCGCTCGTCGTTTTCTTGGCGGGTGATTTGGTGGCCATGGGTTTCCTCGATAGGTGGGTGAATGCGCTCCCGTGCGGGAGACAAAGCCAGTTTCGGCGTTGGCAAAGGCCGTTGCCGTCGGACAGCGGCGACAGCGCCTGTAGGACCGCACCTATGGCTTGGGCTCGCCATGCGTCAAGCCGTTTGCCTCGGTGACGGCACCCGCGGACTCCTTCAGGATGCTCACCCTTCCATCGGCCTCGAGGAAGGCGCACTGCATGTCCTTCAAGTCGCAATCCGCCTCGCGCAGCGCGCGTTCCACGTCCAGGCGCGGCACGTTCGACTTGCGCAGCACGTCGTCGAAGAGTTGTCCGTCGCGGCCGATCAGCACTGCACGCCCTTCCACCAGCTGCTGGAACCCGCTGCTGCGGGCGGTGCCGACAGCCACCACAACATTGAGCAGGATCAGGCTGGCTGCGGCCAGCAGGCCGCCCGTCACCGAGTCGTCTCCCCCGCTCAGCCCGTTCGACACCGACTCGCTCAACAGCATCACCACCAGCAGGTCGAAAGGCGTGAACTGCCCCACCGTGCGCTTGCCGGATACGCGGATCAGCAGCAGCAGCACGCCGTAGATCAGCGCGGCCCGCACCGGGAACTCCCACCAGGGCATCGAAAGTTCGAACATGACATCTCCTGACGCCGCTGCACGCTGCGTGCATCGATTGCAGCAAAGCCGCAGCCGCAGCGGTGTAGGACGTCTGCCCTGCAAGCCTGGCCGCCGGGCTACCCGAGCCGGCTAGGATGCTGCATGGCGCTTCTCTATGGGTTTCATGCCGTCGCCGTGCGCCTGAAGGTCGCTCCGGACTCCGTGACCGAGGTGCATGTCGACCGGCAGCGGCGCGATGCGCGCATGCGCGACCTGCTCGCGCGTGCCCAGGCGGCGGGCGCGACGCTGATCGACAGCGACGATCAACGACTCGGCCAGCTTGCCGGCAGTGCGCGCCACCAAGGCGTGGTGGCGCGGGTGACCGCGCTGCCGGCGCGCCATTCGCTCGATGACGTGCTGGACGCGGTGCAAGGCGCAGCGCTCGTACTGGCGCTCGACGGCGTGACGGATCCGCACAACCTCGGAGCCTGTCTGCGCGTGGCCGACGGCGCCGGTGCGCACGCGGTCATCGCGCCGAAGGACCACGCCGTGGGGCTGAATGCCACCGTCGCCAAGGTCGCCAGCGGCGCAGCGGACAGCATGCCCTACCTGATGGTGACCAACCTCGCGCGTGCGCTGGGCGAGATGAAGGAGGCGCATAGGAATTTCAAACGGTCTGGTCTGTGAAAAGCCTGGAAAGCCCGACTCAGCCCTGGGTGGGCAGCCGATGCCTGCCTGGATGGCTTGGAACTGGCGCCTGGGCCGTTGCCTTGTCTGGATTCGGCCCGCCCTGACGGCTCGCCTCGCGCTCGTTGGGCCTTGATCTCGGGGTTGACCCTGTGTTTTCCGCCATCCAGTCCGCACGCGGGCGCAGCGCCACCGGCCACTGGCGCCAGGCTGCGCAGCCCTTTGTGATGTGTACGGTGTCCGGGACGGTCGACGCGGCTCAGGCGGCTTCAGTCTTGCCGCGCCTCGCGCGCTCGGCCTCTGGGCGGCGGCTGCGGATCCAGTCCCAGGTGGGTCAGGATCTTCTCGATCACCGGTCGCTCCAGGATGGCCGCGATGATCTTGAGCTCCCCGGCGCCGCAGTTGGGGCAGTGCTGCATGTCGATGTCGAACACGCGCTTGAGTAGCCGCGCCCAAGCAATTCGGTGCGGTCGGTCCGGCCGGTCCGGGTTAGTCTCGGTCTGGACCACGCATTCGCTGGCGGCAACGGCTGCGGTGGCCCGTTCCTCCACCTCGGGCCCTTGCGGCACCACCAGGGACCGCAGCTTGGCGTTGGGCGCCAGCACGCCGTGGAACCTGATGAGATGCAGACGCGGCCGGGGAACCAGCGCCGCAAGCCGCTGCATGAACTCCAGCGGGCTCAAGACCAGATGCGTCGTGCCGTCGCGCCACGGTGTCTTCAGCTTCAGCTCGACCTGCCCGGCGGCATTGACCTGCACCCGTTCGTCGGAAAGCGCCGGCCGGGTGATGTAGCGGCACAGCTGCTCCAGCCGCTTGCGGTCATGGGCTTCGACCCGCACCGCGGCGTGCAGGCTGAATCCGTCGATGTCGGCGCACAGCGGCTGGCGGGCCGAGTCCTCGCGCGGCATCGCGCCTCTCAGGGTCAGCACCTTCTGCCCGGCGCGCGGCCCGAAGGCGATTCGGTAGGTGATGGCCGCGGCCTGCAGCGGCCGCAGCGTGCGCGCCTCCTCGCCGTCGGCATCCGGCTCGGCCAGGTAGGTCTGGCCCATGTCTTCGACCAGCACGCCCCGGCGCGTGAGCATCTTCATCAGCCGGGCGATGACGGTCTGCAGCAGCGCGTGCAATTCGTCGTCGGTGGGCGCATCCGCCTCAATGAAGGCCGGCGAACCATCGGCGTCGCAGCAGTACACCCCGTCCAGTACCAGACAGTGCAGGTGGATGTTGAGGTTGGCGGCCGAGCCAAAGCGCTGGATCAGCGTGACGGCGCCGCCGTGACCTTCGTCAGCCTTGAGCCCCGCCTGCCGCAGCAGATGTCGCGTGACCACGCGCTGCACCACCTGCAGCACCGGCGTGACCAGTTCCGGCTGCGCGGCCAGCAGCACGCGCAGCGGGATCGGCAGCGACAGCACCCATTGCCGCACCGGCACGTGCGGGATGACGTGGTCGACCAGGTGCGCAGCGGTCTGCGACATGCGCCGGGCGCCGCAAGAGGGGCAGAATCCCCGGCGCTTGCAGCTGAAGGCCAGCAGCTTGTCGTGGCCGCACTCGCCGCAGCGTAGCCGCAGGAATCCATGCGCCAGGATGCCGCACTCGAGGAAGGCGTCGAACTCGTCCTTGATGAACCGCGGCAACTCGGCGTCCGTGCTGGCCTCGGTGTGGGCGATGAAGCTGGCCGCATGCTGCTGGACCAGGCGGTACAGCGTGGTCTGCTCCGGTCGGTGGCGTTCGTAGTGGAGCCGGCTGGCCAAGCCGGGTAAGGAACCGGGCTGGCGGGCGGCGTGCACGGCATGCAGAGGACTCGATGGGGACCTCTACCGTCCCAGCATCGCCCTGCACTCGCCATCGCCCTTCGGTCGGGCTTGTGGGTGCAAGAAGATGGCCCTCCACCGGGTGCAGCCGGTTGGGGTGGGCCAGCCCCGGCGGGAGTCCGTCGTTCACCTTAGTGCCGATATCCCCGTGCTTTTGAGGTCGTTCCTGGCCGACGCCATCGTCACATCGCTTCAGGATCCACGCTCCCCCTGGAGCGACGCATGTGGGAGATCTACGCCTACCAGAACGCCGACAGCCTGTTCGGCATCTTCAACGCTGCGGCAACCATCCACGGCTCTGGCGACTACATGGCGGCGGTCGCCGCCGTGGCCTTCTGCGGGTTCATCGCGGCGCTGGTGGCCTACGCCTTCGCGCCCGAGAAGCTGCAGGGCTGGAAGTGGCTGGCCACGGTGCTGCTGGTGTTCTCCGTCCTCATCGTGCCGCGGGTGACCGTGGGCGTCGTCGACAAGACCGGCGGATCCGCCGTGAAGGTGGTGGCCAACGTCCCGTTCGGCGTGGCCTTTCTCGGCAGTGTCACCAGTACGGTCGGGCACACGCTCACGGGCCTGTTCGAGACGGCCTTCCAGGTCATCCCGGGTGTCGGCGCCCTTCCGAGCGAACTGAGCTACGAGAAGAACGGCCTGATGTTCGGCAACCGCCTCATCCGGGAGACAGGCGGCGTCGCCTTCCAGGATCCGAACT
>NZ_CADEFR010000039.1 GCF_902826655.1 uncultured Methylibium sp. | reverse complement strand
CTCTTTCTTTGGTTACTTTCTTTGAGCCAGCAAAGAAAGTGACTCGCCTGCCGGGCGAGACCGGCGCGCCGCACCGCAGTGCAAAGATGCCGCTTCAAGGCTTCACCCCCAGCAGGTCCACAACCTGCCCGCAGACGGAACCAATCGACCCCGCCCCCATGGCAATGACGACATCCCCGTCCCGGACGTTGTCGACGACCGCCTGCGCCATCGCACCGATGTCGTCGACGAACACCGGCTCCAGCTTGCCCGCCACGCGCACGGCACGCGCGAGTGCCCGCCCGTCCGCCGCGACGATGGGCGCCTCGCCGGCCGCGTAGACCTCGGCCAGCAGCACCGCGTCGGCCGTGCCCATGACCTTGACGAAGTCCTCGAAGCAGTCGCGGGTGCGCGTGTAGCGGTGCGGCTGGAAGGCCAGCACCAGGCGGCGGCCCGGGAAGGCGCCGCGCGCGGCGGCGATCACGGCGGCCATCTCGACCGGGTGGTGGCCGTAGTCGTCGATCAGCGTGAACGTGCCGCCGCCGGCCGGCAGCGCCAGGTCGCCGTAGCGCTGGAAGCGCCGGCCCACGCCGTGGAACTCGGCCAGCGCCTTCTGCAGCGGCGCGTCGGGCAGCTCCAGCTCGGCCGCGACGGCGATGACGGCCAGCGCGTTCAGCACGTTGTGCTCGCCGGGCAGGTTGAGCGTGACCGGCAGGTCGGGCATGCGCACGCCGTTGCGGCGCTGCGCGACGAAGCGCATCTGCCCGCCGGGCAGCGCCTGCACCTGCACCGCGCGGATCTGCGTGTCCTCGGCGAAGCCGTAGCTCACCACCGGCCGCGAGATCATCGGCACGATGGAGCGCACGCCCGGGTCGTCGCCGCAGACGATGGCGGCGCCGTAGAAGGGCATGCGGTGCAGGAACTCGACGAAGGCGGCCTTGAGCTTCGCGAAGTCGTGGCCGTAGGTGTCCATGTGGTCGGCGTCGATGTTGGTCACGACGCTGAGCACCGGCATCAGGTTCAGGAAGGACGCATCGCTCTCGTCGGCCTCGACGACGATGTAGTCGCCGACACCGAGCCGCGAGTTGGCGCCGGCGCTGACGAGCCGCCCGCCGATCACGAAGGTCGGATCCAGCCCGGCCTCCGCCAGCACGCTGGCGACCAGCGAGGTGGTCGTCGTCTTGCCGTGCGTGCCGGCGATCGCGATGCCCTGCTTCAGCCGCATCAGCTCGGCCAGCATCACCGCGCGCGGCACCACCGGCACGCGCCGGCTGCGCGCCGCGATGACCTCGGGGTTGTCGCCCTTCACCGCGGTCGAGGTGACCACCGCCTCGGCGCCGGCGATGTGCCCGGCGTCGTGGCCGATCGCGATGCGGATGCCCAGCGAGGCGAGCCGGCGCGTGGTCGCGCTGTCGCTCTGGTCGGAGCCCGAGACGACGTAGCCGAGGTTGTGCAGGATCTCGGCGATGCCCGACATGCCGGCGCCGCCGACGCCGACGAAGTGGATGTGCTTGACGGCATGTTTCATGCGCGCACCAGCCTTTCGATCTCGTCGGCCACGCGCGCCGCGGCGCGCGGCCGGCTCAGCGCGCGCGCCTTCTCGGCCATCGCCAGCAGCTGCGTGCGATCGAAGGAGCGCAGCAGTTCGGCCAGCGCCTGCGGCGTCAGGTCGGCCTGCGGCAGGTGGAGGGCGGCGCCGTGCTGGGCCATGTAGAGCGCGTTGTCGCGCTGGTGCGAGGTGGTGCTGACGATCAGCGGCACCAGCACGCTGGCCACGCCGGCGGCGCACAGCTCGCTGACCGTCACCGCACCGGCGCGGCAGACCACCAGGTCGCAGTGCGCGAGGCGCGCCGCCATGTCGTCGATGAAGGCCTGCACCTCGATGCCCTGCCTGAGGCCGACCAGCTCGTAGGCAGCGCGCACCGCGTCGCGGTTGAGCGCGCCGGTCTGATGGATGACCAGCGGCCGCTCGGTCGGCTCCAGCAGCGCCAGCGCCTGCGGCAGCGTCTCGTTCAGGACCCTCGCACCCAGGCTGCCGCCGACCACCAGCACGCGCAGCGGTCCTTCGCGGCCGGCGTAGCGCTCGGTCGGCGCGGGCAGCGCCTCGATCTCGGCGCGCACCGGGTTGCCGGTCACGACCGCCTGCTTCGTGCGCGCCGCCGCCGCGCCGTCGAAGCCGAAGGCGATACGGTCGGCCACCGGCCTGAGCGCGCGGTTGCTCATCAGCAGCGCCGCGTCGGCATTCACCAGCAGCAGCGGCTTGCCCAGCAGCGAGGCCATCAGCCCGCCAGGGAAGCAGACGTAGCCGCCCATGCCCAGCACCGCGGTGGTGGCGCGCTGACGCAGGATCTTCAGGCAGGCCCCGAAGGCGCCCAGCAGGCGCAGGCCGCCGGTCAGCGTGTGCAGCAGGCCCTTGCCGCGCAGGCCGCTGAAGGAAATGGTGTCGAGCGGAATGCCGCTGGCCGGAACCAGGCGGTTCTCCATGCCCTGCTCGGTGCCGAGCCAGCTGATGGTCCAGCCGCGGTGCTGCATTTCCTGCGCGACGGCAAGGCCGGGGATGATGTGGCCGCCGGTGCCGGCGGCCATCACGACCAGATGGCGTTGGGTGGTCACTCGGCACCGCCCTCTGTCGCGCGATACGACGCGCGGGTCTCGCCCCGCAGGCGAGTCACTTTCATTTGCTGGCCCAAATGAAAGTAACCAAAGCAAAGGGCCTGAACGCCAGCCATTTGGGTTGAGCGGTTCGGTCGCTGCGCTCCGGACTTCTGCTCACCACGGCTCGCCCGCGAGGGGCTCGAACAACGCTGTCTTGCAGCGCCGTCGTGAGCTCGACTCGCCAAACGTCCAACGAGGCAGCGGCCTTGGACGAGCGGGCGCCGAGAGTTGCCTCGCCCTTCAACAACCGAAATGTTCGAGCCCCTCGCGGGCGAGCCCAGGCACTGCTCTGTGCGGAGCGAAGCGATCGCTTCGCCTCGGCCAAATGGCTGGCGTTCCAGGCTCTTTCTTTGGTTACTTTCTTTGAGCCAGCAAAGAAAGTGACTCGCCTGCCGGGCGAGACCGGCGCGTCGTACCGAAGCGCACAAGAGCAGCTTCAAGCCCGCCCCCCTCGCATCAGCTGCCGATTCTCGATATCGACCCTCAACACGATCGCCAACGCCACGCAGTTGAGAAGAATCGCCGACCCCCCGTAGCTCATCAGCGGCAAGGTCAGCCCCTTGGTCGGCAGGACACCGAGATTGACGCCCATGTTGATGAACGCCTGCCCGCCGATCCAGATCCCGATGCCCTGCGCCAGCAGCCCCGAGAACACGCGGTCCAGCGCGATCGCCTGGCGGCCGATGTGGAAGATGCGGCGGGTCAGCCAGAAGAAGGCCGCGATCACCAGCGCGACGCCGACGAAGCCGAGTTCCTCGCCGATCACGGCGAGCAGGAAGTCGGTGTGGGCTTCGGGCAGGTAGTGCAGTTTCTCGACGCTGCTGCCCAGGCCCTGGCCGAAGATCTCGCCGCGGCCGAAGGCGATCAGCGAATGCACCAGCTGGTAGCCCTTGCCCTGCGAATACACCGGGTCCCACGGACGCAGGAAGGCGAGGATGCGCTCGGCGCGCCAGGGGCTCATCACGATCATCGCGACGAAGGCGCCCAGCAGCACCAGCAGGCTCAGCAGGAACATGCGGCCGTTGACGCCACCCAGGAAGAGGATGCCCATCGCGACGGCCGCGATGACGATGAAGGCGCCCATGTCCGGCTCGGCCAGCAGCAGCAGGCCGACGACCGCCAGCGCGATGACCATCGGCGTCACGGCGCGCAGGAAGTTCTCCTTGATCTCCATCTTGCGGACCATGTAGCTGGCGGCGTACATCGCGATCGCCAGCTTGGCCAGCTCGCTGGGCTGGAAGCTCGTCACGCCCAGCGGGATCCAGCGGCGCGCGCCCTTGCTCTCGCGGCCGATGTAGGGCACCAGCACCAGCACCAGCAGCAGGATCGAGCCGGCGAACAGCCACGGCGCCCAGCGCTCCCAGACGCGCAGCGGCACCTGCACGGCGACCAGCGCGCACATCAGGCCGACGCCCAGCGCCAGCGCGTGCCGCACCAGCATGTAGGTCGCGTTCGGCGCGATGCGCGCGGTGCGCGGGTTGTCGGGCAGCGCGATCGTGCTGGAGAACACCATCACCAGGCCGAGCGCCAGCAGCGCCGCGACCACCAGCACCATCGCCTGGTCGAAGCCGAGCACGCGCGAGGGGTTGGCCGGCGCGGCATTGACCCAGTCGCGCACCGGCAGCGCGTCGCGGCCGCCGAGGCCGAGCCAGGCGGCGACGCGACCGCGCAGCGCATCGAGGCTGAAGGGGGCTGCGGTGCTCATGCGGCTTCTCCCAGGTCGTGCGCGACCGCCTGCACCGTGGCCGCGAAGACCTCGGCGCGGTGCGCGTAGTTGCGGAACATGTCCAGGCTGGCGCAGGCCGGGCTCAGCAGTACGGCGTCGCCGGGCCGGGCTTGGTCGAAGCACCAGCGGGTCGCGGCCTCGAGGCCGTCGTGGCGCTGCAGCGGCAGGCCGGCTTCGCGCAAGGCGCTGCCCACCACCGCCTCGATGGCTGGCGCGTCGCGGCCGATCAGCGCGACCGCGCGCGCATGGCGCGCCAGCGGCAACGCCAGCGGCCCGAAGTCCTGGCCCTTGCCGTCGCCGCCCAGGATCACGGCCAGCCGTGCCGGCGCCTTGTCGGCGCCCAGGCCGTCGAGCGCCGCGACGGTGGCGCCGACGTTGGTGCCCTTGCTGTCGTCGTAGGCCTCGATGCCGCCGACGCTGGCGATGAACTCGACGCGGTGCGGCTCGCCGCGGTACTCGCGCAGGCCGTGCAGCATCGGCGCCAGCGGCCGGCCGATCGCCGTGGCCAGCGCCAGCGCGGCCAGCGCGTTGGCGGCGTTGTGGCGGCCGCGCACGCGCAGCGCGTCGGCCGGCATCAGGCGCTGCAGGTGCAGGTCCTCGGCCGGCTCGCTGCCGCGCGGCTTGTGGGTCTCGTCGGCCGGCATCGCGCGCACCAGCCAGGCCATGCCGTTCTCGACGACCAGGCCGTAGTCGCCGGGCCGCTGCGGCGCACCGACGCCGAAGCGCAGGACCTGGCGCACCAGCGGCTTCGCGCCGCGACCCTTCTGCGGCAGCGGCGCGGGCACCATGGTCTCGACCAGCGCGTCGTCGCGGTTCACGACCATGACGCTGTCCCACGCATCGGCCGCGCCGTAGACGCGCGCCTTGGCGCCGGCGTAGGCGTCGAGGCTGCCGTGCCAGTCCAAGTGGTCCTGGGTCACGTTCAGCACCGCTGCGGCGTCCGGCGCGAAGCCCTGCACGCCGTCGAGCTGGAAGCTCGACAGCTCCAGCACCCAGACCTCGGGCAGCGGCGTCGACCCGGCGCCGTCGGCCGCCGGCCCATCGGCCGCATCCAGCGCGGCCGTCAGCGTGGCCAGCATCGTCGGGCCGACGTTGCCGGCCACCGCGACGCTGGCGCCGCTGCGCTCGACCAGCAGGCCGCACATCTGCGTCGTCGTGGTCTTGCCGTTGGTGCCGGTGATCGCGATCAGCTTCGGCGCGTAGCCGCGCGCGGCCTTCAGCGCGGCGAGCGCCTGCACGAAGAGCTCGAGCTCGCCCTGCACCGGCAGGCCGCGCTCGCGCGCCGCGGCCAGCAGCGGCGTCAGCGACGGATCCAGCGGCGACAGGCCGGGGCTCTTGAGCACGCGCTGCACGCCGTCCAGCAGCGACGGGTCGAAGCCGCGCTCCGGCGTCGCGCCCGGCAGGAGCTCGGCCAGCGCCGCGGCCTGCGGCGGGCTCTCGCGCGAGTCGGCCACGCGCACCCGGGCCCCCTCGCGCGCGCACCAGCGCGCCATCGCGAGTCCGGAGTCGCCGAGGCCCAGCACGAGGACGGTCTGATCGGTCAGCATGCCCATGGCCTCAGCGCAGCTTGAGCGTGGACAGGCCCACGAGGCACAGCAGCATCGTGATGATCCAGAAGCGCACCACGACCTGCGTCTCCTTCCAGCCCGACTTCTCGAAGTGGTGGTGCAGCGGCGCCATCAGCAGGATGCGGCGGCCTTCGCCGTAGCGCTTCTTCGTGTACTTGAACCAGGCGACCTGGGCCATCACCGACAGCGCCTCGAGCACGAAGATGCCGCCCATGATCCCGAGCACGATCTCCTGGCGCACGATGACGGCGATGGTGCCGAGCGCGCCGCCGAGCGCGAGCGCGCCGACGTCGCCCATGAAGACCTGCGCCGGATAGGCGTTGAACCACAGGAAGGCCAGGCCCGCGCCGGCCATCGCGGCGCAGAAGATCATCAGCTCGCCGGCGCCGGGGATGTAGGGCAGCAGCAGGTAGTTGGAGTAGACCGAGTTGCCGGTCACGTAGGCGAAGATGCCGAGCGCCGAGCCCACCATCACCACCGGCATGATCGCCAGCCCGTCCAGGCCGTCGGTCAGGTTGACCGCGTTGCTGCTGCCGACGATGACGAGGTAGGTCAGGATGATGAAGCCGAACACACCCAGCGGGTAGGTGATGCTCTTGAAGAAGGGCACGATCAGGTCGGCGCGCGGCGGCAGCGCGTTGGAGAAGCCGCTCTGCACCCAGCGGATGAAGAGCTCCAGCACGCGCAGGTTGGAGGTCTCGGCGACGCTGAACGCGAGGTAGAGCGCGGCGACGAGGCCGATCACCGACTGCCAGAAGTACTTCTCGCGCGAGCGCATGCCCTCGGGGTTCTTGTCGACGACCTTGCGCCAGTCGTCGACCCAGCCGATCGCGCCGAAGCCGAAGGTCACGATCATCACGATCCAGACGAAGCGGTTGCTCCAGTCGAACCACAGCAAGGTGCTGATCGCGATCGACAGCAGGATCAGCGCGCCGCCCATCGTCGGCGTGCCGCGCTTGGCGAGGTGCTCGACGACGCCGTACTCGCGGATCGGCTGGCCGATCTTCAGCTCGGTCAGCCGGCGGATCACGAAAGGACCGAGCGCCAGGCCGATCAGCAGCGCGGTCATCGCGGCCATCACCGCGCGGAAGGTCAGGTACTGGAAGACGCGCAGGAAGCCGAGCTGCTCGGGGTAGAGCAGCGCGAGCCATTGCGACAGCGTGATCAGCATCGGGAAGCGTCCTCAGTGGAGGTCGGCCGTCGCCTGCAGCGCGGCCACCACCTGTTCCATCTTCATGAAGCGCGAGCCCTTGACGACCACCGATGCCGCGGCCGGTGCCTCGCGCAGCATGCCGACCAGCGAGGCCACGCTGTCGAAGGCCCGCGCCGGGTTGCCGAAGGCCCGCGCCGCCGCGACGCTGGCGCTGCCGGCCGTCCACAGCGACTCGATGTGGCGCGCCTTGGCGTAGGCGCCGATCTCGGCGTGGAAGGCCGCGCCCTGGTCGCCGACCTCGCCCATGTCGCCCAGCACCAGCCAGCGCGGGCCGGGCAGCGTGGCCAGCACGTCGATCGCGGCGCGCACCGAGTCCGGGTTGGCGTTGTAGCTGTCGTCGATCAGCGTCAGCTCGCGGCCCTGGCGGCGCAAGGTGCGGATCTGCGAGCGGCCCTTGACCGGCACGAAGGCCTCGAGGCCGCGGCCCACGGCGTCGAGCGGGCAGCCCGCGGCCAGCGCGCAGGCCGCCGCGGCCAGCGCGTTCTTGACGTTGTGCCAGCCGGCCACGTGCAGGCGGATGGCGGTGGCGCCGGCCGGCGTGTGCAGCACCACGGCCCAGTGGTCGCGGCTCCACACGGCCTCGGCCATCAGGTCCGAGTGCACGGCGTTCGACGACTCCAGCGAGAACGTCAGCGTCGGCCGCGTGCCGGCGAGCTTCTGCCACAGCGGCGCGTGCGCGTCGTCGGACGGGAACACCGCGGTGCCGGTCGGCCCCAGGGCCTCGATCGCCGCGCCGTTCTCGCGAGCCACGGCCTCGACGCCGTCCATGAACTCCTGGTGCTCGCGCTGCGCGTTGTTGACGAGCGCCACCGTCGGCGCGGCCAGGCGCGCCAGCTGCGCGATCTCGCCCGGGTGGTTCATGCCCAGCTCGACCACCGCGGCGCGGTGCCAGGCGCCGCCGGCGGCGTGGTCCTGGCGCAACCGCAGCAGCGTGAGCGGCACGCCGATGTCGTTGTTGAAGTTGCCCTCGGTCGCCAGCGCCGCCTCGCCCAGCCAGGCGCGCAGGACGCTCGCGATCATCTGCGTGACGGTGGTCTTGCCGTTGCTGCCGGTCACCGCGATCAGCGGCAGGTGCATGCGCGCGCGCCAGGCCGCGGACAGCTCGGCCAGCGCCGTGCGCGTGTCGGCCACCTGCAGGCCGGGCAGCTGCGCCTCGGCCAGGCCGCGCTCGGCGATCGCCGCCGCGGCCCCGGCCTCGCGCGCCTGCGGCAGGAAGTGGTGCGCGTCGAAGCGCTCGCCCTTCAGCGCGACGAACAGGTCGCCCGCCTGCAGGCTGCGGGTGTCGGTGTGCACGCGCGCCAGCGCGGTGTCCGGATCGCCGACCAGCGCCGAGCCGGGCAGCAGCGCGTGCGCCTGGCGCAGGTCCATCATGACGGCGCTCATCCGCGCGCTCCCCGGGCAGCGAGCGCCTGCGTGGCCTCGGCCACGTCGGAGAACGGGTGCCGCACGCCGGCGATCTCCTGGTAGTCCTCGTGGCCCTTGCCGGCGATCAGCAGCACGTCGCGCGTGCCGGCCTGCGCCACGGCCTGGGCGATCGCGACGCGGCGGTCCTCGATCACGCTCGCGCGGTCGCGCCGGTCCTGCCCGGCCACGATGTCGGCCAGGATCGCGCCGGGCACCTCGTTGCGCGGGTTGTCGCTGGTGACGACCACGCGGTCCGCCAGGCGCTGCGCGATCGCACCCATCAGCGGCCGCTTGCTCGCATCGCGGTTGCCGCCGCAGCCGAACACGCACACCAGCCGGCCCTCGCGCGCCATCGCCAGCGGGCGCAGCGCGACCAGCGCCTTCTCCAGCGCGTCGGGCGTGTGGGCATAGTCGACCACCACTTCGGGCCGGCCGTGGCCGTCGCCGACGCGTTGCATGCGGCCGGGCACCGGCGTGAGCTGCGGCACCACGCGCACGGCGTCGGCCAGCGGCACGCCCATCGCCCGCAGCCCGCCGATCACCGCCAGCAGGTTGGCGGCGTTGTAGTCGCCGATCAGCGTGCTGCGCACCGCCAGCGCCTCGTTGCCTTCCTGCAGCGTGAAGGCGAGGCCGCCGTCGATGTAGTCCAGCTCGCGGGCGCGCAGGCGGGCCTCGTCGCGGCCCAGCGCGTAGGTCCAGACGTCGAGCGGGCCACCGGCCAGGCTGGCCGCCAGCGCCGCGCCCTTGGGGTCGTCGAGATTGAGCACCGCGGCCTTCAGGCCCGGCCAGGCGAAGAGCTCGCGCTTGGCGGCCCAGTAGGCGTCCATGTCGCCGTGGTAGTCGAGGTGGTCGCGCGTGAAGTTGGTGAACAGCGCCACCTCGACGCGCACCGCGGCCAGGCGATGCTCGACGATGCCGATCGACGAGGCCTCGATCGCGCAGGCCTGCAGACCGTCGGCCAGCATGCGGTGGAAGCCGCCGTGCAGCGTGACCGGGTCGGGCGTGGTGAGGCCGGTGAAGCGCACGGTCGACGGGTGGCCGGGCAGGGGCGGCTCCCCCCCCGACGCGCTCAGCGGCGGTTCACCAATCCCCAAAGTGCCGACCACGCCGCAGCGCCGTCCCAGCAGGCTCAGTGCCTGCGCGGTCCACCACGCGGTCGAGGTCTTGCCGTTGGTGCCGGTGGTCGCGACGACGCGCAGGCGCTCGGTCGGACGCTCGAAGTAGATGTCGGCGATCGCGCCGGTCGCGGCCTTCAGGCCGGGCAGCGCACCGATGCGCGCATCGTCGAAGCCGTAGGCGTCGACGCCGTCGGCCTCGACCAGGCAGGTCGAGGCCCCGGCCGCCAGCGCCGCCTGCACGAACTTGCGGCCGTCGGTCGAGTAGCCCGGCCAGGCGATGAAGGCGTCGCCCGGCTGCACCTGGCGGCTGTCGCTGCGCAGCTGGCCGGTGGTCCACTCGCGCAGCCAGCGGGCCGCGGCGTCGGGCGAACGCAGGCGGGTGAGCACTAGAAGCTCTCCTCGACGGCGTCGGCCTGGCGCGCCACGATCTGCGGCTGCACCGCGAGGTCGGGCGCCACGCCCAGCGACTGCAGGCTCTTCTGCACCACCTCGCTGAACACCGGGGCAGCGACGTCACCGCCGTAGTACTTGCCGGCACTCGGCTCGTCGACCATCACGGCGACGACGATGCGCGGCTTGTCGACCGGGGCCAGCCCGACGAACCAGGAGCGGTACTTCTTGTCGGCGTAGCCCTTGCCTTCCTGCTTGTGCGCGGTCCCGGACTTGCCGCCGACCGAGTAGCCGATGGTCTGCGCCTTGGGCCCGGTGCCGCCCGGGCCGGCCGCCATCTGCAGCATGTGGCGCACCGCCCGCGCGGTCTCGGGCGAGAAGACGCGCGCCCCGGCCGCCGGCGGCGCGGCCGGGTCCAGGCGCGTGATGCTGGCGGGGATCAGCTCGCCGTCGTGCGCGAACACGGTGTAGGCGCGCGCCAGCTGGTACAGGCTGGTCGACAGGCCGTAGCCGTAGCTCATCGTCGCCTGCTCGATCGGCCGCCAGCTCTTGTACGGCCGCAACCGGCCGGTGACCGCGCCGGGGAAGGCGATCTGCGGTTTCTGGCCCAGGCCGACGGCGCTGTACAGCTCCCACATCTCGCGCGCCGGCATCTGCATCGCCATCTTGACGGTGCCGACGTTGCTGGACTTCTGGATGATCTCCTCGACCGACAGCACGCCGTGCGGGTGCGCGTCGCTGATCGTGCTGCCGGTGATCTGCATGCGACCGGGGCTGGTGTCGATGCGGGTGTCGGGCCGCACGCGGTTCGTCTCGAGCGCCAGCGCGGCGATGAAGGGCTTCATCGTCGAGCCGGGCTCGAAGGTGTCGGTCATCGCGCGGTTGCGGAGCTGTCCGCCGCTCAGGTTGCGGCGGTCGCCCGGCGAATAGCTCGGGTAGTTGGCCATCGCCAGCACCTCGCCGGTCTGCACGTCGAGCACGACGACGCTGCCGGCCTTGGCCTGGTGCTCGGCCACCGCCTCGCGCACGCGGCGGTAGGCGAAGAACTGGATCTTGGTGTCGATCGCCAGCTGCAGGTCGCGGCCGTCGACCGGCGGCTCGATCTCGCCGATGTCCTCGATCACGCGGCCGAGGCGGTCGCGGATCACGCGGCGCGTGCCGTCGCGGCCCGCCAGCATGTCCTGGAAGGCCAGCTCGACGCCTTCCTGGCCGCGGTCCTCGACGTTGGTGAAGCCGACGACATGGGCCGTCGCCTCGCCGGCGGTGTAGCGCCGGCGGAACTCGACCATCTGGTGGATGCCCTTGATGTTGAGCGCGCGCACCTGCAGGGCCAGGCCGTCGTCGACCTGGCGCTTGAGGTGGATGAAGCTGTAGTCGTCGGTCAGGCGGCGGTCCAGGTCGGCCAGCGTCATGTCCAGCAGGCGCGCGAGCTGGCGCTTCTCGGCCGGCGTGGCCTTGACCTCGCGCGGATTGGCCCAGATGGTCGGCGTCTCGACGCTCGAAGCCAGCAGCTCGCCGTTGCGGTCGGTGATGCGGCCGCGGCTGGCCTGCAGGCGGAACTGCTTCTCGTAGCGGTTGGCGCCCTGCTGCTGGTAGAACTCGGTGCCGATGACCTGCACGTAGGTCGCGCGCCCCAGCAGCAGCAGGAAGCCCGCGCCGACCGCGGCCACCAGGAACTTCGAGCGCCACGGCGGCGTCTTCGAGGCCAGCAGCGGACTGCTCGCGTAGCGCACGCTGCGCAGGCCCACGGCGCCGCTGGCGGGTCGCTGCGTGCGGCGGGTGCCCGAGGCGGCGTCCTTGCCCTTTCCGAACCAGTTCATCGCGCACCTCCACCGGGGGCACTGGCCGGCGCATCGACGTACTCGGTGACCGCCGGCGAGGCGTTGCGCATCGCCAGCTTCTCGCGCGCCACCTTCTCGACGCGCAGCGGCGTGGCCTGCGAGCGCGCCTCGAGCTGCAGGCGTTCGTGCTCGCTCTGCAGCTGCAGCGCGAGCGCCTGCGCGCGGTCGAGCTCGGTGAACAGGCGGCGCGACTCGTAGGAGATCTTCACGAGGTAGAGGCTGCTCGCGATCAGCGCCAGCAGCAGCAGCACGTTCAAGCGAGTCATGCCGACACCCCGACCGCCGTCCGCTCCGCCACGCGCAGGATCGCCGAGCGGGCGCGCGGATTGGCAGCCACTTCGTCGGCGCCGGGGCGCAAGCGCCCCAGCGCACGCAGCCGCAGCTCGGGCGCCGGCGCGAAGGGCGCGCGCCGGTCCACCGTCGCGCGGCTGTGGCTCGCGATGAAGGTCTTGACGATGCGGTCTTCGAGCGAATGGAAGCTGATCACGGCCAGCCGCCCCCCGGGGCTCAGGCATTCGATCGACGCGGCGAGCGCGCGTTCGACCTCGGACAGCTCGGCGTTGACGAAGATGCGCAGCGCCTGGAAGGTGCGCGTCGCCGGGTCCTGGCCCGGTTCGCGCGTGCGCACGGCGCGCGCCACCACCTGCTGCAGGTCGGCGGTGTCGCGGACCGGCCGGCCTTCGGCGCGGCGCGCGACCAGGGCCCGGGCGATGGCGGCCGCGAAGCGCTCCTCGCCGTAGTCGCGGATCACCGCGGCGAGCTCGCGCTCGTCGGCGCGCGCCAGGAAGTCGGCCGCGCTCTCGCCGCGCGTCGAGTCCATGCGCATGTCCAGCGGACCGCTGGCGCGGAAGCTGAAGCCGCGCGCGGGGTTGTCGATCTGCGGCGAGCTCACGCCGAGGTCCAGCAGCAGGCCGTCAATGCGGGACACGCCCTGCGCTGCCAGCAGCGCCGGCAGTTCGCTGAACGCCGCATGCTCGATGTGGAAGCGCGGGTCCGTGACCCGCCCCTCGCCGTGCGTCGCGTGGGCCACGGCCTCCGGATCGCGGTCGATCGCCAGCAGCCGGCCCGCCGGCGCGAGCCGCTGCAGGATCAGGCGCGAATGGCCGCCGCGTCCGTAGGTGCCATCGACGTAGACGCCATCCGGCCGCGTCACCAGGGCGTCGACTGCCTCGTGCAGCAGGACGGTGCGGTGCTGCCAAGGTCCTTCTCCCGGTTGCATGAGCGCTCAGAAGGAGAAGTCCCGCAGCGCATCGGGCAGGCCCTGCTGCATGACTTCGGCCTCGTGCGCGGCGTAGCGCTGCGCGTCCCACAGCTCGAGGTGGCTGCCCATGCCGAGCAGCATCACGTCGCGCACCAGGCCCGCGGCCGAGCGCAGCTCGGGCGAGATCAGCACGCGCGAGGAGCCGTCGATCTCGACATCCATCGCATTGCCGAGGAAGATGCGTCGCCAGCCGGCGGCCTGCATCGGCAGCGCGGCGACCTTCTCGCGGAAGACCTCCCAGGACGGCCGCGGGAAGATCAGCAGACAGCCTTCGGGATGCTTGGTCAGCGTCAGCTGGCCTTGCGACAGGGCGGAGAGCACGTCGCGATGGCGCGCCGGGACGGACAACCGCCCCTTCGCGTCGAGCGCGAGCGCCGAAGCCCCCTGAAAGACCGTTTGAGCCACTGAATCCCACTAAAGTGCACTTTGTTCCACTTTAGCGGAGCAGCCACGGCCGGTCAATCGACGTTGGAAACAAATTCCAATGAAATCAAGCACTTAGCCGCGGGTCCGAATGTGACGGATCGCGCAGAAAATAGTGTTCTAAATGAAAGACTTGCGCCATCCTCATGAAGTTGAGGATGAACTGAACCACCGCCTCGCGGCCAGGCGGCGGCCGACCGATCAGTAAGTCACGGTGACGGTGATCGTGTCGGTGTAGCTGCCCGGCGTCGCCGTGGTCTGCAGCCCCGGGAGGCGCCCGTAGACGGTGTGCGTGGCCGACACCGGCACCAGCACGCTGAGCAGGAAGCCTCCGGAGACGATGGCCGTGCCACCGCTGCCGTCGCCCCACACCGAGGTGCGCGCGGCATCGCGGTACAGCTGGTACTGCAGCGTGCTGGCGCCGGCGTGCAGGCGCCGCGGCGCGTAGCTGCCCGACGAGCCGGTCGACAGCGCGACGGTGTAGCTCTGCAGGATCGCGATGGCATGGATGCCGCAGGTCACGGTGACGCTGCCGGTGCTGTCGTTGGCGCTCGCGCTCAGCGGGTTGTAGCTGCCGAACAGCGTCGGCACCGCGCTGACGATGCAGCTGGCCTGGGCCGATGACGCCAGCACGCCCAGCGCCAGCATCGCGACGGCGCGCGCGAAGCGAGGCGTCATTCGCATGACAGCGGCCCGATGCGACCGGTGCGCGCATCCAGGCGCTCCAGGCCGAAGCGCACGGTGCAGGCCGCGTCGCGGCCCCAGGCCACGCGCACGCGGTTGTCGGCGCTCAGGCCGCGCACGTAGGCCAGTCCGTCGTGACCGACGACGAAGGAGGCGACGTCGCTGCCCTCGAGCACGGCCCGCGCGCCGACCGGCAGCGGCTGGCCGGCCGCGTCGCGCAGCTCGAGCAGCGCCGCGCGCGCGCGCTCGAAGCGAAAGCGCAGCGGCACCAGGCTGCGGTCGCCGGGCTGCAGCTCGCGCATCAGCTGGCCCGGGTCGATGTCGAGCGGCAGGTCCAGCGGATCGATGGCGACGCGATTGGGCTGGAAGGACAGCAGGTCGGGCACGACGATCTGGCCGCGCTCGTCGGTGCGGCCGACGTAGCGGTTCTGGTGATACACGGCCACGCCGGCCTGGCCGTCGACGTCGACCACGGCGACGCTGTCGTTGACCCGGCGCGCCGCGTGGACGCCGCCGTCGAAGGCCAGCAGCGCGCCCTGCAGGCCGACGCGCACGGCGTGCGGGCCGCCGCCGCGCTCGAGCTCGACGCTGGCGCGCGCACGGTCCGTCAGGACATCGACCTGCGCGAGCTGCCGGGCCGGCGCCTGGCCGGACAGCGCGTGATCGGACTGCACGCGCCAGCCGACGTCGCCGGTCGCCGCCGCGGCCTCGCCGGCATACAGCGAGGCCAGCGTGCCGTTGCGGTCGTGCGCGATCGTCGTCGCCGCGCTGCCCGCATGACCGAAGGGCACGGACAGGCTGAGCGCGACGCCCGAACCCCCGCCCGTGCCGAGGTCGCGATAGCCGCTGACCAGCGCCTGCGCGCCGAAGGCCAGCGGCCGCGTCCAGGTGGCCGACACCAGGCGCGTGTGCAGCGCCCCGAAGCCGCCGGCCGACGGCCCCTGCCGCCGGTCGATGGCCGCGACGCCGAAGCGGCCGGCACGGCCGAGATCGACGCCCGCGCCGAACTGCGTGCTGCGCAGCAGTGCCGGGTCGCCACTGGCCGTGGCGACGTCGCGGTAGCCCTCGCTCGCTCGCGTGTGCGACAGGCTGATGCTGAAGCGCCGCGTCTGGCGCTCGGCGCCCAGGCTCGCGAGCTGGCCGTGGCGACCGCCGCCGGCGCTGGTCGCCAGCGCGACGCTCAGCAGGCCGATGCCGTCGACGCTCCACATCGCGCTGCCGCCGCCGACGGCCGTGCCGCGCGTCGCCTCGCCGTGCGCCTCGAGCGTCAGCGCGTCGCTCAGCCCGTGCCGCCAGGTCCCCGACGCCGCCGGATCCTCGTAGCGGTTCGCGCTGCCCGCATAGCCGCGGCGCACGCGACCCAGCTCGAAGGCATAGGCCGTGAGGCCGGCCGCGAGCTGGCGGTTGGAGGTGTAGAAGGCCAGCGTCTGCACCGTCTCGCGGCCCAGCGCGTCGCGCACCACCACCGCGACCTCGGCCAGGCCCGACACCACCGGCATCTGCCGCACCTCGAAGCGTCCCGGCTCGACCGGTTGCGACAACTGGCGCACGCCGTTGACCAGCACGTCCACCGTCGAGGGCACCGCGGCCTGCCCGCCGAGCTGCGGCGTCGGCGCGGTCACCATGCCGGGCCGCAGCGCGAAGTCGGTGACCGCCTGCACGCCGAGCAGGCGCACCGGACGCGTCCAGCCGAGGCCGCCGTTGACCAGGTCGCCGGCGCGCACGCGGCGCAGCCGCGCCGGGTCGGAGTGGGTGAAGGTCGTCTGCAGGCGCTGCACGTGCGGCGCGCTCGCGTCGTTGGCCAGCAGCACGTGCTCGAGCACGCCCTGCGGTGCGACGAGGCGCGCCTCCAGCAGGCCCGCCGAGTAGCCGCGCCCGCCGGCACGCAGCGCGCTCAGGTCGTAGTTCAGCAACGCGGCCAGCGCGCCGGTGGCCTCGGGGGCCGCGGCGACCGGACGGCCGATCAGCGTCAGCGCCGACGGATCCGGCGGCAGTTCGATGTCCAGGACCTGGCGCGCCAGGTCGAGCTGCGCGCCGACGCCCGGCAGGCGCCGCACGCTGAGCGACTCGCCCTCGTCGATCGGGGCCGTCGGCGACGGCGCGGCGATCGGCCGGCCCAGCCAGGCCTGCCACTCGGCGCGCGTCGCGTGCGGCACGCCGTCGCGCAGCACGAAGCGCTCCACGCGCTCGGTGGCGCGGCCGTTGATCCGCAGTTCCAGCAGGGCGACGACGTCGTCGGCGCGCGCCGGCAGCGACGCGCTCAGTGCGGCCGCGAACGACAGCGACAGCAGCCGCTCACGGCGCCACCACAAGGGGCACCTCGATGCGGCCGGCGTCGGTCAGGGCCGACACCCGCAGCGTCTCGCCCGGCTTCAGGCTCCGCACGTCCTCGTCCAGCGTCCAGCGCCGCTGCGCGCCGGCCAGCACGTAGGGCCCGCTGGAACTCGCGGCGAGGCGCTGGCCGTCGGCGCGCAGCAGCTCGAGCCGGTGCACGCGCTGGCGCGAGCCGCCGGCATTGGCGACGCGGATGCTGCGGCCGTCGGCGGCGAGCGCCCAGTCCAGTCTTGCGGGCTGCGGCTCGGCGGCCGGCTTGACGAACACCGGCACCGACAGCCGCAGCGCCATGCGCACGGCCGAGCGTTCGCCCTCCGCCGGCAGTTCGTCGATCAGCAGGCGGTAGCTGCGCTCGCGCTCGGGCCCCGGGCCCTGCACCAGCGCGCGCAGCACCTGGCTCTGCCCCGGCGCGATGCTGAAGATCGGCGGCGAGACGATCACCTCGGCGGCCGGCGTCAGCCGGTCCTCGCCGCTGTCCTGGTCCCACGCGAAGCCCCGCACCTGCAGCGTGACGGGTGCGTCGCCGCGGTTGGTCACCGTCATGCCGAGCGCCGGCCGCGCGGCCGTCAGCTCGTGGCTGACCGGCGCGACGTCGAGCGTCGCCGCCGCGGCCGGCGGGCCGGCCAGCCATGCGGCGAACGACAATGAGACCGCGATCGCATGCAGGGGCTTCATCGCGGCGTGCCTCAGTAGCTCACGGTGACCGTGATCGTGTCGGTGTAGCTGCCCGCCCCGACCGTCAGCTGCGCCGCCGGCACGCGGCCGTAGACGTTGAGGGTCTGGGTCGCGCCGCTGCCGGTGCCGGCCACGGTGTCGATGCCGACCGTGTTGCCCCAGGGCGTGGTGCGCAGCGAGTCCTGGTACAGCGAATAGATCAGCGTCTGGCTGGCCGGGCCGGTCATGCGCCGCGTCGCCACGGTGGCCGCGGTGCCGGTGCCGGCGTTCAGGCCGACGGCATACGAGGTGCCGTTGGTGCAGGTCACGCTGACCGCGCCGCTGGCGTCGAGCTGGCTGGCGGTGTAGGTGCCGAAGGCCACGTTGCCGGCCGAGACCGAGCAGGTCGAGCCGACGGTGGCGGTGACGTTGAAGCTGCCGGTCGCGGTCTGCGCGCGGGCGCTGCCCGGCATCAGCAGGGCGGCGACGGCCAGCAGCAGGCCGATGGCCAGGGGGCGAAGCAGGGGGTTCGGGAGGCGGCGCTGCGCGTGGGCGGGGCCGGCCGGGGTCTGTCGATGGTCGGCCATGAGCCGCTCCTTCATGGGCGGAACGACCGACGACGATGCGCCACGTTCCGATACAGACCCCTTGGGCAAAATTGAACCACAAGGCTGGCGGGCCGTGGCGTCGAAATGCGGGGTGTTTGCCACGCAATCGCCCGGATCGAGGCATCGGCTCCGCTACCGCCCGCGGCCACGCCCTGCATACACTGGGGCCTGCCAGCCGGGCCCCATCCATCGCGTGAAGTTCTCGACGCTCCCCCTGCACTGGAAGCTGGCGCTCGTGCCGGCGGCCACCGCCCTGCTGGTCGTCACGATGGTGCTGGCGCTGTCGGACTGGCTGCTCGGCGATCACCTCGAGGCGCGCGCCGAACAGCGCGTGCGCCAGGTCGCGAGCCAGCTGACCGACCTGATGGCCCGCGCCGTCGACCGCCGTGTCGCCGAGGTGGAACTGCTGGCCCGCAGCAGCGACCTCGCGCCGACCGCCACGCCCGACACCTGGCGCGCCGCGCTCGAGGCGCGCAAGGCCCGCACGCCGGGCTATGCCTGGCTCGGTCTGACCGATGCCCAGGGCATGGTGCAGGCCGCGACCGGCGGGCTGCTCGAAGGCAAGTCGATCGCGCACCGTCCGGTGTACCAGCAGGGGCGCCAGCATCTCTTCGTCGGTGACGTGCACCCGGCCGTGGCGCTGGCCGCGCTGCTGAAGGTGCCGCCGGGCAGCAACGCCGAGCTGCTCGACATCGCACTGCCGCTGCACGATGCCGACGGCGGGCTGCGCGCCGTGCTCACGGTGCACATGAGCTGGCAGTGGTTCATCGACCTGCGCGACGAGATCGTCTCGCGCGCCGAGTCCGACGCCCCGCTGCAGACGCTGCTGCTGTCGTCCGCCGGCGTGCCGCTGGTCGGCAGCCTGCCCGACGACGACCTGCGGCTGCTGCGCGCCGCGCTCGAGGCCGAGCTGCCGGGCAGCCGCGACGCGACCCGGCCGCTGCACCTGGGCTTCGCGCAGGGCGACCGGCCGGTGGTGGCGGCCGCGCTGACCTTGCCGCCGCGCGGGGCGCAGACCTTCGGCTGGACGCTGATCGCCTTCCAGGAACTCGACCTGGTGCGGCGGCCGGTGACCGCGCTCAAGCGCAGCGCGCTGATCGGCGGGCTGCTGCTCGGCGCCGTGTTCGCGGCGCTCGGCTACCTGCTGTCGCAGCGGCTGTCGCGCCCCTATGCCGGCCTGCTGGACGCCGCCGCCCGGCGCTTCGCGGAGCAACCGGCCGACGGTGCGGGCTCGCTGACCGCCCAGCTCGACGCCTTGTCCGAGCAGCTGCGCGGCGCGCCGCCGCCCGGCGCTGCCGCCCGCGACGGCGACGCGCTGTTCGCACGGCTGCTGCACGACGCGCAGCGCCTGCGCAGCGTGATGGACCACCTGCCGGCCGCCGTCTACCTGACCGATGCCGGGGGCCGCATCCTCTACTGGAACCGCAGCGCCGAGCGCCTGTTCGGCTGGTCGGGGACGATGGTGATGGGCCAGCGCATCACCGACGTGCTGCACTCCGAGACGCTCGCGGCCCGGCACGACGCACCCACGACGCCGGAAGGCGACACCGACGCGCCGCTGAGCTTCGACGCCGAGACCACGCACCGCGACGGCCACGTGGTGCACGGCGAATGGCGCCTCACCGAGGTCCGCGATGCCCAGGGCCGGCCGCTCGGGCTGCTGGCCCAGGTGCGCGACACCTCGGTCGAGCGGGCGCTGCTGCGCTCGCAGGCGGCGCTGAGCGCGCTGATGGAGCAGGAGAAGCTGACCACGCGGCGCATCGCGCAGGCGCTGCACGACCGCCTCGGCCAGACGCTGGCGGCGATGCGACTGAGCATCGATGCGCTGGCCGCGCCCGGCGGCGAGGCGCGGCGCGGTGCGCTGACGCCGCGGCTCGCCGGCCTGGCCGACGATGCGATGAGCGAGGTCCGCCAGGTGCTGATCGAACTGCGCCCGCCGCTGCTGGACGAACAGGGCCTGGCGGCCGCGCTCGACAACGAGCTCAGCCAGCGCCGCAGGGACCTGCCGGACGTCGATCTGCTGCTGGACGTGCCGCCCGGCGTGGCCGCGCAGCGCTGGCCGGCCGACGTCGAGTACGCGGCCTTCATGGTGGCCCGGGAGGCGATCAACAACGCCGTCGCGCATGCGCGGCCGGTCATGGTTCGCGTGGCCGTCGAGGGCGACGCGGACCGCCTGGTGGTCGAGACCGACGACGACGGCTGCGGCCTGTCCGACGGCCTGGCGGACGGTGCACCTGGCCACCTGGGCGTGGTCGGCATGCGCGAGCGCGCGCTGGCCATCGGCGCCCGGCTTAGCATCGAGTCGGCCGGCATCGGCCAGGGCACGCGCGTGACGCTCCAGTGGGAGGCCGCGTGATTCACGGCGAGACAGAACAATGAGCGACATCTACCTGGTCGACGACCACCGCATCCTGCGCGAAGGCCTGCGCGCGGTGCTCGAGGCGGCGGGCCATCGCGTGGTCGGCGAGTCCGACCACCCGGGCACTGCGCTCGGCGAGCTGCAGCGCCTGCTGCCGGGCGTGCTGCTGCTCGACCTGAGCCTGGGCGACCGCTCCGGCTTCGAGCTGCTGACCGAACTGCACCGGCGCGAACTGCCGACCCGCGCCATCGTGCTGACGATGTCGGCCCAGCCGCACCACGTCGCCGAGGCGCTGCGCCTGGGCGCGGCCGGCTACGTGCTCAAGGGCTCGCCGTCGGCCGAGCTGCTGCAGGCGATCGACAGCGTCTCGCAAGGCCGGCGCCACCTCGGCAGCGAGGTCGCCGAGCTTGCGATCCAGGCCCTCAGCGGGGCGCCGGGCGGCGATCCGCTGGTCTCGCTGTCGCCGCGCGAGCGGCAGATCATCGCGATGGTGGTGCGCGGCGCGTCCAGCGCCGCGATCGGCGAGCAGCTGCACTTGTCGCCGAAGACGGTCGACACCTACCGCAGCCGCCTGATGCACAAGCTGGGCGTGCCCGACCTCGCGGCGCTGCTGCGGTTTGCGGTGCGCAGCGGCCTGATCGATCCCCAGGAACGCTGACAGCCCCACCGCGGCCGACCGACAGGCCGTGATGAAGGCTCCCCACGGGAGCCATCGAGAGTTCCCGACAGACCCGCCGCCGGGCCGGACCTACTCTTCGGTCCGTGGATTCGCTGGCTCCGTTCGGGGCATTCCGACCCCCCTGCTCCGGCGGTGCCGCGGTCCACACCTTTCACTTCGCGGACCATGAAGCCTGCCCTGCCCGACGATGAAGCCGCGCGACTGGCCCGCCTGCACAGCCTGCAGGTGCTGGACACGCAACGCGATCCGGTGCTGGACGGACTGGTCCGTTGCGCCAGCGCGATCAGCGGCTGCCCCGTTGCGCTGGTGAGCCTGGTCGACAGCGACCGGCAATGGTTCAAGGCCCGCCACGGGCTCGACGCGACCGAGACGCCGCGCGACCTCGCCTTCTGCGCCCACGCGATCCTCGGCGACGGCCTGTTCGAAGTGGCCGACGCCCGGCGCGATCCGCGCTTCAGCGACAACCCCCTGGTGCTCGGCGACCCGAACATCGTGTTCTACGCCGGCGAGCCGCTGGCACTCGACGGCCACAAGCTCGGCACGCTGTGCGTGATCGACCGCGCGCCGCGCCGGCTCGACGCCACGCAGCGCGACTTGCTGGCCGGCCTGGCGCGCGCGGTCGAGCACTGGCTCGCCAGCCGCGCCCTGAGGCTCGAGGCCGACCAGATGCATCAGCGCTGCCAGCTCGCCGTCGAGGCGGCCCAGCTGGGCCTGATCGAGATCGACCCGTCGCGCTCCTGCGTGTCGCTGGACGACCGGGCGATGCGCCAGCACGAGCGCCATGTCGCCGGCGGCGAGCTGTCGCTCGAGATGTGGCTGGAGAGCTTCGAGATCGGCGACCGCGAGCGGCTGCGTGCCGCCATCGGCGCGCCGGCCCGCGACGGCGCGACCCTGACCCTGACCGCCGCCCTCGCCCAGTCGCGCGGCGGCGCGATGCGCCACCTGGAGATCGCGATGCAGCGGCTCAGCCACGCGCCGCGCTGGGTCGGGTCCTGCCGCGACGTCAGCGAGAGCCTGCAGCTCGAGCAGCTGCGGCGCGAGAAGCTCGCGGCCGAACAGTCCAGCCGCGAGAAGAGCGTGTTCCTCTCGCGCGTGAGCCACGAGCTGCGCACGCCGCTCAACGCCGTCCTCGGCTTCACCCAGCTGCTGCAGCTGGACGCCCAGCGCCCGCCGGACCCGGTGCAGCACGCGCGCCTCGAGCAGGTGCACCATGCCGGCCTGCACCTGCTGGACCTGATCAACGACGTGCTCGACCTGACGCGCTTCGAGCAGGGCTCGCGGCCGATGAACCTCGGCAGCGTCAGCCTCGACGCCACGCTGGACGCCTGCACCTCGATGGTCGAGCCGCTGGCGCAGAAGATGGCGGTCGAGCTGGTGCGCGCCGACCCCGGCGACCGCTTGCGCGTCATCGCCGACTCGCGCGCGCTCGAGCAGGTGCTGGTGAACCTGCTGTCCAACGGCGTCAAGTACAACCGGCCCGGCGGCCGCCTGACCGTGGGCGTGCGCACGCGCGCCGCGCAGGTCGAGATCTCGGTCACCGACGAAGGCGCCGGACTGAACGACCGCCAGCTGGGCCAGCTGTTCCAGCCCTTCAACCGCCTGGGCGCCGAGAACGCCGGCGTCGAAGGCAGCGGCCTCGGCCTCGTGATCGCCAAGAACCTGGTCGAGGCGATGGGCGGCGAGCTCGTCGTGCGCAGCACGCCGGGTCGCGGCTCGACCTTTGCCATCGTGCTGGCACGCGCCGGCGCGGCGTCGGCCGGCCAGACCCGCCTGGGCGGGCTGACGATCCCGGGCGAACTGAGCGACTTCGGCAGCCTGCTGCCGCTGCCCCGCGTCGACGTGCCGCCGGCCACCATCGTCTACATCGAGGACGAGCCCGTCAACGCGCTGCTGGTGACCGAGGCGCTGCGCCACATCCCGCAATGGCAGGTGGTGATCGCGACCGACGGCGAGCAGGGCCTGCAGCTGGCGCGCCGCCTGCGGCCCGACCTGCTGCTGGTCGACATCAACATCCCGCGCCTGACCGGCGACCAGGTCGTGCGCGCGCTGCGACGCGACCCGGACACCGAGCGGCTGCGCTGCATCGCGCTGTCGGCCGACGCGCTGCCGGAACAGATCGCCGCCGCCCGCGCCGCCGGCTTCGACGACTACTGGACCAAGCCCCTGGACCTGCTGACGCTGGTGCCGCGGCTGCTGGACCTGCTGGCGTCCGAATCCCTGCCGGCCCTGTCCTGACGGCGCCGGCCGCTCAGAGCCGGCCTTCCTGCTGCCAGGCCCGCAAGGCGCGCAGCATGTCGCGGTCGAGCTCCAGCCAGGCCTGTTCGCGATAGCCCTGCAGCGCGCGGTCGGCCGCCGCGGCGGGATCGTCGTCGGCGCTGTAGACGAAGCGCAGGAACAGCGCGCCGGGCGACGGTTCCTCGATCGTGATCGACAGCCGCACCGGCATCGCGCCCTCGTGCGGATCGGGATCGAAGTCGATGCGCCGCTGCGGCTCGAGCCGCACCGTGTCGTCGAAGCGCAGCGCGCCGAAGTGGATGCTGCGCCGGCGCTCGTCGGCATCGCGGCCGGGCTGCGACTCGCAACGGTCGGGGCCGAGCGGAAACTCCTGCGGCGACTCGACGCGCAGCAGCAGGCCGCGCCACAGCTCGTCGCGGCTCATGGCCGGCACCACCGGGTTGCCGGGATCGGTGACCTGGAGCAGGTGTTCGAAGCGCATGCGGCGAGCTTAGCGCGGGCACGCCGTCACTTCGAGGCGGCGCTCGCCGCGGGGTCGGCAGGCTCGTTGTCCGCCCGCCGCCGCGCGGCCAGCTCGTCGACCGTGAGCCCCGACTGCGCCACCCAGCGCCGCATCCACGCCAGCTCGCCCTCGCGACCGATGCCCTCGACCTGCGACGCGAGCCGCCGCGTCATACCGCACAGCGAGCTGCCGGCGGTCGACTTCATCGCCTCGGCGGCCGCCTGCTGATAGGCATCGCGCTCGCGCGTCAGCGCGTCGATGCGGTCGGGCGGCCATTCCAGCCGCCGCGCCAGGCCGAGCCCCAGGCCCAGCTCCAGCAAGCTGCCGGCGCGCTCGGTCAGCAGCCGCGCGATGCCCTCGCAGGTCTGGCGCCGGTTCACGTCGCGCAGGCCGTCGTCCTTGCAGTCGCCCAGCGCCGCCTGGTATGGCGCGAGCGGCTGGCTCGCGGTGACGCCCAGCACGCTGCCGTCCAGTCCCATCTGCGCCAGCGGCGGCAGGTCGTCGGGCAGGTAGGGCGCGACGATCGCGTGGACCCGGCCGTAGCCGGCGTCGCTGGCGCGCGCGTTCGCGATGCGGTGCATCGCCTCGCCGTGCGCGGCCGTGTCGCGGCGCTGCCGGGCCGCCTCGGCGACGAACAGCCAGGGATAGGCGTTGTCGGCGTCGAGCCGGGCCCATTGCTCGGCACTGACCAGCCCGCAGGTCTCGTCGCGCCGCGGACCGCCGCGGGCCGCGGGCCAGTTCGCCGCCTCGCGGCAGGTCTCGACCGCCAGCGCGTGCACGACCGGGTCGTGCGAGCCGCTGGCCAGCCGCGCCAGCGCCTCGCGCGCCGTGCGCTGGGCCGCCGGCTCGGGCAGCCAGCAGGGCGGCGAGGCGCACGCCGCGACCGGCTCGTTCTGCTGCTCCATCACGGCGAAGCGGGCCTGCAGCACCAGGCCGGCGGCGCGCACGCGCTCCTCGGGCTGTGCCGCCAGGCGCAGCAGCAGGTCACCGCGCGCGACGGCTGAGCGATCGATCAGCTGCGCGCCGCGCGCCGGCAGCGCGGCCGGCAGGTCGGCGTCGGGCAGCGACTCGCAGCCCGGCGCCGTCGGCGGGACCGTGGCCGGGACGGCCGGCGCACCCTCGGCCACCTCGAGGCTGGTGCGGGGCAGGCTGAGCCACGTCGGCACGTCGGCGGGCACGGGCGCAGCAGCGGCGGCCGGGTCGGGCGGCGCGCCGCTGTCGAAGCGCCATGCCACCAGCACGACCGCCACCATCGCGGCAAACGCCAGCAGCGCCGCCCCCCACCGCCGATGCGTCATCGGGTCGCGCGCAGGCACTGCGCGACCCCCGCCTCGATCGCGTCGACCGCCGCCGCCCGCAGCGCATCGAGGTCGGTCCACGGAAAGCGCCGGTTCACGACGCGCGCGTGCAGGTAACCCACCATCAGCGCCAGGCGCAGGTCGCGGGCCAGCAGCACGCGGCCGGGGTCGCCGCCGGTCTCGGCGGCAAAGGCCTCGATCAGCGGCGCCGACAGGTCGACGACCTGGCGGTAGGCCTCGGCCTGCGTGAGGCCGGCGTCGCGGTCGGCGGCCATCGTCTGCTCGGTCATGAAGACCAGGCGGAAGTGGTCGGGATGGCGCTCCCAGTAGCGCAGCGACGCGTCGGTGCTGGTGCGCAGGTGTCCGCGTGCCGTGTCGGGTGCCGCGATCGCGGCCAGCACCTCGCTGCGCGCCTCGACCAGCACCGCCTCCCACATCGCGCGCAGCAGCGCGGCCTTGTCGGCGTAGTGCCGGTACAGCGCCATCGCCGACAGCCCGACCCCGGCGGCGACTGCGCGCATCGTCAGCGCCGGCAGGCCGCCCTGCTGGTAGATCGCGAAGGCGGCGTCGAGGATCGCGGTGCGCAGCCGGGCCTGGTCGTCGGCGTTGCCGGGGCGCACGCGCGCCGGGCGGGCCACCGCCGGCGTCGCCCGCGTCGATCTGCGGGCCTTGCGGGGTGTCGCGCGCGTGTCAGGCACTTTGCTTACTTGTACACATCGGGCCGAGAAGCGGCCAGTTTGGCACGGTTCTCCGACCTTCGGCCCGGGCCGGATCGACCGATAAACGAGGCTGTGCGATCGCCGCTCCGGGCGGTCGCGAATGGGGGATTCATGAACTTTCTCGACCGCCTGACCGTGCGCGGCAAGTTGGCTTTTGCCTTCGGCTGCGTGCTGACCCTGATGACCTTGCTGGGCGCCTTCTCGGTGCTGCAGCTCTCGCGCGTGAATGCCGAGACCGAGTCCATCGTCACCTTCCGCCTCTCCGGCGTGCGCGACAGCCTGCGCATGGCCGAGACCGCCACCCGCCTGCGCACCCGCGAATACCGCCTCGTGCTGACCAAGCCCGACGAGGTCGCCAAGGCCGCCGAACGGCTGGACGCCAGCAAGGCCGACTTCGAGGCCGCGCGCAAGTCCTACGCCGAGTTCATCGACGGGCCCGAGGAGCGCAAGCTCTACGAGACGGCGATGGAGGACTGGAAGGCCTACCTCGACAACTCGGTCGCGGTGATCGACATGATGAAGATCGGCATGGTCGAGGACGCCCGCGGCACGCTGATGAACGAGGGCACGCGGCGCTTCGACAAGGCGCTGGACTCGATCAAGGCGCTGGCCAAGTTCAACGACGAAGGCGCGCGCACCGATGCCGCGCACGCCGCGACGATCTACGCCAACGGCCGCCTGCTGGTGGTGGCCGTGGTGATCATCGGCCTGGCGGTCGCGGTCGTGCTGGGCTGGCTGATCGCCCGCGCCATCGCCAACCCGCTGCGCGAGGCCGTGGGCCTGGCCGAGGCGGTGGCCGCCGGCGACCTGACGCGGTCGCTCAGCGCGAAGGGCAAGGACGAGGTCGCGCAGCTCGTGCGCGCGCTGGTGCAGATGGTCGAGCGCCTGCGCGCCGTCGTGGCCGAGGTGCGCGGCGGCGTCGAGTCGGTGAGCACCGCCTCGTCGCAGATCGCGACCGGCAACCTGGACCTGAGCCAGCGCACCGAGGAGCAGGCGTCCAACCTGCAGCAGACCGCGGCCTCGATGGAAGAGCTGACCTCGACCGTCCGGCAGAACGCCGACAACGCGCGCGCCGCCTCGCAGCTGGCGGCCAGCGCGTCGGAAGTCGCCGCGCGCGGCGGCAGCGTCGTGGCCCAGGTGGTGACGACGATGGACGACATCACCGACAGCTCGAACAAGATCGCCGACATCATCAGCGTGATCGACGGCATCGCCTTCCAGACCAACATCCTGGCGCTGAACGCCGCGGTGGAAGCGGCGCGCGCCGGCGAGCAGGGCCGCGGCTTCGCGGTCGTGGCCGGCGAGGTCCGCACGCTGGCCCAGCGCAGCGCGCAGGCCGCCAAGGAGATCAAGTCGCTGATCGGCGCCAGCGTCGAGAAGGTCGACGGCGGCGCGAAGCTGGTCGCCGAGGCCGGCAAGACGATGGACGACATCGTCGCGCAGGTGAAGCGCGTCACCGACCTGGTCGGCGAGATCAGCTCGGCCAGCGTCGAGCAGTCCAAGGGCATCGAGCAGGTCGGCGACGCGGTCGCGCAGCTCGACCAGGTGACGCAGCAGAACGCGGCACTGGTCGAGGAATCGGCCGCGGCCGCCGACAGCATGAAGCACCAGGCGGCGCGCCTGGCCGAGACGGTGTCGGTGTTCAACATCGGCAGCGTCGCCCGCGCGACGCCGGCGCTGCCGGCCCCGGCCGCCAGGCCCGCGGCCGCGCGGCCGGTGGCCGTCGCGAGAAAGCCCGCTGCGGCCTCGACACCGGCGAAGAAGCCGGTGAGCAGCGCGCCCGCCGCACCGCTGGCCGTGGCGCCGGTGGCCGCGGCCACGGCCAGCGCCGGCGACGACTGGCAGTCGTTCTGAGTCTTGGTACTCGCTAGCGAACGCGGCGGCTCAGGCCGCCGCGCTCGCTTGCAGCCGCGGCTTCACCCACAGCCAGGCCACCAGGCCGATGGCCATCAGGCCCAGCGAGGCGACGGCCAGCGCCAGCGTCGAGTGCATCACCAGCGGCGCCAGCAGGCCCGCGACCAGCGCGTTGGCCGCGGCCGCGATCGACGACTGGAAGGACGAGGCCATGCCGCGCCGCTCGGGCACCAGGTCCAGCACCATCAGCGTGACCACCGGGACCATCAGCGCCCAGCCCAGCGAGAACAGGCCGATCAGCGGCAGCGCCCACCAGGCCTGCGCCGGCCAGATCGCGTTGGCCGCGACGTTGACCAGCGACACCGCGAGCATGATGCGGAAGCCGCGGCGGATCTGCCGCATCGGCGGCAGCCTGCCGGCGAGCCGCCCGCTCCACCACGCGCCGCCCATGATGCCGCCGATGGTGCACAGGAAGAGCCAGAAGAACTGCTGCGGCGCCAGGCCCAGGTGCTCGCCGGCGAACACCGGCGCCGACAGCACGTAGAGGAACATGCCGTTGAAGGGGATGCCGCTGGCCAGCACCAGCGTCATGAAGCGCGCGCTCGAGCCCATCTGCCGGTAGCCGATCAGCAGGTTGCGTGCATTGAAGGGCTGGCGCATGTCGGCGTGCAGGGTCTCGGGCAGCAGCTTGTAGTTGGCGATCCACAGCGCCACGCCGATCGCCGCCAGCAGCCAGAAGATCGAGTGCCAGTCGGCGTGCACGTACAGGAAGCCGCCGATGATCGGCGCGATGGCCGGCGCGATGCCGAAGAACAGCGTCACCTGCGACATCACGCGCTGCGCGTCGGCCGGCGCGAACATGTCGCGGATCACCGCGCGCGAGACGACGATGCCGGCGCCGGTCGACAGCCCCTGCAGCAGGCGGAAGAAGACGAGCTGGCCGATGGTCTGCGCCAGCGCGCAGCCCACCGAGGCCACGGTGAACACCGCCACGCCCCACAGCACCACCGGCCGGCGCCCGAAGCTGTCGGACAGCGCGCCGTGGAACAGGCTCATCACCGCGAAGCCGATCAGGTAGACCGACAGCGTCTGCTGCATCTCGACCGGCGTCGCGCCGATCGACGCGGCGATGCCGCTGAAGGCCGGCAGGTAGGTGTCGATGGCGAACGGGCCGAGCATGCCCAGGCAGGCGAGCAGCACGGACAGGGCCCACATCGGGGCACGCCAGAGGGTGTGGGCGTCGGGGTTCATCGAATCCTGGAAAGACAGGGCGCCCCGGCTCGTGGCCAGGTGCCGGGAAGCACAAAAATGTGAAGCGGACCGATAGGCCGGATTCTGTGCGCGCGGTGCGGCTTGCGCCGTCCCGCACGTGACCGCCATTCCTCTGGGCCGCCCCTCGCGGGAACGGCTCGGTGCCACCTACCCGCACACTCCCCGGGCCGGATCAACGTGTGCCTATTTGGTGTTGCTGCGCGCAGAGATTGCCCGTTTCACCCGGGGCGTTGCCGCCCCGACTCGTCTCTGTTGCTCTGATCCTCACCTCGCGGTGGACAGTCGTTAGCTGCTGCGCTGCCCTGTGCAGTCCGGACCTTCCTCCAGCACGACCTTTCGGTCCTCGTGCCAGCGGCGGTCTGGTCCGCTTCACGGTGGCATTATCAGTCGCCCTCCACGAACCCCGGGACCCCGCGATGAAAGCCAACACCGTCCTCGACACCATCGGCGGCACGCCGCACATCCGCGTGCAGCGCCTGTTCGGCCCGACGGCTGCGGTGTGGATCAAGTCCGAGCGCAGCAACCCGGGCGGGTCGATCAAGGACCGCATCGCCCTGTCGATGGTCGAGGCCGCCGAGCGCGACGGCCGCCTCAAGCCCGGCGGCACGATCATCGAGCCGACTTCGGGCAACACCGGCGTCGGCCTGGCGATGGTGGCCGCGGTCAAGGGCTACCAGCTGGTGCTGGTGATGCCCGACAGCATGAGCATCGAGCGCCGTCGACTGATGCTGGCCTACGGCGCGAGCTTCGTGCTGACGCCGCGCGAGAAGGGCATGAAGGGCTCGATCGCCAAGGCGCAGGAGCTGATCGCCGCGACGCCGGGCTCGTGGATGCCGGGCCAGTTCGACAACCCGGCCAACATCGAGGTGCACGTGCGCACCACCGCCGCGGAGATCGTGGCCGACTTCCCCGAGGGCCTGGACGCGCTGATCACCGGCGTGGGCACCGGCGGCCACATCACCGGCTGCGCGCAGGTCCTCAAGGCGAAGTGGCCGGGGCTGAAGGTCTACGCGGTCGAGCCGAGCGCGTCGCCGGTCATCAGCGGCGGCCAGCCTTCGCCGCACCCGATCCAGGGCATCGGCGCGGGCTTCATCCCCGCCAACCTCCAGACCGACCTGCTCGACGGCACGATCCAGGTCGAGGCCGAGGCCGCGCGCGAGATGGCCCGCCGCTCGGCGCGCGAGGAAGGCCTGCTGATCGGCATCTCCTCGGGCGCCACGCTCGCCGCCATCGCGCAGAAGCTGCCCGAGCTGCCGGCCGGCGCGCGCGTGCTGGGCTTCAACTACGACACCGGCGAGCGCTACCTGTCGATCGAGGGGTTCCTGCCGGTGGAGTGAACGCCGCTGGCGTACCGCTCGTGGCGCGTGAGCGTCGGGGCGGGCCGCTGTGTTGCGTTCATGTCCTCCGGCCTTGGCCTTCGGCCAAGACCTCCCCCTTTACTTCACTCCACACAGCGGCCCACCCCGACGCTCCGGAAACGACAGGTGCATGCGGTGGCGATGCTTGCTGACGAGGGCGTCGGGTGACCGGCGGAGTGAAGTAAAGGAGGAGACGCGAGCGTTCAGCAAGCGTCGGGGGACATGAACGGAGCCGGTCGCCCGGCGTCCTCGGCAGCCTGCTCAGGGCTTCGACGAGCTCAGTCCGAACGGCAGCAGCCCATCCCGAACGGCCGCTTGGCTCACCGCACCCGGTACAGCACCTTGTTCGGCTGCTTCGCCGGCGACAGCTCGAACTGGTCCGGGTACTTGCTGAAGAGCTTGGTCGAGGCCGCGTTCTTGGCCAGCAGCTTGGCGGCGCGCAGCGCCTTGGCGGCATTGCCGAGCTCGACCTTCTTGCCTTCCAGCAGCTCGGGCACGGCCTCGAGGATGCGGCGCACTTCCTCCTGGACCGGCGGGTGCAGCATGGCGACCGTCGACGTCGCGGGCTCGGGGGCCGCGCGGCTCGCCTTGCGGGCCGCGGGGCGCGCCTTGGGCGCGGCGCCGGCGATCACGCGGAACTCGTCGTAGACGCGCAGGTAGTCCTGCTGCAGGTTGCGCGCCGACTTGCCCTCCTGGCCGAAGCCCAGCACGTGCAGTCCCAGCTCGCGCAGGCGCGCGGCCAGCGGCAGGAAATCGCAGTCGGACGTGACGAGCGCGAACTCGTCGCCGGGCTCGTGGATCGCGAGCTCGATCGCGTCGATGGCCAGCGCGATGTCGGTGCCGTTGGTGCCGGCATAGGTGGTCGGCATGAAGCGGATCGCGTGCTGCTCGCACAGCGCGGCGTATTCGCCGGCCTTCTGCAGGCTGCCGTAGGCGCGCTTGTGCAGCAGGCGGCGCGAGCCGTCGTCCAGCAGCTTCAGCACCTGCGCCACGACCTCGAGGTTGACGTTGTCGGCGTCGATCAGCAGCGTGCAGCGGGTCAGGTCGTCGTCCATCGCGGGCTCCGGGTCAGGCGATCAGTTTCCAGGCCAGCGTCTCGCCGCCGCGCAGCGGCTTGAGCTGCGCGTCGCCGAAGGGCACGGCCTCGGGCAGCGTCCAGGCCTCGCGCTTCAGCGTCACCGTGCCGGCGTTGCGTGGCAGGCCGTAGAAGTCGGCGCCGTGGAAGGCGGCGAAGGCTTCGAACCTGTCGAGCGCGCCCGCGGCGTCGAAGGCTTCGGCGTACAGCTCCAGCGCCGACAGCGCCGTGTAGCAGCCGGCATGGCCGCCGGCGTGCTCCTTCAGGTGGGCCGCGTGCGGCGCGCTGTCGGTGCCGAGGAAGAACTTCGGGCTGCCCGAGGTGGCTGCGGCCACCAGCGCCTGGCGGTGCACCTCGGCCTTCAGCACCGGCAGGCAGTAGAAGTGCGGCTGCAGCCCGCCGGTGAAGATCGCGTTGCGGTTGTAGAGCAGGTGCTGCGGCGTGACCGTCGCGCCGATCGGCCCGTCGGCGCCCAGCACATAGGCGGCGCCTTCGCGCGTGGTGATGTGCTCGAAGACGATCTTCAGCGCCGGGAAGTCGCGGCGCAGCGGGATCAGCTGGCGGTCGATGAAGACGGCCTCGCGGTCGAACAGGTCGACGTCGGGGTCGGTCACTTCACCGTGCACCAGCAGCAGCAGGCCCTCGCGCTGCATCGCCTCGAGGGCGGCGTAGGTCTTGCGCAGCTCGGTGACGCCGGCATCGCTGTTGGTGGTGGCACCGGCCGGATAGAGCTTGAGCGCGACGACGCCGGCCTCGCGCGCGCGGCGGATCTCGTCGGGCGAGGTGTGGTCGGTGAGGTAGAGCGTCATCAGCGGCTCGAACGTCGACCCGGGCCCGTCGGCGGGCCGCGCGGCGACGATGCGCTCGCGGTAGGCCAGCGCCTGCGACACGGTCGTGACCGGCGGCCGCAGGTTGGGCATGACGATCGCGCGCTGGAACTGCCGCGCGCTGTGCGGCAGCACCGCGGCCAGCGCGGCACCGTCGCGCAGGTGCAGGTGCCAGTCGTCGGGGCGGGTCAGGGTCAGCGTGTCGGGGACGGCCATGGCCTGCATTGTCGGCCAGCGTGACACCCGGTCCGCGCGTCCTCCCCAAGTTGCCCATTGAGCCGGCGCGACGCGACGCCTAGAGTGAGTCATCGCCCTCTCGAGGAGCCGGCCCCGTGTCGCAAGCCCCGTCGACCCCGCGCATCACCTGGCAGGAGCGCCTGCTGCCCTTCATGCTGGCGAGCCTGGTGTTCGTCGGCGTGTTCTTCAGCGTCACCACCTACCTGTTCTTCGACCGGCTGCAGGGCGAGCTGCAGTACAACCGCACCGAGATCGGCGCCACGCTCGCGCGCGCCGACCAGCCGGCCAGCGGCCCGGCCGACGCGGCCTATCGCGACTGGTACGTGCGCGCCACGCTCGAGCAGATGGGCCTGCAGCAGCGCTTCAACGTGCAGATCGCCATCGTCAAGGGCCGGCTGTGGGCGCGCTTCATGGGCTTCCTGACCGGCATGCTGCTGGCGCTGACCGGCTGCGTGTTCGTGCTGGGCCAGCTGCGCGCCAAGGTCACGTTCTCGGGCGAGGCCCAGGGCGCCAAGACGGCGCTCGACACCAACGCGCCCGGCCTGCTGCTGGCGCTGCTGGGCACGGTGATCATCGGCCTGGCGCTGGCGGTGCCGGGTTCGGTCGAGTCGAGCGACACGGCCATCTACCTGCCGCCGCGCGTCGAGCTGCCGGCCGCGCCGGGCACGGCCACGCCGCTGGCGGCTCCGCCGGCGCCGCTGCCGTCGCCGCAGTCCGCCGCCTCCGGCGTGCCGCGCTTTCCCTCGCCGTTCGCCCCGACACGCTGAGAGGAGCCGCCATGAACGCCTGGCCCTGCCACCGCTTCGCCGCCGCCGCGCTGCTGGTCGCCGCCCTGCCCTGCGCCGCCCAGCTGACCACCGACCCGGCCTACGTCGCCGGCCGCGACGCCTGGCAGCAGCGCCAGTGGGGCGGCGCGATCGACGCGCTGCGCCCGCTGGTCGACCCCGACGACCGCGGCAACTACGAGGTCGACTACTGGCTCGGCACCAGCCTGTGCCGCACCGACGGACGGCTGGGCCAGGGCGCCAACATCCTCGACTGGTCGCTGCGCTTTCGCAACATGCCCGAGGCGGCGCGCCCCACGCTCGACGGCGAGCGCCGCCTGTGCGTGCAGCAGCTGCAGGCCGGCACGGCGCCGGGCGCGGCGCCGCCGGTGCTGATCGCGCTGGCCGGCGGCACCGCCACCGTCAAGGGCACGCCCAAGCTGTTCGCCGTCGGCGGCAGCGACGGCCTGCTGGCGAACGCGCCGCTGCGCGTCACCAGGCCGATCAAGGCCGCCGAGCTGGAAGCCCGGCTGATCCCGCTCGGCGAGCCCGAGCGGGCGCTGGCGATGGTGCGCCAGCTGGCGCCGGCCTCGCGCCACCACGTGTCGCGCCGCACCGTGATCGCCAGCGCCTCGCCGACGCACACGGCCGCCTCGCTCAAGCTGATCGGCGAGCGCCTCGACGACTTCATCGACTTCCTGGTCGAGTCCTACCGCCTGAAGCCGCCGCCGACCTACGTCGCGGTCTACCTCTACCCCGACATCCCGACGCTGCGCCAGGCCGCGATGCGCCTGCACGGCATGGAAGCCAACGCGATGACGCTCGGCTACACCTTCGGCAACGACCGCTCCATCCTCGGCATGCTGACGGGCACCGGCGCCGGCACGCTGCTGCACGAGCTCTTCCACACCGTCGTCCACGAATCCTTCGGCGGCATCCCGCAGTGGCTGGACGAAGGCGTCGCCAGCCTCTACGAGACCGCCACCGCGGCCGAGGGCCTGTACTTCGGCGAGCCGAACTGGCGCTCGCGGGTCTACGCCGACCTGGTGGCCGGCCCCGGCAGCGGGATCCGGCTCGCCGACCTGGTGACCGCGCCGTGGTTCTCGGACGAGCCGGCCATCCACCGCAAGCTCGGCGAGCGCGTCTACGACGACGCGCAGCAGGCCTACCTGCTGGCCTTCGCGCGCATGTTCGCGCTGTACCTCCAGGAGACCGGCACGCTGCACAAGGTCTTCGACGCCTACCGCCAGCGCACCGTGCCCGACACCTACGTGCCGGCGCAGCAGCGCGCGATCCAGCTGCTGGAGCAGGCGCTGGGCAAGCCCGTCGACCGCATCGAATCGGAGTTCCGCGCCTGGGCACCGCGCGCCTACGACCCGGCCACGCGCTTCTATGCCGGCAACAACCGCGCGCAGCTCATCCGCAAGGAACTGCCCCAGCGCCCGGCGACCGAGATCCGCCGCGAGCTCCCGCTGCCCAACGCCGACATCGCGCGCGAGCCGGCGCGGCAGTAGCCGCAGCTCAGTGCTGCAGGATCTTGGACAGGAAGTCCCGCGCGCGCGGCGAGCGGGCTTCGGGGGCGCCGAAGAAGTCTTCCTTCCTGCAGTCCTCGACGATCTTGCCGGCGTCCATGAAGATGACGCGGTGGCTGACCTTGCGGGCGAAGCCCATCTCGTGGGTCACGCACATCATCGTCATGCCCTCGTGAGCCAGCTGCACCATCACGTCGAGCACCTCGCCGACCATCTCGGGGTCGAGCGCTGAGGTCGGCTCGTCGAACAGCATCACGATCGGGTCCATGCTCAGCGCGCGGGCGATCGCCACGCGCTGCTGCTGGCCGCCCGAGAGCTGGCCGGGGAACTTGTCCTTGTGCGCGCTCAGCCCGACGCGGTCGAGCATCTTCAGCCCGCGGGTCTTGGCCTCGTCGGGGCTGCGCTTCAGCACCTTGATCTGCGCGAGCGTCAGGTTCTCGGTGACGCTGAGGTGCGGGAACAGCTCGAAGTGCTGGAACACCATGCC